>JAILZL010000068.1 GCA_023512475.1 Syntrophobacterales bacterium
CCATATTGTCCCGCCGCGGCGAAAGTGTCCAGAACAGGGTTTACCTCCAATTTTTGTCTGATGGCGCTGGCGTGGACGTCGCCCATCAGGGAACTGGCCAACCCCACTGGGGCCAGAAAGAAGATCAGTTTTCTGGCCTGTTTTGGCGTCCGGACCAAATCCAGAAGTGGCAATACCGCAAGATACCCCACATATTGACTGAGGTCCCTGACAATATCTCCGAAATTGGCGCCATAAGCCAGACCCAGCAGAATAGCCAGGCCCAGGTAACACCCCAGGGCCAAGGCTGGTAAAGCTACAGAAGGAGCAGCCGGTAAAGAAAAGGGCCTGCTCCCCGACCTTTTGGAAAAACTCCAGAGTCCGAACCAAAGGGCGAACAGAATCCCATATAGCACCTTGCTCAATCCGATTCCGGGTCCTTCTGAGAGCATGGAAATGAAAAAGGGCTGAGCCAGGAGGATGACAAAAATTCCCCAATAAAGATCGGCCAAGATGAAAACGAGCGCCCCCAGAGCAATGACAATACAGAGAAAATTGATATCAAATTTGGCCATTTAGGTGTAGCCGCGCTTCAGGCCCAAGTCCTCATAAGTGGCAGGAGTGTATGCGGCAAAGATATTATGTTTGCCAGGCCAGAGCACCCGGGGAATGGGAAGGATGAACAGTTGATAGAAGTAATTGGAACCCCAGGTAAAAGGATATTTTTCTGGCGAATATTTGAGCCAATGCAGGGAGATCTCAAAGCCCACCAGGGAATTGAGATAGCCTTCTTTATTTTTCTCTATGTATTGGGTTAAGGCACCAGAATGTTCCCTGAGATAGGCTTGGAAAGCATTTCTCTGCTCTCCCAGGATACCGAGAAGCGCCGCGGCCAGAAAAAGGAGAACCGCCACTCCTATGGCAGCGCGGCGTTTGACTTTCCTGCTGAATGGAGCAATTTTGGCGGCCACTGCAAGGCTCAGGGCCAAGTGCACCAGTCCTTGGCGATACCATCCCCACCACAACCGCAGGCCCAGGAAAGGAACCAGGAGAGCCAAGGTGAGAACTATATTGCCGGTGGCCAGCAAAAAGATGACCCCTGCGGGTATGGCAAATTTTTCCATATTCACCAGATACCCGGTGGTGCCGCTGAAGCCGCGGCCGCTATAGTCCGGCAAAACGACCCAAGTGGCTTGGGGAGCATCCCGGATTCCAGGGAAAGCATGATAATACAGGATGCAGATGGTGGCCAGGGCAGCCAAAACCAGGCTCAATTTGATCACCACCGCTCGGAAGCTCTTCAGATTGGCGGCATCGGAAAGCGCAACAGTTGCTGAGTCTTTGTTATTATGGACCATCTTGCGATAGGCCAGGGCAAAGCAACTCAGACCCAGAATTATGGCAATCCCCAATTTTATACCCAAATCATCCCAGGACCACCAGTCTTGGAAGGGTTCTAACCCCAACTGATAAAATAGTTTGTTGTACTGAACCTCAAAAATATACCATGGGCGCAAAAAGAACGCCAGGGTGAAACAGAACAGATAAAATCCGGCAATACTATCCCAACGCAGCACTTGACGCCGGCCGATAATAGCGGTGTAGAGTACCATGCCTATAAAGCAGAGAATCAAGTAATATGCCATGATTTGAGTTTTCTAAACTTTGTCGTGATATACGGTTTTTATTATGCTTGTGAGGCGCTCCTCGTATTTCTCCCAGCTGAAATCCCGGGCCCGGGCCCGGGCGTTTTCAGACATCCAGGCCACCAGGTCCGGATTCCGATAGAGGTGCGCAATCTTGCCGGCCAAGGCCTCCGGATCCCGAATGGGGAGGATATAGCCCTCCACCCCGTCCCGCACCACCGAGCCGGCGTTAAAGGTCGTAATCACGGGCAGGCCATGGGCCAGGGCCTCGTAAGTGACGGTGGCGGATCCTTCGCAAGGGGAAGGCAAAACAAAGACATCGGCCCAGTGATAATGCCGGCTCACATCCATCCGGGGCACCTGGCCGGTGAGCTGGGCCACCTTGGCCAGACGGGCCCGGCCCGGCTCTTTCAGAGCCACCCGGCCAACGATTCTAACCTCCAGGGGGAGCCCCCGGAGCTGCTCCAGGGCCAGGGTCAGATATTGCACCCCTTTACGTATGGTCACCAGGCCTACAAACAGCAGGCGCAGGGGCCGGCGGCCGTCCCAGGGCGGTTTTTGGACTGTATAGCCGCCCAGTTCTACGCCGTAGGGGACCACCTGGATTTTCTCCGGGGCCGCTCCCTGGGACAGGAGCCCCTGGCGGACAAATTCCGAGCCACAGATGAGGACATCCGCCTCCTCCCAGGTCTCCTGCTCGTGCCTTTCCAGCCAGTTTTGCTGATCGGGAGCTATCAATGGGCTCTCCTCCCACTCCGGCCAGCGCCGGTGTTCTTCCCGATATATTTGATACACAATGGCCGCCGGGGCAATGAACTGCTCATAGAAGCCGCGCCAGCCCCGGGGTTTGAGGCTTTTAAGCAAGGGCAGGGCGGCACCCTGAAAGGCATACACCGCGTCCCCCTCAAGGGTGGCCTGGCGGAGAACCGCCTGGCAGAAAAGGTCTCCGAATTTCCGGTGGATGGTGAATCTCTCCCGGGCCTCCACAGCTCGGGCCAAGGCCCGGGCATAGCGGTATCCCAGGAGATTGAAGGCGGTCACCCTGGCCGCGGGCAGGCCGTCAGCCCGGCGCTGGCGCAGCCGCCTGAATCCGGCGGGCCGCCAGGACTCCGGGATAAGGGGGGCCACCCTGGTCAACCAATGCCAGGCGCTCCCCGGCCCCACATAAGCATCGGTATAAAAGTGGGCCAGCATCCCGGCCCGGTGCAGGAGCACCGGCACCGCATAATGCATCCGGGCCCCCAGCTGGGCGACGATGATTTGGGGAAGATGGGAATTTGCCATGCTTCAGGCCTTTTTTGGCAAGTAGGTGAGAAAACGCTGACAAAGGATTTGCAGTTCCGTGCGCCGAAAGCCCCAGAACTGAGCCGGGCTTAAGCCGAACAGAGCCATCCCCCCTGCCAGCAAGACCAGGAGCTGGGCCAAAGCGCCCGCCACCGCGGCGGCGGCCATGCCTGTCAGGCCGAGGGAAGGGATGAGCCAGGAGGCGGCTAAGGCCATCAGACCACCATTGACAAACTGGGCCACGATGCCCGGGTGGGTTTGGCCCACGCCCCTAAGACACTCATCAATGATTTTACCAAGGGCGGCCACAGAGGTGGCCAGAGTCAGGATGACCGCGGGTTTGATTGCCGGGGCGAATTCCCTCCCGAAGAGGGGGACAATGGCCACGGGAGCCAAAAGGGCCACGCCGGCGCCCGCCGCCAGATAGAGCCAGCAGGCCTGGCGGAAGACCTTGGCCAGAAACTGGCCTTGCCGGTGACGATCGGGTTCATTGGCCAAAGCTGCGAAGGAGACTGTTCCCAGGGCCCCGGCGAGGGAGGCGTGCGCTGAGGCAAACGAGAAAGCCACGGCATATAAACCCACGGCCTGGGTGGAAAGCCAGCTCACCACCAGGGCCTTATCCATCTGCAAGGCCACAACTCCGGCTGCAGCGGCCAGAAAGTAAGGGAGGCCTTTCCTTAGGATGGTAAGGGCCAGGGAAAGGGAGACCCGTCCTCGGACGATTGCACGCCACTGGAGAAAAACCCGAAGCGAAGCTGCCAACAGATTGCTAAGCAGAAGGGCCACAACAAAGTAGGCGACCGAGTAGATCCGGGCAAGCCAAAATCCGATCAGGCAAAGAAGATAAGGGATGACCACAGCAAGGCGGACTAGGTTATAGCTCCACCAGCGAAGGGTACCTTGGTCCAGGGCCAGAAGATGAAGGGCCACAAAATTGAGAGGTATCCAAAGCAGGTAGAAACGGTTGAGGCTCAAGAGGTGCTGCTTGTCAGCTGGCAGGAGGTGGGGAAGCAGATAATATCCCAAGGCCATGGCGGCAAAGGCCAGCAGCAAGCTTAAAGAGAGACTGGTACGGGACAGGTCCCCTTCCTTCTCTGGGTGTGCGGCGATTTCCCGAGCCAAGGACCAGTTTGTTCCCATGAGGCCCAAGCCTGCCAGAATGCTGGGCCAAAGAATGATGGTGGCCAGTTCACCTCGGCCTTCGGGGAGCAAAATACGAGCAGTCAGGATCCCGGTGCCGACGTTGCACAGGTTGATGATCATGCTGGTAATGAAGGTCAGGAGCGCGGCTTTTTCGTGGCGCATGACGGATTTCACTTATTGCCGGGTTTTCTACCCACGGCAATGAGCCTTCTTGCCTTGCCAATTATTCTACGGCATAATTCATTTTTATCTTTGGTGAAATACAACAACTGGAATCCATGGGCGGGTAAAAGTCTCTCAACCTGCCAGGGAAGGAACTTGTATGGATGAGCGATATCTTCTATAAAAAGCCTGTGTCGCAACCAGCTTGCCAGACTCAAGGCATCCAATCCCAGAAGAAAATAGCCACCGGGTTGCAAGACGCGATAAATCTCCTTTAATATGGCGTAAGGGTTGTGAGTATGGTCCAACACATTGTAACAGACCACTAGATCAAAATGGTTTGAATTAAAAGGAAGGTTTTCTGCACAGGTCTGTACATAAGTAAGATTTCTTTGCATAAGTTTTTCATAAAAGGCTAGAAGAGGCATGGGAAGTCTGCCAGGGTTGGATTTAGGCTGGGGGTCTACTCCAGTAGTATTCCAGGCTTCGGGTGGTTCCAGTATTAACGCTACTGCAATCCCTAAAGAACCGATACCTATTTCCAATGCTTCACCAGGACGACCGTTGGGAGGAACTAATGCTTCCGGATAATGCTGATTTATAGAGTGAATGAAATGATACTTTTCATATATGATGCGCATGAATTCAGCGGCATCGTTCTTCACTCTTTCCCAATATTTTTCTTCTACCTCTTGGGCCTGTCGCCACCGGTCCACTGTAATTATTTTACGTTGCATGGCCGTCCAGGATCTGCGGCTGCGCCCTTTCAATGAGGATCTGCACCGCGGCTTTATAAACCGGGGTGGCGGTGAAGGAATAAAGCGCGGTGGTGGCGACCAGAAGGAGAAATACGCCCAGGACAGCCCAGCGCCGGCGCAGCAGGATGCGGAGGTAGTCATGGATGGTACGGCCTGGATGGGCTCGTTCCAAAAATTGAGGGGTTTCCATTTCTTTAGCCATGTCAGCACCTTAGATAGATGCTAGCCGGTGGCCAGCAGTCAATTTATTTTTTCATTTTTCCCGTTTTTCCTGTTTCGTCTCATGGCAGCACCGAACCATGGATGCCAAGATTCCATCGGCATCTTCTATGCTTTTTAAGCCGATGGGAGACAATTGGTAGCCTCTCGCCAACAGGAAATCGCAGCATTCCCGATGAATTTCCCGGCCATGGGTGGCCAGGAAAATGGTAGGCCTTTTTTCGGCCAGGAGCTTTCTGGCCCCGACCAATACCGCCAGTTCAGCGCCTTCTACATCTATCTTGAGGTAGTCAGGCGCCAAGCCGGGATTTTCGCGGACAAAATCATCCAGGCTGATGGTCTGAATTTTGAGGTTTCCTTGAGAGGAAAGGTGCCCCGTTGAACGGCTGGAACCCTCTTGGAACAGGGCTTCGCCGGTGCAGTCGGAAACCGCTTTTTTGATGACTATCACATTTTTGAGGTGATTTAACTGAATGTGTTTTTTAAGGTAGGCAACATTTTCAGGCAGCGGTTCGAAGGCCACCACCCGGCCGGCTGATCCCACTAGAATGGAGGCCAGGAGGGAATAATAGCCCACGTGCGCCCCCACATCAAACACAATGCTTCCCTCTTTTACGGTGCTTTCAAACAGAAGCCGCTTCTCATATTCATAGCTCCCCAGCCAGCAGCCGTGGTTGCTGGAGCCAACAATCCATTTCCGGCCCTTCAACCTGCCCTGCCAGATGGGCATAACCATATTGGAAGGTAGCAATTTTAAAGGG
>JAILZL010000069.1 GCA_023512475.1 Syntrophobacterales bacterium
GGGTTGGGGGAGGGGGCCGGGGTCGGAGCCCCCTGGCCCCCTCCCCCCGGAAGCAGGCCATAGCCAGCGGGTAAGGGCCAGTGGCCCCCATCCCCCAAGCCCCCTCCACCAGCGGGGGTTGGGGGAGGGCTTCACCGGCCCCACTGAAAAAGAATTCCGGAACGGTCGTGCAGGAAGCCTATTCCTTTCACCTGCCATGCTGGCCAAAGCCATCAGCGGTGCCCTGAAGGGGGTGGACGCCTACCTCGTCTCCGTGGAGGTGGATCTGGCCCCGGGTCTGCCGGCCTTCAGCGTCGTGGGCCTGCCCGAGGCCGCGGTCAAGGAGTCCCGGGACCGGGTGCGGGCCGCCCTGAAAAATTCCGGTTACCAGTTCCCGGCCAACCGCATCACCATCAACCTTGCCCCCGCCGATGTCCGCAAGGAGGGCACCGGCTTTGATTTGCCGGTGGCCGTGGCCCTCCTGGCTGCCCAGGGCCTCATCCCTCCGGAGCGTCTGGCGCGCTTTCTCCTCTTTGGGGAGCTCTCCCTGGACGGCAGCCTCAAGCCCACCCGGGGGGTACTCTCCATGGCCCTGGCCACCCGGGCCGCGGGCTTAAGCCTCATCCTCCCCCGGGACAACGCCCCGGAAGCCGCCGTGGTCCAGGGTCTGGAGGCCTACCCCTTGGGAAATCTCGCCCAGACGGTGGAATTTCTCGCCGGCCGGGAGGATCTCTCTCCCGTGCCTCCCTCCACTCCCGGTCTCCTGGCCGCAGAACCGGAAGACGACCTGGACTTCCGGGAGGTCCGGGGCCAGGAACCCGTCAAACGGGCCCTGCTGCTGGCCGCCGCCGGGGGCCACAACGTCCTGATGGTGGGGCCCCCCGGGGCCGGCAAGACCATGCTGGCCCAACGCCTCCCCTCCATCCTGCCCCCCCTCACCTTCGAGGAGGCCCTGGAGACCTCCAAGATCTACAGCATCATGGGTCTCCTCCCTCCCGGGCGGCCCCTCCTCACCCGTCGCCCCTTCCGGGCCCCGCACCACACCATCTCCGATGCCGGTCTCATCGGCGGCGGCACCACTCCCCGCCCCGGCGAGGTCTCCCTGGCCCACCATGGGGTCCTCTTCCTTGATGAACTGCCGGAATTCAAACGGGCCACCCTGGAGGTCCTGCGCCAACCCTTGGAGGACGGCTGCGTCACCATCTCCCGGGCCGCCACCACCCTCACCTATCCGGCCCGCTTCATGCTGGTGGCCGCCATGAATCCCTGCCCCTGCGGCTTTTTCGGCGATCCCCGGCGGTCCTGCACCTGCCCCCGCTCCCAGATCAACGCCTACCGGGCCCGCATCTCCGGCCCCCTCCTGGACCGCCTGGATCTCCAGGTCCAGGTGCCCGCCGTGCCCTTCCGGGAGCTGGACGGCGGCCCCGACGGCGGCGGTTCCCGGGAGCTCCGGGAACGGGTCCTGGCCGCCCGGCACCGCCAAGCCCGCCGCTTCGCCCGCACCCGCATCTTCTGCAACGCCCACATGAGCCCCCGCCTCCTCAAGGAACACTGCGCCCTGACCGAGGACAGCCGCCGTCTCCTGGAGCGGGCCATGGAACGCCTGGCCCTCTCCGCCCGGGCCTACACCCGCATCCTGAAGATCGCCCGCACCATCGCCGATGTGGAGGGGGAGGCGGCCATCGCCCCGGCCCACGTCGCCGAAGCCATCCAGTACCGCTCCCTGGACCGCCGTTTCTGAGGGCCTCGGCCGGCTTGTAGGATTGAGGCAACGGGAAAGGCAGCAAGGAATAGGGCAGGGGGGTCCTGGGAGGGTTGACCCCTGCGGGGCCTCAGGTGTGCCCAGGAATGAGAAGGGCGCGCAGGGATTTTCGAACCGGACCAGATCTGGTCAGCAGGCCGGGGAAGAGCCTGGCGGGATGAGGCGGGCCGGTTTTTCCCCGTTTGGCCCAGCCGAATCCCATTTATGGGGATTAAAGAGGGGGGTTCAGGGGAGGGGAGAGGTTTGTGACCCCTGGCCCCTTCGCTGAGTCACCTTTTTCAACCACCTGTAGGGAGCCGCCCCCTGAGCCGGTGACTCAATCCTCCAATAGTTCCCGCAGCGCCTCCAGCTCGGCCCGCAGCTCCCGCAGCAGCGCCGCCACCTGGGTGGACCACGCCCGGGAGCCGGGAGCCGGGCCCAGGCTGCGCCGGGCCTCCACCTGGCGCCTCAGGGCCGCCAAGGGCAGGCGCTCCTCCTCCCTGAGGCGCTTGATCTCCAGAATAAGCTGAATGTCCGCCGGGCGATACAATCGGTGCCGGGAGCGCCGCCGGCTGGGGCGCAAAATCTTGGCCCGGCTCTCCCAGTAGCGCAGCACATGGGGCTTCACCCCGGTAAGGCGGCTCACCTCCCCGATGGTGTAATACTGCTTGGGCGGGATGCCCTCATCCACTGCTGCGCCGCTCCTCCCGGCAACCCTTACCGCAGTTCCGCCCCCAGCTCCCGGGCCAGCGCCGCCACCAGCTTCTGGTGGTGCCGGTCCACCGCTTCATCCGTGAGGGTACGCCGGGGGTCCCGGTACACCAGGTGAAAGGCCAGGCTGCGCTTCCCCGGGGGAATCTGCTCCCCGGTGTACACATCAAAGAGGCGGGCCTCCACCAGCCACGGCGCCCCCTCCCGGTACAGGGCCGCCGTCACCCTGGCCGCGGGCAGGGCGGCATCCACCACCAGGGCCAGGTCCCGATGCACCGCCGGGTACCGGGGCAGGGGGGTGTAAAGCGGAAAGGGCTGGGCAGCCCGGGCCAGGGCGGCCACCTCCAGCTCGAACACCAAAACCGGCGCCTCCAGGTCCAGGGCCTCCAAAATCTCCGGGGCCGGCTCCCCCACCACCCCCAGGTCGGATGTGCCCGCCCTGACCCGGGCCCCGTAACTGAGATACCCCGGCAACCCCTCCGGGGTAAACTCCGCCTCCCCGATCCCCAGGCCCAGAAGGAGGTTTTCCACCACCCCCTTGGCGTCAAAAAAGTCCACCGTGCCCCCGCCGCCGTGCCAGCTCTCCTCCTCCCGGGCTCCCCCCAGCACCCCGGCCACCAGCAACCGCTCCTGCGGCAGCTCCTCCCCAGGCTTGGCCTCAAACCCAAGGGCGATCTCAAAAAGCCGCACCCCGTCGGCCTGCCGGGTGAGGTTCCGCTGGGCCGCCTCCAGCAGCCCCGGCAGGAGCGAAGCCCGCATCACCGCCTGCTCTTCGCTGAGGGGGTTGGCCAGCTTCAGGGGCGCCTCCGCCGGCGACAAAAGACCATACAGCCGCTCCGACTGAAAGGAGTAGGTCACCGCCTCGCAAAATCCCATCCCCACCAGCAGGTGCCTCAGCTCCTGGCGCACCCGCACCTCCGGCCCCGCCCCCGGCACCGCGGTACTCCCCCCCGGCAGGGTCACCGGGATCTCCTCATAGCCCCGCAGGCGCGCCACCTCCTCAATCAGGTCTATCTCCCGCTCCAGATCCCCCCGGTGGGAGGGCACCTGCACCACCAGATGCTCTTCATCCAGCGCCACCACCGGCAGGTGCAGGGCCGTCAGCACCTCCTCCACCTCCCGCCGGCTGAAGGCCGTCCCCAGGACCTGATTGGTGCGGGACAGCCGCAGCGCCACCCGGGGCCGGACGATGGGCGTGGGATATTCGTCCAGCCGCCCCTTCAGCACCCGGCCGCCGCCCAGCTCCGCCATCAGCCGGGCCGCCCGCTCCAGGGCCCGGATCACCCCTTCCGGATCCACCCCCCGTTCAAAGCGGTAGGAGGACTCGGTGCTCAACCCCAGCCGCTTGCTGGTGCGCCGGATGGCCGCCGGCAGAAAATAGGCGCTCTCAATGAGCACCCGCCGGGTCTCCGGCCGCACCTCCGACTCCAGTCCCCCCATCACCCCCGCCAGCGCCACCGGTTCCTCCCGGTCGCAGATGAGCAGGGTCTCCGGCGTCAGGGTCCGCTCCTGCCCGTCCAGGGTGACGAAACTCTTCTCCCCCGGCCGGGGCCGCCGCACCACGATCTCCCCCCCGGACAGCCGGTCGAAGTCAAAGGCGTGCAGCGGCTGCCCCTGCTCCAGGAGCACATAATTGGTGACGTCCACCAGATTGTTGATGGCCCGCAGGCCGGACACCGTCAGCCGCCGCCGCAGCCAGAACGGGGACGGCCCCACCCTCAGGCCCTCCACCAGCCGGGCGGCGTACCGGGGACAATACACCGGGTCCAGAATGGTCACCCGGGCCACCTCCCCGATGGCCGTCTCCGCCTCCGGCACCTCCGTGGGCGGCAGCCTCAGAGGCCGCCGGAGCAAGGCCGCCACCTCCCGGGCCAGACCCAGGACGCTGAGACAGTCCGGCCGGTTGGGGGTGATGGCCACTTCCAAAACCACGTCCTTAAGCCCCAGGGCCTCCCCCAGGTCCTGTCCCAGGGGCAGCTCCGGGGGCAGCTCCATAATCACGGAGTGGTCCTCGGACAACCCCAGCTCGTCTTCCGCCAGGAGCATCCCCTCGGAGAGCACCCCCCGGATGGTGGCCGCCTTCAGTTCCCGGCCGCCGCTCAGCACCGCTCCCGGGGGCGCAAAGGGGTAGAGCCCCCCCGCCGCCACATTGGGGGCGCCGCACACCACCCGGTAGTCCCGGCGCCCGTCCGTCACCTCGGCCACCACCAGCCGGTCCGCCTGGGGATGAGGGGCCACGCGCCGGACCTGCCCCACCACCACCCCGCGGAACTCCGGCGCCAGGGTCTCCATGGCCTCCACCTCCAGGCCGGCCATGGTCAGGCGCTCGGCCAGCTCCGCCGGCGAGACCGCCACCTCCACAAATTCACTGAGCCATGCCAGAGAGAGCCGCATGCCCCCCAATGTACTCTCCCCCGGCGAAAAACTCAAGGGTCTTGGCGCCCTTTCCCGGTCCCGGCTTTTCTGGTGCCTCCCCTTGCCGCCCCCCGGGGAGCCGGAAAAAAAACGGCCCGGGGTGCGTCCCCGGGCCGGGGGCCATGCTTCCTGACCCCTCTCCCTCTCAACCTCACTTCCCGATACCGGCCGCGGCAAGGTCCTCACTGGGACGCCGGGCCTTCTGCGGCCGGCCGCCTGTGGCCGCCGCCTCCCCCCGCCGGCGTCCCCTGCCGCCGTGAGCCACCCCCCTCAGGATTCAGCGCCGTCTCCGCCGGCGGCGCGCCAACGCCAGGCCGGCCAGTCCGCTCCCCAACAGCAGGGCCGTCCCCGGCAGCGGCACCGGCGACAACGGCGGCGGATCCCCTACCTGCAACCCCTGGGAGAATACAATTTGTCCGGTATTATTATCTTGGGCAAAGAAAACAACATAACCAACATTTTACCTCTCCAGGATTACTATTCCACGTTACACCGAAAATATAATAATTATTTGGGGGATATTGGTTATATCCATTCTTAAACATTATATTGTTATAACTCTGATAATC
>JAILZL010000030.1 GCA_023512475.1 Syntrophobacterales bacterium
ATCCTCACCACTTTGGGCAGGTCCCGGCGCCGGTCCTGTGTGGTCCGAAAGTCCCGTTGCGGCCGAGCCTCCGGCAGGACGGGCACATAATCGATCTCTGCGGGGGGAAGGTTTTCTTTCCGGGTGATCAGGGAAATCCGGTCCTCAAAGGGAAGGCGGGCCGACAGGCGCAGCTTGTCCCGGATGCGGTCCAGAAAGGCGTCGTTGATCTCATAGCCCACCGCGTGGCGGCCCAGCTCCAGGGCCACCTTCACGGTGGTGCCGCTGCCCACAAAGGGGTCCAGGACCGTGTCCCCCACGAAGGTGAACATGCGGATGAGGCGCCGGGGGAGCTCCTCGGGGAACATGGCCTCATGCCCCACCTGCCTTGCGCCCCCGAAGCGCCAGTGCCCGGCGAAATACTCCTTCCACTCCTCCCTGCTCAGCCGGGAGGCCTCCTTGAGCTCCCGGGACACCTTTTTGGGCGGCCCCGGCTTCTTGAAGATCAGAATGAATTCATAGTCAATCTCCACCAGGCCGTTGGGAGGGTAGGGGTAGGAGCCCATGACCGGCGCCCCGCCGGTGGTGTTCATGGTGGTCTTCTTCTGCCAGATGATGCTCCCCAGAAAGTCCAGGCCCAGGGTCTCCCCCTGGGCGATGATCTCGGCGTGCAGGGGGATGACCTTATAGCGGCCGTAAACCGCCGCCCGGGCGAACTGGTCCCCCACGTTGATGCACAGCCGCCCCCCCGGCCGGAGCACCCGATGGCACTCCTGCCAGACCCGGTACAGATCCTGCAAATATTCATGCAGACTCTGGCCGTAGCCGATCTGGCCCGGGACGCCGTAGTCCTTGAGATGCCAGTACGGGGGCGAGGTGACCACCAAATCCACCGACCCGGAGGCCACCTCCGCCATCCGGCGGCTGTCTCCCAGGATGATTCTGGCCTCAGGTTGCAGCATCATTGCTCACCCGGCTAAAGAGGTGCAGGGAACCCCTCCTCCCCTCTAACAGGGCTGCAGGAGCCCTGAGAAGATGGAAGGGCACGGGAAGAATGGGGGCCTTTGCGGGCCGGCCGCCGGGGATTCCAAGTCCCCCCTTTGGTCCTGGGTGTCGCTTAAGCCGAGGAGACGGACGGTTTCCTCCCGCGCTGATCCCCACGTAGCCTCTCCTCCCCTCCCGTTCCCTTTGGCTCCGCGGTCAGGCCCCATCTGGCTCCGGTTCACTTGGCCAGCCATTTGAGGGCTTGGCGCAGCAGGTCCTCCAGAGTGCGGGCCCCCTGGGCCTGGGCCGTGTCCAGGGCCTTGTCCGCCACATTTCTCTGGTACCCCAGGTTGAGGAGGGCGGAGAGGGCGTCCTCCCGGGCCTGGTCCGGGGCCGGCCGGGGCCGCCCTCTCGGGGCCGGGGGGGCCTTGTCCTTGAGCTCCAGGAGGATGCGTTCGGCGGATTTTTTGCCCACCCCGGGGATGGCCGCCAGCCGCCGCACATCTCCCGCGGCCAGGGCCTGGCGGAATTCCTCCGGGCCCACGCCGCTTAAGATATTGAGGGCCATGCGGGCCCCCACCCGGGGGATGCCGAGGAGCTGCAGGAAGAGCTCCTTCTCCTCCGGATCGGCAAAGCCGTATAGATTCAGGGCCTCCTCCTGCAGGCGGGTATGGATGTGCAGGGCCACCTGGGCCGGAGGCTCGGGCAGGGCGTAAAAGGTGGTGAGGGAAATGAAGACCTGGTAACCCACGCCTCCCACCTGAAGGAGGATCTGGCCGGGGGTCTTCTCCAGGAGGCGGCCTTCCAGAAAACCGATCATAGGGCCACGAGGGGGAGGCGCAGGTGGAAGAGATGGCAGAGGCCCACCGCCAGGGCGTCGGCGGCGTGCTGCCCCGCCACCTTCAGGCCCAGGAGCTGCTCCACCATGAGCTGCACCTGGAACTTGCTGGCCTGGCCGTAGCCCACCACCGCCTTTTTCACCACCAGGGCGGGGTAGATATGCACCGGCACCCCGGCCTGGGCCGCGGCCAACAGGACCACGCCCCGCACCTGGCCCAGGGTGAGGGCGCTTTTCACATTGCGGGCTAAAAAGAGGTCCTCCAGGGCCAGGCTGTGGGGGCGATGGCGCTCCAGGACCTCCAGGAGGGCGTCATAAATTTGACGCAGGCGCTCCGGCAGGGGGGTCCGGCTCCGGGGGGCAATCTGGCCGTGGGCCACATGGGTCACCTGCTGCCGCCCGCCGGCCACCACCCCAAACCCGGTGGCCTGGGAGCCGGGATCCACCCCCACCACCACCTGGGGCCTCACATCAAGGCCTCCATGATCTTGTCCGGGATGTCGAAGTTGGCGAAGACATTGCTGACATCGTCGTGGTCCTCCAGCATCTCCACCAGCTTGAGGACCTTCTGGGCCCGCTCCTCCTCGGTGATGGACACGGTGGTTTTGGGCCGGAGCTGGATTTCCGCCAGGACGGGTTTAAACCCCTTGGCCTCCAGGGCCTCCTTGACCTCCACAAAGGTGGCCGGATCGGTGAGCACCTCCAGCTGGCCGCCGGTGTTCTGCAGGTCTTCGGCGCCGCATTCCAGGGCCGCCTCCAGCAGGGTGTCCTCATCCACGCCTTCAAAGACGATGACGCCTTTTTTGTCAAACATCCAGGCCACACAGCCCGGCTCCCCCAGGCTGCCGCCGAATTTGGCAAAGAGGTGGCGGACGTCGGCCACGGTGCGGTTTTTGTTGTCCGTCAGGCTCTCCACGATGAGGGCCACCCCTTCCGGCCCATAGCCTTCGTAATAGACCTCCTCCAGGGCGCTGCCGCCCCCCTCTTCGCCGGTGCCCTTGCGGATGGCCCGGAGGATGTTCTCTTTGGGCATGTTTTCTTCCTTGGCGGCGGCAATGGCGGCCCGGAGGCGGGGGTTGCCGCTGGGGTCCCCGCCCCCCAGGCGGGCGGCCACGGTGATCTCCTTGGCCAGCTTGCTGAAGATCTTCCCCCGCTTGGCGTCCAGGGCGCCTTTCTTGCGTTTGATGGTGCTCCATTTGGAATGACCGGACATGGTGGCCCCACCTCCTTTCAGCCATGCCGCCCCGGGTTCTGGTCCGGCGGCGGGGGGGCTCCCCGTTTCTGGAGCCCCAGCAGATAGAGCTCCCGGCTGGCCGGCCGGGAGCCGGGCGGTTTGACCCGGTGGCAGGCGGCAAAACTCCGGCGTATCTCCGCCACCAGCTCCGGGAGATCCGGGCCCTCGAACACCTTGACCAGGAAATGCCCTCCCGGCCGCAGAAGCTCCCGGGCCGCGGCCAAAGCCGCCCGCGCCAGGGCCAGGGAGCGGCTTTCGTCCACCTCCCGGATGCCGCTGGTGGCGGGCGCCAGGTCACTCACCACCAGGTCGAAGACGGGGGCCAGCTCCCGGAGGGCGGCCAAGTCTAGACTTTGCACGTCCCCGGCCAGAAAGTATAGGGGTGGCGTGAGGGGCACGGCCGGCGGCTGCAGGTCCACCCCCACCACCAGCCCCTCCGGGCCTACCCGCTCACCCAGATATTGCAGCCAGGAACCGGGGCTGCACCCGAGATCCAGCACCCGCTGCCCCCGCCGGACCAGCTGATATTTGGCATCGATGGCCTGGAGCTTGAATACGGCCCGGGAGACGTAGCCGGCTTCCCGGGCCTGGCGCCGGTAGGGGTCCGGCACACCGGGGCGGGGCATGGCCGTTCATATCCTATCTCATGAGATTAATTGACTTTTACCATGCCCGGCCCGGCTTGGCAATGAAAAAGCCTGCCAGAGCTTAGCGTCAAAAAATTGACTCCCCGCACCTTCTTTGACAGGCGCCCAAGTCTGGGTGAATGAATTGGTTAGGAATGTCAAAGAGATAGGCGTTTAGCGCCCCTGGATTGGCTTGGCATGGCCGTTGCTCCTTGCTGGGTGACCCCGAAGCCTGGGAGGTAGCCATGACCGAGGCGACTCCGAAGAAATCCCGCCGACTCCTCTTCCTGCTCCTGGCCGGGGTGGGTCTGCTCCTCCTGTCGGGGGGCGGCCTGGCCTATCTGATGCTCACTGATGATTCCTCGGCCGCCGGCTCCCCGGCACGGGCCGCGGAGGAAGGCAAAGGGGGGCCTGGGGCCGTCATGTCCCTGGAGCCCTTTCTCGTCAACCTGGCGGATCAGGAGACCCGCCGCTATCTGAAGATCAAGGTGGAACTGGGGGTGGACCAGGAAAAGACCGTCAAGGAACTGGAAAAGGCCCTGCCCCGGATCCGGGACGCCTTCATCCTGCTTTTGGGGAGCAAAACCTACAAAGACCTGGCCTCCCCCGAGGGCAAACTGCGCCTCAAGGAGGAGATGATGACGAAGCTGGCCCAGATCCCCGGAGGGAAGAAGGTCCGGGAAGTGTTCTTCACCGAGTTCGTGGCCCAGTAGGAGGGGAGTGGTGACCAAGGTCCTGTCCCAGGAAGAGGTGGACGCCCTGCTCAAGGGGCTGGTGGACGGCGACATCGAGGCGGACAGTGAGCCCCGCCCCCTCCCGGAAGGGGTCATCCCCTATGATTTCACCTCCCAGGAGCGCATCATCCGGGGCCGCATGCCCACCATGGAGGTGATCAACGAGCATTTCGCCCGGGCCTTCCGCATCTCCCTGGCCATGATCCTCAGGCGCACCGTGGATCTCCAGACCAACTTCGTCCAGATGCAGAAATACGGGGAAGTATTGCGCTCCCTCCCCATGCCCTGCAGCTTCCACATCTTCAAGATGGAGCCCCTCCGGGGGCAATGCCTCCTGGTGGTGGACAGCAAACTGGTCTTCACCCTGGTGGAATGCTTCCTGGGGGGCAACGCCCGCATGCACTTCAAGATTGAAGGCCGGGATTTCACCACCATCGAGCGCCGCCTCATCCAGAAGGTGGTGCTCATGGCCTTCCAGGATCTGGAGAAGGCCTGGCACCCGGTGCATCCCGTGAAGATGCACCTGGTGCGGGTGGAGATCAACCCCATGTTCGTGGGCGTCGCCACCCCCAACGACATCATGGTGGTGAGCCGCTTCCAGGTGGAGATGGAGCAGGCCGATGGCTACCTCACCCTCTGCATCCCCTACGCCACCATCGAGCCCATCAAGGGGCGGCTGTACTCCGGCTTCCAGAGCGAGCAGCTGGAGATGGACAACCGCTGGACCCAGCGCATTCAGGAGGAGCTCAAGGACATGGCGGTGGAGGTGGTGGTGGAGCTGGCCTCCACCACCATGCGGGCCCGGGACATCCTGAACCTGACGGCCGGCGACATCATCGTCTTCGACAAGAAGATCACCGAGCCGCTGGTGGGCAAGGTGGCCGGCATCCCCAAATTCACCGGCATCGCCGGCCAGTTTCAGAAGGCCAGGGCCGTGAAGGTCCAGCGGCTGCTGTACCCTCATGCCTAAATGGGAGGATTAGTGTGCCATGGCTCATAACCCGAACACCCCGTCCCCGGTGGATTTTGATTGGGATCAGGCTTTCCAAGAGCCGGCAGCCGCCGCACCTCCGGAACCGGCAGCGGCCCCCGGTGGTGTGGCTCCGTCTCCCGGAGAGGGGGCGCAGAGCGAGGCCCCCAATCTGGCCCTGCTCCTGGACATTCCTTTGGAGATCACCGCCGAGTTGGGCCGCACCCGCATGATCATCAATGATCTGCTGCAACTGGGGCAGGGGTCGGTCATTGAACTCAACAAACTGGCGGGGGAACCCCTGGAGATCCTGGTGAACCAGAAGCTCATCGCCCGGGGTGAAGTGGTGGTGGTGAATGAAAAATTCGGCATCCGGCTGACGGACATCATCAGCCCGGTGGACCGCATCAAACAGCTGGGGTAGGCCATGGGCCCGAGCCTCTGGACATGGGCGGTGGCAGTGGGCGGGGAGGCGGCCGCCCTGGCGGCCCGGCCGGATGCCCCCGGCTCCCTGGCCGGGGAGCTCCTGCGGGTCCTGGGGGTGCTCCTCGGGCTCCTGGGGCTTTTGGTGGTGGGTCTGCACCTGGCCCGCCGCCTCCGTCTCGCCCCCGCCTCCCGGCCGCCGCTGATCCAGGTGCTCTCCACTCACTACCTGGCGACCCGCCAGGCCCTCTGGGTGGTGGCGGTGGGGCGGCAGCGGTTTCTCCTGGCCAGCAGCCCCGAGCGGGTGGAGCTGCTCACGGCCCTGCCTCCCGGAGAGGAGCCGTCGGCCGGTGAACCGGGCCCCCAGGAGGACGGGCCATGAAACGGGGCGCGGCGGGCCTGGGGGTGATGGTCCTGGTCCTCTGGCCGGAAAGCGGCGGGGCCGCCGCCTGGAGCCTGGAGCAGGCCTTGGCGCCCCAGGGTCTCAGCCTGTCCCTGAAGCTCCTCCTGCTGCTCACCGCTCTGTCCCTGGCGCCGGCTCTCCTCATCATGGTCACCTCCTTCACCCGGTTGGTGGTGGTCTTTGCCTTCCTGCGCCACGCCCTGGGGACCCAGCAACTGCCGCCCAACCAGATCCTCATCGCCCTGGCCCTCTTCCTGACCCTCTTCATCATGGCTCCGGTGTGGCAGGAAGTGCACGAGCAGGCGGTGACCCCGTACGTCGAGGGCCGGATTCAGGGGGAAGAGGCGCTCACCCGGGGCCTGGAGCCCCTGCGCCGCTTCATGTATAGGCAGACCCGGGAAAAGGACCTGGCCCTGTTTGTCAGCCTGATGAACCGCCCCAAACCCCAGAATTTTGCCGAGGTCCCCACCACTGCGGTCATCCCGGCCTTCATGATCAGCGAGTTGCGGACGGCCTTTGAGATCGGCTTCCTGGTGTTTCTGCCCTTTCTCATCATCGACATGGTGGTGGCTTCGGTGCTCTTGTCCATGGGCATGATGATGCTGCCGCCGGTGATGGTCTCCCTGGTCTTCAAGGTGCTTCTCTTTGTGCTGGTGGATGGCTGGAATCTGGTGGTGGGCTCGCTGGTGCGGAGCTTCCACTGAGCCCCCGGGGAGGTGATGGCATGAGTCCTGAGCTGGTGTTGGAACTGAGCCGCCAGGCGGTCAAGGTGACCCTCCTGGTGAGCCTGCCCATCCTGGGCATCGGCCTGGTGGTGGGGATTCTCGTGAGCCTCTTCCAGGCGGCCACCCAGATCCAGGAGATGACCCTCACCTTCGTGCCCAAAATCGTCAGCATCTTTGTGGGCCTGCTCCTGCTTCTGCCCTGGATCATGCATCAGCTCATGGGATTCACCCTGGAAATTTTGGGCAACCTGCCCCGCTATATCCGCTGAGAGGTGGGGGATGGACGTGCTCCTGTCATCCTGGCAGCATTTCCTCCTGGTGACCTTGCGCACCAGCTGCCTTTTGGTCTTCTGGCCGGTCTGGGACCACCGTCTCCTGCCCCTGCCGGTGAAGGCGGCCTCTCTCTTGGCGCTGTCCTTTTGCCTGACGCCGGTGGTGGCCCCCCATCTGCCGCCGTGGCCCGCCTCCCTGACGGGTCTCCTCCTGCTGGTGGCCCGGGAGGCGCTTTTGGGGTTCAGTCTCGGGCTCACCCTCCGCTTCCTCCTGAGCGGGGTTCAGATGGCGGGCAACCTGGTCTCCCTGCAGATGGGGTTTGGCATGATCACCCTCATCGATCCCCAAAGCCCGGCCCAGAACACGGTGCTGGGGGACCTCCTGTTCAAGCTGGCGGTGCTCCTCTTTTTGGTGGGGGATGGCCCCCATGTCCTCCTGCGCCTCCTGGTGCGAAGTTTCAGCGAGGTCCCCCTGGCTGCGGGCCTGGACTTGCCCGGCGGGCTGCTCCCCTGGCTGGCGGGGCTCGGGCGCTGGATGTGGCAGGTGACCGTGAAACTGGCGGCGCCCCTCATGGCCCTCTTCTTCCTGGTCCAGGTGGCCTTGGGGTTGGTCTCCCGGGCCGTGCCCCAGGTGCAGGTGATGCTCCTGAGCTTTCCCCTGACCATCGCCCTGGGGCTTTTCACCCTGTCTTTGCTCCTGACGTTTTTGGGTCCCTTCCTGACGGGGCAGTTCCGGGCCCTGGAGCTGCCTCTGGCGCAGGGATTGCGGGCCTTTGCCGGGTAAACCATGGCTGAAGAGTCCTACCAGGACCGGACCGAACAACCCACGCCCAAACGGCGCCAGGAGGCCCGCCGTCGGGGTCACATTGCCCGCAGCCGGGATCTGGGCACGGCCCTGGTCCTCCTCACCGCCCTGGGGCTGCTGATGGTGTGGGGGCCCTGGGCGGCGGCCCGCCAGAAGGCATGGCTCGGCACCTGGCTCGCCGCCCTGGAGCCGGGGCGGGTGCAGCCGGGCGACGTCTGGAGTCTCTTTTACGGGATCACCCTCACCCTGGCAGGCCTGCTGGCCCCGGTTTGGGTGGGCTTGACGGTGGCCTCCCTGGCCGCCGCCACGCTCCAGGGGGGGGTGCTCTTTGCCCCCCAGCGCCTGGCGCCGGATTTCTCCCGGGTGCTACTCCTTCCCGGGCTCAAACGCCTCCTTTCCGGCCAGGCCCTTCTGGAGTTGGCCAAGGCCCTGGTCAAGGTGGCCCTCATCGGCGGCCTCGCCTATCTCAGCGTGAGCCCTCTCTTTTCCCGACTGCCGGAGCTGCTCTTCTCCGACCCGGCCCGGCTCCCGGGGTTCCTGGCCTCCACCGGCATTAGTGTGGGGTGGCGCATCCTCCTGGGCCTTCTGGTCCTGGGGATCCTGGACTATCTCCTGCAGCGCTACCGCTTCGAAAAGAGCCTGAAGATGACCAAGCAGGAGGTGAAGGAGGAGATGCGCCAGACGGAGGGGGATCCCCGCCTCAAGGCCCGGATGCGCAGTCTCATGCGCCAGCTGGCCACCCGGCGGATGATGGCGGAGGTGCCCCGGGCGGATGTGGTTATCACCAACCCCACCCACGTGGCGGTGGCCCTGAAATACGACGGCGCCACCATGATCGCCCCGCAGGTGGTGGCCAAGGGGCAGGGGTTTGTGGCCCTCAAGATCATGGCCCTGGCCCAGGAGGCCGGCGTCCCCCTGGTGCACAATGTGGCGCTGGCCCGGACCCTGTACAAATCCGTGGAGCTGGGGGCCTTCATCCCCACCTCCCTCTATCGGGCGGTGGCGGAAGTGCTGGCCTACGTCTATAGCCTGCGGGGACGCCGGGTGTATGGGGGAGGGGGAAGATGAACCCCACGGCCGCCGGTCAGGTGCAGGCCCTGCCCCGGGTGGGCCTCCACAAAGGGGAGCTCTTCGTGGCCCTGGGGGTGATCATCACCCTGTTGGTGATGATCTTCCCCTTGCCCCGCACCCTCCTGGACCTGCTTCTGAGCTTCAATCTGACCTTCTCCCTGATGGTGCTTTTGCTGTCCCTCTATACCATCAAGCCCATCGAGTTCTTCATCTTCCCCTCCCTTCTGCTGGTCACCACCCTCTTTCGCCTCTCGTTGGGGGTGGCCTCCACCCGCCTCATCCTGCTGCACGGCGGCGAGGGTCTGGAGGCTGCGGGCGTGGTCATCCGCTCCTTCGGCAGTTTCGTGGTGGGCGGCAATTATGTGGTGGGGGGCATCATCTTCATCATCCTGGTGATCATCAATTTCATCGTCATCATCAAGGGCTCCGCCCGCATTGCCGAGGTGGCGGCCCGCTTCACCCTGGACGCCATGCCCGGCAAGCAGATGAGCATCGATGCCGACCTGAACGCCGGCTATATCGATGATCAGGAGGCCCGGCGCCGGCGGGCCAACCTGGCCCGGGAGGGGGAATTTTACGGCGCCATGGACGGGGCCTCCAAGTTTGTGCGGGGCGAGGCCATGGCCGCCCTGCTGATCATGGTCATCAACATCCTGGGCGGCCTGATCATCGGGGTGGTGCAGCACGGCCTGAGCCTCGCCGAGGCGGCCCAGACCTACACCCTCCTCACCATCGGCGAGGGCCTGGTCAACCAGATCCCCGCCCTCTTTGTCTCCACCGCCGCCGGCCTGGTGGTGAGCAAGGCGGCCTCGGAAGCCAGCCTGGGGGAGGAGTATGCCGCCCAGTTCGTCCTGAAGCCCCAGGCCATGAGCGTGGCCGCGGGCATCATCTTTCTCGTGGGTCTGATTCCCGGCCTGCCGCATCTGCCCTTCCTCATTTTGGCGGTGGTGACCGGGGCCCTGTCCTATGTGGCCTGGAAGGTGCGGGAGAAGGAAGCGGAGGACGCCGCCCGGCAGCGCACCGCCCCGCCGCCCTCCAAAGGTGACCCCTTGGAGACCCTCCCCACCCTGGACCTGCTGGAGCTGGAAATCGGCTATGGCCTCATCCCCCTGGTGGACGAGAACCAGGGGGGCGAGCTTCTGGAGCGGGTGCGGGCCTTGCGCCGCCAGTTCGCGCAGGAGATGGGGGTGGTCATCCCCCCCATCCATATCCGGGACAACCTGCAGTTCAGACCGGGAAAGTATGCGGTGTTTCTCAAGGGGGTGGAGGTGGCCCAGGGGGAAATCATGGTGGGATACTACCTGGCCCTGAGTCCCCAGGACCCCGTCCGCCCGCTGGAGGGCATCCCCACCCGGGAGCCCACCTTTCAGCTTCCGGCCCTGTGGATCCCCGCCTCCCGCAAGGAGGAGGCCCAGCATCTGGGCTATACCGTCGTGAACGGCGCCAGCGTCATCATCACCCATCTGGGGGAGATCATCCGGCGCCATGCCGATGAACTCCTGGGGCGCCAGGAGGTGCAGAACCTGCTGGACCGGCTGGCCAAAAGCCACCCCAAGGTGGTGGAGGAACTGGTCCCGGGCCTGCTCTCCCTGGGCACCATCCAAAAGGTGCTCCAGAACCTGGTGCGGGAGCGGGTCTCCATCCGGGATCTCCTCACCATCATGGAGACCCTGGCGGATTACGGCAGCTACACCAAGGACCCCGAGCTTCTGACGGAGTATGTGCGGCAGCGCCTGAGCCGGGCACTGATGAAGGCCCTGGAGACCCCGGACCGCCGGCTGGCCGTGTACACCCTGGACCCCTTCGTGGAGGACCTCATCAAGGACAGCCTGCAGCGCACGGAGTTCGGGGTGTACTCGGCCCTGGCCCCGGAGACGGCGGAGGAGATCATCGCCGCCTGCCGCCGGGCGGCGGAGCGCTGCGCCCTGGAAAATCTGCCGCCGGTGCTGGTCTGTTCCCCCGCGGTGCGGCGGCATCTGGCCCGGCTGCTGGAGCGCTCCCTGCCCCAGTTTCGGGTCCTGTCCACCCATGAACTGACCACTGACCTCCCCATCCAGTCCCTGGGAGTGGTGAGCGTGGGCCATGGAACTTAGAACCTTTGTGGGTCCGGACCTGAAGGAAACCCTGGCCCGGGTGAAACGGGAGCTGGGGCCGGAGGCCGTCATCCTCTCCACCCAATCCCGGCGCCCGGCGGGCGGGAGGCACAATTGGCGTCTGCGGGAAATCGAGGTGGTGGCCGCCGTGCCCCCGGGCAGCCTGCCGGAATCCGGCCGACCGCCGGAGGGCGACCACTCCCGGGAGGGTCTGTCCCCCCTTCTCAGCGCCCTGCATCAGGAGCTCCGGGAAGTGAAAAGCCTGCTCAGCCGCCGCCTGGCGGAGGACCCGGCGCCGGCCTGGCTGCAGGCCTACCCGGAGGCGGCGGCCTTCTTCCACCGGCTGGCGGCGGCCGGGCTCAGTGCCCTGGTCCGGGGCAGATGGCTGGCCCAGGTCCGCCCGCTTCTCAAGGGCACCCGCGGGCCCGAACAGGAGCAGCAGGCGGCCCTTCAGGCCCTGAGGCGCCTCGTCCCGGTGAGCCCCGGGGAGTCGGCCCCGCCGGGAGGCCCTCGCCGGGTGGTGCTGGTGGGGGCCAGTGGGGTGGGCAAAACCACCACCCTGGCCAAACTGGCGATCAAGGCGGCCTTGGTGGAGGGCAGACGGGTGGGCCTCATCTCCCTGGATCAGGAGCGTCTGGGGGCCGTGGAGCAGGTGGGCAGTTTTGCCCGCCTGGCCGGTCTCCCCTGCCAGGCGGCGACGGACCGGCAGGAATTGCTCCGGTGCCTGGAAACCCTGAAGGACTGTGAGGACATTTTCATCGACACCCCGGGCTTCAACCCCTGCCGGCCCGGGCTGGGGGAGCACCTGCGGCGTCTTTTGGGGGGCCTGCCGGTGGTATGCCATCTGCTCCTCCCCGCCCCGGCCTCCGAAGCCCATCTGGCCTTGACGCTGCAGGCGTTCGCAACCGTATCGCCGGCCACGGTGATCCTTACCAAGGTGGATGAAACCCAGGAGGTGACCGGGTGCGTCAACCAACTCTGCCACCGCAACCTGCCGGTGTCCTATCTCACCACCGGACCCCGGGTGCCGGAGGATCTGGAGCCGGCTTCCGCCTCCCGCCTGGCCGCGTTGGTGCTGACCTCCCGGCGGCCGGAAGCCATCTGGTCCCGAGTCCCCCCCTCGTGTGAGGAGGTCGTCCTGCATGCGGACTGACAAGGCTCCCAAGACGCCCTCGGTGGCCATGTGGGCACCGCCCGCCCCCCGGGTCATTGCCGTCACCTCCGGCAAGGGGGGGGTGGGCAAATCCAACCTGGTGGTCAACCTGGGGCTGGCTCTGGCCCGGCAGGGTCTGCAGGTCCTCCTGATCGACGCCGATCTGGGTTTGGGGAACCTGGACATCCTGTTGGGCTTGACCCCCGCCTATACCATTCACGATGTGCTGGCCCGGCGCAAATCCCTGGCGGAGGTGGTGGTGGAGGGCCCCGAAGGCCTGCGCATCCTGCCCGCCTCCTCCGGGATCCCGGAGATGGCCGACTTAGAGCCGCACCAGAAACTCTTCCTCCTCAACGAGCTGGAGAACCTGGGGGAGCATCTGGATGTGGTGCTCATCGACACCGGCGCCGGCATCTCCCGCAATGTGCTGTTCTTCAACCTCGCGGCCCAGGAGATCCTGGTGGTGGCCACCGGGGAGCCCACCTCCATCACCGACGCCTACGCCTTGATGAAGGTGCTGGCCCTGCAGCACGGGGAGCGCCGTTTCCGGCTGGTGGTCAACGGGGTCCCCCACCCCGAAGACGGCCAGGTGGTCTACCGCACCCTCCTCAAGGTCACCGAGCGCTTCCTCGGGGAGGACATCGCCCTGGACTATCTGGGAGTGGTGCCCCACGACGAGGCCATCGGCCGGGCGGTCCTCAAACAGCAGCCGGTGCTGCAGATCTACCCCAAAGCCAAGGTCAGCCGCTGGATCACCGAGCTGGCTCTGCGGCTGTGGGCTTCCAGCCCGCCGACGGTCTCCCTCAGCAACGTGAAATTCTTCTGGCAACGGTTGGCACAGACGCCGATGTGAGGGTCAGGGACTGATGAAGAAACAACAGTTGGCGCAGGTGCACACGGGTGTTGGTCCGGAGCAGTGGCCGGAGGTGGTGGACGCCGCCTGGCAGGAGCAGATGGTGGTGCAGTACGCCCCTCTCATCAAATACATCGCCGGACGTCTGGCCCTCCGGCTGCCGTCCCACATCTCCATGGACGACCTCATCAGCTCGGGGATCATCGGCCTCATCGATGCCATCCACAAATTTGACCCCAGCAAGAACATCAGTTTCAAGACCTATGCGGAATTCCGCATCAAAGGGGCCATCCTGGACGAACTGCGCAGTCTGGACTGGATTCCCCGCTCGGTGCGGAAAAAATCCCACCTCCTGGAAAAGGCCTGCGCCGAGCTGGAGCGCCACCTGGGTCGGCCCCCGGAGCCGGAAGAGATCTCCGAGGCTCTGGGGCTGGAGTTGGAGGAATTCTATCAGCTGCTGGATGAGACCAAAGCCGTGTCCCTGGTGGAACTGGAGGGCCTGTGGCGCACCCACCGGGTCGCGCCGGAGCTCTCGGAGAGCGAGATCACCGAGATCCTGCAGGACGATAACGCCCGGGACCCCTTCCTGGCCCTGCATTTTTCCGAATTGCAGGACCTCATGGTGCAGGCCATCGACTCCCTGCCGGACAAAGAGAAGCTGTTGATTTCCCTCTATTATTACGAAGAGCTCACCATGAAGGAGATCGGGGAGATCATGGGCTACACCGAATCCCGCATCTCCCAGCTGCATACCCAGGCCATGGTGCGGCTGCGGGCCAGGCTCCGGGAAGCCCTGCAGCAGGGGGGGAAGTGATGGCGCGCCTCCGCATCGCTAGCATGGTGGTGGTGATGTTCCTGTGGGGGCTCTCCGGCCCCTGGGCGGCCACAGACCCCCCGGCGGAGACCCGCCCGCCGGCAGAGGAGACCCTCCCGGAATCCGGCAGTCCCCGTCTGAGCACCCCTTTTTACCTCTTTCGGGAGTGCCCCCGTCAGGTGTGGCTGGAGAGGGTTTATCTTCTGGTCACGGGCCCGGAGGAGGAGAAACTGGCCCGGGACCTGGAGCAGCCGTCTTTGCGCGCCGCCATTTATGATGCCTTGCAGCGGAATGCCGACAATCTGGAAGAGGAGGTCCGCCGGGAGCTGAAGCGGTTAGTGGGGGAGGAGGCCAGCCGGCGGGTGGGGCTGAGCCGCGCCTTTCTCCTCGGCCCCTGAAGGAGGACGCCATGGATGCCGGTGAGCTGCCGAAAATCGCCGATCCTCTGATTCTGGAACGCCTGGGGGATGCACCGGGCCACCGCAGGCAGGGGGACCTGCGGCCCCGGTCACCGGCGCGCCAGCGGCCTGAACCCGAGGAACCCGAAGAGATGCCGGCGCCCGGGCCGGGAGGCAAAGTGGACCTCAGGGCCTGATGGCTCCCCGGGGGAAAGCTCCGCCCCGCCAGACGCCAGCTTTTCTGTCCGGGAGGCGGGCTTCAGGGCGGAACTCCCACCTGACCTGGGGGGCTTGAGGATCTCGCCTCCCTTCGGGTCAGGGGGCCTGGGGAGCCGGGGCCGCCGGGTGCACCTGCCCCTCATTGGGCTGGTCTTTTGGGCTCGGGACGTGGGCCCAGGGGGGCACCCTCTGCAGAGGGGCCGCAGGTGTGGCAGGTGGTTTAAAAACGCACTTCCCCGGAGCTGGGTGGGAGGAGGCGGGCCGTTTTGCCGGTCTGGCGTAGCCACATCCCATTTATGGGGGGGGCAGGGGTCCGTGAATAAGCCAGGAGGTCCCGGGATCATGGGGTGGGGGAACGGGCCGGGAACGCCTAAGGCCACCTGCTCATGCCTCCCTAGCGGGGGCGGGAGATATCATCGCAGTTTGGGGGTGGCCGGGAGCGACTAAGGTCACCTTTCCCGATCTGAGAGGGAGGAGGCGGTGAAGCACCTGGAATACTGGCTGTGGGGACAGATGGGCCTGGAGGCGGTGCTGGTGGTGGTGGTGGCCTGGTATCTGCTGCGTCTCCGGCACCTGTCCCAGGCTCTCCGCCGGCTCTCGGGACAGGTCCCCCCCCAGGCGGCCGGCCTGGCAGCGGTGGATGAGCGCCTGAGCGCGCTGGAGACCCGCCTGTCCCGGCTGGAGGCGGCCGCCCAGGCCCTGGAGGACCACCTCCAGGTGGCGTCGGAGGCCCCCGCAGGCTGGCCGGCGGGCCCCCGTAAAAACCCGGAGCCGGGAAGCGGCGCCAGTCTGCGGACCCAGGTGGAGGATCTGTCCCGCCAGGGGCTGCGGCCGGAGGAGATTGCCCGCCGCCTGGGCCTGCGACCGGCGGAGGTCAAGGTGGCTCTGGAGCTGGCCCGCCTCCGCCCTGCCTGAGACGGCCGCCAAAGTCGGGGGAGATCCCTGAAGTTGCCGCAAAATCCCGGAAACCGGGCCACCTCCGGCCAGAAAGGGGGAGGGATTCAAACTCAGGGCGGGTTTCCGAGCTCCGGGGGCCTCACCGGAGGGCGTTGGCCTGCCGGAAGACCAAGGGGATGCGCCAGAATTGATGCGTGCTCCAGAGCAGTGATGACGCGATGTTGCCCGGATGTGCAATCCGGCCTGCCATGACGGGCTGTGGCCAGACCAGCCGCTCCCTTACGGACGGGACGTTGCTTCACGGCGCGGGGAGCTTAATGATTGGGCCAGTTACCGCGCCCCGCCGGGGAGATCCGCCGGCACCGGGGCTACCCCTCCTCGCGGCCGCCGGCGCCCCTTCGGGCTTGCTCCGGCAACCCACGGGCGCGATAGTGCCCAGTGAAGTTCCCAGCATCTCCACGGCAGGGGGAGGCGGGCATGGACCTGGAACGCTGGCGGCGGCGGCTGGCGGTGGCGAAGGGGGAGGCCCCGGCGGACCTGGTGCTCACGGGCGGTCGGGTGTTGAAGGTCTTCACCGGGGAGTGGCTGGACGAGGACGTGGCCCTGGTGGACGGTGTGGTGGCCGGGGTGGGGGAAGGGTACCCCGGTCCCCGGCTGGATCTGGAGGGCGGCTATCTCCTGCCCGGCTTCATCGACGGGCACCTGCATCTGGAAAGCAGCCTCCTCACCCCCCGGGAGCTGGCCCGGGCCCTTGTGCCCTGGGGCACCACCGCGGTGGTGGCCGATCCCCATGAAATCGTCAATGTCTGGGGCCTGTCCGGTCTGGAGTATCTCCTGGCCGCCAGCGAGGGGCTCCCCCTGGATTTCTTTTTCATGCTGCCTTCCTGTGTCCCGGCTTCCCCCCTGGAGACGGCGGGAGCCCGGGTGGAGGCGGCGGACCTGGCGCCGTGGCGCGGCCATCCCCGGGTTCTGGGGCTGGCGGAGGTGATGAACTTCCCCGGCGTCCTGGCGGGAGATGCCGGCTTGGGGGCCAAGCTGAGCCTCTTTCCCGACGGCCCGGTGGACGGCCATGCCCCGGGCCTCTCCGGCAAGGCCCTGCAGGCCTACCGCCTAAGCGGGATCGCCTCGGATCATGAATGTACTACCGCCGCCGAGGCCCGGGAGAAGCTCCGTCTGGGGTTTTACCTCATGGCCCGGGAGGGCAGTCTGGCCAAAAATCTGGCGGATCTGCTCCCCGGAGTGCCGGACGCCGCCTGGCGCCGGGTCCTGGTGGTCACCGACGACTGCCACCCCCTGGACCTGGAGGAGGGTCATCTCAACCGGCGTCTGGCCCGCCTGGTGGAGCTGGGTCTGGACCCCGCCCTGGCCGTGACCCTGGTCAGCCTCAATCCCGCAGAATACTTCCGTCTGGGAAATCGGGGCGCCATTGCGCCGGGCTATCGGGCCGATCTGGTGGCGGTGGCGGATCTGCGGGACTTTCGGGTGCGGCTGGTCCTCAAGGAGGGCCGCCCGGTGGCCCGGGACGGGATCCTGACCGGGGAGCTGCCGGAGCCTGCCGCGCCGCCGCCCTCCCGGGGCTTTCGGGTCACGGGACTCACCCGGGAGGCCCTCTCACCCCCGGTGGGCGGGGAGGTGGTGAAGGTCATCGGCCTCATCCCCGGCCAGCTCCTCACTGAGAAGCGGCTTATGCCCACCCCTCAGCACCACGGCCGCCTGGCCGCCGACCCGGCCCGGGATCTCCTGAAGCTGGCGGTGATCGAGCGCCATCACGGCAGCGGCCGGATAGGGGTGGGCCTGGTCCAGGGATTCGGCCTGAGGCAGGGGGCCCTGGCCTCCTCGGTGGCCCACGACTCCCATAACCTGGTAGTGTCGGGCGTGACGGCGGAGGACATGCTCCTGGTGGCGGAGCACCTCATCCGCCTGGGCGGGGGCCTGGCGGTGGCGGCCGGCGGCCGGGTGCTGGCCGACCTGCCCCTGCCGGTGGCCGGCCTCCTCAGCCCCGCACCCCTCACCGAGGTGGTGGCGGCCTTAAGGCGCCTTCACACCGCCTACCGGGAGCTGGGGGGCACCCTGCCGGACCCCTTCATGGCCCTGTCGTTTTTGGCTTTGCCTGTCATCCCCGCCCTGAAGCTCACCGACCAGGGTCTGGTGGACGTGGCCCGCTTCCAGGTGGTTCCCCTGTTCGGGGAGGAATAAAAATTTGCTGTTCCCGCCCCCCCTCCTGCTCCTATAATGGGGGGAGAGGTTACGCCCTGCCCTGAGCCTCTTTGCCTGAGGGAGTGCGCCACCCATTCCCGGTGCCGGAGCCGGAACGCCTGTCAGGGGGACCGGGCGAGCCGATGGTGCCGTTCCCCCGCGCCCCCGGTGTCATGGGGTAAGCCTTCCGGGAGAACGAGGCGGTGGGCCCTCCAGCCGGCCGGCGCGCGGGCGGCCCGCAGGCATGACGGGCAGGATGCCCCGCCTGCCGCGGGGTTTACGCCACCCGCCCCGGGAGACGGGGCCAAGGAGGTGCCGGCGTCACTAACTCGTCCCAGGATGATCCAGAGCGGCTGAAGGTCCTGAAGTGAGGCGCACACATGGCCCCCAAAAGGAGGTGTGTATGACCACCCGACGATTCGTGGTATGGCTGACCCTGCTCTGCTTCCTGACCGTTCCCGTCCTGGCCCTGGCGCAGGCCAAGCCCGAGGACGCCCAGGCCTGGGTGAAAAAGGGCATCGATTTTTACCGGGCCAACGGCAAGGACAAGGCCCTGGCCGCCTTCAGTGACCCCAAGGGCGAGTTCGTCAAAGGCGACCTCTACATCTACGTCCTGGACCTGAACGGCAAGATGCTGGCCCACCCCAAGGCGGATCTGGTGGGGAAGGACTTCATGGTGGTCAAGGACGCGGACGGCAAAACCTTTGCGGTGGACATCGTCAAAACCGCCCAGGAGAAGGGGAGCGGCTGGGTGGACTACAAGTGGGAAAATCCCGCCACCAAGACCGTGGACCCCAAGACCGTCTATTTTGAGAAGGTGGACGACCTGATCATCTGCAGCGGCGCCTACAAGAAGTAAGCCCCTGCCGCCCTGGGAACCGGCCAATCGGGCCCCCGCCCGGTTGGCCTTTTTTATGGTCTCAGCACCTCACGGGGATCCCATCGGCTTTGACGCCTCGGGGGGACATGATAAAATGAACCGGGGAGGAAGGTATTGATGCTCTATTCACGGTTGCTCATCCCCACCCTGAAGGAGAACCCCGCCGAGGCGGAGGCGGTCTCGCATCGCCTGCTGCTCCGGGCCGGCATGATCCGCAAGCTGGCCTCCGGGATCTATAACTATCTGCCCCTGGGTCTCAAGGTGCTGCGCAAGGTGGAGGCCATCGTCCGGGAGGAGATGAACCGGGCCGGGGCCCAGGAGGTGCTCCTGCCGGCGGTGCAGCCCGCCGAGCTGTGGCTGGAGTCCGGCCGTTGGCAGGTGTATGGCAAGGAGCTGCTGCGCTTCAAGGACCGGCACCAGCGGGACTGCTGCTTCGGCCCCACCCACGAGGAGGTCATCACCGACTTGGTGCGCCGGGAGGTACATTCCTACCGGCAGCTCCCTTTGAACCTTTATCAGATCCAGGTGAAGTTCCGGGATGAGATCCGGCCCCGCTTCGGTCTCATCCGGGGCCGGGAATTCATCATGAAGGACGGCTACAGCTTCGATGTGGATGAGGCCCAGGCCGAGGTCACCTACCAAGCCATGTATGAGGCCTACAGCCGCATCTTCCGGCGCTGCGGCCTGGACTTCAAGGTGGTGGAGGCGGACACCGGCCCCATCGGCGGCAGCTTTTCCCATGAATTCATGGTGTTGGCCGACACCGGCGAGGACACCCTGGCCTCCTGCACCGCCTGCGATTATGCCGCCAACCTGGAGAAGGCGGAGGCGGTGGCCCCCGACCCCCAGCCGGCTCCAGTTTCCGGGCCGGAACCGTGCCGGGAGGTGGCCACCCCCGGAGTGCGCACGGTGGAGGAGGTGGCCGCCTTTTTCCGGACCACTCCGGCGGAGATCATCAAGACCCTCCTCTATGAGACCGAGCAGGGGCCGGTGGCGGTGCTCCTGCGGGGCGACCATGAGGTCAACGAGGTCAAGGTGAAAAATCTTTTGGGCGTCACCGACCTCTTTTTGGCCGGGCCGGCCCGGGTGGAGGAACTCACCGGCGCCGAGGTGGGCTTCAGCGGGCCGGTGGGCCTGAACCTGCCCCTGTATGCGGACCAGGCGGTGATGGCCCTGGCCCGGGGCATCACCGGCGCCAACCGAAGCGGCTATCATCTGGCGGGGGTGGTCCCCGGGCGGGATTTCCAGCCCACCCGGGTGGCGGACCTGCGCCTGGTCACCGAGCAGGACCCCTGCCCCCGCTGCGGCGGGCGGATCACGTTGCTCAAGGGCATTGAGGTGGGCCACATCTTCAAGCTGGGGGCCAAGTATTCCCAGGCCCTGAAGGCCACCTTCCTGGACGCCGCCGGGGAGGAGCGGTTTTTCTTTATGGGCTGCTACGGCATCGGGGTGTCCCGCATCGTGGCCGCGGCCATCGAACAGGGCCACGACGCCGACGGCATCATCTGGCCCATGGCCCTGGCGCCCTTCCAGGTGATGCTCATCCCCATCAGTCTGGAGGAGGAGGCTACCCGGGCGGCTGCTTTCCGGGTGTATGAAGAGCTGGCCGCCGCCGGGGTGGAGGTGCTCCTGGACGACCGGGACGAGCGCCCCGGGGTGAAGTTCAAGGATTGCGACCTGTTGGGCATTCCCCTTAGGGTGGTGGTGGGACCCAAGACCCTGGCCCGCCATCAGGCCGAGGTGCGCCACCGCCGCACCCGGGAGACCACCTTTGTCGAACTGGACAAACTGAAAGACGTCCTCACGGCCCGGATCGCGCAGGAACTCCATGGGTAGGATCATCCGCCTCCAGGACATTGAAGAGGAAGTCCTCAAACACCACCCGGGGGCGGATACCTCCCTCATCCAGAAGGCCTACATCTTCTCCGCCAAGGCCCACGAGGGCCAGACCCGCCTCAGCGGCGAACCCTACCTCTCCCACCCCCTGGAAGTGGCCTACATCCTGGCCCAGATGGGTTTGGGCCCCGTCACCGTGTCCTGCGGCCTCCTGCACGACACGGTGGAGGACACCGCCGCCACCCTGGACGAACTGGACGAATACTTCGGGGAGGAAGTCACCGACATCGTCAACGGGGTGACCAAGATCGGCCAGCTCACCTTCGGGGACAAGCTCACCCAGCAGGCGGAGTACCTGCGCAAGATGGTCCTCTCCATGGCCAAGGACATCCGGGTGCTCCTGGTGAAGCTGGCCGACCGGGTGCACAACATGCGCACCCTGGGGCACATGGAGCCCCACAAACAGAGGCGCATCGCCCAGGAGACCCTGGATATCTACGCGCCGTTGGCCGGCCGGCTGGGAATGTTCCGCCTCAAGGCCGAGCTGGAGGATCTGTCCTTTTTTTATCTGGAGCCCGAGGCCTACCAGCAGATTCAGGAAGGCCTCATGCGCAAAAAAGGGGAGCGGGAGAAATACATTGAGGAGGTCTGCGAGCTGTTGCGGGCCAAGCTCAAGGAGCACGGCCTGGACGGGGAAGTGAGCGGCCGGCTGAAAAATTTTTACAGTATCTACCGCAAGATCCAGGCGCAGCAGATCGCCCTGGACGAGCTGCACGACATTCTGGCCTTCCGCATCATCCTCACCACCGTGGGCGAATGCTATGAGGCCCTGGGGATCATCCACCACTATTTCCGGCCGGTGCCCGGCAGGCTCAAGGACTATATCGGCATGCCCAAGGCCAACCTCTACCAGTCCATCCACACCACGGTCATCGGCCCCTATGGCGAGCGCATGGAGGTGCAGATCCGCACCCATGAGATGCACCGGGTGGCGGAGGAGGGCATCGCTGCCCACTGGGGCTACAAGGAAAAACGGGCCCTGGTGGAAAAGGACGCCCAGCGCTTTGCCTGGCTCCGGCAGATGGTGGACCTGCAGCGGGATCTCACCAGCCCGGAGGAGCTCCTGGAAGGGGTGCGCCTGGAGCTCTACCCCGACGAGGTCTATGTCTTCACGCCCCGGGGGGAGGTGAAGGAACTCCCCCGGGGCTCCACGCCGGTGGATTTCGCCTACGCCATCCACACCGAGGTGGGGAACACCTGCATGGGGGCCAAGGTCAACGGCCGCATGGTGCCCCTGCGCTATGAGCTGCAGAACGGCGACACGGTGGAGATCCTCACCTCCCCCAACCAGCATCCCAACCGGGACTGGCTGCAGTTCGTCAAGACCTCCCGGGCCCGCACCAAGATCCGGCAGTGGCTTAAGGCCTCAGAGCGGGAGCAGAGCATCGCCCTGGGCAAGGAGCTTCTGGAGCGGGAGCTGCGCAAGCACGGGCTCAACAAGCTCCTCAAGGAGGGGGAGGAGCTCCGGAAGGTGGCCCAGGAACTCTCCCTGGTGCGCCTGGATGACCTGTTTGAGGCCATCGGCCACGGCAAGTATTCCGCCGGCCAGGTGGCGGGGCGCCTCATCAAGACCGTGGCCCCCGAACCCGAGCCCGTCACGGAGCTGGAGGTCAAGCCGCCCAAGGATCTGGGGCCCATCCGCATTAAGGACCTCCAGGACCTGCTCATCCGCCTGGCCAGCTGCTGCCAGCCCATCCCCGGGGATGCCATCATCGGCTACATCACCCGGGGCAAGGGGGTCACCATCCACCGGGCCGACTGTCCCTATCTGGCCCGCACTGAATCCTTCCGCCAGATCCCGGCGGAGTGGGACGGCCACCAGCAGAAGCTGTATCCCGCCAAGATTCAGGTGGTGACGGTGGACAAGCCCGGTATGCTGGCGGACATCACCGGGGCCCTCAAAGCCGCGGACGTCAACGTCACCAAGGCCTCAGTGGAGACCACCGCCGACCACCGGGGCATCGCCAATTTCACCGTGCAGGTGGCGGATCAGCAACATCTGGAGCGGGTGCTGGCGGCCATCAAACGCTTGAAGGATGTGATTTCGGTGCGGCGGATGACCGGGTGAGGCAAGACCTGCGCCGGCTTCCGGGGGCGACGGCCGGGAGGCGTCACCCCGGCGCCGGGGCGGCGGCGGCACCTCAGGCCGGTTTGATCACCGCGCCGGAGCGCAGGCAGCGGGTGCACACCCGGAGGTAACGGACCGTCCCGGCCCGCAGCGCCCGCACCCGCCGGAGGTTCGGCTTCCAGCGCCGCTTGGTGCGGTTGTTGGCATGGCTGACGTTATTGCCCACCTGGGGGCGTTTGCCGCAGATCTCACAGGTATATGCCATGATTGCTCTCTCCTCCCCGAACGGTGTAAATGTAACCCAAAAAGCCGAAATGGCAAGGGTGCGAGGGTGAATTTTCTCTGCCGGCTGATCCTGGTGGTCCTGCTGGGGATGGGAACCGCGGCCGGCGCCGGGGCCGCGTCTTCGGGCCCGGAGTCGGAGGAGGCGGCCCTCTATGATCTCAGGCGGCTGGGGCCGGTGGACCTGAACCCCAAGACGCTCACGGTGGAGGTGTATGTCGCCCCCCTGGAGGAATTGCAGCCCTTCCGCCGGGCCTTCCCCCAGGTATGGGAGAAGGTGCAGGCCTTTTACCGCCGCCTGGGGGTGGAGCTGGTGCACCTCCCCGCGGGCGCCCGGCCCGGACCGGTGGCTCCGGCAGAGCGCCTGCGCCTGGAGGTGCTGCCCTATCAGGAATGGCTCCACCGCACCTATGAGGCCTTTCAGGTGGCCCCGCCCTTCCGCCTCAGCTTCCTGGCCGTCTGCCGGAACAAATACGCCTTCGCCCACCTGCCCCTGTCGGTGATTCACTTTTCCTTCCGGCGCTTCCATGACCAGGTGCTGCGACCCGAGGCGGATTCCGCCGGCCAGCAGGCCCACCTCCTGGCCCATCTCCTCATCCACGAGCTGGGGCATCTCATGGGGCTCTATCATACCCACGAATTCGTCAACGACCCGGTGGAGGATTACCTGCCGGACCGCATCACCCCCAATTTCATGAGCCACGATCTCACCTACCCGGGGGAGCTGGGCTTTGTCCCCTGGCAGCGGCAGGTGGTGCACAGTTACCTCTCCAAAGGCCGGGTCTATGAGCAGTACCGCCGGGTGGACTTTGATATCCTGCGCTACCTGGAGCGGGTGAAGGAGGCCAACGGCTTTAAGGAGCCGGGCAAACGCCCGCCGGAATCCCCGGCGGGATGAGCTTTGGGGGGCCTCACTGGGTGCCGATGAAGAAGGGGCGGAAGGTGTCTTCGGGGCGGGCCAGGGCCGCGTCAATCTCCTGCAGCAGCCGCTTCCGGTCGTCGGGCAGCCGGCCGTGGAGATCCAAATAGTTGGTGTAATGATCGCTCACCACCTGGGTGGGCACCTCGAGGGCGCCAATAAGCGTCCGGGCCTCGAGGAGAATCTCGTGGGGCCCGCACAGCCGGAAGCGGCCGGAGAGCACCTCCTCCAGAAGGGGGGTGTTGATCTTGGGGACCAGGGTGCGCAAGCGCACAAAGGCAGGCCGGGCGGCGTTGATGACCCGGGCGGAGGCCAGGGCGTGGCGGCGGCTGCCCGCCGGGCCGGCCAGCACCAGGATGAGGTAGGCGGAAAGCTCAATGCCGGCCTCCCGCAGCCACTCGCCCGCCTGGAGGTGCTGGGCGGCGGTGGCCCCTTTTTTTACCCGGGCCAGGACCTCATCATCGCCGCTCTCGAAACCCGCGTGGATGCGGCTCAGGCCCGCGGCGGCCAGCTCCTGCAGGCCCTCCCGCCCGTGGCGCAGAATATACTGGGAGGAGCCATACACGGTGAGGCGCTGAAGCCGGGGGAAGAGCTCCCGGGCGTGGCGGCACAGGGCCGCCAGATCCCGGGTGGGCATGGCGATGGTGTTGCCGGCGGGGAAAAAGAGGGTGCGGACCCGGTCGCCGAACTGCCGGCGGGCCTCCTCCAGGTCTTCGATGATCTCCGCCAGCGGCCGGATGCGGAAGCGGGTCTGCTTGTAGACCATGCAGAAGGTGCAGCGGTTGTGGGGGCAGCCCACCGTGGCCTGGATGAGGAGGCTGTCCGCTTCGCTGGGCGGCCGGTAGATGGGGCCTTCATACCGCATGGCGCAACGGGGGCGCGGGAAATGGGGCGGCGGTCAACGGTGAAGCGCCCCTGGGGGCGGTCAGGTCAGCCATGATCCGACGGAAACGCATTTATGATCCCCCGGCCCCGGAGGACGGGGCCCGGTTTCTGGTGGACCGGCTCTGGCCCCGGGGGGTGAGCCGGGAGGCGGCGGCCCTCAGCGGCTGGCTCCGGGAGCTGGCCCCCTCCGAGGAGCTGCGGCGGTGGTTTGCCCATGATCCGGCCCGCTGGCCGGAGTTCCGGGAGCGCTACCGCCGGGAGCTGGGGAGCGCCGAGGCGCAGAAACTGCTCCAGGACCTGGCCCGCCGGGCCCGAACCGGCCCCGTGACCCTGGTGTATGCGGCCCGGGACGCGGAAAGAAACAACGCCCGGGTGCTGCAGGAGCTCCTGGAGGAGCTCCTGGAGGACCTGCCGGCAGGGCCCTGACAGGTGGTGGAAAAAGGGTATCCGGGGAAGGGGCCGGGGAGATCCCTGCCCTTCCCCGAACCCCTGCCCCCAGATTTGGCTTCGCCAAACGGGTACATTCTAACAGTCTGATCCCCAGATTTGGGGAGGGATTTTTTCAACTACCTGCCAAGGGACCGCAGGAGCACGGCCATGCTCAGTCTGCCGGACGTCTGCTGCCGTATCCTCCAGGAAGCGGGGGACGCCATCATCTTGGCCGACTCCGAGGGTATCATCCGCCTCTGGAACCGGGGGGCGGAGGAGATGTTCGGCTACCGGGAGGCCGAGGCCCTGGGCCAGTCCCTCAATCTGATTATCCCCCCAGACCTCCAGTCGCGCCACTGGCAGGGCTACCGGCGGGTCATGGAGTCCGGGGCCACCCGCTATGGCAGCCAGCTCCTGGCGGTGCCGGGCCGCCATCGGGATGGCCGCACCCTGTCCCTGGAGTTTACCGTGACCCTGGTGCAGGACGGCCACGGGCGTACGATGGGCGCGGCCGCCATCATCCGGGAGGTCACCGCCCGCTGGCAGCGGGAAAGAGAGTTACGGGCCCGCCTGGCGCACCTGGAGGCCGCCTGCGGCCCGACCCCGACCCCAGCGGGGTGAGGGGCCGGTTCCCTCACTCCTCCCAGGAGATGGCTGACACCGGGCAGGCCTCGATGGCCTCGTTGATGCAGGCCTCATCCCCCCCTTCCGGCCTCTTCACCCGGGATTTCCCCAGGACTTCGTCCAGCTCAAAGATGTCAGGACACAAGGTGGCACAGGTGCCGCAGCCCAGGCAGGCCTCCTGATCCACCACCACTCTTTTGGGCATGCTCGCTCCTTTTTGGGGCACGGTCAAGACGCGTCTTCCTGCCCGGACTTCTGTCTCAGATGGGGGGCGCAATGGTCACCAGCAGCCGCAGATCCGTCGCGGCCCGGAGGCCGTGGGGCTCGGCGATGTCGCACACCAGCACGTCTCCGGCCCGGGCCGGCAGGCGGGCGCCGTCTTTCCCCAGGAATTCCCCTTCCCCCTCCAGAACCACCAGGCTGAGCTGCCCCTCCACATTGTGGGAATGGATGGGAAGCTCCTGGCCGGCCCGGAAATTGAAGTTAATGATCTTGAAATAGGGGGAATCATGCACCAGAAGCCGCTTGAAGGCGGTATCACTGAAATCCTGGGCTTCGTACAGGTTGATTTTTTTCATGGGGACCTCCCTTTGAGGGATGGAGGTGAAACCGGGACGGCAGGCGGGCGGCACCGGGCACGCCGCCCCTTCCGGCGCGGCCTCAGTGCTTGAAGGCCCGCTGGCCGGTGAAGACCATGGCCACCGGGGGGTCGGCTTCGTTGCAGGCCTCGATGACCTCCCAGTCCCGGATGGAGCCCCCAGGGTGGCAGACGGCGCTGATGCCCTGACGGATGCCCACATCCACCCCGTCCCGGAAGGGGAAGAAGGCATCGGAGATCATCACCGCGCCGATAAGCCCGCCTTTGGCCGCCTCGGTCTCCTGATCGATCTCCACCTTGTCGGAGACGGGCTTTTTCCCCTGCAGGATTTCCAGTTCCAGGGTTTTGTAGGGGATGCCGAAGCGCTGGAAGCAGAGTTTGTCGGCATACTTGGTGTAGGCCTTGAAGACGGCGATCTCGGCCACTCCCACCCGGTCCTGCTCGCCGGTGCCGATGCCCATGGTGACCCCGTCCTTGACGAAGAGGACGGAGTTGGAGGTGACGCCCTGCTCCACCCACCAGCCGAAGAGGAGGTCCTCATATTCCCGGTCGGTGGGCTCCCGTTTGGGGCGGTATTCCTTCCCTTGGTGCACGGCCACCGCGGGCTTGAAGTCCTCCTTGGTCAGGATGGCGCACAGGGGCGATTGCTGCACGATGAGGCCGCCGTCAATCAGGCTTTTGAAATCCACGAAGCGCTGGTGGAGGAGCTCCGTGAGGCGGGGGAAGCGGGGCACCTGGATGATGCGCAGGTCCTTGGACTTTTTCAGGATGTCCAGGGTGCCGGCTTCGAAGTCCGGGGCGGCCACCACCTCCAGGTAGTTGCGCCTCACGAGCTCGGCGGTGTCCTTGTCCACCGGCCGGTTGAACACCGCGCAGCCGCCGAAGGCGGCGATGCGGTCCGCCATGTTGGCCTTGTCGTAGGCCTCGGCCAGGGTGGCCCCCCAGGCGGCGCCGCAGGGGTTGTTGTGCTTGAGGATGACCGCCGCGGGTTTGGCATGGAGGAACTTGATGATGTTGAGGCCGTTGTCCAGGTCGGTGAGGTTGATCTTGCCGGGGTGCTTGCCCGCCTGGAGCATGGCCGCCTCATCGATGGCGCTGGTGAGGCCGTGGCCGGGCTCGATGAAGCGGCAGTCCCCCAAAACCAGGTTGCCGTTCACCAGCTCGTAGAGGGCGGCTTCCTGATCGGGGTTTTCGCCGTAGCGCAGCCCGCTTTCGATGAGCTCCCCTTTTTCGTTGGGGATCTTCCAGGTGCGCTTGCGATAGATGAGCTTTTGGTCGCCGAAGCTGATAGTGAGCTCCGGAGGGAAATGGTCGGTGAGGATGGTGCGGTACATGGCCTTGAGGTCGCCCATGATCCTCTCCTTTGCACGATCTGGTTCCCGCGGGCCCCGGCCCTGCGTCGCTTTGGGATTCAGGTCTCCCGGGGGCCTCAGTCCGGGGCGGTGTCGGGGCGTGTGCGCCTCATTGTGCCATGGGGCGCCTGCCCTGGCAAGGGGCGGCCGACATTGACGGCGTCCGGGAGAAAGTGTAATTTTAAGGTAATGTTACCCGGGGGGCACCGGTCGGAAGGGAGAGGAGGCTCCTGCCCCCGCTCCTTGGCCGGGCTTGGTTCGGCCCCTGGAACCTGGGAGGCGGCGGGGGTGGAACCAGGGGAATCGGCCCCGTGGCCGCCTCGGGCGTGGATGCGTGGGGAACGGCATGGGAGGCGTGGAGCTCAGGGGTCAGGACCTCCTCTTTCTGGGCCTCGTCCTGGGATGTGGCCTGGGGGTGGGCCTCACCCTGCTGGTGGGCCGGCTCCGGCGCTGGCTGGGCCGCTCGGAGGAGGCCCGGCTGGCCGCGGAGGTCCGCACCCTGAAACGACGCTTGCAGGAAAAGGACCGGCACATCGGCCGCATGTTGGCGGAAACGGAAAGACTGGCGGAAAGACTGGCGCAGAAGAAGCCGCTCCTCAAGGCCGCGGATGAGGCCTCCTCCGGGAGCGGCTGAGGAGACGGAGGACACATGGCTGGCAGCAATCTCTCCCTCAAGGGCGCGGCGGTGGGGGCCCTGGCGGGGCTGGCCGCCGAGCTCACCCTTCAGGAACTCACCGGCCATCACTTCGCCCACGGCCTCCTGGAGCTTGTGGGCGCGGCCGCGGGCCTCTGGCGGCTGGACCGGCGCCTGGCCGAGGCCCTCCGGGACACCCTGGCCCAGGCGAGGGAATACGACGACCAGGATTACCGGGAGGTCAAGCGGCGCATCCACGAGCTCACCGATGATTTGCCGGAACTCCGGGAGATCCTGGACAACCTCCTGGACGCCGGCATCTCGGCCCAGAAGGCGTAAAAGGTCACCGGCGCGGCGGGGCGGGACCACGGAGCGGCTTCCCTGCTCTCCCTCCGGACTTCCCCCGGTTCACGACCCCCGGGGGCGAGGGCAAGGGGGAAGGGGGCTGCGGCCTGTGGTCCCCTCTCCTGCACGCGTCTGTGGAGCGCGCATGTTGGGGGTGGGCCTTCTGGTGGGCTTGGGGCGGCGGCTGGTGGCCCAGGTGGCGGCGGACACCGGCCTTTTGCCCGCGGGCTATTACCGCCATCGGGTGCTGGCGGCCCTGGAGGAGGAGGACTTCGAGGCGGTCCTCCGGTATCTCCCCTGGGCCGGGGATCCGGTTCTCACCCAGGTGGTGATTCTGCGCCTCAGGCTGCTGAGAGCCCGGCATGAGCAGCGGCGGGAGGTCTGCCGGCAGGCCCTGGACCACGCCGGCACTCCGCCGCAGCAGGCCAGATTGCAAGAGGTGCTGGCCGCGGAAGCCCGGGCCGCGGCCCTCCTGCGGGCCTACGAGGGCCGGGCCAAGGGGTTATTGCCGCGGCCCTCTAAGGACAAGCAAAGGGAGAGCGGTGCCTCCAGCCCCACCCGCCGGACGCACGGATGAGGACTACATGGGGGTGGCCCTGGACCAGGCCCGGCTGGCCCTGGCCGCGGGCGAGGTCCCGGTGGGTGCGGTGCTGGTGGCCGAGGACGGCGCGGTCCTGGGCCGGGCCCATAACCTGCCCATTTCCCTGACGGATCCCACCGCCCACGCCGAGGTGCTGGCCCTGCGCCAGGCGGCGGCGCGCCGGGGGAATTACCGGTTGCCGGGCACCACCCTCTATGTTACCATTGAACCTTGTCTAATGTGTGTGGGTGCCCTCCTCCAGGCCCGGGTGGCCCGGGTGGTGTTCGGGGCCCCTGACCCCAAAGCCGGGGCCTGCGTGTCGTTGTACCGCATCCCGGAGGACCGGCGCCTTAATCACCGCTTCGAGGTGACGGGCGGCGTCCGGGAGGAGGAATGCCGGGCCCTCCTCCAGGATTTTTTCCGGGCCCGGCGGGGACGGGGGGCCGGAGGAGAGGTCTCCGGCCGCAAAGACGCGGATAAATGAGGCGGTGGCGGCAGTGATCCGTAAGCCGGGGGTGGCGCCAGGTGCCGGCTCCGGGCCTTTTTCCTGCGCTTCCCTATTATCCCTCCCGGAAACCTGAGGCGCAGGCCCCCAGTCCGCGGGGGAAACCGGAAAGGGAGGGTCCCAGGGTCACCGCCCCTCACCTCTTTGTCCATAGGAATTTGCCCCAGGAGGCATAACCGGGGAGGGGTACCGAAGAGGCCGTAACGGGGTCGACTCGAAATCGACTTGGGGGCTCATCACCCTCACGTGGGTTCGAATCCCACCCCCTCCGCCAGACGAGATTTTCCTGCGGAGAGATGCCCGAGCGGCTGAAGGGGCACGACTGGAAATCGTGTGTAGGTCCAAAAGACCTACCGAGGGTTCGAATCCCTCTCTCTCCGCCAGCCAACGATCATCCGGGGGGGTGGGCCGTATTGCCCGCCCCGTGCATTCCTCACGCGCTTTCCACCCCCGGCGGAGGCGGGACGGGAGAGGGGAGACCCACCGTGACCCTCCTTCCCGGAGGTTGATCCCATGACCTATCAGGTCCTGGCCCGGAAGTGGCGGCCCCAGACTTTTGAGGAGGTGGTGGGCCAGGAGCCCATCACCCGCACCCTGAAAAACGCCCTGGCCCAGGGTCGGGTGGCCCATGCCTTTCTGTTCTCCGGCCCCCGGGGGGTGGGCAAGACCTCGGTGGCCCGCATCCTGGCCAAGGCCCTCAACTGCACGCACGGCCCCACCCCCACGCCCTGCAATGCCTGCCCCCAGTGCCGGGAGATCACCAGCGGTGCCGGCCTGGATGTCCTGGAAATCGACGGCGCCAGCAACCGGGGTATCGACGAGGTGCGGGACCTGAGGGAAAAGATCAAATACGCACCGGCGGCGGGGAAATACAAGGTCTATATCATCGATGAAGTGCACATGCTCACCAAGGAGGCCTTCAACGCCCTGCTGAAGACCCTGGAGGAGCCACCGCCCCATGCGGTCTTTGTTCTGGCCACCACCGAGCCCCACAAGGTGCCGGCCACCATCCTGTCCCGCTGCCAGCGCTATGATTTCCGGCGTCTGCCCACCGGCGCCATCCAGGAGTATCTGGCCACCCTGGCGGCCCGGGAGGGCTGGGAGATTGAGCCGGAAGGCCTGGCCCTCATCGCCCGGGAGGCGGAGGGGAGTCTACGGGATGCGCAGGGCTTCCTGGACCAGGTGGTGACCTTCGGCGGCACCCGGGTCGGCGCCCAGGAAATTGCCCGTATCCTGGGGGTGACGGAGCGCCGGGCCCTCCTCAGTGCCCTGGAGGCGGTTCTGCACCGGGATGGGCTGGCCGCCCTCACCCTGGTGGAGGAGCTCTACAACCAGGGGCACGATCTCAAACGCTTTTACCAGGACCTGGTGGGCTATGCCCGGCACCTGCTCCTGGCCGGGATGCATCCGGAGGCCCGGAACCTGGCGCCGGTGGCGGACAGTGAGTGGCAGGAACTGACCCGGCTGGCCCGGCAGGTGCCGGCGGTGCAGCTCCACAACCTCCTGAGCGTGCTGTTGGAGGGCGAGGAGGAGTTGCGCCGGGCCCCCCAGCCCCGGCTGGCCCTGGAGGTGCTCTTGTTGCGCCTCATCCACCTGGAACCCCTCACGCCGGTGGCGGAGTGGCTGACGCGGTTGGAGGCCCTGGAACAACGCCTGACCGCGGGCGAGGCGGCCCCCACCCAGGCGGAGGCGGCGGCGAGGCCCCGGCAGCCCGACCGCCGGGCGGCGGCCCCGGCCCCGGCCGATCCGGGCGAGGATCTGGAGACCACCTGGCGGACCTTCCTCGCCTACGTCAAAAAGCGGGAGGACGGGCCACTGTACGCCAAGCTGACCCGCCTGCGGCCGCAGCGCCGGGAGGGGGGGCGCCTGTGGCTGGCGGCGGACCGCCCCCTGACTTTCGTGGGTCCGCGCCAGGAGAGCCGCTTCCGGGAGCTGGTGCGGGGCTTTTTCGGCCCGGACCTGGAACTGGCGGTGGAGGCGGCGGAGAAGCCGACCGCCGACCCGGCGCCCGCTCCGGCGGGTCCCCCGGCGGCGGTGGACTTCGCCACCCTGAAACAACACGCCCTGGACATCTTTGGCGGCACCTGGGAGATCCGCCGGGGCAAGGAGGACTCCGAGTGAAGGGCATCGGCGGCCTGATGAAACAGGCCCAACAACTGCAAAGCAAGATCCAGGCGCTGCAGGAGGAGCTGGGCAAACGCACCGTCAGCGCCCAGGCCGGCGGCGGCATGGTGGAGGCCACCGTCAACGGCCGCCAGGAGCTCCTCAGCCTGCGCATCGATCCCGAGGTGGTGAGCCCCGAGGATGTGGACATGCTCCAGGACCTCATCCTGGCGGCGGTGAATGAGGCCCTGAACCGCTCCCGGGAGATGGTGGCCCAGGAAATGGCCAAGCTCACGGGCGGCCTGGGAATCCCGGGGATGATGTAGAAGGGGGGCCCAGGGAAGCCTTCTCCTGAGGCGCCGGAGCCGGGCGGGTTGCCGGTAAGCTCCGGGAGCCCCTTTTCCCGGTGCGGGCCTGCCGCCCCGATACGGTGACGGAGGGAAAGGGGCGAGCCCGGGAAAAGGCCTGGGGCCCGGGCCCCTTCTCCCCCGGCCTCCGTCAGCAGAGACGATCCATGGCAAAGGGATATCCTGAGGCATTGAGGCGGGTGGTGGCGCTGTTGGCCAAGTGGCCGGGGCTGGGGGAGAAGAGCGCCGCCCGGCTGGCGTTGTATCTGCTCAAGGCCCCCCAAGAAGAGGTCCTGGAGCTGGCCGCGGCCCTCCAGGACCTGAAAGAGGATATCCGCCTCTGCCGCCGCTGCTTTGCCTTTGCCGATGGGGAGCTCTGTCCGGTGTGCGCCGATGCCTCCCGGGAGGGGCACACCCTCATGGTGGTGGCCGACCCCGAGGACCTGCTGGCCCTGGAGCGGGTGGGCTGGTTCCGGGGGCGCTACCACGTCCTGGGGGGGCTTCTCTCCCCCCTGGAAGGGGTCAGGGACCGGGATCTGCGGGTGGCGGAGCTCAAGGAGCGGGTCCGGGCCGAAGGGGTGAGGGAGGTGATTCTGGCCCTCAACCCCACCCTGGAGGGGGAGGTGACCACCACCTTTCTCTCCCAGGAGCTCAAGCCCCTGGGGGTGAAGGTGACCCGCATCGCCTACGGCCTGCCCATGGGGGGCGACCTCAAGTATGCCGATCAGCAGACCCTGAAGGAGGCCCTGGGCCACCGGGTGGAGACCTGAGGGAAGGAAGGTGCGGAGGGGCCAGGGCTCCTCGTCCCCACCCTTTCTTCCAGGCCGCCCTTAACCCCCGAGGGTGGGGGGTGCGGCCCCACGTGCTGACGGGACGGCCATCACCCACACCCATGCAATCCCTATGTTTGACCGGCGGCTGGTGCAAAACTTTGATTATCCTCTGCTGATGCTGGTGCTGCTGCTGGCCGGCATCGGCATCCTCAACCTGTATAGCGCCGGGTTCAACCGCACCCCCGAGGGGGCCACACCGGTGTACCTCAAGCAGCTCTATTGGCTGGCGGCCGGCCTGGGGCTTTTGTTCCTCACCCTGCTCTATCACTACCGTCACTACGAAAAGATTGCCACTCCCTTGTATGTCCTGAGCGTGGTGCTGCTGGTGCTGGTGATGGTGGCAGGCAAGACGGTCTCCGGCTCCCGGCGCTGGCTGGCGCTGGGGCCGTTGACCCTGCAGCCCTCGGAGCTCACCAAGGTGGCCATCATCCTGGTGCTGTCCCGCTATTTTTCCCGGCGGCCGCAGACCGCGCCCCTGGGGCTGCGGGACCTGCTGGCCCCCGGGGCCCTGGCTCTGCTGCCGGCGGTGCTCATCATCAAGCAGCCGGATCTGGGTTCCGGGCTGTTGGTGCTGGCCGTGGCCGGAGGGATCACCCTCTTTGCCGGGGTGAGGTGGCAGACCCTGACCCTTCTGGGCGCGGCGGCCGCGGCCGGCGCGCCCTTGGCCTGGCCGTTCCTCAAGGACTACCAGAAGCAGAGGCTCCTCACCTTCCTGGATCCGGAGAAGGACCCCCTGGGCTCGGGCTACCACATCATCCAGTCCAAGATTGCGGTGGGCTCCGGACAGTTGTGGGGCAAGGGGTTTTTGTGCGGCACCCAGAGCCAGCTCTATTTCCTGCCGGAGCAGCACACCGACTTCGCCTTTTCGGTCTTTGCCGAGGAGTGGGGCTTTGCCGGCTCGGCGGTGGTGCTGCTCCTGTATGTGGGTCTGGTCCTGTACGGCCTCATGGTGGCCCGGAGCTGCCGGGACCGCTTCGGCCAGTATCTGGCGGTGGGGGTGACGGCCCTGCTCTTCTGGCAGATCTTCATCAACCTGGGCATGGTCACCGGCCTGGTGCCGGTGGTGGGCATTCCCCTGCCCTTTTTCAGCTACGGGGGCTCCTCCCTCATCAGCACCCTGTTGGCCCTGGGGGTGCTGATGAACGTGCGCATGCGCCGGTATCTCTATGGGGGGTGAAATTTTTGGGAAAAAGATTTGACAGGGTGGGGAAAATAGGATACAAGGGCTTTCGTGAAAAGTTACACATGTAGGGGATGTGC
>JAILZL010000070.1 GCA_023512475.1 Syntrophobacterales bacterium
GTGCTCTTCGACATGGAGATGCGCCGCAAGCTGGAGGCCGAAGCCGCCGCCGCCGAAGCCGCCGAGGTGTAAGGGCACTTGGGGCCGCCTTATGGCGGCCCTGGAGGATAATTTCCTTTACGAAAAAGGAAGGAGTGACACCGTATGTCGAGGATCATCATTTCGGCTGCCATCCGTGGCGCCCACAAGATCGTCAACAAATGTGCCGAGGCCCTCTACCAGGCCCGGGAGAAGTACGGGGAGAACCAGGAGATCGGCTTCCCCAACACCGCCTATTATCTGCCCATCATCTACTCCCTGATGGGAGTCAAGATCGAGCGCATCAAGGACGCCATCCCGGTGATGGAACGCTGCAAGTCCCTGCTGCCGCCCATCCCCGCGGAAAAGCACTACCTCCCCTATCTGGGCCCCGGTCTGGACGCCGGTCTGGCCACCATCATGGCGGAGGAGATCTACGAGGCCCTGCGCTACCTCACCGATCCCGGCTTCTATCTCGGGGGCGAGGAGGTCATCGAGAAGGGCGCGGAGAAGATCTGGCTGGGCGCCGCGGAGGACACCATCTTCCGGAAACGGGGCATTGAGTTCGTGGACGGCTCCGCCCCCGGGTTTGCCGCCATCGTCGGCTCCGCCCCCTCGGTCCAGGAAGCCGTGGACCTGGTGCTGGATTATCAGAAGAAGAACCTCTACATCTTCTGCGCCGCCCGGGACATCGAGGGCAAGACTTCGGTGCCGGAGCAGCTTCTGGAGGCGGGGGTGCAGATCGGCTGGCCCACCCGCATTGTGCCCTTCAGCCCGGACATCTCCGGCGCGGTCTTCGCCCTGGGCTTCGCCAACCGGGCCGCCATGGCCTTCGGCGGCGTCAAGCCCGGCGCGGCCCTGAAGATGCTGCTGTATAACAAGGACCGCATCTTCGCCTTCGTCAACCCCCTGTCCACCATCTCCGATGAGTGGTATGCCAACGCCGCGGGCTGCATCAACTGGGGCTTCCCGGTCATCACCAACCAGGACATCCCCCAGATCCTGCCCACCGGTATCTGCACCTATGAGCACGTGGTCTCCAACGTGCCCATGTCGGAAATCAGCCAGAAGTCCATCGAGGTGCGGGGCCTCAAGGTCACCGTGACCCACATCGACATCCCGGTGAACTTCGGGGCCGCCTTCGAGGGCGAGCGGGTGCGCAAGGACGACCTCTATCTGGAGTGCGGCGGCGGCAAGACCCAGGCGGTGGAGCTGGTCACCAGCAAGCGCATGGACGAGGTGGAAGACGGCAAGGTGGAGGTCATCGGCCCCGACATCCCGGATCTGCCCAAGGACAAGATCCCGGCCCGCCTGCCCCTGGCGGTGGTGGTGGAGGTGGCCGGCCGCAACTTCCAGGCCGACTTCGAGCCCATCCTGGAGCGGCAGATCCACCACCTGGTGAACTACGCCCAGGGCATCATGCACATCGGGCAGCGGGACATCGCCTGGTACCGCATCGGCAAGCAGGCGGTGGAGAAGGGCTTCACCCTGAAGCACATCGGCGTCCTCCTGCACGCCAAGTTCCACCAGGACTTCGGCGCCATCTTCGACAAGTGCCAGATCAAGATCTTCACCGAGAAGGACAAGGTGGACGAGATCACCGCCCAGGCCCGGAAGATCTACGCCGAGCGGGACGCCCGTATCGAAGGCATGACCGACGAGACCACCGAGGTCTATTACTCCTGCACCCTCTGCCAGTCCTTCGCGCCCAACCACGTGTGCGTCATCAGCCCGGAGCGCACCGGTCTGTGCGGAGCCTACAACTGGATGGACTGCAAGGCCTCCTATGAGATCAACCCCACCGGCCCCAACCAGCCCATCCAGAAGGGGGAGACTCTCGATCCCAAACTGGGGCAGTGGAAGGGCGTCAACGAGTTCGTGTTCAAGGCCTCCCGCCAGGCGGTCTCGGCCTACAACTTCTACAGCCTGGTCTATGACCCCATGACCACCTGCGGCTGCTGCGAGTGCATCTCCGCGGTGCTGCCCATGTGCAACGGCATCATGACCGTCAACCGGGACTACACCGGGGAGACCCCCTGCGGCATGAAGTTCACCACCCTGGCGGGCGTCATCGGCGGCGGTCAGGTGACCCCGGGGTTCGTGGGCCACAGCAAGTACAACATCACCCAGCGCAAGTTCATCGCCGGCGACGGCGGCCTCCTGCGCCTGGTATGGATGCCCAAGATGCTCAAAGAGGAAATCCGGGAGCGCCTCATCAAGCGGGGTCAGGAGCTGGGCGTCCCGGATCTCATCGACCGCATCGCCGATGAGACGGTGGGGGTCACCGAGGATGAAATCCTGCCCTTCCTGCAGGAGAAGAATCATCCGGCCCTGAGCATGGAACCCATCATCGGCTGAATCACCCGGGCCGGGGAGCTCCCCCGGCCCTTTTCTCGGCAGGTTCACACCCCCATGGCCGGGAGGTCAGGACCCCGGCCATGCGGGTTATCAGCCACGGATAAGGAGAGTGACGATGGCGTTAACCGGAATTGAAATCTTTAAGATGCTGCCCAAAACCAACTGCAAAGAGTGCGGCTTTCCCACCTGCCTCGCCTTTGCCATGGCTTTGGCCAGCGGTAAGGCGGAGTTGGCCGCCTGTCCTTATGTCTCCGAGGAAGTGCGGGAAAAGCTGGCGGAAGCGGCGGCTCCGCCCATCCGGCCGGTGAAGATCGCCATGAAGGACGCCGAGAAGGTCATCGGGGGCGAGCTGGTGATGTTCCGCCATGAGAAGACCTTCTTCAATCCGCCCCTCATCGCCGGCCTGCTCACCACCGCCATGGGCGACGCCCAGGTGGACGCCCAGCTGGACGCCTTTGCCAAGATGCAGTTTGAGCGCGTCGGCCTGATGCTCCGGCCGGAGATGTTCGCCCTCAAGGACCTGGGGGACGGGGCCACATTCACCGCCCTGGCCAAGAAGGTGGCGGACAGGACCGACGCCGCCATCATGCTCATGAGCGACAACGTGGACTACCTCAAGGCCGCCGCCGAGGCCATCAAGGACCGCAAGCCGGTGCTCTACGCCGCCACCGCGGCGAACGCCGAGGCGATGGGCGCCTTGGCCAAGGAGCTGGGCGTGCCGTTGGTGGCCAAGGCCGACAACTATGACGCCCTGGCCGAGCTCTCCACCCGGCTCACCGGCATGGGTCTCAAGGACCTCATCCTGGATAGCGGCTCCCGCACCCTCAAGCAGGCCTTCCAGGACCAGGTGGTCATCCGCCGGGCCGCCCTGGGGCCCAAATTCCGGCCCTTCGGCTTCCCCACCGTCACTTTCCCCTGTGAGATGACCGATGACCCCCTGAAGGAGACCATGTATGCCGCCACCTTCATCGCCAAATACGGCGGCATCGTGGTCCTTTCCAGCCTGGAACCGCACCGGGTCTTCCCGCTCCTGCTGCAGCGGCTGAACATCTACACCGACCCGCAGAAGCCCATGATCGTCACCCAGGGCATCTACCCCATCAACAACCCGGACGAGAATTCGCCCATTGCCATCACCACCAACTTCGCCCTCACCTACTTCATCGTCTCCGGCGAGATCGAGGGCAGCAAGGTGCCCACCTGGTTGTTGATCAAGGATACCGAGGGTCTGTCGGTCATGACCGCCTGGGCGGCGGGCAAGTTCTCCGGGGACGATGTGGGTCAGTTCGTGAAGAAATGCGGCATCACCGAGAAGGCCAAGACCCGCACCCTGATCATCCCCGGGTATGCGGCCGCCATCAGCGGCGACCTGGAAGAGGAACTGCCCGACTGGAAGATCCTCATCGGGCCCCGGGAGGCCTCCCATATCCCGGCCTTCCTGAAGTCCTTGCAGCAGTAATAGGGACCCCAGCACCGGCACCACGTCAGGGGGCCGCCCCGGCCTCCTGACGCATCCTGCAAAGAGAGGTCACCCTATGAGCAAATTCTACCGCATCGGCGAAAACCTGAATGTGGTGACGAAAAAATACGGTCAGGCCATGAAGGACCGGGACCCCAAGCCGCTGCAGGAGCTGGCCCTGCAGGAAGCCGAAAAGGGGGTCGATTTCATTGACGTCAACATCGGTCCGGCCCGCAAAGGCGGCGAAGAGCTGATGGAATGGATCGTCAAGATCATCCAGGAGGTGGTGCCCGACATCCCCCTGGCCCTGGACACCTCCAACATCGCCGCCATGGAGGCGGGGCTTCGGGTCCACAAAGGCCGGGCCCTCATCAACTCCATCATGGCCCGTCCCGAACGCATGGACGCCATGATGCCCCTGGTGAAAAAGTACGACGCCGACATGATCGGGCTGCTGTGGGGTCCGGAAGGCATGCCCCGGGATGAGCACGAACGGGGCATGCTCACCGCCGAAATCCTGGCCAAGGCGGCGGAGTACGACATCGAAAACGAGCGCATCTGGTTCGACCCCATCATCGCGCCCCTGAACATCCAGCAGCCCCAGCTCATCAGCGTGCTGGAGTACATGAAGATGCTCCCCGATATGGCGCCGGGGGCCAAGTCCACTTGCGGCCTTTCCAACTCCAGCAACGGCGTGCCGGAGCACCTGCGGCCCATCATCAATCGCACCTACGTCATCATGCTGCAGCGCTACGGCATGGTCTCCGCCATCGTGGACGCCTTCGACGACGAGCTCAGGGACGTGGTGGACGGGAAAAAACCTGAGGCGGTGAAGGTGGTCTACGACATCATGGACGGCAAACCCGTGGACATCCCCTCCCTGCCCAAGGACCTGCAAAACTATGCCAAGACCGCCCGGGTGATTCTGGGGCACGTCCTGTTCTCCGACTCCTGGCTGGAGATTTAAGCCTCATTGTCCGGCCACCTCTGCGGGCGGCAGGGGAATCGCCCTGCCGCCTTTTTCCCACCCTGATCCAGCCTCCGGAACAAACCGCAGCCAGGGATCCCCGGGCCGGGGGGGGGGGGGGGGGGGGGGGGGGGGGGGGGGGGGGGGGGGGGGGGGGGGGGGGGGGGGGGGGGGGGGGGG
>JAILZL010000071.1 GCA_023512475.1 Syntrophobacterales bacterium
GGTCTTGGCAGAAAAGGGTCATGATCTTTTGCAACAGGCCCTCCGGCAGGTGGCCCAGGAGATCCTGTCGCCGCCTCCCCGCACCCCGGACCGTCAGGAGGTGAACCGCCTGCTGCAATCCTGGGCCCCCGGCCGCCTCTATTGGCCCCGCCTGGAGGCCCCCTTCCGGCGTCTGTTGGTGGAGCTCCCCGACGACCGGGAGGAGGCTGAAGAGGGCGAACCGGTTTACGGGCGGCGCTGGGTGCCGGAGTGGCGACGTTTAGTGACCGACGCCGCCCGGGAGAGCTTTCAGGAGGTCGCGGCCGGCCTGGAAAACTCGTTGCGCTCCCTTAAGGCCGTGGCCCGGATACAGGGGTCCTTTCAAGCCCGCATTATAAAAGAACTCCTTACAGGAGGTGAGACGTGAATCCTGCCGGCGAGGAAAAATCATCCTTCATCCGTTACCTGGAGGACCTGGTGCGAAACCAGGACCGGGGCGCTTTGGCCGCCCTGCGCCGGGGATTAGGCAAACCCCCGGGAACGGCCCTGGACATGCACCGCTATGTGGTTTCCTATCTTCCTCCAAAACTTACCTGGATGCAGGAAGAAGCCTATTTCCTGCTTGCGGCGCTGTTCGCCTACTGGCACCAGGGGAAAGACCTGGTGGCACCCAATCCCCCTGCAAACCTGGGGGCCTCCCTGGCCCAGATGGCCACCCGGGAAAACGAAGACAGCCTGGACCGGCGGTTCACCGCCCTGCTGAAGAGCCACCGGGAGGACCTGCCCCATCACCTGCGTCAGGTGGTAGGCCTGCTGAAATCCAATGAAGTACCCGTGGATTGGCAGCAGCTCCTGAAAGACTTACTTAACTGGGACCATGAGAACCAGTTTGTCCAGCGGAAATGGGCCCGGAGCTTCTGGGGACGCCGGGCCACCGCTGCCACCCTGCCTGAGTCGGAAACCCAAAATGAATTAAATGAGGAGGCCGCATCATGATCGTGGAACTGCATCTTTTGCAAAATTTCGCCCCGTCCTGCCTGAACCGGGACGACACCAACTCCCCCAAGGACTGTGAGTTCGGCGGCTACCGCCGGGCCCGCATCTCCAGCCAGTGCATTAAACGGGCGGTAAGGCGACAATTCCAGAACGATTTGCTTCTTTCACCGGAATACTTGGCCAAACGCACCAAACGCTTAGTGGAGTTGCTCACGGAACGGCTGGTAAAACGCGGTAAAGACAAGGAAGCCGCAGCAGCCGTGGCGGAGGCCGCCTTGCGGAGTTGCGGGTTCGATGTAAAGGATGACGGCAAAACTGAATATCTCATCTTCCTGGGGGAAGGGGAATTGAACTCTTTGGCCGAGGCTTGTGAAAGGCATTGGGAAACCTTAGCTGCAGTACGAGACATTCAGGCTGAAGCAGAAACCGAGAAAAAAGCCCGTAAGAAAGCCGCCAAGGCTGCCTTGCCCGACTCTGTCCGTAAAGAACTACAAAACCTCCTCCAAGGCGGAAAAGCCGTGGATCTGGCCCTTTTCGGCCGCATGCTGGCGGATTTGCCGGACAGAAACATCGACGCCGCCTGCCAGGTGGCCCATGCCCTGTCCACCAACCAGGTAAGCATGGAGTTCGACTTTTACACCGCGGTGGACGATCTCAGTCCCAAAGAGGAAACCGGCGCCGGTATGATGGGCACCGTGGAGTTCAATTCCGCCTGCTTCTACCGCTACGCCAATATCGATTTCAACCAGCTCACCACTAATCTGGGCGGCGACCAGGAGTTGGCCCGTACCGCGGTGAAAGCCCTCCTTACCGCCGCGGTCAAGGCCGTCCCCACCGGCAAGCAGAACAGCATGGCGGCCCAGAACCCCCCCTCCTTCATCTTCGCAGTTGTCAGGGAGCACGGCCTCTGGAACCTGGCCAACGCCTTCGTGGAGCCGGTGCGCCCGGGACAGGATGGTCACCTGGTGCAGAAGTCCATCACCGCCCTGGAGGATTACTGGGGCCGGCTGGCCGCGGCCTACGGCGAGGAGGGTATCCAGGCCCGCGCCGCCCTGGCCGTGGACGGCGAACTCTCCGGCCTGCAGGATTGGGCGAAAAAGACCTTAAAAGAGGTCATCGACACCGTCATGGCGGCCCTCCCCGGAGGCCGGTCATGAGCACCCTGCTGTTACGGCTTGCCGGGCCCCTGCAGTCCTGGGGGGTACAAAGCCGCTTCACGGAGCGGGACACCCTGCTGGAGCCCTCCAAAAGCGGCGTCGTGGGCCTTTTGGCCGCGGCTTTGGGCCGCAAGCGGGATGAGCCGGTAAGTGACCTGGCCGCCCTCAGAATGGGTGTCCGGGTGGACCGGGAGGGTGTCCTCCGCATGGACTACCACACCGCCGGCGGGACCCATCGTCAGGGGGAAAAATATGGCGTGGCCCTGGCCGATGGCAGCAGCACCCGGCCCGTCACCTCCCGCCGCTATTACCTGGCCGACGCCGACTTCCTGGTGGGCCTGGAAGGGGAGGATGAGGATTTCCTCTGCCGCCTGGACGCGGCCCTGGCCCGGCCCGTGTGGCCCCTCTATCTGGGCCGCAAGGCCTTTGTCCCCGGCACCCCGATCAGAATAAACTACCGCCCCAAGGACTTACCGGGTCCGGCGGAGGTCCCGGGTCTGGTGCACCTTCCCTTGGAGGAAACCCTGCGGCGCTATCCCCTGATCGTCCGGACTCCCCGGGAGGCGGCCCGCCGCCGCCGGGAACTGGAAGAGGCGCACCGGGCCGGACAGGCCATTTTTCTGCGGCTGGTGCTGGAAGCGGAGCCCGGCTCCACCGCAGAGGTGCGGCCGGACCAGCCTCTCTCCTTTGCCATCCTTGATCGCCAATATACCCTGCGCTATGTGCGCACCACCTTCCACAAACTACGCCCCGAGATGATCATGGAGGTGCCCCATGTATCTGTCCCGTGTGCTGCTTAATCCCCGGAGCAAAGCGGTGCAGCGGGATCTGGCGGATCCCCAGGAACTCCACCGCACCATAATGTCCGCCTTCCCCCGATCCGAGGAGCCCGGTGAGAGCCCCCGGGCCCGCTTCGGGGTGCTCCATCGCCTGGACCTGGACCGGAGGCAGGCTCGTCTGATCCTCTATGTCCAATCCCAGCTCAAACCCGATTGGTCCGCCCTGCCCCCGGACTATCTCCTCCTGCGGACAGGCTGGGAGAATCCCGCCACCAAGTCCGTGGCCGAAGTTTACCAGACCTTGAAGGCTGGCCTGGTCCTCAGCTTCCGCCTCAAGGCCAACCCCAGCCGCAAGATCGATACCAAAACCGGTCCGGACGGCCGTCGCCGCCACGGCCGCCGGGTGGAGCTGGTTAGGGAGGAAGACCAGGTGCAGTGGCTCCAGCGCAAAGGGGAACAGAGCGGCTTTAAGGTGCTTCAGGTCCGCGTCGGGGGCCTCACCAAAGAGCGAAGCCGCTCCCGCCAGGGGACGGCGCCCACCTTGGCCGGGGTCATCTTTGAAGGGCACTTGGAAATTACCGACCCGGACCTCTTCCGCCAGGCCCTGGCCCGGGGCATCGGTCCGGGCAAGGCCTACGGCTTGGGGCTGTTGTCCCTGGCGCCGCCGTAAAGGGGGACCGCCATGCGCCTGAAAGATCTGCATCTGTTGCCCAAGTTCAGGGACTGCCTGACCTATCTCTATGTGGACCATTGCAAGGTTGAGCAGGAAGACAAGGCGGTGGCGCTCTGGGATGCTCAGGGTAAGGTGTCCGTGCCTGCCGCCAGTCTGGGGATCCTGATGCTTGGACCCGGCACTTCCATCACCCACGCGGCCATCACCGCCTTGGCGGACAACGGCTGTCTGGTGCTGTGGTGCGGGGAGGAGGGCGTGCGGCTCTATGCCCAGGGGTTAGGCTTGACCAGAAGTTCCGCCCTTTTTTTGCATCAGGCCCGCCTCTGGGCCAACCCCGAAACCCGGCTGCAGGTGGTGTTCCGGCTTTACCGGAGGCGCTTCGAGGAACCTCTGGACGACTCCCTCACCCTGGCCCAGATCCGAGGTCTGGAAGGGGTGCGGGTGCGGGAGGCCTATGCCCGGGCCAGCCGGGAAACCGGCGTTCCCTGGCAGGGACGCTCCTACCGCCGGGACGCCTGGCAGGCCGCCGACCCCATCAACCGGGCCCTGTCTGCGGCCAACAATTGTCTTTACGGCATCTGCCACGCCGGAATCCTGGCCTTGGGTCTTTCCCCGGCCCTGGGCTTCATCCATACCGGCAAGATGCTGTCGTTTGTCTATGACATGGCCGATCTCTACAAGACCCGCTATGCGATACCCATCGCATTCAGAGAAACGGCCCAAGGGACGAAGGAATTGGAAAGCCGGGTGCGGCGCGCCTGCCGGGACGCTTTCCGGGAGTCTTTTCTTCTCAAAACCATTGTTAAAGACCTCCAAACCATTCTCGACCTCGACTCCAGGGGACGGGTCGTGGAACTGGAAAGATTCCACCGGGATGAAGCTCTTCCGGGGGAACTCTGGGATCCCGACGCCGAAGGGGGCGTGCCAGGGGGCCAGAACTTTGCGCCCCCGGAGACAGAAGGAGAAAAGGAGCCATGGTGATTTTCATCCTGGAGAGAGTCCCCACCGGACTCCGGGGAGAGCTCAGCCGGTGGCTGCTGGAGCCCAAGGCCGGCGTGTTTGTGGGAAAGGTGTCCGGATTGGTGCGGGACCTTTTGTGGGCCAAGATCTGCCAGGAAAGTCGGGGCGGGAGCGCCCTTTTGATCCACTCGGCCCCCACGGAGCAGGGCTTTGCCCTGCGTCTCTGGGGGGAGCCCCGTCGCCGGGTGGAAGACTTCGAGGGGCTTTTTCTGATCCGCGTGCCCCGATGATGCGGGTTTGGGAAGTGTTGTCCCCACGCACGTGGGGGTGAACCGATGCCGCCCTGGGCCTCGTGGACCCAGGACGGGTTGTCCCCACGCACGTGGGGGTGAACCGATGCTGTGTGTTGTG
>JAILZL010000031.1 GCA_023512475.1 Syntrophobacterales bacterium
GGGCACGGGATGGGTTGAAGAACGGGTGAAAACGTGAAAATGATCCAAGTCAGTCTCGCACCTCTGGTAAACTTTCAGAATAACGGATGGAAAAGATGCCTGGAATAAATAAGATCGTCCTCGCCTATTCCGGCGGGTTGGATACTTCGGTGATCCTCCGGTGGCTCAAGGAAACCTATCGCTGTCCGGTGGTGGCCTTCTGCGCCGATATCGGCCAGGGGGAGGAGGTGGCCGGGGTGGCGGACAAGGCCCGGGCCACCGGCGCGGATGAGGTGGTGATCCTGGACCGCCGGGAGGAGTTCGTGCGGGATTTTGTCTTCCCCATGCTGCGGGCCAACGCGGTCTATGAGGGCTCCTATCTCCTGGGGACCAGCATCGCCCGGCCCCTCATCGCCCAGGCCCAGGTGGAGGTGGCCCGGCAGACCGGCGCCGACGCGGTGGCCCACGGCGCCACCGGCAAGGGCAACGACCAGGTGCGCTTCGAGCTCACCTACACCGCCCTGGCCCCGGACCTCACCATCATCGCGCCCTGGCGGGAATGGGACCTGGCGGGCCGGGAGGAGCTGATCGCCTATGCGAAACAGCATGGCATCCCGGTGCCGGTGACCGCGGACAAGCCCTACTCCATGGACCGCAATCTCCTGCACCTGAGCTTTGAGGGGGGCATCCTGGAGGATCCCTGGGCCGAGCCGCCGGCGGACATGTTTGTGCTCACCCGCGCCCCGGAAGCCGCGCCGGACACGCCCCGCTACGTGGAGATTGACTTCGAGGCCGGAGACCCGGTGGCGGTGGACGGGGAGCGCCTCAGCCCCGCGGCGCTGCTGGCCCGCTTGAACGAGCTGGGGGGCGAGCACGGCATCGGCCGGGTGGATCTGGTGGAAAACCGCTATGTGGGGCTCAAATCCCGGGGGGTGTATGAGACCCCCGGGGGCACCATCCTGCAGGCGGCCCACCGGGCGGTGGAGTCCCTCACCCTGGACCGGGAGGTGCTGCACCTGAGGGACAGCCTAATCCCCCGCTACGCCGAGCTGGTCTATTACGGCTACTGGTTCGCACCGGAACGCTACGTCCTGCAGAGCCTCATGGATGAGGCCCAGAAAAATGTCACCGGCACCGCCCGCCTGAAGCTGTATAAGGGCAATGTGACGGTGGTGGGGCGCAAATCCCCCTATTCCCTGTATCGCCCGGACCTGGCCACCTTCGAGGCCGGCGGCGCCTACCACCAAGCCGACGCCACCGGCTTTATCCGCTTAAACGCCCTGCGCCTGAAGATCCGGGCCCAGTTGGAGGGGAGATAGAGGACGGGAGGGACCGGGGTCTGGGAGCTCTGACTTCTGCCCCGCCCTGGTCCCTGAAAAGACCGAAACCGCCTGGAAAGGCGGTTGGGTGAGTGAGATGGTCGGGACGAGAGGATTTGAACCTCCGACCCCAGCGTCCCGAACGCTGTGCTCTACCAGGCTGAGCCACGTCCCGACATTATTTATTCTAATCGAGCCGGGGCCGCAGGGCAAGGGGAAAGTGCGGTCCTCCAGGTGGCACCCGGCATGAGATCACCCACGGGGCGGAGGGGATGGATGGTTTTCCTCCAGGGGGTGTTTTTGCTTCTGGCGGCCCTGCTGGCGGGGGGCTGTGGCACCGGCGCGGAGCGGGAGCTCCCGGAGGCGCCCGCGGACACCGGCCCGGCGTATGGGGACATCTTCATTGATGCCGGGATCGGCGATGCCAGCACCCTCATCCCGCCCCTGGCGACGGACGCCACCTCCCATGGGATTGCCGGGCTGATTTACAACGGCCTGGTGAAGTATGACGGCGACCTGAACCTGGTGGGCGACCTGGCGGAGAGCTGGGAAATCTCCCCGGACAACCTCACCCTCACCTTCAAACTCAGAAAAGGGGTGAAGTGGCACGACGGCGCGCCCTTCACCGCCCGGGATGTGCTCTTCACCTACCAGGTGATGGTGGATCCCAAGACTCCCACCGCCTATGCCGGCGACTATCAGCAGGTGAAGCGGGCCGAGGCCCCGGATGACTACACCTTCCGGGTGACCTATGAGCGGCCCTTTGCCCCGGCTTTGGCCTCCTGGGGGCTGGCCATCCTGCCCCGGCACCTTCTGGAGGGCCAGGACATCACCCAGTCACCCCTGGCCCGGGCGCCGGTGGGCACCGGCCCTTTCCGCTTCCGGGAGTGGCGGGCCGGGGAGCGCATTGTCCTGACCGCCAATCCGGATTATTTCGCCGGCCGGCCATACCTGGACAGCTACGTCTATCTCATCAAGCCGGATCTCTCCACCATGTTCATGGAGCTCAAGGCGGGCAATCTGGACCGCATGAACCTCACGCCCCTGCAGTACCGCCGCCAGACCGCCTATCCCAAGTTCGAGCGCCTCTACCAGAAATACCGCTATGTGGCCTTTTCATATGTATATTTAGGCTATAATCTGGAGGACCCCCGCTTTGCCGACCGGCGGGTGCGCCAGGCCCTGACCCATGCCATCAACCGGGAGGAGATCATCCAGGGGGTGCTCCTGGGGCTGGGGCAGGAGGCCACCGGGCCCTACAAGCCCGGCACCTGGTTTTACAACCCCCACGTCCCCCGGTTTCCGTATAACCCGGCCCGGGCCCGGGAGCTTTTGGCGGAGGCGGGCTGGCGGCCCAACGGCGAGGGCATCCTGGAGAAGGACGGCCGCCCCTTTGAATTCACCATCCTCACCAACCAGGGAAACACCATCCGGGAGCAGGCGGCCCAGATCATCCAGCGGCGCCTCAAAGAGGTGGGAGTGCGGGTGAAGATCCGCACGGTGGAGTGGGCCGCCTTCATCGCCGAGTTCATCAATAAGGGGCGCTTCGAGGCGGTGCTGCTGGGCTGGACCACCGGCCAGGACCCGGATGTCTATGACATCTGGCATTCCTCCAAGACCCGGCCCGGGGAACTCAATTTCATCCATTACCGCAATCCCGAGGTGGACCGCCTCCTGGAGGAGGGCCGCCACACCTTCGACCGGGAAAAACGCCGGGCCGCCTATTTCCGCCTCCAGGAGATCCTGGCGGAGGATCAGCCCTACACCTTCCTCTTTGTGCCCGACGCCCTGCCGGCCATCGCCCGGCGCTTCCGGGGGGTGAAGCCTGCGGCTGCGGGGATTGACTACAATTTCCCGGAGTGGTATGTGCCCCGGCCGGAGCAGAAATACCGGCTGTCGCCCTTCTGAGGGGGAAAACGCCGGGCAAGGAGACCGAAAGCCGGCTTTGGGTGCCAGGGCTCCGGCTTCTCTGCCCCGCAGGGCCGGTTCTCCTCTTCCTCAGCGGGCCGGCGGCACGAACGGCCGCACCAGCAGGATGAATCCCACGGCACTGACGGCCACCGCCAGCCCGGTCAGCCCGAAGCTGACCGCCATCCCCCAGGGGCCCACGGTGAGGCCCATCCCCAACGCCCCCAGCATCATGCCCAGATACAGGCTGGCATTGTAGCCGCCCATGGCCAGCCCCCGGCCCCCCGGGGGCGCCACTTCGGCGATGAGGGCGCCGACGGAAGTGAAGGCCAGGCCCATGGCCACACCCAGGGCCAGGGCCGCGGCGGTGAGCTGGGCGAAGGTCCGGGTGAGGCCGAGGAGGGCCACCGCCGCGGCGATGGCCCCAAGACCGCCGGCGGCCGGAATATAGCGTCGGCGGACGGCATCGCTCAGGCGGCCGAAAGGCAGGCGGGACAGGGCGCTGGCCGCGGCCTGCACCGCAAAGACGACCCCGATGGCCTTCAGGCTCAGGCCCCGGTCCTGGGCATGCAGGGGGGTGAAGGTAACGAAGGCCCCCAGCCCGTAGCAGCCCCCCAGAGAGGCCAGCCAGCAGCCCCACAGGGGGCCATGGCGCCGGAGAATCACTCCCAGGGGGGGCGGTGGAAGCCCGTTCCCCGGGGGTTCCGACTTTTTCAGTTCCTCCCGGCCCGGGAGCAGCACCCAGCTCAGGGCCGCCAGCGCCAGGGTCAGGCCCGCGGACACCAGGAAAAGGGGGCGGTACCCCAGGTGGGCCGCCAGCCAGCCTCCCACCGCCGGTCCCAGGCTCATGCCGGCATAGATGGCGGTGGTGTACCAGCCGTAGGCCCGGCCGAGGTAGCCCAGAGGCGAGAGGTCGGCCACCGCGCTCATGAGGTTGGGGCCCACCGCCGCCAGCCCCAGACCGAAGAGCACATAGACGGCCACCACCTGGCGCACGGTGGCGGTGAGGGCCAGGAGCACCCCGGACACCCCCGCCACCAGCAGTCCCGCGGCCACCAGGGGGGTGCGCCCCAGGCGGTCGGAGAGCAGGCCGAAGGGGAAGGACAACATCCCCAGCATCAACAGGAAGGCGGAGTTGATGAGGCCCACCTCCCGGGCCGTGCCGCCCAGCTCCCGGGCGAAGAGGGGCACCACCGGCAGCCGCATGTAGGAGGCGAAATAACTGGCCCCCGCCAGTCCGCAGATCACCACCAGCAGGGCCGCCAGGGAGCGGGGTGGCCGGGGTCCGGGGGCAGTATGGGGCATGGGGTCATGAAGTCCTGGACACGATTCCTGGGGGAAGGGCGCCAGGGAGAGCCGCCCCTCCCCGGCCCTGCCCTCAGGAAAAGGTTTGCATCTCCCATTATAGCCGCTTTGCCGGCGGCAGGGGCGGCGGCTTTGGGGTATAATATCATTATCTCAGGGTCGTAACGGGCGGCCCCAACCCGGGTGGACGGCGCCATGGACCTCGTGGCAGGGCTGATGGATCCGGCGGCTTATCCGGAAGCCACCTCCCGGGTGGAGCTGGTGCAGACGCATATCTCCTGGGTCTTCCTCACCGACCGCTTCGCCTACAAGGTGAAAAAGCCGGTCCGGCTGGAATTTCTGGACTTCAGCACCTTACGGCAGCGCCATTACTACCTGAAGCAGGAGCTCCTCCTCAACCGCCGTCTCTGTCCTGACCTCTACCTGGAAGTCCTGCCCCTGACGGTGAGGAGGGGCCGGCTGCAGGTGGGGGGGCAGGGCAAGCCGGTGGACTACGCCTTAAAGATGGTGCGGCTGCCCCAGGAGCGCATGATGGATGAGGTGGCGGCGGCCGGCGGCCTCAGCCGGGAGGTCATGGAGCGGCTGCTGGCCGTGCTCATCCCCTTTTATCGCCGGGCGGCCACCGGCCGGCACATCCGCCGCTACGGGGAGCCCTCCATCCTGGCCTACAACCATGAGGAGAATTTCGCCCGCATGAAGTCGGGGGTGGGGCAGGTGCTGTCGCCGGAGCTCTTTGAGGAGATCCGGGACTATGTGCGGGGGTTCCTGCACCACCGCCGGCCCCTGCTCCGGCGCCGTCTGCGGGAGGGCTTCATCCGGGACTGCCACGGCGACCTGCACATGCGGAACATCTGTCTGGCCGACGGCATTTATGTCTTTGACTGTATTGAATTTAATCCCCGATTCCGATATGGTGATGTGGCGGGGGATGTGGCCTTTTTGGCCATGGATCTGGACTTTCACGGGTGGGAGGAGCTGAGCCGGCATTTCACCCAGGGGTTCGCCGCCGGGTTTCCGGACCCGGACCTGTTCGGGCTCCTCAACTTCTATTGCTGTTATCGGGCCTGCGTCCGGGGCAAAATCCACCTCCTGTCGGCCCAGGAGCCCGGTTTGACACCCCTGAGGCGGGAGGAGGAAGCGGCCCTGGCCCGGGCGTACTTTCACCTGGCCGGGCGCTACGCCCGGGAGGATACGAGGTGGGCCGGCTCCTGGTGGTGATCTTCGGGCTCATGGGCACGGGCAAGACCACCCTGGCCCGGGAACTGGCGGCGGCCCGGGGCTGGCCGGTCCTGCACAGCGACGTGGTGCGCAAGGAACTGGCCGGCCTGCCTCCCACCGCGCCGGTGCGGGAGGAGTTCGGCCGGGGAATCTATGATGAGAGCTTTTCCGCCCGGACCTACGCCGAGCTGCGCCGCCGGGCCGCAGAATACCTGACGGCTGGCGCCGCCGGGGTGATTGTGGACGCTTCCTTCAAAAGCGCCCGGGAGCGGCGTCTGGTGCAGGAGCTGGCCCGGGAGCAGGGGGCCCGGGCGGTCTTTGTGCTCTGTGAATGTCCCCGGGAGACGGTGCGGGAACGCTTAACCCGGCGGGCCGCAGCCGCCTCCATCTCCGACGGCCGCCTGGAGATCCTGGAGCTCCAGGAACAGGACTTCGAGCCCGTCACCGCGGCGGAGGAGCCGCTGCTGCGCGTCGATACCGGCGGCGAAGTGGCCGGGGCGCTGGCGCAGGTGGAGGAGTTTCTGCGGCAGCAAGGTGTATCTGCGGAGGGCCGGGAGGCATGAGAGGGTGGAGGCGGCTGGCGGGGGCCGGTGCCCTCGGGGTGCTCCTGGCGGCGGTGGCCGGGTTCACCCTGGGGACGCGGCACTATGAGAATTTTTTCCCCCTGCAGGAGAAGACCACCTGGGAGTATGCCGTCAGCCGCAGCCGTACCGGGGGCACCCCGGAGGAGGGCCGCCTCACGGTCACCAATCTGGGCCTCACCCGGGTCAACCAGCGGCCGGTGACGCCCCGGCGCTACGAGATCGCGGTGGGACCGGCCCGGCAGCGTTATACAGTGTTTTTCCACAACGACCGGGAGGGCATGCTCTTTTATGCCCTGCAGACGGAGAAGGACCCCCAGCCCCGGGTGGCGGAGCCGCCCTTCTATTATCTGAGAAATCCCCTGACGCCCGGAGCCGTCTGGGGCGGGGAGGACGGCCCCACAGGGCGGGTGGAAAGTGTTAGGGAGACGGTGGGGGTGCCGGCGGGCACCTTTCGGGATTGCGTGGTGGTGACGCTCACCTTCCCCCCGGGCAAGCCCCTGAAGGAGGGGCGCATCTGGTACGCCGAGCGGGTGGGGATTGTGCAGTCCCGCTTTCAGTATCACGACGGCCTGACGGAGACCTTCCGCCTGGTGGCGGTCAGGGAAGAGAAGGCGGGCGGAGAGCGGCCCTGAGCCAGCCCGTGCCGGGAGGAGAGGATGGACGTGACGCCGGAAGCGATGGTGGAGCAGGTGAAGCAGCGGGCCAAGGAGAATTTCAAACTGGGCCTGAACTGCGCCGAATGTGTCATGGAGGCCTTTTTGCGCCATGTGCCCACGGATTTTTCCCCGGAGGCCATGTGCTTCATGAGCGGGTTCGGCGGCGGCGGGGGGCTCTTCGGGGACACCTGCGGGGCGGTGGTGGCCGCCATGGCCGCCTTGGGCGCGGTTTACGGCCGCCGGCAGCTGCCTCCGGATTTCAAGACCGGAGTGGAGGAGCTCTACGGCAAGCCCGGCCTGTATCGCATCTTCAACCGGGTGCCCAACGAATTCGCCCGCCGCTGGGGGACCACCCAGTGCCGGGCCCTGACCAAAAAGTGGCAGGGCAAGGACTGGCTCTGCCGGGAGCACGCCCTGTTCTGCCGCAATCTCATCACTTTTGCCGCCGGTCTGGCGGCGGAGATGGCCTACCCCAAGGACTTCGAGCGCTGGGCCACCCAACCCTTTGGAGAAAATCTGGAAGGTCTCACTTAAGATGACCCAGGAAAAGAAGCGGATCTTAAGCGGCATGCGGCCCACCGGCCGCCTGCACCTGGGCAACTATTACGGCGCCCTGTACAACTGGCTGCGGCTGCAGGAGCAGTATGAGTGCTACTTTTTTGTGGCCGACTGGCATGCCCTGACCACGGAGTATGAGAACCCCGGGCCCCTGGGGGAGTATATCCAGGAGATGGTCATCGACTGGCTGGCCGCCGGGCTGGACCCGGAGCGCAGCACCCTGTTTGTGCAATCCGGCATCCCCGAACACCCGGAGCTCTACCTCATCTTCGGCATGTTCACCCCGGTCTCCTGGCTGGAGCGCAACCCCACCTACAAGGACCAGATCCAGGAGCTGGCTCACAAGGAGCTGGCCACCTACGGCTTTCTGGGCTATCCCGTGCTCCAGGCGGCGGATATCCTGATGTACAAGGCCCACGGAGTGCCGGTGGGGGTGGATCAGGTGCCCCATGTGGAGATGACCCGGGAGATCGCCCGGCGGTTCAATCACCTCTACGGCCCCTTATTTCCGGAGCCGGAGGTGCTGCTCACGGAGGTGCCCAAGCTCACCGGCACCGACGGCCGCAAGATGAGCAAGAGCTACGACAACTGCATCTACCTGAGCGACCCGCCGGAGGTGGTGGCCCGGAAGGTGCGGGGCATGGTCACCGACACCCAGCGGCCCTACCGGCGGGATCCCGGGGAACCGGACCGCTGCCTCACCTTCCCCTTCCTGCGGCTGAACCTGCCGCCGGCCCGGATTGAGGAGATCGCCCGGGCCTGTCGGGCGGCGGAGCTGGGCTGCGTGGAGTGCAAAAAGGAGCTGGCCGAAGCCCTGGTGGCCAATCTGGCCCCGGTCTATGAGCGGCGGCAGTATTACGCCGGCCTGCCGGAGCTGGTGCGAGAGATTCTGGTGGCCGGCAACGCCCGGGCCCGGCAGACCGCCCGGCGGACCCTCCGGGAGGTGCGCCAGGCCCTGGGGTTTCAGCGGGATTATCAACTCTGGGAATAACTGAGGGGAAGGGCACCGGTGGGCCACCCAGGCCGGCGGATTCCCGGCCTCCTTGGCCCTGACGCACCCTTCAGGCACGGGGACGGCACACCGCACGGCCCGGAATCCATATGCCTCTGGAACGGTTGCAGAAATATCTGGCCCGCTGCGGCGTGGCCTCCCGGCGGGAGGCGGAGGAGCTCATCCGGGCGGGCCGGGTCAAGGTGAATGGCCAGGTGGTCACCGTCCTGGGGGCCAAGGTGGACCCCCGGCGGGACCGGGTGCAGGTGGACGGCCGCCCGGTGGAGCCGGTGGCCCCCGTCACCCTGATGCTCCACAAACCGGCGGGGTATGTCTCCACCACCCGGGACCCCCAGGGGCGCCGGGTGGTGCTGGATCTGGTGCCCAAGGAGTTCGGCCGCCTCTATCCGGTGGGCCGCCTGGATTATGACGCCACCGGGCTGATGCTCCTCACCAACGACGGCGAGCTGGCCCAGCGCCTCATGCACCCCCGCTATCAGGTGCCGCGCACCTACCGGGTGACGGTGGCCGGGGAGATGAGCGACGAGACCCTGAAGCACCTGGCCGGCGGGGTGGAGCTGGAGGGCCGGCCGGTGTCCACCGCGGTCACCCTGCTGAAACGGGAGGCGGATCGCACCGTGCTGGAGCTCACGGTGTGGGAGGGCCGCTACCATTTGGTGAAGCGGCTGCTGGAAGGGGTGGGCCATCCGGTCCTCAAGCTCAAGCGCATCGCCTTCGGGCCCCTGCGTCTGGGGCGCCTGAAGCGGGGGGCCTTCCGGCCCCTCACCAAGGGGGAGCTCATCAACCTGATGGGCACGGCCCGGGCCAAGTTTCTCAAGCCCGCCACCCCGGCGCCGCGCCCAGAGGCCCCCCGGCGGGAGGAGCCGCCGCCGCCCCGGCCCCGGCGCATCCGGGTGCGCACCCCCCAGTGAGACCCGGTGCCCTCCGGCACCGGCCGACGAGAGGCGTGATGTCCGACAGTCAGCTGCCGCCGGCATCCCTGATCCCTGAGGAGGTTCCGGAGGAGGAGGTCAGCCCCCCGGGATGGAAGCTCAACCTGGGCCTGTTTCTCCTCACCGTTCTGACCACGGTGGTGGCCGGGGCGCTGCAACAGGGAGTCAACCCGCTGGCCAGCCCGGGGCAGCTTTACCGGGGCATTCCCTTCTCCTTCACCCTGCTCCTCATCCTGGGGGCCCACGAGACGGCCCATTTTCTGGCCTCCCGGCATCACCACCTGGATGTGTCGCTGCCGTATTTTCTTCCGGCCCCCCCCTATCCCTTCATTGTCGGCACCTTCGGGGCCTTCATCCGCATCCGCTCGCCCATCCGGGACAAGCGGGCCTTGCTGGATGTGGGCTGCTCCGGGCCCCTCACCGGGGTGGCGGTGGCCCTGCCGGTGCTCTATTGGGGCCTGCTCCATTCCCAGGTGCGCTATTTTCCCCCCGGGAGTGTGCCGGGCCTGGTTCTGGGAGAGCCCCTGTTCTTCAAGCTGGTGAGCTGGCTGGTCCTGGGCAGCCTGCCCCGGGAGGCGGTGGTGGTGATGCACCCGGTGGCCTTCGCCGGCTGGATCGGGCTTCTGGTGACGGCCCTCAATCTCCTGCCGGTGGGCCAGCTGGATGGTGGACACGTGGTGTACGCCCTGTTTCCCCGGCAGCATCGGCTCATTTCCTGGGGCTGCCTGGGGGTGCTGGTCCTTCTGGGGGTGACGGTCTGGCAGGGCTGGCTGGTATGGGCCGGGCTCCTGTTGCTGTTGGGGGTGCGCCATCCTCTGCCCATGGATACCTGGGTGCCTTTGGATCGGCGCCGCCGGGTTCTGGGGGTGGTGACCATGGCGGTCTTCCTCCTGAGCTTCACCCCGATGCCCTTCTCTCTGGATTGAGGGGGGAGGCGGCCGGGAGATGGCCTCGGGGAAAGCCTCAGGCGATAACGGCAATGTAACCCAGGAAACCCATGAGGCTGGGACCCCGGGTTTGCGGGTCGCCATGAAGGGGCGCTGGAGCGGGGGGAGCGGGGCTCTGGCGGAGCGGGATCTCCCCGACAGGACTTAAGCCCGGGAAACTGCCCCAGTTAAGGCTTGGCCGGTTTCCGATCATCTAAGGAGGTGTCCCTCCCAGCCGGTGGGCCCCGGCAGGCTGAGGGCAACGGCTTGGGTGACACACATCGTATGTTCCCGGAAGATTATCGTTTCTGTCCGGTGTGCGGCGGGGTCCTGGCCCGGCGGCTGCTCAAGGCCGGCGAACCCCAGCGTCTGGTGTGCACGCACTGCGGCTTCATCTTTTACATCGACCCCAAGCTGGCGGTGCTGGCCTTGGTGCCCTATCAGGGCGGCCTGGTCCTGGTGCGCCGGTCCATTGAGCCGGGCTACGGCCGCTGGGTCCTTCCCGGGGGCTTTGTGGACCTGGGAGAGACGGTGGAGGAGGCGGTGGTGCGGGAGACCCTGGAGGAAGCGGGCCTGAGGGTCCGGGTGGTGCGGCTGCAGAATGTCTATTCCTATCGCCATTCCCGCACGGTGCTGTTGGCCTTTGAAACCGAATACCTCTCCGGCACCCTGGCGCCCGGCGAGGAGGAATCGGAGGCCCGGAGCTTCGCCCCCCACGAGATTCCCTGGGAGGAGATCGCCTTCAGCTCCAGCCGGGATGCCCTGCGGGAATACCTGGGCCTGCCCCGATGAGGGGGCGTGACCGCCATGGACGAGAAAAGACGAAAACTTCTGGCCCTGCTGCGGGAGAAATCCTTCCGGTATTCGCCGGAGAAGCCCTTCCGGCTGGCCTCCGGGCGGGAGAGCCCGTATTATGTGGACTGCCGGCCGGTGAGCCACAGCGCCTATGGGCTGGCCCTCATCGGGGAGGTTCTCTTTGAGATGGTGCGGGACCTGGAGATCCGGGCGGCCGGCGGCCTCACTATGGGGGCCGACCCCCTGGCCCACGCCCTGGCCCTGGTGAGCTACCAGAGGGGCCGGCCCATCGACGCCTTTTCCGTGCGCAAGTTTCCCAAGGATTATGGCGCCGGGGGGCTCATCGTGGGGCCGGTGGCCCCCGGAGACCCGGTGGCGGTGCTGGAGGATGTGGTCACCACCGGCGGCTCCCTGAGACAGGCCATCACCGCGGCTCGGGACTTCGGCCTGCTGGTCCGGGGGGTCATCATCCTGGTGGACCGCCAGGAGGGGGGGCGGGAGATGGTGGAGGCGCTGGTGAAGCCGGTGAGGACGGTCTTCACCCTGGAGGAACTCATGGGAGAGGGTTCCCGGGCGTAAAGATGCCTCGGAAAGGGCCGGGCCGGCCCCGCCTGCCCCCTTGCAGACCGCTCCGCAAGGATTATTGTACCATTGCGCCCCCAGGTGGGCGGGTAACGGGCCGGAGGATCCGGACTTCTCCTGGACCCACCTTCGGCCGCCCCGGAAAAATCAGGGTTGCGCCGCTGCCGTGGTGGGAGGGCGGCGGCCGGTGCCAGCCCCGGGGCCCTGACCCGCGCTTTTGGGCGCACCCAACCCACCGGGCCGTGGCCGCCCGGCCCGTGGGCGCAGACCTTTCCCCTAAGCTGATCCATGCAGACACCCCCTTCGGCCTCAGACGCACGGATGATGAAGCTGAACAAGCTGAAACGCTTTTTCGGCTCCCAGACTTCCTATGGCATCTCCGGCATCCTGCAGAACCTCCAGAACCTCATCGTGGTGGTCATCTGTCTGTTGATGTTCTGGATCATGATCACCCAGATCGTGCGCACCGGGGAGGCGGTCCTGGAGGCCAAATCCTTCCGGGATATAGCCGGGCATCTCATGTATCTCTTTGTGATGACCGAGCTTTTCCGCCTGATGATCCATTACCTCGAGGAGCAGCACATCCTGCTGGGGACCATCATCGAGGTGACCATCGTTAGCCTGCTCCGGGAGGTCATTCTCGACGGGGTGCTGTCCATCTCCTGGGACCGGCTCCTGGCGGTGTGTGCCCTGATTTTGACCCTCACCGCCATCCTGGTGGTGCATCACCGTCTGGAGAAGGGCCGGGCCAAGCTGGGGCAGATCACCATTGCGGAAGTGGATCAGCGGCGCCGGGAGGAAGAAATGCTGCGCCGGGCGGCCGGCGGCTGAGGCCCGGGTGGGGGCTTTTCCCCTGAGGTCGGACTTGGTCGCTCAGTGAGGGAGAGGGGTGGGGCCCCGGCAAGGAATGCGGGAGGAAAGGGGCAGGAAGCACCTTCTTGCCGGCCCCCCTCGGGACCCACCCGTGGCGCGACTGTAAATTTCCCTTCCGGGATTGCCCACCTGCGCCTTAACAGGTTGTTGACAAAGGCGAATCGGGGAAAGTGGCCAGGGGTCACAGACTCCCTGCCCCCTCCTCCGAAACCCCTCTGCCAACTCCATACCTGGGATGTGGCTTCGCCTGACGGGCACAATCGGCCAGCCTCATCCCACCCAGCTCCGGGGAAGAGAGTTTTTCACCAGCCGGTCAGATATCCACCAGCATTTCAGATTCATTGCCGCAGCGGGTGCAGACCAGGGTCTTTTTCTCCGGTGCGGCCGGCGGCGGGGTGGGGGCGGCGGGCTCCTCGATAATCACCTCTTCGCATTTGATGGTCATCTCCGCTTCGTTGCCGCAGTTTTCACAGGTGCAGACGATGGTCTTCCGGGTGGTCATGGTCTCCTCCATGGGGTGGGCTCCGCCCCGTCCCCCGGGGCATGAGGGGGGGCGCAATCACCTGATAACCGGATGGGAAGGCGGTTCCCATCCGTCTCCGTTCCGTGGGCCGGGGGGGCGTCCTCCCCGCCCTGCTCCCGGGCCTGGCACTCCGGGCAGAGCCCGTAAAGGTCCAGGCGGTGGCTGAGGATGCGGAAGCCGGTCCGGCGTGCCGCGGTCTCCACCAGGGGGGTGAGGCTGCCGAGGTCGGGGTCCAGGATTTTGCGGCAGCGCACGCAGATAAGGTGCGGATGCGGGTAGGGTTTGGCGCCGTCGTAGCGTTTGACGCCCTCCTCCGGAAAACTCAGCTCCAGCACTTCCCCCAACTCCTTGAGGAGGGTCACGGTCTTGTACACCGTGGCGATGCTCATGGTGGGGAAATCCTCCCGAAGGTGCTCGTAGATCTCTTCAATGCTGGGATGCCCGTCGCTTCGGGCCACCAGACGCAGGATGGCCAGCCGCTGAGGGGTGAGGCGGAAGCGCCGGCCTTGGAGGACCGCCATCAGGTGGCTCAGGCGGGCATCGGAGGAAGACATGAATTAATCCTTATAGAAAACTATTATCCTATGAAATCCGAAGGAAGTCAAAGCTTTTCGCGGCTTCCGGGCCGGCCTCCCGCCGGGGGCGGGAATCAGGGCGCCGGGCGCACCGCCCGGGCCCGGCGGCGCCCATAGAAGGCATAGAGGCAAAGCCCCGCCAGGAGCCACAGCCCCAGCCGCCACCAGGAGGAGGCGGGCATGGAGAGCATCAGACCCAGGCAGACCAGGGTGCCGGCCCCGGCGACAAAGATACCGGCGGGACAGCGGAAGGGGCGGGGCATCTCCGGCCGGGCCAGGCGCAAATACAGGGTGGCGAGACAGACCAAGGAAAAAGCAAAAAGGGTGCCGATATTGCACAGGAAGGCCAGGCGCTCGATGGGGGTGAGGGAGGCCGCCAGAGCCACCGCCAGGCCGCAGAGCAGGGTGAGGCGGTGAGGGGTGCGGTAGCGGGGGTGAAGGGCCGCCAGCCAGCCGGGGAGGAAACCGTCCCGGGCCATGGCGAAGAGAATCCGGGGCTGGGCCAAAAGCAGCATGTAAAAGACGCTGGTGATGCCGATGAGGGCCCCCACCGCCACCACATCCCCGGCCCAGGAAAGCCCCGTCTGCCGGAAGGCGGCGGCAAAGGGGGCGTCGGGGTGGATCTCCCGATAGGGCACCATCCCCAGGAGCACCAGGACCATGGCCAGATAGATGAGGCTGCACAGGCCCAGAGAGCCGATGATGCCAAAGGGCACATCCCGTTCCGGCCGCCGGGCCTCCTCGGCGGTGACGCTCACCACATCAAAGCCCAGGTAGGCGAAAAAGACCAGGGAGGCCGCGGTGATGATGCTCCCGGGCCCATGAGGGACCAAGGGGAGCCAGTTGCCCGGATCCATCCGGGTGGCGCCCACCGCCAGGATGAAGAGGATGAGCCCCAGCTTCACCGCCACGATGCCCCGGGCCACCAGGGCATTGAGGCGGGTGCGGAACATCAAAAGAAGGGAGAAGACGGCCACCACCACGGCGGCGGGCAGGTTGATCAGCCTTCCCGGCTGGCTGAAGGGCGGGCCGCTGGCCCAGTGGGGCAGGGTCACCCCATAGGCCCGGAGCAGCTCCTGCAGGTAAAAGGACCAGCCCGCGGCCACGGTGGCCGCGCCCATGCCGTACTCCAGGAGCAGATCCCAGCCCAGGATCCAGGCGGGCAGGGGCCCGAAGGTGGCCAAGGCATAGGAGTAGGCGCTCCCGGCCCGGGGCATCATGGCCGCCAGCTCGGCGTAGCACAGGGCCGCCAGGGTGCAGGCGCCGCCGGCCAGCAGAAAGGATAACAGGAGGCCGGGGCCGGCGATCTGCACCCCCACCCCGGCGATCACGAAGATGCCGGCCCCGATGATCTGGGCCACCCCGATGACCACCAGATCCAGGCGGGTCAGGCTCCGGGAGAGGGAGATCTCCCCGGGCGCCTCCCCCGCAGGGCCGGGCCGGCCTCCGGGGTCGGGGGCCTCGGTCAGCACCGCCTGACGCTCCCCGGAGTCAGAACTCCACCACTTCCGCCACGATCTGCAGCCGGGAGGGGTCCTTGCCCACCCCGGCGGACTGCGTCAGGGTGCCGGTGACGGTGACAGGGGTTTCCAGGGCCTGGGCGGTGAGGCGCTCCAGCTGCTTCTTGTCAGGCAAATGGGAGAAATTCACCTCCAAAAGCCCGGCGGGAGAGGTGAGATAGAGGATCTTCTTGTGCATCAGCACCGGCCCCGGGGTGCCCCGCACCACCACCCGGGTGTTCAGATAGCGCTCCCGGTCCTTGAGCACCTGCTCCACCGTGAGCACCCCCGGGGCGGGGGCGCTGGGAGGGGGCACCGGCGCCGGCGCCGCGGCCGGGGGTGGGGCTTCCCGGACCTGGGCCAGCTCCTGGAGCCTGGCCTCCAGCTGCTTCTGGGCCTCCTCCAGGTGCGTCAGCTTTTCCTTCAGGGCCACCGCCTCGCCCTTCAGACCCTGCACCTCCTTTTCCAGCTCCGTCAGCTTGGGCTGCTCACAGGCGGCCAGCAGCAGCAGGGGCATAAGCCCCAGGGTGCACCACCGGAATCCTGGCATCACGCATCCTCCTGATTCGGGCCCTCCCGGGACATCCTCCCGTCCGGTCAGCCCCGGTTTTCCCCCATCATCCGGAAAAAGCGGCATTTCTGTCAATGCCCAATTTACCGCAACCCCGGAGGCGGTTACAATAAGGCGGCATCCCGGCCGCCGACCCGCGGGGCGCGGCGGCCTCCAGAAAGGCAGAGAGCCATGGCAGTCATTCTGGTGACCGGCGGCGCCGGTTTCATCGGCTCCCACCTGGTGGAGTATCTGTTGGCTCAGGGGCATGAGGTCCTGAGCCTGGACAACTATTTCACCGGCTCCAAGGACAACCTGCGCCATCTCCTGGACCATCCCCGGCTGGAACTCATCCGCCACGACGTGGTCAATCCCATCATGCTGGAGGTGGAGCAGATCTACCACCTGGCCTGCCCCGCCTCGCCGGTGCATTACCAGTACAACCCGGTGAAGACCATCAAGACCAACGTCATGGGCACCCTGAACATGCTGGGGCTGGCCAAGCGGGTAAAGGCCCGCATTCTGTTGGCCTCCACCTCGGAGGTCTACGGCGACCCCCAGGTGCACCCGCAACGGGAGGATTACTGGGGCAACGTCAACTGCCTCGGCCCCCGGAGCTGCTACGATGAAGGCAAACGGGTGGCGGAGACCCTGATGATGGACTACCACCGGCAGAACGGGGTGGACATCCGTATTGCCCGCATCTTCAATACCTACGGGCCCCGCATGGCCATCAACGACGGCCGGGTGGTGAGCAACTTCATCGTCCAGGCCCTTACCGGCAGAGAGATCACCATCAACGGCGACGGCCGTCAGACCCGCTCCTTCTGTTATGTCTCGGACCTGGTCCGGGGGCTGGTGGCCCTGATGAACACGCCGGAGGTGTATCTGCCGGTGAATCTGGGGAACCCCGAGGAGTTCACCATCCTGGAGCTGGCCCGGCAGGTGCTGGAGATGACGGGGAGCCCCTCCCGTCTCAGCTTCCAGCCGTTGCCGGCGGATGATCCGGTGATGCGGCGGCCGGACATTACCCGGGCCCGGGAACTCCTGGGCTGGCAGCCCACCATCCCCCTGGCCCAGGGGCTTCAGGCCACCATCCCCTATTTTCTGGAGACCCTGAAGGCGAAGGGCTATGAGCTGGCGGTGGCTGCTTGAGCTGACGGCGGTGCTGTTCCTGGTGGGCTGCGGCGCCCCCTCCCCGGGGGAGGCCCCCGCCGTCGGGGTGGTGGCCCAGGTGCAGGACGGCGACACCCTCACCCTCACCGACGGCCGCAAGGTGCGGCTGGTGGGCATCGACGCCCCGGAGCTGGAGAAGGAGGGCCAGCCGGCGGAGTTCCTGGCCCATAAGGCCAAGAAGATCCTCACCGACCTGACCCAGGGCCGCCGGGTGCGCCTGGAATATGACCGGCTGCGCTATGACCGCTTCCAGCGCCTGCTGGCTTATGTGTTTCTGGAGGACGGCACCTTCGTGAACCGGGAACTGGTGGCCCGGGGGCTGGCCCGGGTTTACAGCCAGCCTCCCAACACCGCCCGGCAGGAGGAGCTCCTGGCCGCCCAAAGGGAGGCCCTGGAGGCCGGCCGGGGCATCTGGCGGGAGGCCCTGAAACAGGACGAGGACTTTTACCTGGCCAACCGGAAGACCCTGCGCTTCCATCGCCCCGGCTGCCATCTGGCCGGGGAGATCGCCCCGGCCAACCGCCTGCGGCTCACCTCCAAGAAGGACGCCTACCTCCAGGGCTTCAGTCCCTGCCGCACCTGCAGGCCGTAAAGGGGCGGAAAGGGGGCCAGGGAGCGGGACCCCTTTCCGGATCCGCCTGCCTTACCGCCGACCGATGTCCACCCCCTCGTGGCGGAGGAGCCACAGCTTGCGCTCCAGGCCGCTGCTGTAGCCTCCGAGTTGGCCCCGGGCGGCCAGGACCCGGTGGCAGGGGATGAGGAGGGGGAGGGGATTTCTCTTCAGGGCCTGGCCCACCGCCAGGGCGGCCCGGGGTTGGCCCAGTCGGCGGGCCAGCTCCCCGTAGCTCACCGTCTGCCCCGGAGGGAGGCGGCGCAGCTCCCGCCAGACCCGCTGCTGAAAAGGGGTGCCGGCCAGATCCAGGGGCAGGGAGGAGAAATCGGCCGGGCGGCCGGCAAAATAATCCGTCAGCAGGGCCACGGCCCGGCCCAGCCACGGGGGCGCGGCCGGGGGGACTACCCCGGACACCTCCGCCGGGGGGGAGGGGGTGAATTCCAGGCCGGCAAGCCCGAGGTAAGTGGCGCTGAGAACTGCAGGGCCCCAGGGGGTGGCAAGCAGCACCCGCCAGGTGGGGCAGTAACGGCGGCCCCCCGTCATGTCCCCCTCCGACGGGCCAAAACCGCATACCACATATTCTGGTCCAAAGCCGCCACCACCTCCAGGGGGCTGGCACCCAGGGCCTCCCGGAAAGGCACCATCTGGGTGCCCAGGATGCCGGAGAAGATATACCAGGTCTTGGTCAGGAATTCCGGCACTGCCAGCAGGTCCAGGAGCACATCCAGGTGGATGTTGGCCAGGGCCAGATCGGCGGCGGGGTGGGTGAAATGGCGGGCGTCCCCCTGGATGAGGAGCACCCGGTCACTCACCCCGTTGTGGCGGAAATTACGCTGGGCGGTGCGGGCCGCCAGCTCGTTGTACTCCACCGCCACCGCCTGCTCCGCGCCCAGGGCCAGGGCCGCCAGGGTGAGGACCCCGGTGCCGGTGCCCAGATCCAGCACCCGGGACACGGGCCCGGATTCAAAGACCTGGCGCAGCAGGGTGAGACAGAGGCGGGTGGTGGGGTGATAGCCCGAGCCGAAGGCCAGCCCCGGCTCCAGGCGCAGAAGGACATCCCCGGGCTGGGGCTGGGGCTCCCACCACACCGGGCACAGGTAAAACCCCGCCACCCGGGTGGGCGTGAAGGCCTGACCGGCCTCCCAGTCGGCGTAGTTCAGTTCGGTGGCGGAAAGATAGGCGCCGGCCTCCGGCTCCAGGGCCAGCCACCGGCGCACCTCCGCCTCCCGGGGCGTGGCAAAGAAGAGATACGAGCAGTCCCCCTCCCGCCAGCAGCCGAGAAAATCCTCCTGCGTGAGCCATCCCGGGGGGGTGACCCGGCCCAGGATCTCATAGACATACAGTTTTTCCGGCGGCGCCATGCCACCTCCGGGGATGAGTTGACTCAAAGGAAGGGCCGGGGGGCGACCGCTTCCCCGTCCTGCCCCCAGGCTCCCCTGCCGGCCCACCTTACGAGAGGGAGAAAGAGCGCTGGAGAGAGGGCAGTCCCATCTCTGACCCTTCCTCCCAGAATATCGGCTTTGGAGGGTCCCGACAATCCCCTTGTATTTTTTCCCGGACCGCTGATATATTTAGTTTTTTAAAAAATCATTCAGGGTATGAGATGCTTTTGACCGGACGCACCCACAAATTCGGGGATGACATCAACACCGATGAGATCATCCCGGCCCGTTATCTCAACACCTCGGATCCCGCGGAACTGGCCCGCCATGTCATGGAGGACGCCGACCCGGAGTTTGTGCAGAAGATGCAGCCCGGGGACTTCATCGTGGCGGGCAAGAATTTCGGCTGCGGTTCCTCCCGGGAGCACGCGCCTATCGCCATCAAGGCGGCGGGGCTCTCCGGAGTCATTGCCGAATCCTTCGCCCGCATCTTTTATCGCAACGCCTTCAACATGGGGCTGCCCATCCTGGAGTGCCCGGAGGCGGCCCGGGAGCTGAAGGGCGGGCAGACGGTGACGGTGAACCTGGACACCGGCGAGATCACGGTGAAAGAGACCGGCAGGCGCTACCACAGCCGGCCCATCCCGCCCTTCATGCAGGAGCTGCTGGCGGACGGCGGGCTCATACCCCATCTGAAAAAACGACTGGAGGCACGCGCAACATGACCTATCGCATTGCAGTCATCCCCGGGGACGGCACCGGCCCGGAGGTGGTGGCCGAAGGCCTGAAGGTGCTCAAAGCCGTGGCCGGCCCCGCCAACCTGTCCTTTGATTTTGTCCACTACGATCTGGGGGGCGAGCGCTACCTGCGCACCGGCGAGATCCTGCCGGACAGCGTCCTCCACGAGCTGCGCCAGTTCCACGCCATCTATCTCGGCGCCATCGGCCACCCGGATGTCCCCCCGGGCATCCTGGAGAAAGGCATTCTGCTCCGGTTGCGCTTCGAGCTGGACCAGTACATCAACCTCCGGCCCGTGGTCCTCTATCCCGGGGTGGAAACGCCCCTGAAGGACAAAACGCCGGAGGACATCAACTTCGTGGTGGTGCGGGAGAACACTGAGGGCCTCTATGCCGGCGCCGGGGGGGTGCTCAAATACGGCACCCCCGATGAGGTGGCGGTGCAGGAGTCCATCAACACCCGCAAGGGCGTGGACCGCTGCCTGAAATACGCCTTTGAGCTGGCCCAAAAGCGCCGCAAGAAACTCACCCTGGTGGGCAAGACCAACGTTCTCACCTACGCCTTCGGCCTCTGGTACCGGGCCTTTGAGGAGATGGCCCCCGCCTATCCGGACGTCACCACCGATTACGCCCATGTGGACGCCACCTGCATGTGGTTTGTGAAAAACCCCGAGTGGTTCGATGTCATCGTCACCGACAATATGTTCGGGGACATCATCACTGACCTGGGGGCCATCATCCAGGGGGGCATGGGGGTGGCTGCAGGCGGCAATATCAACCCTGAGGGGGTCTCCATGTTCGAGCCCATCGGCGGTTCCGCCCCCAAGTACACCGGGAAAAAGGTGGTCAATCCCATTGCCGCCATCGCCGCGGCCCAGATGATGCTGGAGACCCTGGGGGAGGCCAAGGCTGCGGCCGCGGTGGAGGCCGGCATCCGCAAGACCGTGACCATGATGAAATCCATGGCCGCGGGCCAGATGGGCTACAACACCGAAGAAGTGGGCGACCTGGTGGCCCAACACGCCGCCGCGGCGCTGTGAGGTTGCAGAGGGGGGAGGGCCAGGAACCTGAGGTCCCCTCCCTCAGACCCCTCCCCACCCCCGACGGGAGGGAGGAAGGGGTATGGGCTGGCCAACGGGGCTTGTCGCGCAGCCCCTCCCCTGATAACGGAGACGAACCATGACCCGGCAATACAAGGTCGCAGTGGTGGGCGCCACCGGCGCGGTGGGCCAGCAGATGGTGGAATGTCTGGAAGAGCGCCAGTTTCCGGTGAGCGAGCTCAGGCTATTGGCTTCGGAGCGCTCCCTCGGCAAATATCTCAGCTTCAAAGGCCGGGAGATCCCGGTGGATGTCCTCACCCGGGACTCCTTTCAGGGCATTGACCTGGCCCTGTTTTCCGCCGGCGGCAGCGTCAGCAAGGAATTTGCCCCCATTGCGGCGGCGGCCGGCGCGGTGGTGATTGACAATTCCAGCGCCTGGCGCATGGATCCGGAGGTGCCCCTGGTGGTGCCGGAGGTCAACCCCCAGGACATCGCCCTCTATAAAAACAAGGGCATCATCGCCAATCCCAACTGCTCCACCATCCAGATGGTGGTGGTGCTGAAGCCCCTGCACGATGCCGCCCGCATCAAACGGGTGGTGGTCTCCACCTACCAGGCGGTCTCCGGCACCGGCCAGAAGGCGGTGGAGGAGCTGGCGGACCAGGTGCGGGCCCTGTTCAACAACCAGGAGCTGCCCCGGAAGGTCTATCCCCACCGCATCGCCTTCAACTGCTTCCCCCACATCGATGTCTTCCTGGAGAACGGCTACACCAAGGAAGAGATGAAGATGGTGAATGAAACCCGGAAGATCATGGGGGATGACAGCATCCGGGTGACGGCCACCACGGTGCGGGTGCCCATCTTCTACGGGCATTCCGAGTCGGTGAATATCGAAACGGAGCGCAAGCTCACCCCGGCGGAGGCCCGGGCCATCCTCTCCCAGGCGCCGGGGGTCAAGGTGGTGGACGACCCGGCCCACAACCGCTACCCCATGCCCCTGGAGGCCGCGGGCCAGGACCTCACCCTGGTGGGCCGCATCCGGGAGGACTTCAGCATCGACCACGGTCTCAACCTGTGGATTGTGGCGGACAATATCCGCAAGGGCGCGGCCACCAACGCGGTGCAGATCGCGGAGATCCTCATCCGCGACTACCTGCGCTGAAGCCGGCCGGCGGGGCAGGCCGGAGAGCTCAGGGCGGCGCGCCTTTCCGGCTACAGAAGGGAAATGGCGGGAGGGAGTGCGCCGCCAGGCTGAGGCCGCCATGCGCATCATTGCCGGGGAGTTCCGGGGCCGGCGCCTGGCGGGGGTGAAGGGCGGGGTGCGCCCCACCAGCGACCGGGTGCGGGAGGCCATCTTCAGCATCCTGGGGGAGGGGGTGGCCGGGGCCCGGGTGCTGGATCTCTTTGCCGGCACCGGCGCCTTGGCCCTGGAGGCCCTGAGCCGGGGGGCCGGCTCGGCGGTGCTGGTGGAGGAGGCCCCCGCGGCCCTGGCCGTCATCCGGCGGAATGTGGCGGCCTTGGGGGTGGAAGCCCGGGTGCGCCTCTTGCCCCTGCCGGTGGCCGGCGCGATAAAGAAGCTGGCCCAGGCAGGAGAACGCTTCGACCTGATCTTCCTGGACCCCCCGTATGGCCGGGGGTTGGCGGCCGCCACCCTTCAGCTGCTGGGGGAGGGCGGGGTGCTGGCGGCCGGGGCCCGGGTAGTGGCCGAAATGAGCCGCCGGGAGAGCCCGCCGCCCGCCGCCGGCTGCCTCACCCTCACCGATCTCCGGCGCTACGGCGACACCCAGGTGGCCTTCTACGGGCCCGCCGCCGTGGATGATGAAAAGGAGCCATGACCTTCATGCCTGATCTGGCGGTTTATCCGGGGACCTTCGACCCCATCACCAACGGCCATGTGGACCTCATCCAACGGGGCCTGAAGATCTTTGACCGCATCATCGTGGCGGTGGCCAAAAATCCCGGCAAGAAGCCCCTGTTCACCCTGGAAGAGCGGGCCGAAATGCTGCGCATGGCCCTGAAGGATATCCCCGGCGTCACCATCGACACCTTCGACGGTCTGCTGATGGACTACTGCAAGAAGGTGCAGGCCCGGGTGGTGCTTAGGGGATTGAGGGCGGTCACCGATTTCGAATACGAGTTTCAGATGGCCATGATGAACCGGCGCCTGGAGCCCGAGGTCGAAACGGTCTTCCTCATGACCGGCCTCAAGTGGGTCTTCCTCAGTTCCAGCATCCTGAAGGAGGCTGCGGTGCATGGCGGCGACATCCAGGAGATGGTGCCGCCCTTCGTTTACCAGATGCTCCGGAAAAAATTCGGACTTCCCCCGAAGGATTGACCCATGCGCATCTGCGTCATTGACGGCCAGGGGGGCGGCATCGGGGCGGCCATCATCAAGCGTCTCAAGGAGGTCTACGGGGAGGAGCACGAGGTCATCGCGTTGGGCACCAACGCGGTGGCCACCGCCCAGATGATGAAGGCCCGGGCCAACCGGGGGGCCAGCGGCGAAAACGCCATCGTCCGCATCGCGCCCACCGCCGATGTCATCCTGGGGCCCCTCTCCATCGTGCTGGCCAACTCCATGATGGGGGAGCTCACCCCCAAGATGGCGGAGGCCATCGCCTCAGCCCCGGCCCCCAAACTGCTTTTGCCCCTGACCCAGGAAAAGGTGGAGATTGTGGGCCTTGTCCCCGAGCCCCTGCCCCACCTGGTGGAGAAGATCGTCAGCGATCGCCTCAAGGAGTTAAGCCGACATGTGTGAAGCCTCTGCCTATATCATCCGCAACGGCCAGGAGGAGCTCCTCCTGGCGGATGTGGACATCATCGAGCCCGACGGCGACCACCTGCGCCTGGTGAGCATCTTCGGCGAACAGAAGGTGGTCAAGGCCGCCATCCACAGCCTCAACCTCATCAATCACAAGGTGCTCCTGGTGGAAAAGACCCCGTGACGGATGCCTGAGGGGAGGGCCGGGGACAGGCACCCCGGCCTTCCCTGAGGGCGGCGACGGGATGCCCAAACCCCAGGGGCCCAGGCCCCAGATCTTCATGGTCGCGGCCGCCCCGGCTCACACCTTGGGCAGGATTTCCACCCGGATCTTGCCGTCCAGGAGGGCCCGGAAGGTCTCGGCGTCCTCCAGGGTGCCCAGGGTGCCGCCGAAGTGCATGGGGATGGCCACCTGGGGCTTCAGGGCCAGGGCCGCTTCCGCCGCCTCCCGGGCGTTCATCATCATCATGCCGCACACCGGCAGGAGGGCGATGTCCACCTCCAGGTCGGCCATCTCCGGAATGAAGTCGGTATCGCCGGCAAAGTAGAGGCGCACGCCCTCCACGGTGACAATGAACCCCAGATAGCCGGCCCGCCGGGGGTGAAAGTGCGCCTCCCGGTTGTAGGCCGGCACCGCCTGGATCAGCACCTCCCCCACTTTCGCCTCTTCCCCCGGTTCCAGGGCCAGGACCGGGGGCTCGATTTTGGCGGCCCCCTTCCTGTCGCTCACCACCACCGTGTGGGCCCGGCGCACCCGCTGGATATCCACCGGGGAACAATGCTGGGGATGCTCGTGGCTGATGAGGATGAGATCCGCCGGCTGGCTGCGCTGCAGGGCAAAGGGGTCAAAATAGATGACCGGCGGGCCTTCGTAGATGAAGCTGGCGTTTCCCAGCCACCCCAGTCGGGACAGAACCTGCTCCAGCATCTCTCGCCTCCTCAGATAAGGAATCAGCCGGCCGTCCACACCGGCTCAGGGTGGTGGAAATAGACCAAGGGCGGCAGCCTGGGGTCCCACGCCCTAAATCAGCCCCCGGAACGAGCGCTGCCTGGTAAGGGCCCCGCCCGCCTCAGATTGCGGGGCGTCCTCCCCTCAGCGGTGAAATGCGGGGCTTTTAGCCCCAGGCCGTCGGGGAACCGGTCCTTCGGGCATCCCCCGGGCTCGGACAAAAGATAAGTCGGGGCAGGCGGAAAGGGAAGGGCGAACCTGGCGGCAAGGGGCCGGCGGGCCAAAGGTCCCGGGGGCGGAAGCGGCCCGCCCCCGGGCGCAGCAGGGATCACTGCACCTTCACATACTTGCCGTCTTTGATTTCAAAGAGATAGACGCCGCCGCCGGCCACGCCGCTGCGCACCACGTCCCGGCTCTCATTGAAGGAGAGCTTGCCGGTGACGCCGTCAAAGTCCTTCACCTCATCCAGGAATTTCTTCACTCCCTCGCTGGTGGGGCCGTATTTGGCCATGCCCGCCAGGATGAGGGAGGTGGCGTCATAAGTGAGGGCGGCGAACATGATGTTCACCGGCTCCTTGGCGGCGTCCGCCTGCCGGTAGTAGTTCTCCCGGAACTTCCGGTTTTTGGGGGTGTCATAGTTTTCGTCATACTCGCCGTTGATGAGATGGCCTTCCGCCGCCTTCCCCGCCAGCTTGGCGTATTCCGGGTCCATGTCGCCGTACACCCCGACGATCCTCTGGTTCAGGCCGAGGCTCCGGGCCTGGGCCGCGGCAGGCGCGGTCTCCGGGGTGTAGCCGGGGATGAAGAGGAGATCCGGGTTGGCCGCCTTGATATTGGTGAGCTGGGCCTTGAAATCCCGGGAGCCCCGCATGAAGGACTCGGTGGCCACCACCTTGATGCCCTTGGCCTCGAAGTCCTTGGTGAAGACCTCGGCGCAGCCCTTGCCGTAGGGTTCATTGCTGAAGAGGATGGCCACGGTTTTGGGCTTCAGCTTCTCGGCAATGTACTGGGTCATCACCGCGGACTGGGCGTCAATGCGGGTGCAGCCCCGGTAGAGGTAGGGGCTGGCGCCGCTGATCTTGGGGGAGGTGGCAGTAGGGGTGATGAAGACCACCTTGGCCTCATCGGCGCTCTTGAAGGCCGCCAGGGTGCCTCCGGAGGTCATGGGCCCCACCAGGGCCACCACCTTGTCCACATTGATGAGCTTCTGCACCGCATTCACCGCGGCGGTGGGGGAGTCCTTCTCGTCTTCGAAGATGACCTCCACCTTGCGGCCCTGAATGCCGCCCGCGGCGTTGACCTCATCCACCGCCATCTGCACGCCCCGCTTGGCGGGGATGCCGTGCTCGGCGCCGATGGAGAGCCTGAGCACCGAGCCGATCTTCACCGGCTCCGCCGCCAGGGCTCCGGACGCCAGACCCAGGGCGAGCACCAGGACTGCCACCAAACAACCACGCACCATCTTCATTTGCCACACCTCCCGGAAATATTTTCACCGCACCACAGACTGCTGACTGTATCAGGGACGGGGTCCGGGTGGTGCAGCCCGGCATACCCGGGAACCCCGGTCCTCCCCGCAGCGCCTCAGAGGCACCAGATTGTCCCGGCTGCCCCAGAGCCCCCGACCCGTTCCGGACTTTCCGGGGCGGGACCCCCAAGGGGCCGGCGCATTGACTCGGCTCTGCCCCGGGCTTCCCTCCGGTGCCTTAAAAACTCACCGGCGTGACCACCTTCAGTTTGATGGTCTTCCCGCCCCGGGAGACGGTGAGGATGTTCTCCTCAGGCTTCAGCAGGGCCGGCAGCTGCCGGACGGCGCTCACCTCGGTGCCGTTGACGGCCAGAAGGATATCCCCCGCCGCCAGCCCCGCCTTGTCCGCCGGGCTGCCCTTCTCCACCTCGGTGACACCCAACCCCTGGCCCCCGGACGACGGCACCACGGAGAAGCCGAGCTTCGGGGGCGGGGCCGCGGCCGGGTGGCCGGCGCCCCCCTTCTCAAAGGTCAGGGAGGCAGGCACCTTCCCCTGGGGGACCTGGGGGTTGCGGGCCGCGGCCATCAGGGAGATCAGGACATTATACAGGGTTTCGGCGGTGTCCCGGGAGGAGGTGGCCAGGTCGGTGATGTCCGGCAGGCCGGCGGGCCCGGGGAGGATCACCCACAGGCTCCAGGTGGGGTCCTTGGCCTCCGGCGCCATCAGGCCGGAGGAGAGCTTCACCCGGTCCAGGGGGAAGGTCTTGCTTTCCTCCACCTCCTCCGGCGTCTGGGTGGAGAAATGCAGGGGCACCGGCCGGGTGTAGATCACCCCGCTCCCCTCCCGCAGGCGGGGAACCTTATAGCGCAAAGTCAGGGTCTTGGGCCCCAGGACAAAGGCCTGGAGCGGCAGCCGGGCCGGGTCATACCCCCCTTTGTCCGAAGGGAGCATCTTCATAATCCTCACGTCCGTCAGGATGGCCTGCAACGCTCTGGCCGCCTCCTCCACCTCCCGGTAGAAGACCGGGGTGACGGAGACGGTGGTCTTGGCGCCCAGGGCGGCGCCGGCCCAGAGGCTGCCCGCCAGCCAGATACCCAGAAGGGAAAAGAGACCTTTCTTCCTTTCAGACCTGCTCTGCCGCATCATGTCAACCTTCCGACGTCATTTCCCTCAGCTTGATCCGGGCGGTGATCCCCAGGTGATCCTGGAGGTGGCGGCGCACCAGGCGGCACAGCCCCTCCAGGGCCTTGACCTCATCGGAAAAGAGGGTCTCGTCCAGCACCAGGTGAATGTCCAGCACCTCCAGGCCGTCTTCTTCGGCCACCTGCCAGGAATGGGGCGGCAGATGCCCTCCCAAGGCCTCCCGGAGCAGGGCCCGCAGGTGCTCGGGGTGCACCTTGATGCCGCCCACGGAACAGATGGCGTCCACCCGGCCGAAGATGCCGGTGAGGCGGGGGAGGGTGCGGCCGCAGGGGCAGGGGGTGGGGTCCAGGGCGGTGCGGTCGCCGCTGCGGAAGCGCACCAGGGGGAAGGCCAGGGTGGAGAGGGTGGTGATGACCAGCTCCCCTTCCTCCCCGGGAGGCAGAGGCCGGCCGCTCTCCGGGTCCACCACCTCGGGATAGAAGTGATCGGCATTGAAGTGGAAGCCGCTTTCGGCCTCGCAGGAAAAGGCCAGTCCCGGGCCCATGACCTCGGTGATGCCGTAGGCCCGGGCGAGGCTCACCCCCAGGCCCTCCCGGAGCTCCTCCCTGACCGCCTGGGGCAGGGGCGCGGCCACCAGGAGAGCCCGTTTCAGGCTGAACTCCGCCGGGCTGAGCTCCAGGGCCCGCATGACGGTGAGGAGATGCCGGGCCGCGGGCGGAGTGGCCACCAGGACCGAGGTCTTGTAGTCCCGCATCACCATGAGCTCTTTGGCGTAATTGAGGGTGGCGGCGGGGATCACCGAGGCCCCCAGATGCTCGGCCCCGGCCTGCAGGTCCCGGCGCCAGTTGGCCAGCCCGGGGGGGATGATGAACTGCACGATGTCCTCCCGGGTGACGCCCGCCGCCCGGTAGAGGCGGGCCAAAAGCTCCAGCCAGAGCCTCAGGTCCTGGGCGGTGTAGCCCACCACCAACGGCCGCTCGGTGGTGCCCGGGGAGGAGACGATGCGCACGATGTCCCTCAGGGGCACGGCAAAGAGGCCGTAGGGATAGTTTTCCGACAGGTCCTCCCGGGTGGTGAAAGGAAGGCGCCTCAGGTCCGCCAGGGATCTGATGTCCTCCGGCCGCATCCCGGCCGCATCGAAGCGGCGGCGGTAAAACTTCACCTGGCGGTAGGCCCGGGTGAGGGTGCTCTGGAGGCGCTCCAGCTGCAAAAGCTCCAGCTCCGCCGCGTCCACAGTCTCAGGAGAGGGCTCGTGCACGCCTTACCTCCCGTCGGTGAATTCCTTGTAGTCCCGGCCCAGATAGGCCCGGGTCACCTGGCGGTCGGCCAGAAGATCCCGGGCGGCGCCGCTTAAGATGATGCGGCCGGTCTCCAGCACGTAAGCCCGGTCGGCGATCTTCAGGGCGGCCCGGGCGTTCTGCTCCACCAGGAGCACGGTGAGGCCCTGTTTCCGGAGGCGGGCCAGGGTGGTCATGATGGCCTCCACCACCAGGGGGGCCAGGCCCAGGGAGGGCTCATCCAGCAGCAGGAGTCGGGGGCGGGCCATGAGGGCCCGGGCGATGGCCAGCATCTGCTGCTCCCCGCCGCTCATGGTGCCCGCGGGCTGCTCCAGGCGCTCCTGCAGGCGGGGAAAGAGCTGGAAGATGCGCTCCCGGTCGGCGGCGATCTCCCGGGCCGGCACCCGGCGATGGCGGCAGTAGGCCCCCAGCAGGAGATGATCCGCCACGCTCAAAGGCGCAAAGAGCTGCCGGCCCTCGGGCACCAGGGCCACTCCCAGGGAGACCAGCTCCTCGGGGGCCACGGTCATCAGGGAGCGCCCTGTAAAGGTGATCTCCCCCTCCCGGCGCACCAGCCCGGCGATGGCGTTCAGCAAGGTGGTCTTCCCCGCACCGTTGGCCCCGATCAACGCGACGATCTCCCCTTCCCGGACGTGCAGGGTGACCCCGGCCAAGGCGGTCACCGGGCCGTAGGAAGCGGTGAGATTGCGGATCTGCAACATGGATGCGGTTGCCTGTTCCCCCCGGAGCCGGGGTTCATTCCTGCCAGTCACTGCCCAGATAAGCGGCGATGACCTCCGGGTGCCGTTGGATGGCCCGGGGCGGCCCCTCGGCGATGAGGCGGCCGTAATTCAGCACCGCGATCTCATCGGCCACCTCCATGGTGAGGCTCATGTCGTGCTCCACCAAAAGCAGGGTCAGGCCCCGGGCCTTCAGGGTGAGGATGAGCTCCCCCAGGCGCTCGGTCTCGGCCTGATCCAGCCCCGAGGCCGGTTCGTCCAGGAGCAGGAGGGTGGGCTCGCTGGCCAAGGCCCGGGCGATCTCCAGCAGCCGCTTGAGGCCCAGGGGCAGGAAGCCCGCGGGCTGGGCCGCCCGGGAGGAAAGTCCCACCAGCTCCAGGGCCCCGTAGGCCTGCTCCCGGATGGCCGCCTCCTCCCGCCGGGTCCAGGGGAGATGCAGGGCCCCGGCCAAAAGCCCCGCCCGGCTGAGGCGGTGGCGGCCCACCATGACGTTTTCCAGCACCGTCATATGGTCAAAGAGCTGCACCAGCTGGAAGGTACGGGCAATGCCCAAGGCCGCCACCGCGTGGGCCGGCCGGCCCTGGATTTCCTGCCCCTGAAAGAGGATGCGCCCCCGGTCCGGCTTCAGGAAACCGCTGATGAGATGGAAGAGGGTGGTCTTGCCGGCGCCGTTGGGGCCGATGACCGCCTTGATCACCCCCCGGGGCACCGCAAAGCTCACCCCCTCCAGGGCCTTGAGGCCCCCGAAGGCGCGGCTCACCTCCGAGACCATAAGCAGGGGCGCCTCAGCCACTGACACCCCCGCTCTCCCGGCGGAAGTGCCGGTATTCCCACAGATCCAGGAGCCCTCGCACCAGTCCCCGGGGCAGAAAGATCATCACCACCATGAGGATGGCCCCGAAGAGGACCACCTCGAAATCGTGAAAGACCACCAGCAGTTCCGGCAGCACCGTGAGCACCCCGGCCCCCAGAAGGGAGCCCCAGATGCTGGCCATCCCCCCCACCACCACCATGGTCACCAGCTTGATGGAGAACATGATATCAAAGGAGGAGGGCGCGACGAAGTTGAGGGTGTGGGCATAGAGACTGCCGGCCAGTGAAGCGTAGAGGGCGCTCCAGACAAAGATGAGGAGCTTCAGGCGCTGGGTGTGGATGCCCAGGGATTCCGCGGCCACCTCGCTGTCATGCAGGGCCCTGAGGGCCCGGCCGAGGCGGGAGTCCACCAGCCCGGCGCTCAAGGCGAGAATGCCCAGGGTGGCGGTCCAGATGAGACCATAGAGGCGCAAGGGGGTGTGAAAAGTGAAACCCGGCAGGCTGAGAGCGGGGATGCCGCTCAGGCCCGAGGGCCCGCCGGTGAACCGCTGGGCCTGGACGAAAAAGATATAGACAATGACCCCGAAACCCAGGGTGGCCATGGCCAGGTAGTAGCCCCGGAGCTTCAGGGCGGGAACCCCGATGAGGAAGGCCAGGCCCGCGGCCAGGGCCAGGCCCGCGACCAGGGCCAGCCAGGGGTTCACCCCGTAGGTGGCGGTGAGGATGCCGGAGGTGTAGGCCCCCACCCCGAAGAAGGCGGCGTGCCCCAGGGAGATCTGGCCGGCATAACCCATAAGTAGATTGAGCCCCACCACCAGGATGGTGTGAATGCCGATGAAATTGAGGAGGGAGAGGTAGTAGTCGTTCCGCCACCCCAGCGGCAGCAACGCCAGGACCAGGGCGAAGCCTCCCCAGAGAGCCAGGCGGGCCCCCCTCATGTCCGCCCCCCCAACAGGCCCTGGGGGCGCACGAAGAGCACCACCAGCAGGATGAAGAAGGCCACCGCGTCCCGATAGCCCGAGGAGATGAGGCCGCTGGCCAGGGATTCCGCCACCCCGAGGAGCAGACCCCCCAGGACGCCGCCCAGACTGCTCCCCAGCCCCCCGAGGATGGCGGCGGAAAAGCCCTTGAGTCCCAGCATGGTGCCCATGTCATAGACCCCCAGGGTCAGGGGCGCAATGAGAATGCCCCCGGCCGCGCCCAGGGCGGCGGAGAGGCCGAAGGAGAGCTGCACCATGCGCATGGCGGGGATGCCCACCAGGCGGGCGGCCACGGGGTTGTAGGCGCAGGCCCGCATGGCCTTGCCGGTGAGTGTCAGCCGGAAGAAGGCTTCCAGTCCCGCCACCAGGAGGGCCGCCACCCCCAAAACCCAGAGGTTCTGGGGCAGGATGGTGGCCGGCCCCAGATGCAGGGGAGTGGCACCGGTGAAGGGGGGGAGATTGTAGGCCTCCTTGCCCCACCAGAGCATGGCCAGCCCCTTGAGGAGCACCGCGCCGCCCACGGTGATGATGATGAGGGTGAGGGGGCTGCGGTCCTTTACCGGCCGCAAGGCCAGACGCTCAAAGAGGAGCCCCAGGAGAGTCACCAGCAGGGTGCTCCCCAGGAAGGCTGCGGGCAGGGAGGGAAAGACCTGGTAGAGGCTGATGGCGCACAGGGCCCCCAGCATGACGAACTCACCCTGGGCGAAGTTGATGATGTGGGTGGCGTTGAAGATGATGCCGAAGCCCAGGGCGATGAGGGCGTAAATGGCCCCGTTGGTAAGTCCGGAGATGAGATATTGCAGCACGGCTCCAAAGATCTCTGACGGCATTGTTATGAATCCGACGATCGCCCGTGGGAAAAACAGTGCCACACATAGGAGGTGACCAACATGAACATGAGTGGTTCAACAGCCAGACGCCATCGGGTGGTCCCCCAAAAAATAAGGCTGACGATAATCGGGACGAAAAAGGGAATGAAAAAAATTGGATAATTATGGCAAAAATATCTTATTTTAATAAAAAACAAAATATAAAGAATAATAAATGGTGTAATCAATACTATATTTAAAATATCGATAATCAGGTTTCCTTCCTGAAAAACGCGAAAATGAGGCCGAAACGTGTTAAAAAGCCTCTTTACGGCAACCAGGGAGAGGAGAAGAGGATTATATGATTTGATTGTCTCCCAAGCTCGCCTCCATTTGTATTTATTGGCTTCCACCTCGCTCATCCGGCTTACCAGATGGATTTCCTCCGGACTGGCATAGCTGGAGAACCTCCCCCAGCTCCCGGAGCGATTTCCCAAAATCCTCTCGTTATGCGCTCCGGAAAAGACTTCCCCGGACATGGTGGAGAGGCCGACAAAATTCATGCTCCGGTGATTCCGCACCAGCCACGGTGCGATAACCGCTGCGGCACTGAGCAGGACGATCAAGGGAAAGGAGAGAAGCCGGAGGTCACGGCGCCAGACCCACATCAGGGAGAGGGTGAGAATGAAGGCAAACAGCGCTCCTTCCGCCCGGGCCAGAGTAGTAAGTCCGCAGGAGACGCCGGTTCCCACCGCGAATAAGGTTCTCTTCTCC
>JAILZL010000072.1 GCA_023512475.1 Syntrophobacterales bacterium
GGATAAAAACCGTGTAACCTCTGATTAATGGTGAGTCTTTGAAATGGAATGGATGACTTTTGCCAAAACCTATGGAATAGCATTGCCGAGCCAATAGATAACAAGCTGCCTGGGATGCAGAAAACCCATTGGGACGGCCGGAATAGTTGTGATCAAACAAGGTGGTGTTGTTACCTGCGGCGGCTTCCAGGGCCAGAATCTGTACGGGATGTGTTATGGCTCCGGGCATTTCCGCCACCTGATAAAAAGGCCACTCGGGATGAAAGAGGTAAAAGCGGTCATGCCACCTGGCGAAGTAATCCTTGAGCTGATTTTCCTCCCAGCTACCCCGCTGCCAAAGTTTTTGCCAATCCTCCAGGGTCTCAGGCCCGAAATTGCGGTGCAAGATGGCCAGCAGCAGACGGTGCAGGGCCGTGACCACCAAGGGGGAAGGATGGAAAATCTCCCGGATTTCCCGGGCCCGGACCAGAGTGTCCAAAAGACCCAGATGGATAATGCGGTTGTTGGGCAAGATACAGGGAATCCAGGGTTCGTCTATGAGGTTGAATCGGGGCTGCATAATATCTCCTTTCCTACCCGCCTGATCACCACCCCCAGTTCCGGGTCCAGGTGCAGTTCATGATTTCCTCCCTGCCAGCGATGCTGATCGTCCAATAAAATTAAGCAGTAACGGCACAACAGGGGGTGCCTCAGCCATCCCGGGGGAATATGGCCGTGCCCCAGCAGCCAGAAGGTCAATCCCCGGTGGGAGAGGCTCACGGAGCGTGCCAAAAGCGCCCGGGTGGTGGGGCCGTCGGGCTTTTCCTCCAGGTTCACCGGGTGTTGTCCCTCCCGGTCCAGGTAGGCCTGGCCGTCCTTTTCATAAAGGCAGATTACCGGGACCGTGGGGTCTCCGAGGCGGGTGGCGGCCTGCAGGGAGTGATGGATTCCGGGGTCGTCCTCCTCCAGCTGGGGATTGGGGTCTTCCAGGAGGTCGTCCCGGTAATCGGGCGGCAGGATGTAACGATACCTGGCTTGCATTTCTTCTTCTTTTTTCTGTTTCAGCAATTTATGCCGGCTATCCTCCCACTTTCCTAGAATCTCAGGGGTTAGCCCTTCAGGAGGTGGTCCTTCCCCATAAACCGCCTCGATCAGTTCCTCCACTTCCTGGGGAATGGTGAGGGTGGCGCGTTCCCTTAAGGCCAGCCAGGAACGCAAGAGGAGGTGGAAATCATACACCGCTTCGGTGCCCTCCCCAAAAACGGGAACCGGCCCCGGCATTTCGGGCTCCAAAATCCAGAGGGTGGGTTCCTGGAGATTATCCGGCCGCGGCCGGTCATGGCGGTGGAGGCGGCCGGCCCGCTGGAGGATAAGGTCCACCGGGGCCATCTCGGTCACCAAAAGATCAAAGTCGAGGTCCAGGCTCTGTTCAATGACCTGGGTGGCCACCAGCACCGCCCGCCGGGGCCGCCGCACCTTCACAGGGGGGCTGTCATCCGTATCCACCAGGCCCTCCGGCCTGCCGAAGCGAATTAAGCAGCGCCGCTCCCGTTCTTGCCGATCCTGGAAAAGGCAGCGGGCATGGAAGAGGTCCAGCTCCGGGAACCCGTCACCGGCATCCCGGTGGGGAAAATAGGGCTCCAGAGCCGCAAAAACCTCCTGGGCCCGGCTCACCGTGTTGCAGATGATGGCCGCACAGCCTCCCTGGGCGAGGACCTGCTGCAGTTTTTCCCCCAAACTGAAGGGCGAGGAGGGTGCGCTGGGCAGACGGCCATCAAGCCACTTCACCTTCAGAGTTCGATGGAATCGCGGCGAGGCTTTAAAGTGTTGAGTCCCCGCATCAGAGGGGGTAATCCAGGTTAGCCGCGGATAAGGAGACCAAGGGATTTCAACTGCCGGGGGAATCTTTTCCAGGCCCCGCTGGTAGGCCGCCACCAGGGCCTCCCGCCTGGCCCGGGGCAGGGTGGCTGACAGCAGAACCACAGAGCAGCCCAAGGCCGCCAACCACTGAAGGAGGCGCTCCAGGAGGGTGCACATGTAGGCGTCATAGGCATGCACTTCGTCCACTATCACAGTTTTGTGCGCCAGACCGAACAGCCGGACAAAATAGTGCCGCGTTGGCAGCACTGCCAGGAGAATCTGGTCCACCGTACCCACCCCGAAGGGCGCCAACAGACCCCGTTTGCGGTGGGTGAACCACTCGGCGGCCACCACCTCGGCCGGGGGCCGGCCGGTTATCTCCCCCTCCGTTTCAATATCCGCGGGACAAAAAAGCTGATCGGCTCTTTGGCGCAAGGCCTGAAATTCCGCCGTCAGGGAGGCGTGTCCGTGGAGGAGCTGGAGGTTGACCAGATTTTCCGGGTAACGCCATCCGAGAAACTCCTTGACCCGCTGGAACATCTGGTTGCTGGTGGCCATGGTGGGTAGCGCAAAGTAACACCCCCTCTGCCCCAGGGCCACCGCCCACTGATCGGCCAAATACATGGCCGCCTCGGTTTTGCCTTCCCCCATGGGGGCTTCCAGAATGACCAAACCGGGTTCAGCCCGGTTCTGACTCCAGGATTTGACGGCCTGTTGCAGTGGACGCAGACCATAAGTCCGGACCATCGGAAAGAGCTCGGCCACATCCCGATAGTCGAAGGGGGCCCGCCAGCCGGTGAAGGCCAAATCCTGAAGGGCAGCCTGGGCCTGCTGTAGCGCGCGCCGGTGATATTCCTCCAGAGAGACATCAGGAGGGGTGAAAGGAAAAAATTCTTCATTGGACCCGACCCAATCCGCCACACATACCAGCCCCGCCAATAGCAGGAAAAAGGCATGACCCGGATCCGTGGCCCTGGGGGGAGGCAACTCCGGCATTCCCCATAGCCGGCCGAACTCCTGAAGTAGGTTGAGCCGCAGGCGGTGCCATTTTTTTCCTCCCGCAGCCTCACGGCTTACCTGCTCCAGGTCCCCGGACCGGGGAAAGACCCCATGGTGGCCTCCCAGGGCCTTCCCCAAACGTTCCGTCCAGCAATTGTCGGGAAGAAACTCCTGAAAAAGTTCTCGCACAAATATGGTGGTAAGAAATCCGTGAGGGATCGGGGAGGGAGGAGGACAGGTTAATCCTGCATCAGCCAGCCACTTTCGGGCGGGGGCCCATTTCCCCTGAAAAACGGGGCTGGCCTTGCCCAGATCATGCAGTCCCGCCCAGATGGCCACCCACCCGCCGGCCGCCTCTTCAGCCAGCCCCAGGGCCCTACTTATGGCCGCCCTGGCTGACCTCTCCAAGACCTCCCCCCAGAGACGGCCGGCCACCGCAGCAACATCTATCAGGTGAAAGACCAAAGGATGGGAGATGGCCTCATTATCCCTGGATCGCTTTCCCCATAATTTTCTTATCATTTATTACAATGGCCTTGAACTTTTTATTATGATCAAATGATCAAAAAAGCCAGCTATGGTCAGTATTTATCCGCTGCCATTTCCAGACCTGGACATGGTGACCAAGTATGAGTTGCAGAATTCTTAAGTTTTCAAAAGGGAGCAAGTTTTCCGGCTGCAAATCATACAATCCCTTTCTGCACTCCTCCACGGCGTTCATTTCAGGATAAAGGTATAATTTAATAACAGTGACAAAAAGCAGTTTTTTAGATAAGGGTCTAAGCCCGCCGCCTTTTCCCGGTCAAGGAAAAAAGGAAGCCATTGGTAAGGAACCTCATCCACCTCCAGGCCTTTTTGGGAAAGCCATCGTTGGGCCTTGTGCGGGTTAAACTCGAAGCCTTCCTGATTTCCGGAAAATATCTGGGGGTTACTGGTGATCTCGAAAACGGCTTTGAAGCCCACCCCTTTGCGCCCGATAGTGCCTTCTGCTTTATCGGAGAGATCAAGGCCGCTGATGTTGGCCACGGCCGTGGGTCTAAAACCGTCTCCGGTATCAGCCAGGTAAATGGCGCCATCCGTGGCAAACAACCGGACGAGGCGGGCGTTAGCGTCCTCCCAATTCTGCCAAAGCTCCCAAAGCCACCGGCCCCGGTAGTCCCGGGCGGCCCGCTGGGCCCCCCGGGCATCTTGGAGCAGACGGTCAGGGTCTTCCCGGTAGACCTTCTCCCGCTTCCTCAACAGGGTATAAATCGCCTCTTTCAATGAATTTGCCAGGTTGCAATCCCTCCTTGTTCAGGTTCAGGAGGCCGGTGCTAAGGCTATTTCAAGCCATTTCCCAAATATCGGGCTTGGCGAGAGAAAGGAGACCTTCTGGGACTTCAGCCAGCGCTCAGCCTTGGCGGCCGACAAGCGCCACTCCTCCTTCCATTCCTGAAAGCTGGTCTTAAGGATGTACAAGGCCGTGACCGTCGCCACCACCCGGCGGGCCAGATTCCGGGGCAGATTCAGCCGCTGGGCAATTTCCCCCAATTCCTTGACCGAAACCCCAGCCT
>JAILZL010000032.1 GCA_023512475.1 Syntrophobacterales bacterium
TATGTATAGTATAAAGGGGCGCGGCCAAGGCGTCAAGGACCATGCCGGCCATTGCCTTTTTCCCCGCCCTCGGGTATAAATGAAGTTTGTTACCATGAACCCGCCGGAAAGGGGCGCGTGCCCGGGATCCCCCCGGACTCCCCTCTCATCTGTCACGACGGGGAGGCGGAAGGCCCTTCGGGGTCTCTCCGTCGGCCCTTTTCCCGGGAGGATGGTGCACCCGGCTCAACGCCGGACCCAACCCACAGGCAGGAGGCGGCCGTGGCCCACCCCGCACGCGTCGGCATTCTGGGCACCGGGGTCTATGTCCCCGAGCGGGTGCTCACCAACGCCGAGCTGGAGAAGCTGGTGGACACCAGCGACCAATGGATCCGGGAGCGCACCGGCATCCGGGAGCGGCGCATCATCGGGCCCGAGGAGACCGTGGCCACCATGGCCGCGGCGGCCGCCCGCCAAGCCCTGGAGAACTCCGGCATCGAGCCCGGCCAGCTCAGTCACATCATCGTGGCCACCAACAGCCCGGACTATCTCTACCCCGCGGTGGCCATCCGGGTGCAGGACGCCCTGGGCCTCAACGGCTCTTTGGGGGCTTTTGACCTGCAGGCAGGCTGCAGCGGCTTCAATTATGCCCTGTATCTGGCGGAGCGCCTGGTGGCGGCGGACGGCCGGCCGGTGCTGGTCATCGGCAGCGATGCCAACTCCCGCTTCACCGACTGGCGGGACCGCTCCACCTGCGTGCTCTTCGGGGACGGAGCCGGCGCGGTGGTGGCCGGGCCGGTGGCCCAGGGGGGGATTCTCGCCTCCTTTGTGGCCTCCAGCCTCAACATGAAGCTGTACTGCGAAACCGAGTTCAATGCCGAGGTCAGCCCCTTTTTGCCCCGGCAGGAGACCACCCGGCGGCACTATATCTACATGGACGGCCCGGAGATCTTCAAATTCGCGGTGAATGCGGTGAAGGAGGCCATCCGGCGCATCTCCGAGATGAGCGGCATCCCCCGGGAGGAGTTCGACTATCTCATCATCCATCAGGCCAACAACCGCATTCTGGAAGCCGCAGCCCGCTTTGCCAAGGTGCCCATGGAGAAGCTGTACGTCAACGTGGACCGCTACGGCAACACCTCCGCGGCCTCGGTGCCTTTGGCCCTGCACGAAGCGGTGCTCTCGGGCCACATCAAGCCCGGCGATAAGGTGCTCCTCTGTTCCTTCGGGGCCGGGGTCACCTGGGCCGCGGCCCTGCTGGAGTGGAGCGGCTGAGGGGGCCAAAAGGGGCGCTGCCGTTTCTGGCCGCCTGCCGCACCGGGACGGGGGGCCGCCATTCAGGAGTGAGGGTCCCGCGAGGTCAGTCCATCAGGAGCAGAAGGCGGAGGGGGGCTTCAGGGGGCGGCCCCTTCGCCCCGGTCGTCCGGGGCCTTGCCGGCGCCCAAGGCCTGGATGCGGGCCAGGCAGTCCTCGGCGCTGAGCTTGCCCTGGAAGAAGGCGGAGAGGGCCTGGAGGAAGGGGTTCTCCATAAAGAAAATCTGCAGGGCCAGACGGTCGCCCTGGCTGGGGAAGGCCAGCTCCAGGTGGAAGTGTTTGGCCACCTGCAGGAAGAGGTCCTGCTGCAGGACCTCGGCCTGGCGCATCTGCCCTTCGATCTGAAACAGGAGCCGTCGCAGGCGGGCGAGATAATCCTCCCGCTCCAGGTATTCCCGGCGCTTGTGCTCCAGATAATTGAGATGCTGGGCCTTGGCCAGCTGACTGAAGGGGATGACCTTGCTCACGAGTTAACTGTATCATCCCGGAAGGCTTTGGGGAAACCGAAAAGGGTATATGGGTGAAATGACCACAGACGAGGTAAAACTGGCCTTTGACAAGCTGGGGGGGCTCCTGCCGGCGGTGGCCCAGGACGCCGTAAGCGGCCGGGTGCTCATGCTGGCCTACATGAACGAAGAGGCCTTCCGCCTCACCCTGGCCACCGGCGAGGCCCACTATTTCAGCCGCAGCCGCCAGAGCCTCTGGCGCAAGGGCGGCACCAGTGGCCACGTCCAGAAGGTGAAGGCGGTGTATCTGGACTGCGACGCCGACGCAGTGCTCCTCAAGGTGGAGCAGGTGGGGGGCGCCGCCTGCCATACCGGTTATGAGAGCTGTTTTTACCGCCGCTGGACCGGCGGGGGCTGGGAAACGGAAGGCACCCCGGTCTTTGACCCCGAGGAGGTGTACACGCGTGGATAAACTGCGTCTGGGAATCCCCAAGGGCAGCCTGGAGAAGGCCACCATCGACCTGTTCCGCCGGGCCGGCTGGCACATCCGGGTGAGCGGCCGCAGTTATTTCCCGGAGATCGACGACCCGGAGATTTCCTGCTCCATGTGCCGGGCCCAGGAGATGAGCCGGTATGTGGAGAGCGGCGTCCTGGACTGCGGCCTCACCGGCAAGGACTGGATCATGGAAAATGACTCCAAGGTGGTGGTGGTGGCCGACCTGATGTATTCCAAGGCCTCCACCAACCCGGTGCGCTGGGTGCTGGCGGTGCCGGCGGATTCGGAGATCAAGACCTTGAAGGACCTGGCGGGGAAGAAGATCGCCACGGAGCTGGTGAATTACACCCGCCGCTATTTCGCCGAACGGAACATCCCGGTGACGGTGGAGTTCTCCTGGGGGGCCACCGAGGCCAAGGTGGCCGCCGGCCTAGCGGACGCGGTGGTGGAGGTCACCGAGACCGGGAGCACCATCAAGGCCCACGGCCTCAAGATCATCCATGAGTTCTTCCAGTCCAATACCCAGCTCATCGCCAACCCCGAGGTCTGGGAGAGGAATCCCTGGAAGCGGGAGAAGATCGGCAATATCATGGTGCTGCTTCTGGGGGCGCTGCGGGCCGAGAACATGGTGGGCCTGAAGATGAACATCCCGGAGAAGGGCCTCAAGGCCATCGTGGAGATCCTCCCCAGTCTGCTGGCCCCCACCATTGCGCCCCTGTATGAGACGGACTGGTATTCCGTGGAGGTGATGGTGAACCAAAGCGAGGTGCGCCACCTCATCCCCCGCCTCATCAGCGCCGGGGCCCAGGGGATCGTGGAGTATCCCCTGCACAAGGTGATCTGAGGCGCGGCTTGCGGCCGCACCGGGGCCGGAAACTTCCCCCGGGAGGCAAAGGGGCCGGAACTCTTTGCGGTTCCGGCCCCTTTCTTTATTGATCCGCCCTTTGCCTTGGCCCGTTTCCTTCCCGGAGATGCCGCCAGCCGTAGAGGGCGGCCCCCAGGGCCCCCACCAGATCGGGCTGCTCCGGCACCAGCACCTTTTCCCCCAGGGCTTCCTCCAGAAGCAGGCGAACGGCCACATTGTGGGCCACCCCGCCGGCGAAGAGGAGCGGGGAGACCACCCCCACCCGCCTGAGCATGGCCACGGTGCGGGAGACGATGGCCAGATGCAGGCCCAGGGCGATGTTGGCGGGTTTTTCGCCCCGGGCCATGAGGCTGGTGGCCTCGCTTTCGGCAAACACGGTGCACATGCTGCTCAGGGTGATACGGCGGTCGGCGGTGAGGGCGAAGGCGCCGAACTCCGTGAGGGGAATCTGCAGGGCCACGGCCATGAATTCCAGGAACTTGCCGGTGCCGGCGGCGCAGCGGTCGTTCATTTCGAATTTGGCCACCTTGCCTTCGGGGGTGAGGAGGATGGCCTTGGTATCCTGGCCGCCGATGTCCAGGATGGTGCGCACCTCCGGCGCCAGGTGCCGGGCCCCCAGGGCGTAGGCCTGGATCTCGGTGATGGTCTGGACCTCCGGGTGCCCCAGATACTCCACCGCCAGGCGGCGGCCGTAGCCGGTGGCCACCACCCGGCGGACCTGGACCCGGGCCAGCAGGCTTTGGCACTGCTTCACCGGGTCGTAGGTGGTGGGGAGGAGGTCCCAGTGCACCACCTGCCCCTCCTCCAGGAGCACCAGCTCGATGGAGCGGGAGCCGATATCCAGCCCCGCCACCAGGTGCGAGCCCGGGGAGGTCACAGAAATTCCCGCACCAGCCGGTCCCGGGCCTCCTCGAGGAGGCGGCAGGCCCGTTCCAGAATGCGCACCGCCCGGGGCCCGTGGGGCCCGGTGAGGGCGGCGTTATCCAGGGCCACCTGGGCGAAGGCCAGGGTCTCGGCCAGGAGGGCGTTTTTCAGCTCCGCAAGGCGGCGGTGGTCCTGAAACTGCGGGTGGGAGTCCAGGGAGATGACGACGGCCTTGTCCGGGGTCATAGCAACTCTTCCTTTACCGCACCATCTCCACAAAGGCCTCCACCCGGGTCTTGAGCTGTTCCACATCCTCCATACTGTAATCCGTTTCCAGGGCGAGCATGGGGATGCCGGCCTTTTCCAGGGCCCGGCTGACCTTGAAGGCCTCCATGGCGTAGGGCTGACAGAAGTTGAGGGCGAAATGGATCACCCCGTTCACCTGGAGGTCCCGGGCCATCTGGACGATGTGCTCCAGGCGCTCCACATTGGGGGTGAAGCAGGCGCAGTCGATGCGCAGGTAGCGGTCCACCAGGGCGTCCAGCATCTCCTCCAGGCTCTGGCCCGATTCGTCCACCAGATCCCGGATGTTGCGGGTGCCGATGCAGGACTCCTCGCCCACGATCACCGCGCCGGAGGATTCGATGATGTAGGGGAGCTTCCAGTTGGGCACCGCCATGGGGCAGCCCGAAAGCATGAGGCGGGGGGTGCCGGCCGGCACGATGCCCTCCCCGGCCTGGACCCGCTTCTCCAGCTCGTCGCACAGCTCGCCGATCCTGGCGGTGAAGCGCACCGGGTCGTCATAGAAGCTCACCTGGTTGATGAGGAGCACATCCCGGCCGGAGATGGGGGTGGGGATGGCGGCCCGGAGTTCATTCAGGCGCTGAAGCACCCGGCGCCGGGCGTTCACCAGCCGGATGGCCTCCTTCAGTTTGTCGGCGGTGATGGTCCGGCCGGTGATCTCCTCCACCTTGTTCTTAAAGCGCAGGATCTCCGCCCGCCACAGCTCCCGGTCACAGGCCTGCTTCATCTGGGGGATTTCCATGACGTAGACCGGGGCATAGTCCGCAAAGATCTCGTAGGCCTTCTTTTTGCCGTCGCAGGTGGTCTCGCCCACCACCAGGTCGCAGGACTCGATGAAGGGGCAGAGGCGGGAGAGCTTGAAGCCCACGAAGGACTTGATGAGGGCGCAGGTGTTGCGGGGCAGGATCTTTTCCGCCGCCTCCTTGCCGATTTCGGCGCCGGCGCACAGGCCCACACAGACGCCGTCCGCGGCCAGGATGAGTTCCTCGGGCACAAAGACGCAGAAGGTGCCGATGACCCTGCGGCCCTGGGCCTTGGCCTCCTGCAGTTCCTTAATGCGCAGGCCGTGCACCTCCGAGAGGACGAAGTCCAGATACTCCATGCCCTTGAGGCGGCCTTCCTGGCTCAGGTAAATGTCGCCGTAGAATTTTCCCAGGACCTGGAGGAGCTGTTCATGGGCGTCCAGGTCCAGGTTGAGTTTTTCCCACATCTCATCATAAGGGGTAGGCATCGGTCAGCTCCTGGTCAGAGTACGGGCGGGGGAGGCCCCCGCCCGGATGTTTGGGGTGAGGGCCTCAGACGTCCAGGATGAGGGCGTCGGCCACCATCTCCCAGAGGTATTTCACTTCGATGTCCAGCTGGTATTTGGGTTTGAGGTTCTTCATGATCTGATCCCGGCAGTTGGAGCAGCCCACCACCACCAGATCGGCGCCGGTGGCCCGGATGTCCTCCACCTTGAAGCGGCCGTGTTCGGTCTTTTCCTTTTCATAGGGGCCGGGCCAGTTGCCGGCGCCGGCGCCGCAGCAGAAGGCCTGCATGCGGTTGTGGGGCATCTCCCGGAAGTTGTCCATGTCGATGAGGTGGCTGATGATCTTCCGGGCCTTCTCGAAGTTGGAGGCATCCCCGAAGGCCAACACCGCGGAGCGGCCGTGTTTACAGGAGTCGTGCCAGGTGACGATGCGGTCGGCGTGCACCGACTTGTCCACCTTGATGCGGCCCTCCTCCAGGAAGCGCAGGAGCACATCGAAAAAGTAGACATACTCGTGGCCGGTTTCCGGGCCGAATTCATGCCGGAAGTATTTTTCGATGTTGTAGCGGGTGCCGTAGGAGGCGCCGCCGCAGTCCGGCAGGATGAGGGTGCGGGCCTGTAAGGTTTTCATGTGCTCCACCTTGCGGCGGGCGATCTCCCTGGAGGCCTCGGCGTTGGCGGTGAAAAGACCCCAATCCACGGACTCCCAGTTTTTGGAGGGGGTGGTCCAGGTGACTTTGGCGGCGTAGAAGATCTTCCACCACCACTTCATGTCGTCGGGCTCGGCATAGGCCTCCTTGGAGTTCTGGAAGTGGAGGTATTCCACCCCCACCCGGTCGACGGGGGTCTCAAACCCGGGGCAGCACTCTTCGGCCAGCTCCTCCCCCAGTTCCTGAAGGAGGGTGACGTATTCGTCTTCGGGGATGCCCATGTTGTTGCCGGTCTTGAGGCAGAGCTCCACGCCTTTATGCAGGATGCCCGGCACCCGGTCCCGGGGCCGGAGGGCTTTGGCCCGGGTCCAGACCTTGGTGAGCTTGATGCCCATGGGGCAGCCTTCCTCACAGCGGTTACAGGCGGTGCAGATCCAGACGAAGCGGGAGTCGATGAGCTCCTGCTCCATCCCCAAAAGCACCATGCGCAGGGCCTTGCGGCAGTCCAGGCCTTCGTCTCTGGTGCTCTCCATGCCGGTGAGGGGGCAGCCTCCGGAGCAGGTGCCGCAGGTGAAGCAGATGTTGGCATGGGCTTCGGGGAGGATGTCGGCGAAAGCGCTCTTCCGGCGCTGCGTGGTCAGGTGGTGCAGATCCAGCTTTTTTTCCATGGTGGCACCTCTTTGTGGCAGGGGGTCAGCGGGAGGCCGCGGCGGCCGGGGCGGTCCGGCGCACCGGGTTGGGACCCAGGCGGACGACCCGCTCATACATTTCCTTGCAGACCTGGGCAAATTTGGGGCCCTCCCCGGAGCTCACATGGAACATCTCCAGGCGCTCCGGCTCCAGGCCCAGGTCCGCCAGGACCTGTCTGAGTTTGGTGATGCGCTTGCGGGCCCGGACATTGCCGTCCAGGTAATGGCAGTCGCCCTCGTGGCAGCCGGAGACAAAGACGGCGTCGAAGCCGGCCTCAAAGGCCTTGAGAAGGTGCAGGATATCCACCCGGCCGGTGCAGGGGATCATGACGATGCGGATCTCCGGGGGGTACTGCAGACGCATGGCGCCGGCCAGATCGGCGCCGGCATAGGAACACCAGCGACAGCACAATCCGAGAATCTTGTAGGAATTGCCCTCCATGTCCTCCTCCTCGCCCGGGCCGTCAGCGGACGCAGACCGGCGGCCAGGCGCGCAGCGGGGCGCGCGGACGGCCGGCGCAGGCTCGCACGATGAACCCGGGAGCGGAATGTTATGCTGCTGGAGACCGGCGTGGCGGGGGAGGAAAGGAGGTCGGTCCGGAAGAGAAGGAGACGGAATTCAGGGGGTCAGGACTGCCCTCTCCCAGGTGCTCCTTCCCTGCCGCCTGGTGCCGGCCGGGGAGACGGGCCTTACCAAGGCCCTGGAAGCAACCGGGCTTCAGGACTTGCGGCGGATGCAGGGTCGTTGCACCTGGAATCACCCCTTTCCTGGGATCTGGGCCGCATGGCGGTGGGGGGCCACCGCGCTTTAGGCGGGGGGCCTCCCGTCCCGGAGAGATATTAGCAGGAGAACGGATACCCTGGCAAGGATTTTCTTCCGCCGGGAAGGGGTGGACGCGATCAGGGGCAGGAGGCGGGAAGGCCCCGCCCCCGGCCAGGCTCAGAAATCCACGTATTCGCCCCGGACCATGCCCCTCAGGTGGCAGGTGTCGTTTATGGCCATGATATGCCAGACATCCCCCACCCGGGTAAAGCGGTTGATGGCGGTGGTGTCCTGGCCGATGCGCCAGAAGTGGGAGTTGTCCAGGCCGATGAAGGCGGCGATGAGCACCTTGTTCACCGCCCGGTGGGCCGAGAGGAGCACGGTCTGGCCGGGGTGGCGGCGCACCACCTCCTCCACCGCGGCCAGGGCCCGGTCCCGCAGCTCCTCCAGGGTCTCGCCATGGGGGAAGCGCACCGTGTGGGGGGCGGTCTCCCACTGGCGGTAGAGGTCGGCATAGCGCACCTTCACCTCGGCGAGGGGCAGGCCCTCCCAGTCGCCATAGCACAGATCGCTTAAGCCCGGAAGGTCCTGGACGGGGAGGCCGTGGTGGCGGGCGATGGCCTCGGCGGTCTCCCGGGAGCGGGACAGGGGGGAGGTGTAGGCGGCGTGAAGGGTCTCCCCTTTGAGCCACTCCCCGGCCAGGCGGGCCTCCTCCCGGCCCTGCTCATTCAAGGGAATGTCCTTGGAACCCCGGAAGATCTTATCCTTGTTCCAGGGGGTCTGGCCATGGCGCACGAGAATGATCTGGGTCATCGGTGTCCTCCTTTCTTTACGCCTGGCGGCGTCACCGGCCGGCAAAAGAAAGACGGGGGTGGGGCCCCCGCCTCATGAAATCAGCAACTTTCAGCTTTCCAGGGGCATTATTCCACGATTTCCCAGTTCAGATGGAAGGTGTTGTCGTACAGGGTGTATTCGTACCCCATGAGGCGGCCCACCCCGGGGGTCACCCCCTCCTGCACCTTCCAGTAGAGGAGGTAAATGGCGGGGACCATGCGGGGTTCACCGGTTTGCGGATCGGGATCGATGTTGCGCCAGATCTCCTTTTTTTCCAGGACGCGCCAGAGGGTGCCATATTTCTTGCTGCGCACCAGTTGCCCCACTTGGGGAAGACCCTTTTGCCGGATGATCTCATCGTACTCCTTCATGGCCGCCTCCTCGGGATGGGGATAATATGATGGCATTTTACTCTTAATATAGGGGTGCGCCGGGCGGATTCAATTCCTCCTGCCGGCCGGGTCCGACTTTTTTTCCTCCCTCAGGCGTCCAGGCGCTGGCGCAGAGCCGCAAGCTCCGCCTCGGCCTTCAGGATCTTGCTGAGGCTGCGGTCCAGTTCTCCGGCCCGGGCCGCCACCTGCTGGGCGCTCACCTGTCTCTGGGCCCGGGCCCGCTCCAGGGCCTGGCGGATGCTCCGGGTGGTCTCTTCCAGGCGGGCGAGCCAGCTCTGGCGGAATTCCCGGCCGATGTCCTGAAGGCGCTGATGGAAGTCCCAGCGCAGCCGGCCGCAGTGCTTGTCCACCAGCTCCGCCACGTTCTCCTGCAGTTTTTTCAGGAGCATGCCCTTGGTGAGGGCCCGGGGCAAAAGCCCGGTGACGGTCATCTGCAGGATCTCCAGGCCCACGGGCTCTTCATTGAATCTGAAGCTGAAGCGGCTCTTGTCCGCGAAGGTCTCCTCCACCGCGAAGCCCCGGAGGGAGAAATCAAAGATGCGGGCGGTGAGCTGGGTGAGGCGCTCCAGGATGGCGTTGCTGCGGGAAGCGAACTCCTGGTGGGTCTCCGCCAGGGTCTGGGAGAGGCGGTCGATTTCCTGACGCCGCCACCCGGTGAAGAGGTCCCTTAAGGCCCCGAAGAGGAATTTTTCCATTTCCTGGCGCAGATCCCCCGGCAGGCGGCTTTTCTCCTGAAACACGGCCTCGATCTCCCGTCCCAGACGGGCGGTGGTCTGGCGGCGGAAGGCTTCCAGATCGGCGTCGAAGGCGGCGGCCACGGCCTTGAGCCGGCCCTCCAAAAGGAGGAGGGACATCTCCCGCTCCTTTTCCAGCCCCTCCAGTTCCCGGTTGAACTGGGTGATCCTGGCCTCCAGCTCCTCCAGGGGCAGGGAGGCGGCCTGGCGCTCCACTTTGAGGACCAGAGTGGAATCGGTGAGGGCCTTCAGAGCGCCGCTCAGGCAGGACAAAAGGAGGACACGGCCCTTTTCCCGGTAGAGGAATTGCCTGAGGTGCTCTTCGAATTCCGGCAGGTGGCTGGCGGTGAGGAGCTCCGGGTGGCCGTTGTGCTTGCCCTCCAGGGCCAGTTTGGCGGACAGGGGAAAGATGAGGACCTGATCGGTCTCCAGATCGGCCTGCAGCACCTGGCGGGTGAATTCCAGGGCCTCCCGGCGCTCGGGTTCCTCCACATAGTCAATCTTGTTGAGGACGAAAAAGAGCTTGTGGACATATTCCCGGATGTCCCGCAGAAACTCATGCTCCGCGGCGGACAGGGGCGGGTCCACCGTGACCACGAAGACTGCGGCATCCACGTACGGCAGGTAGTTGTAGGCCACCTCGGTGTTGTGGCTGTAGATGGAACCCACCCCGGGGGTATCGATGATACAGACGCCGTCTTTGAGGTAGTCGGAGGGGTAGGTGATTTCCACCTCCCGCACCCCTTTGCGGTTGCCGGGGTTGCCTCTTTCGGTGATGTAGTTCACCAGTTCCGGCGGGCTGATGAGGCGGGTGCTCCCGTCGTGGAAGCGGACCTCGATCTTCACCTGTTCGCCGTAAGTGAGGATGGTGACCACCGAGGTGAGGGGGACAATGGCGGTGGGCAGGAGGGCCTCCCCCAGAAGGGCGTTGATGAGGGTGCTCTTGCCCCGCTTGAAGGCGCCCAGGACCACCAGGTGGAAGCGGTTCTGGCGCAGTTTGTCCAGTAACTGGAGTATGGTGCCCCGGGGTATCTCCGGCAGGCGCGTCAGGTGACTGAGCTGCCGCTCCAGGGCCTCTTTGAGATGCTGATAAGTGCCCATGCTGGCCTCCACGCACCGGGCCATAAAAAAAACTTCTGCCCGGGTTATGGGTCAGAAGTCATCAGCCCTGCGCCTGCCGGCGGGGCGGTTAATGGCGGACTTCATCGCCTTTTTTTAATTTATGGGGAAAGTGAGCCAATGTCAATCCGGAAGAAATAATCTTTAGGGAAAATCCGAAGCTTGACAGGGGTGAAACTCTCCTGTTACCCTGAAGGGAAGCGGCGATGGAGTCCGCCCGGGCGGCCAGCCCGCCCGAACCGCGTGATGCGCTGATGACTCCTGATCCTGACGACGGCGGGACAGGAGTTTTTTGCTTCCGCCTCCAGGCATCCGGAGGATGATCATGGAACAGGTCTGGTACACGGCCGCGGCCTGGATCGGGGTGGCGCTGCTGGCGAGCCTCATCTCCATCCGGCTGGGCATCTCGGTGGCCCTGGTGGAGATCTTTCTGGGCTGCATCGCCGGCAATCTGGGAACCGCCTTCGGGTGGACGATCTTCAAACCCACCCCCTGGATCAACTTTCTTGCCGGTTTCGCCTCGGTGGTGCTCACCTTCCTGGCGGGGGCGGAGATTGAGCCGGAGGCCTTCCGCCGTCTCTGGAAGCCCAGTCTGGCCATCGGCTTCATTTCCTTTCTGGCGCCCTTTCTCGGGTGCATGGCCTATGCCTACTATGTGGGGGGCTGGCCCGGCGAGTCCGCCCAGATCGCCGGAGTGGCCCTGTCCACCACCTCCATGGCGGTGGTCTACGCGGTGATGGTGGAAACGGGGCTGAACAACACCGAGCTGGGAAAGCTCATCCTCGCCGCCTGCTTCATCACCGATCTGGGCACGGTTTTGGCTTTGGGGCTCCTCTTTGCGGAATACGACCGCTGGCTGCTGATCTTTGCGGTGGTGACCCTGGTGACCCTGTGGCGGCTCCCCGGGATCTGCCGCTGGTTCTTTTCCCTGTGGGGGGGCCGGGTCATTGAGCCGGAGATCAAGCTCATCTTTTTGGTGCTGACGGTCCTGGGGGGGCTGGCGGTGACGGCCCGGAGCGAGGCGGTGCTGCCGGCCTATCTCTTCGGCATGGTGATCGCCGGCCTTTTTGTCCATGACAAGGTGATCCTGCACCGGCTCCGGGCCACGACCTTCGCCCTGCTGACGCCTTTTTTCTTCATCAAGGCGGGCACCCTGGTGTCGCTGCCGGCCCTGGTGGCGGGCTTCGGCATGCTCACCGCCCTGTTTCTCATGAAGATGGTGACCAAGATTGTGGGCATCTGGCCCCTGTGCCGGCTCTTCGGCATCCCCGTGCGGGAGAGCAACTACACCACTTTGCTCATGGCCACCGGCCTCACCTTCGGGAGCATCTCCGCCCTTTTCGGGCTGACCCACGGCTATATTGACCAGGCGCAGTATTCCATCCTGGTGACCGGTGTCATCGCCTCCGCGGTCATCCCCACCATCATCGCCCAGGTGTGGTTCCAGCCCCGGGAGGTGTCTTTGGGCTTGCAGGAAGAACCCGTGGTTCTCGGGACCAGCGAGCACTTTTTGCACATGCCGGAAGATTGACGGCAGGAGGGGAGCATGTATCGCAAGATGCTGGTGGCCTATGACGGTTCCGAGGGGGCCCGCAAGGCCTTGGCGGCCAGCCTGGAGCTGGCCAAACTGCACGGCGCGGAGGTCACCGCCCTGGCGGTGCAGGAGAAGCTGCCCCGCTTTGCCGCCACCATTGATGAAGTCCAGGAGGAAAAGGACTACGCCGACGCCTACTACGGCAAGCTCCTGGAGGAGGCCCGGGCCCGGGCTACAGAGGCGGGGGTGGAGCTGAAAACCCTCCTCCGGGCGGGGCATGCGGCCCAGACCATCGTGCAGGTGGCCCGGGAGGGGGGCTTTGACCTGGTCCTGGTGGGGCACACCGGCCTGTCCGGGGTGTGGGCCGCCTTTCTGGGCACCACGGCGGAGAAAGTGAGCCGCCACGCGCCCTGCAGCGTCCTCATCGTGCGCTGAGGCGCCCCGGTAGCCGTTCCTGCCGGGGGCGGGGTTGTCTGACCTGCCCCCTTTCTTTTCCAGCTTCTCTTTCTGGCATATCCTCCGGGCGGTGCTTACCTTGGGGAAAAACCGTAAGGGGCTTGCCGTGCGTTATCTGAGGACGGCGGGGTGGCTGGCGCTGGTCCTGGGGCTGGCGGCCCCGGCGGCGCCGGGTGGAATGAAGGAGAGAAGCATGGTCCCGGAGCAGGTGGCTACGGCCACCTTTGCAGGCGGCTGTTTCTGGTGCGTGGAGGCGGAGTTCCGCAAGCTTCCCGGGGTGGTGCGGGTGGTGTCCGGTTATGCCGGCGGCACGGGAGCCGACCCCACCTATGAGGATTACGCCCGCAAGGGGCACGTGGAGGCGGTGCAGATCACCTTTGATCCCCGGAAGATCTCCTTTGCCGAGCTGGTGGAGCATTTCTGGCGCCAGGTGGATCCCACGGATCCGGGGGGTCAGTTTGCGGACCGGGGGGCGCACTACCGCACCGTGATTTTCTACCATGACGAGGAGCAGCGGCAGGTGGCGGAAGCCTCCAAGGCGGCCCTGGCTGCCTCCGGTCGCTTTTCCCGGCCCATCGTCACGGAGATCCTGCCCTACACCACCTTTTACCCGGCCGAGGAATATCATCAGGATTTTGCCGGGAAAAATCCGGGGCGCTACTGCACTTACCGGAGCCTGTCCGGCCGGGAGGAGTTCCTGAAGAAACATTGGGGGAAGTGAGTGGTTTTGCCGGGGCATTTTATTCCGGTCCGGATTGTGATATTGTCTAGCGGAACAGTCGTCTTCCGGCGATGGCAAACCGCAGACGGAGAGGGCCGGGCGTCTTCCGGCGGAGGAGCCGGCCGGCTCCGTCGGAGGGGCTCATGGACGAGATGACCCATACCCGGGAAGCAGTGGAGCAGGCCCGGGCCGCCCTGAAGGCCGAAGCCGACGAGCTGGTGCGGGTCTCCCGGCGCCTCAATGAAAACCTGGTGGAGGCCGTGCGCCGCATCTGGCGCCAGCTCCTCCTCATCTGGACCGTGCTGGCGGTGTTGGCGCTGACCTATTTTCTGGTGATGGTCTATGTGCCGCCGGCGGTCCGGCAGCCCGGGGCGTCGGCCGGGTCCGCCCTGGAGGCCCCCGTCCGCAGCCTCAGTCCCGACACCTTCCCGGAGTTTCCGGAGCGGGGGGAACTGGCCCGGTTGCTGGACCGGATCCGGGAAGCCCAGTATGCCAAGGACCCGGAGCTGTTCTTCAGTGCCTACTCCCCCACCCTGCCGGATCTGGCCCGGAAGCGGGAGGTCATGGTCGCCCTGTGGCAGCGGTATGATTATCTGGACATGCATTACCATGTCCGGGACCTGAAAACGGTGTCGGAAGGGGTGGTGCGGGGCGCCGTCACCTGGAATTTCACCACCCGGGACCGGGCCACCCAGGCGGTGAAGAGTCACATCAAGACCTACCAGGTGCAGTTCACCAAAGCCTCCGGCCAGTGGCTCATCCAGGAGCTGGAGACCTTTTCCGACCCCGGCGCAGGCCGGCCCCGGCCGAACTGAGGAGGGAGCATGCGGGCCTCCGTCTGGGGTCAGGCTCTGCGGCTTCTGGGGTTCCTCCTGATCCTGGCCCCGGCCTGCGCCACCACCCCCCCGTCCCCTCCGGCCCGGATCTACTACAGCATTCCGGCGATCTCCTACCTGCGCTCCTGCCCGGGGCTGGATTGCCCGGTGGTAAGCGAAGTCTATCTGGGCGACGAGGTGCAGCTGATGGAGTCCCGCCCCGACGGCTGGTGGCGGGTCCGATCCCGACGGGACGAGACGGTGGGGTGGACGCAGCGGCCCCTGCTCAGCGAACGGCCGCTTTCCGGGCAGAGCTTCTGGGTGGCGGCGAAGGAGTTGCCCCTGAGGGATTCGCCCCACCTGGAGGCCACCGCGCGGCGGCGGCTGGAGTTCGGCGACCGGGTGCAGAAACTGACGGAGCGCCAGGAATGGTGGCGGGTGCTGGCGGAAAAGGACCGGGCCATCGGCTGGGTGCCGGCGGTGCACCTGGCGGAGACCCTGCCAGCGGCGCCTGTCCCGGAGGCACCCCCCGGGGAAGGGGCCTCCGGCGCCGCGCCGGCCCCGGCGCCGGTGTATCTGTATGTGGCCTCCGATACCGCCGCCCTGCATCTCCTCCCCCTGAAGGACTCCCGGGTCCTGCGGCGTCTCAAGCTCAACGACAAGGTGGAGAGCATCGCCGAATCCGGACCCCGCTGGCGCAAGGTGCGCTTCCCGGAGACGGGAGCCGAGGGCTGGGTGGAGTCCCGGCTCCTCAGGCGGGAGCCGGTCACCGCCCGGGGTCAGATCGTCCCGGCGACAGGGAAACCGGCCCGGAAGGCCCCGCCGCCTGAGAAGACCCCGCCGCCCCCGATGGTCCCGGAAGCCGGGCCCGAACCGGAGGCCATGTAAGTTCAGGGCCGCGGACCGGTCCAAAGGTCAGCCGCAGCTCATGGGACCTCTCATTTTTCTGGTCAATGGCGTATTCATCCTGGGACTGCTGGTCCTGACCTACTGGTATGGCCGTTCCACCCGGCGGCTGCTCCGGCGGGCCCAGGGGCAGGTGGCGGACCTGGAAAGCCAGGCCATGGCCAAGATTGCGGAGCTCCAGGCCTCTTATGCCCGCATCCTCCGGGAGATTGACGAACGCCAGCAGGCCGAGGCCCGTCTCCAGGAGAGCGAGACCCGGTTTGCCGCCTTCATGCAGAATGTCCCCGGCGCGGCGGTGATCCTGGATGCGGCGGACACCATCCTGTATGCCAATGAGACCTGGGGGGACATCTTCGGCTCCACTCCGGGGGAAGCGTCCGGGGAGTCGGGGGAAGGCCCCCGGCGGGAAGCCGAGCTGAACCGGCAGGTCCGGGAGGGGAGACAATCCCTGCAGCACCTGGAAACCCTGGAGCGGGACGGGCAGACCCGCTACTGGCTGGTGACCCGCTTTCCCATCCCGCCCGCCGACGGCGGCACCCCTCTGGTGGGGGCCATCGGCATGGACATCACCGCCCGGCGGGTGGCGGAGGAGGCCTTGCGGGAAAGCGAGGCCAAGCTCCGGCTGCTGGCGGCGCAGCTCCTCCGGGCCCAGGAAAATGAACGCAAGCGTCTGGCCGCGGAGCTCCACGATGAGCTGGGGCACCGCCTCCTCACCCTGAAACTGAGGCTGGAGGCCCTGGAGGCGGAACTCTCCCCCCAGCAGGAGGCGATGAAGGAGGACATCCATGAGATGCTGCGGGACATCGCCGAAACCATCGCCGAGGTGCGGCGTCTGTATCTGGACCTCAGCCCGGGGGATCTGGAGGACCTGGGGCTGACCACCGCCCTGACCGCCCTGATCGACGATTTCCGGGGGCTCAAAAAAGACATTTCCTGGACCGTGGACCTGGAAGACTTGGACGGCCTCTTTCCCCTGCCGGTACAGACCGCCATTTACCGGGTGGTGCAGGAGGCCCTCACCAACATCGGCAAACACGCTGCTCCCCGGCGGGTGTCCCTGACCGCCACCCGGGAGGATGGCCGGGTGGTCTTCGAGATTCAGGACGACGGCCACGGCTTCGACCAGCATCTGACGTCCCGCACCAGGGGCACCCTGGGATTGCTGGCCATGGAGGAGCGGGTCCGCATGCTGGGAGGCGATTTTCACCTCTGGAGCCGTCCGGGGCACGGCACCCGGATCAGTTTCACCATCCCCCAGGAAGGAGAACACGGATGAAACCGTATCAGATAGTGCTGGCCGACGATCATGCCATGTTCCGGGCCGGGGTGCGCAAGCTCCTGGAGCGGGTGGAAGGGGTCAGCATCATGGGCGAAGTGTCCGATGGCCTGGAGTTGCTGGAATTCCTCAAACACCACACGCCCGATCTCATCCTGCTGGACATCTCCATGCCCCACATGCGGGGGCTGGAGGCCATGCGGGAGATCAAGCGGTATCACCCGGAGGTGAAGGTGCTCATCCTCACCATGCACCGGAAAAAGGAATTCGTCCGGCAGGCCCTGATGGACGGGGCCGACGGCTTTCTGCTGAAGGAGGATCCGGCCCCGGAACTGGTGCGGGCGCTGCAGGCGGTGCGCCGGGGGGAGAAATGCCTTTCCCCTCTGCTCACCGACGTGCTCATCAGCCTGCAGCGGGAGGAGGGGAAAAAGGAGATCCTGACGGCCCGGGAGCGGGAGGTCCTCAAACTGCTGGCCGAGGGCAAGCGGGCCCAGGAGATTGCCGAGCTGTTGTTCATCAGCGTCAATACCGTGCGCCGCCATCGCTATAACATCATGGAGAAGCTGAATTTCTCTACCATGGCGGAGCTGGTGAAATACGCCCTCTCCCAGGAATACATCCAGAACCAGGTTTAGCCGGTGGTTGAAAAGGTGATTCGGGAGGAGGGGGCCAAGAATCACAGACCCTGCCCCCTCCCCAGAAAGGGGATGTGGCTTCGCCAGACCGGCAAAACCGGCCAACCTTATCCCACCAGATTTTGGAGTAGGCTTCCGGTTTTCCACCCTCTTCCCGGCAGCCCCCAGGGCCGGGGCGCACCCCTGGCGGCAGGGGGTTGTTTCACGACTCCGCCCGCCATATCCGCCGTACCTCCCCGCCGCACCCCAGCCGGTAGACCCACCCGTGCCACACGAGGGAGTGCCGGAGGGCGGAGGCCAGGTGCGCCACGGACGCCAAGGCCAAGGCGGCCGGCCAGGTAAGCCAGGCCAGCCCGCCCCTGTCCGGGTGTTTCAGGAGGCCATGGAGGCGGGCGACCAGCAGGCCCAGCGCGGCGAGATAGCCGGCGGCGGCCCCGGTGAGGGGGCCGAGGCCCCGGAAAGGCGTGAACAGGAGCAGGAGCAGGGCGGCCGCGGCCAGGGCCAGGGTGAGATGCACCAGCAGCCCGGCGGCCAGCCAGGTGCCGGGGAGGTAGTACTTGAGATAAAGCCACTGGCGGGTGAGCCAGGCGCGGGCCTGGCCCCAGGTTTCAGCCGCCGCCGGGGTCAAAAGGAGGGCTCCGGGGGCGGGGGCCACAGGTAAGCGGTGCGCCTTCAGCCGGGCCGCCAGGGAGACATCGTCCACCACGGTGCGGGCCCAGAGCGCCGGCAGATCCAGACGCAGAAGCAGTTCCCGGCGGATGGCGGTGGCGCCGCCCCAAGGCTGCATCAGGGCCGGGAACTCCCGGGTGAGGCGGAGCACCAGCACCACCGCGGCCCGGGCCCAAAGGGCGAGGCAGGGTTCCATGGGGCACAGGACATGGTAGCCACTGGCCACCCCGGCCTTACCCAGGAGCGGGGCCACCAGATGGCGCAGGAAATCCGGGGGGGCCAGGCGGCCCCGGTCACAGAAGGCGATCACCGGGGAGGAAGGATCGGCCAGTCTGAGTCCGGCCAGGAGGTTGTGATTTTTCTGGCCGCACCCCCGGGCCAGCCCGCTCACCCCGTGGCGCATTTGCGGGAAGCGTCCCAGCAGCTCCCGGATCACCGGCACCGCCGGTTCATCGGGGCTGGCAGTGATGACCAGGATCTCGCAGTCGGGATAGTCCTGGGTGAGGAGGGAGGTGAGCTCCTCCGCCAGGCCCTCGGGGCGGCCTGTGACCGGGACGATGAGACTTACCCGGGGCCACGGGGCGGTGGGGGGCGGGACTTCCGGCACCCCCCTCCGGGCCAGCCGGCGGCTGCCTGCCAGAACCAGCCAGGTCAGCGGCGCCAGGGAGAGGAGCAGGGCCACAGTCAGCCATACCATGGGGGGCGTTCCTCAACCGCAACCTTGCGACCTGGGGGACGGATTCCCCCATGGGGCCGCAGCCTCACGGCGCCTCCTCCGGCCACCCGCAGTCGGGTTTGGGGATCCCTCCGGCCAGGGTGGCCCGAAAGCAGGCCGCCATCCGGCGGTAATTGCGCCGGGCGTTGAACTCCCGGGCCACCAGCTCCCGGCCGGCCCGGGCCCGGCGACGGGCTTCCTTTGGATCCGCCAGGGCCTCCCGAATGGCGGCGGCCAGGGCCAGGGGATCCTCCGGCGGCGCCAGCCAGCCCGTCTCCCCCGGGCGCACCAGCTCCGGGATGCCGGAGACCGCGGTGCTCACCACCGGAAGCTCATGGGCCAGGGCCTCCATGAGCACGGTGGGAATGCCGTCCCGATCCCCGCGGGGGTCCACCCGGCAGGGGAGAACCAGGAGGTCCGCCTCCCCATAGTGGCGGATTACGTCCTGATGAGGGAGATGTCCCCGGAAAGCCACCCGCTGGCGGAGGCCCAGGGCCTGCACCTGCTGCAGGAGGGCCCGGCGCCGGGGGCCGTCCCCCACCACGGTCAGGTGGACGGCCACCCCTTGATCCTCCAGGAGGCGACAGGCGGTGAGGAGGTGGGGGAAGCCCTTTTTGTCCACCAGACGTCCCACCGAGAGCAGCCGGAAAGGTCCCGGAAGGCGGTCCCGGGGCGCCGGAACCCGGGCCGGCAGGGACACCCCCACGGGAATGGTCAGGATCTTGGCCGCGGCCGCCGGGCAGCACGCCGCGAGATACCGCCGGTTGGCCCGGGAAATGGTGCGCACCCAGGCGGCCGCCTGCAGCTTCTCCCCCAGGGCCCCATCCGGGGGGTAGATATCATGGGCATGGGCCGCGAAGCTGAAGGGAATGCCGCTGAGCTCGGCGGCCACCCAGGCGGCGGTGGCCGGGCCGTCGGCCCAGGGGGCGTGGAGGTGCCCCACCCCTGCGGCCCGGGCCCGGCTGGCCAGATATACCCCCGCCAGCGCCGCCCACAGGGCCTCGGCGGCGGTCTCCAGGCTGCGCCAGCGCCGCCGGAGCACCCGGGAGAGGACCTCAGGGGCCCGGGGGCCGAACTCCCGACGGATCCCCGCCAGATGCCGCAGAAGAGTGCCCGCCGCCGCCACCCCCAGACGGGTGACGGGCACCGGGGGGGCCGGCGGGGCGCCCCGCTGCCGGCCATACATGGTATAAACCTGCACCGGGATCCCGGCGGCGGCCACGGTGGCCACCTCCTCCCGGACAAAGGTCTGGGTGCGCTCCGGAAACCACAGGAGGATGTAGGCCACCGCGGGGGTCATGATTTCAAGTTGACAAGGGTCACCGGACTTTTAGGCTCCCGCCGCCTCTCCGGGAGAGGAGACCAGGGATCACCGACCCCTGCCCCCTCTCCCGGACCCTCTCCCCCACCCCTTATCAGGGCATAGGGGCGGACCGGGCTCGCCCTCCTCCGGGCCTGACCTTGGACCGGTGCAAAAAAAGCTTGACAGCCCCGGCAGGAAAAATTTAGCATTAAACAGGTCGAGGGAAAATTCACATGCACCGTCAGCTCCGTGGCTTTTATTTTAGCTACTATTATTTTTGGGGCTACCGGTGCGCCTCGACTTTTAAAAGTCCCTAACCACACAAGCAGCAAACTTTTAAAAGCCGTGGCGCACCAGACGGGGCCACGGCTTTTTTGTTGAGCCGGCCCCGGCCGCCCGGCGGGAGGAGGCAACGTGATCGGCAAACTCATCCGCATGGAACGCATCATGAACCGGGAGACGGGACGCACAGTCATCGTCCCCATGGACCACGGGGTGACGGTGGGGCCCATTGAAGGCCTCATCGACATGAAGACCACCGTCAATGCGGTGGCCTCCGGGGGGGCCAACGCCATCGTCATCCACAAAGGCCTGGTGGAGGGCGGCCATCGCCGCCGGGGCAAGGATGTGGGGCTCATCATCCATCTGTCGGGCTCCACGGTGCTCTCCCCCTTCCCCAACGCCAAGACCCTGGTGTGCACCGTGGAGGAAGCCATCAAGCTGGGGGCGGATGCGGTGAGCATCCACGTGAACATCGGCAACGGCTCGGAAAAGGAGATGCTGAGCGACCTGGGGCTGGTGAGCCGCCACGCCCGGGACTGGGGCATGCCGGTTCTGGCCATGATGTACCCCCGGGGGGAAAAGATCAAGAACGAATATGATGCCGAGGTCATCAAGCATGTGGCCCGGCTGGGCGCCGAGCTGGGGGCGGACATCATCAAGGTCTCCTACACCGGGTCGGTGGAATCCTTCCGGGAGGTGGTGCGGGGCTGCCCGGTGCCGGTGGTCATCGCCGGCGGCCCCAAGATGAACTCCGACCGGGAGATTCTGGAGATGGTGAAGGACTCCATCGAGGCCGGGGGGGCCGGGGTGTCCATCGGCCGCAACATCTTCCAGCACCGGGATCCGGCCCGGATGGTGGGGGCCATCAGCCTGATTGTGCATGAAAACGCCAGCGTGGATGAGGCCCTGGGGTTTCTGAGCTCCGTGGAGCTGAGACGGAAAGCGGCCAGCTGAGGTGGGGCACCGGAAGGCGGAAAAGCCATGAAAAAGCTGTGGGTGAAGATCGACCCCTGGGACAAGAAGCTGGTGACCACCGCCCTGGAATCCGGGGCCGATGCGGTGTGGGTGCCGCCGGGGAAGGCCCCGGAGGTGAAGGCCCTGGGGTTGATCACCGTGGTGGCCGAGGACGGCGACCTGGTGCCGGGACGGCAGGTGGCCGAGGTGACGGTGAGCGCCACGGAGGATGAGGCGGAGGTGCTCCGCCTGGCCCGGGAGGGGCCGGTCCTCGTGCGCACCCCCGACTGGACCATCATCCCCCTGGAGAACCTGGTGGCCCAGAGCGGCAACATCTTCGTGGAGGTGGCCACCGTGGAGGAGGCCCGCACCGCCTTGGGGGTGCTGGAGAAAGGGGTGGACGGGGTGGTGGTGGCCAGCCGGAACCCGGGGGTCATCAAGGCGGTGGCCCGCCTGGTGAAGGAGGCCTCGCCGCCGGTGGCCCTGACCGTGGCCCGCATCACCGGCCTCAAGCCCCTGGGGATGGGGGACCGGGTGTGCGTGGACACCTGCTCCAACCTGGGGCTGGGGGAAGGGATGCTGGTGGGCAACTCTTCGGGGGGCCTCTTTCTGGTGCATGCGGAATCCCTGGAGAACCCCTACGTGGCGCCCCGGCCCTTCCGGGTCAACGCCGGTCCGGTGCACGCCTATATCCGGGTGCCGGGGGGCAAGACCCGGTATCTGGGGGAGCTGGCGGCGGGAGACGAGGTGCTGGTGGTGCGCCACGACGGCACCACCCGGCCGGCGGTGGTGGGCCGGGTGAAGGTGGAGAGCCGGCCCCTGATGCTGGTGACCGCCGCGGCGGAGGGGAAGGAATTCTCCACCATCCTGCAGAACGCCGAGACCATCCGCCTCACCCGGCCCGGAGGGGAGGCGGTCTCCATTGTCGCCCTTCACCCCGGGGAGGAGGTGCTGGCGGCCCTGGAGGAGGCCGGGCGCCACTTCGGCCACAAAGTTCAGGAGACCATCACCGAGAAATGACCATGACCGACAAGGAACGGCTGCGCGCCGAAATCGATAAGGTGGATGAGGAACTGCTCCTGCTCCTCAACCGCCGCCAGGCCCTGGCCCAGGAGATCGGGCTCATCAAGAACCGGGAGGGCCAGCGCACTCTGGACTTCCGCCGGGAGGAGGAGGTGCTGGCCCACCTGCTGCACAAAAACCCCGGGCCCCTGACGCCCGCAGCGTTGCGCTCCATCTTCCGGGAGATCATCTCCGCTGCCCGGGAGATCCAGGCGCCCCTGTCCGTGGCCTTCCTGGGCCCGGAGGCCACCTTCTCGCATTTGGCCGCGCTGAAGAAATTCGGCCACGCCACCCGCTACCGGCCCATGGCCACCATCCGGGAGGTCTTCAGCGAGGTGAGCAAGGAGAAGTATCACTACGGGGTGGTGCCCATCGAGAATTCCACCGAGGGCGTGGTGAACGAGACCCTGGACCTGTTTGCGGAGAACTCCCTGCGCATCTGCGGGGAGATTTTTCTGGAGATCAGCCATGACCTCCTCTCCCGGTCCGGCCAGCTTCAGGATGTGGAGGTGATTTACAGCCATCCTCAGGCCTTCGGGCAGTGCCGCCGCTGGCTGGCCACCCACCTGCCGGACATCCCGGTGCTGGAGGTGGCCTCCACCGGGGTGGCGGCCCAGAAAGCGGCCAAAAACCCCAATTCGGCGGCCATTGCCAGCGCTTTTGCCGCCCCCCTCTATGACCTGAGGGTGATTGAAAAACGCATCGAGGATCACCCCGGCAACGTCACCCATTTCTTCGTCATCGGTCCGGATGCGCCCGGGCCCACCGGCGCGGACAAAACCTCCATCATCTTTGCCGTGGATGACGTGCCCGGGGCCCTGTATCATACCCTGCGGCCGCTGGCGGAACGGGAGATCAACATGAGCCGCATCGTCTCCCGCCCCATGAAGACCGAAGCCTGGCGCTACCTCTTCTTCGTGGACCTGGACGGCCATCAGGCCGAAACCCACGTCAGCCAGGCGCTGGAGGAAATCCGCCACCTGAGCGCCTGGTTCAAGCTCCTGGGTTCCTTCCCCAAGGCCCCGGGGGTGGAGCGGCTGAGTTGAGAAGCGAAAAGGATCATGCCTGGGAGGAGGGGGCCTCCCCGCTCCTGCCCCTGACTCCCTTTCTCCGAACCTCAGAAGCGGGGGGAGGGGGCGGGGTCCGACAGGAGAAGAAGGGAGGCCAGAGGGCCCTGGAGGCCAAGGGGCCGGCCGGGGCGCCGCCCGTGCGGCTGTGTGTGCCGGTGGTGGAGGAGTCGGCGCGGCGGGCCCGGGGGGTGTATCTGAGGGCAGCCCGCAAGGGGTGTTGGGCGGAGTTGCGGCTGGATTACCTGGAGCAGGTGGATCTCCGGCGGCTTCTGGGGACCCTGCCCGGGCCGGTGGTGGTGACCAACCGGCATCCGGCGGAGGGAGGCCGCTGGCGGGGGGAGGAGGCGGCGCGACTCAAGGTGCTGGAGGAGGCGCTGGCCTTCCGGCCCACCTGTGTGGATGTGGAGTGGCGCACCGAGGCGGGCTGGCGCCGGGAGCTGGCGGCGGCCAAGGGCCCCACCCGGCTCATCCTCTCCTGGCATGATTTTTCCGGCACGCCGGAGGAGTCGGTCCTGCTGGCGCAATGGGAGGCCATGCTGGCGGCGGAGGCGGACATCCTCAAGATGGTCACCCTGGCCCGGACCCCGGAGGACAACCTCCGGGTCCTGGGACTCATCCCCCGGGCCCGGGCGGCGGGCCGGGAGATCATCGCCTTCTGCCTGGGACCGGCGGGAACCTGGTCCCGGGTGGCGGCAGCGTTTCTGGGGTCATACCTCACCTATGCGCCCTTCCACCGCAAGGGGGCCTCGGCGCCGGGGCAGCTCACGGTGAATGAGGTGAGGCGGATATGGCGGCTGCTCAGGTGGTGATCGACGGGCGCACCCGGGTGTATGGCATTCTGGGGCGGCCGGTGGGGCACTCCCTAAGCCCGGCCATGCACAACGCCGCCTTTGCCCATCTGGGCCTCAACGCGGTGTATGTGGCCTTTGAGGTGGCGGATCTGCCGCAGGCGGTGGCGGGCCTGAGGGGGCTCAGGATCGGCGGGGTGAGCGTCACCATTCCCTTCAAGGAGGAGATCATCCCCCTGCTGGATGAGGTGGCAGAGCCGGCGGCCCGTATGGGGGCGGTCAACACGGTGGTGAACCAGGACGGCCGCCTCGTGGGCCACAATACCGACTGGCTGGGGGCGGTGGCGGCCCTGAAGGAGCACATCGTCCTTGAGGACCGGCGGGTTCTGATCCTGGGGGCCGGCGGGGCGGCCCGGGCCATTGTCTATGGCCTCCGGGCGGAAGGGGCGCGGGTGAGCCTCACCGATGTGGAGTGGCCCAAGGCCGAAAGGCTGGCCCGGGAACTGGGGGCGGAGGCCTTGACCCCCAAGGAGGCGGAGGACTGCCCGGCGGAAATCCTCATCAACGCCACCCCGGTGGGGATGGAGCCCCGGACCGGGGAGATACCCTTCCCCCCGGAGGCCCTGGGGAGATTCCGCCTGGTGATGGACATCGTCTATCGGCCGCTGGAGACCCGGCTGCTTCGGGAGGCGCGGGCCCGGTGCTGCCGGGTGGTGGATGGTCTGCGGATGCTCATCCATCAGGGGGCGGCGCAGTTCAGCTTGTGGACGGGACGGCCGGCCCCGGTGGAGGTGATGGCTGAGGCGGCCTATGCGGCCCTGGCGGCCGCCGGGGAGTGATTGTCCCGATCATGCCCCCCCTAGCCGGGGAAGGGGCGCCGGAGGAGGGAGACGGTGGCGGGCGGCAGGATTTTCTGATACCATGGTCAAGCATGACGACGGAGCCGTCCCTTCCCCCCACCAGCCTGACGGTGCCCAATGCCATCACCCTCATCCGCATTCTGCTGACGCCGCTGTTTGTCATTCTGCTCATCCAGGGGCGCCACGGTCCGGCCCTGGCGGTCTTTCTGGCCGCCAGTCTCAGCGATTTCATCGACGGCCTCATTGCCCGGCACTGGCAGCAGCGCTCGCCTTTGGGCACGGTGCTGGACCCGCTGGCGGACAAGCTGCTGCTGATGAGCAGCTTCATCCTCTTAAGTCTCTACCGTTTCATCCCCCCCTGGCTGGCGGTGGTGGTCATCAGCCGGGACTTCATCCTGGTGGCGGGCATTCTGATCCTCAAGCTGTTTGATTATCCGGTGGCGGTGCGTCCCACCCTGGCGGGGAAATTCACCGCCGCGGCCCAGATGATCACGGTGTTTGTGGTGCTTCTCAGCCGGCAGGTGCCGCTTCCCGGGACTTTCCTGCAGGCCTGGTTTCTCCTGACCGGGGCGCTGAGCGCCTATTCCGGCATCCAGTATCTGGCCCGGGGGCTGGAGCTGGGGGAGCAGGGAAAAGAGACGTCGTCGGATGAGGGCCGGCATGGCTGAACTGGTGGACCTGGAGCGCTTCCGGCGCAAGCTCATGGCGGACAAGGGTTTCAGCACCTGGCTGAAACGCTTTCAGGAGCAGTTCGGGCCGGAGACGCGGCTTGGCGACCTCAGTCCCGCCACGCTCCTGTACCTGGCGACCCCCGGCGAGGACAACCTGTATGCCCTCTTTGATCTGGTGATGGGGGCCATGGGCCTGGGGGGCTCGGTGCGGTTCCGCCTGGATGATCTGGAGGCGGCCACCAAGCTCCGGATCATGGACACGGCCTTTGCCCTGGTGGACCGACTCCGCTTCGAAGTGATGCGGCGGCTGGGATGGGTGGAGGCCCTGCCGGAGGAGGAAGCGCCGCTCATCGCCCTGGTTCAGGAGGCCTGGCGGCGGGGGGGCGAATTTGCCCGGGCCCTGCCGGAATTAAGCCCCAGCCACCCGGATTTTCCCGTCTATGCGAAGCTTTCCACCCTGGACCGCCGGGTGTTTTTACGGCGGCTCATCCCCCAGGCGGTGGCGGCCTACCGCCGGCAGGTGGAGGGCTCCTGAGGGGGTCCGAGGTGCCTGTCCCCTTTCCTCAGCCCGAGGTCGGTTCCACATAGAGCCGGGCGACCCCCTGGCGGATGATGCCCAGTTTGCGGGCGGCGCCGAGGGAGAGATCCAGGTGGCGGCCGGGGATAAAGGGGCCCCGGTCGGTGACCGTCACCTCCACGCTGCGGCCGTTTTGGGGGTTGGTGACCTTGAGGCGGGTGCCCAGGGGCAGGGAGCGGTGGGCGGCGGTGTCCGCCTCCATGTCAAAGGGGCGGCCGTTGGCCATGGGGCGGCCGTGATGCCGGGGGCCATACCAGGTGGCCACGACCAGGGCGGGTCGGGAGGCAGAGGGAGCGGGCGGCGGGGACGTCTGGGGGGGCGGCAGGGTGAGGACCTGCCCGGGACGGAGAAAGTCGGGGTTTGTGAGGCCGTTGGCCCGTGCCAGGACCAGGGGACTGCCATAGCCCAGTTTTCTGGCGATGCTTGTCAGGGTGTCGCCGGGCTGAACCTGATAGGTGGCAGGCGTCGGAGCCGCGGCGGGGGTGGGGGCCAGGGAGGCCAGGAACCGGGAAAAATCCTCCCCCGGGGCGGCGGGCCCGGCGGGGCGGAAGTAAGCCCCGGTCCGTTCCAGTCCAGGGATCAGGGCGATCATGTGCACCTCCGCCACCCCGTTTTGCAAGCATCATGCCGCCCCTCCCGACAGGAGCAGGCCGGCGGCTTGGGGGCTCCCCGGGCGGGTCAGATCCACCGGGGGCAAAGGCCAAGCGGCATTATTTTCTTGCAAAACCAGGTAACTTTTCCCACAATTTGAGGGTCTGAGACACAAAGGCGCGAGGGAGGGCATCCCGGCAGGAGGCCGGCGCCCTTCCTGACGGCTGACAGGGACGGGCGGCAGGGGTCAAGGCCGCCTTTTCTCATGGAATTTTCCTCAAGGACGGATTCATGACCAAGTATGTGATTTTAGGGCTCATTCTCCTGGACGTCCTCCTTAATGTGGCGGGGCAGCTGTCGTTGAAATTCGGTATGTCGAAGATGGGCAACTTTGCCCTGGGGGCCACGGAGCTGGCCGGGGTGTTCCTTCGGGCGGCCCTCAATCCCTATGTGATCGTCGGGCTCTTCTGCTACGGCACCGGCTTCCTCGTATGGCTCATCGTGCTGGCCAAGGCTGAGGTGAGTTATGCCTACCCGATGATTTCTCTGGGGTATGTGCTCACTGCGGTCCTGGCCTGGCAGCTGTTCGGGGAAAACGTCACCTTCGGCCGGATGGCCGGCATTCTCGTCACCTGCCTGGGGGTCTTCCTCATCGCCCGCAGCTGAGGCCCATAGAGGGCCACCGGAACGGCCGGGCGGCCGCGGAGCCGCCCGGTCAGCGGTAGTTCTGCCGCACCCGCCGGGCCAGCTCCCGAGCCCGGGCCAGGGTCTCCTCCACATCCATGGCCGAAAGGCGGCGGTTTTCCACCAGCAGGCGGCCGTCCACCATGACGGTGTGCACATCTGCACCCCGGGCGGCGTAGACCAGGTGGGAGAAGGGGTCATACAGGGGGGTGAGATGAGGCTGATCCAAGTCGAGGACGATGAGATCGGCCTTGTATCCGGGGGCCAGGCGTCCCACTTGGCCGGCCAACCCCAGCACCTGGGCCCCTCCGGTGGTGGCCAGGGAGAGGGCCTGCAGGGCCGGCAGGGCGGTGGGGTCCAGAAGGTGCACCTTCTGGAGCTTGGCGGCGGTGTCCATCTCCTGGAAGAGGTCCAGGTTGTTGTTGCTGGCGCAGCCGTCGGTGCCCAAACCCACGGGGATGCCGCGGCGGAGCATGGCCGTCACCGGGGCCACGCCGCTGGCCAGCTTCATGTTGGATTCGGGGCAGTGGGCCACCCCGGCGCCGGCGGCCGCCAGGAGCTCCAGGTCGTCCTCGCTCAGCACCACGCAGTGATCCGCCACCAGCCGGGGGCTGAGGAGGCCCAGGCGGTGCAGGTGCTGTACCGGGGTCAGGCCAAAGGCCGCCTGGCTGTAGGCCGCCTCCCGGGCGGTCTCCGCCAGGTGGGTAACCAGGAGGGTGTCCAGGCGGGCGGCCAGCTCCCCGGCCTCGCTTAAGAGCTCCGGGGAGCAGGTGTAGATGGCATGGGGCATGACGGCCACCCGGACCCGGGGGTGCCCGGTGTAGGAGCGACACAGGGTTTCGCTGAACCGCAGGCCCTCCGCCGGGGGGCCGTAATTGGGGGAAGGGAAGTCATAGAGCACCTCCCCCACCAGGGCTCTCATGCCAGCCTCTTTTACGGCCCTAGCCACCTCGCCCTCGAAGAGATACATGTCGCAGAAGGTGGTGGTACCTGAAAGGAGCATCTCCGCGCAGGCCAGAAGCGCCCCGCAGCGTACCCACTCAGCCCGGAGATGGGCCTCTACCGGGAAGATGTAATGTTCCAGCCACTCCATGAGGGGGAGATCATCTGCCAGGCGCTCTCCGACGACGTCTCCCTGCCACGGCTGCGGGCGCGGGTGCCACCACAACCGCCGCCGGCCGATGCCGGGCCACCAGTCGTGCCGTTGCACCCGACAGCGTCGGCGCGATGATCGCCCTGGCTCCCACCTGCCGCGCCAGCCGGCAGGCCGCCTCCGTGACCTGTTCCTCCACCGTCCCGTCCTGCAACGATAGCTCGCGGTGCAGGCCGCGAAGCTGTGCCTCGGTCTCGCGGACGATCCGGTCCATGTAGGTCAGCGCCTCGACCGGGAATTGCCCGACGGCGGTCTCGCCGGAAAGCATGACGGCATCGGTGCCGTCGTAGACGGCGTTGGCGACGTCGCTGGCCTCGGCGCGGGTCGGCCGCGGGCTGGCCCGCATCGAGTCGAGCATGTCGGTGGCGGTGACGACCGGCTTGGCGGCGCGGCGGGCCAGCTCGATCAGCCGCTTTTGCACGTGCGGCACCTGTTCGAGCGGGATTTCCACCCCCAGGTCGCCGCGTGCGACCATGACGCCGTCGAAGGCCTCGAGGATGGCGTCGGCTGCGGCGACGGCCTCGGGCCGCTCGATCTTTGCCAGGACCGGCACATCGATGCCGACCCGCCGCGCCGCGGCCCGCAGTTCATCGGCGGCCCGCGGCGCGCGCACGAAGGACAGGGCAAGCCAGTCGGCGCCGGCCTGGGCGACCACTTCCAGGGCCGCGAGATCGCGCGGCGTGAGCGTCGCCGCCGAGGACGCAGAGGTACATCGACCTGGCGTGCAGGTCAACGCCGCAGTAGAATCGGTGCTGTTGAG
>JAILZL010000033.1 GCA_023512475.1 Syntrophobacterales bacterium
CCCCTGACTCCAATATGATGTGGTTTTCGTTGATTACAAAGTTATTCCACAAGAAAAATATTGTGTTTCTCCAGGCCGATCTGATCCTGCCCCCCGGGATAATGAATAGAATACTTGAGAAGATCTTTGATGTCTCCATGTATATTTCATGTACCCTCGCCGATGTCATCACTACTTATGTGGAGGATTATGCCATCCACTGCCGGTCCTATAAAAGGCATTTAAATAAGTTTATGCCCCTCTTATTGCCCGCTGGCTTAGTTGATCGGAGAATAGATCAGGAAATTGATGAAAAAATCAAAAGAATTCGCCGCGCTCATAAGGCCTCTGCCTTGGTCGGCTTCGCAGGCCGGTTCGTCGAGCAAAAAGCTTTTGACATTTTATTAAAAGCAATGCCACAGGTGGTCAGACAACATCCGGGTGTCCATTTTTTATTTGCCGGCCAAGCTCCTGCTTATGAAGATTTTTTTGAACGTCATAGACCCTTGTGGGAGGCGAGCGCCCCTTTTATTACAGATCTGGGTTTGCTCAAGGGCGAAGCAAAGATGAATGCCTATTATCACAACCTTGATCTCTTTGTGTTATCCAGCAGGGTGGAACCTTTCGGCATCGTGCAAATAGAAGCTATAGAACATGGCGTTCCTTTGGTAGTAACGGACGTGCCCGGAGCCCGCTGGATTGTCAAGCAGAGCGGCTTCGGCGTGCTGGCCGCACCGGAAGATCCGGACAGCCTGGCGGCGGCCATCGTCACCGCACTGAAGCGGGGAAAGGCCGGCTTCCCGGGCTGGGAGAAGGCCAAGGCCATGACCGACAAGGAGAATTTCTTCCGGCAGTTCGCCGCCATTGAGGGCCGCTTGTTTCCGGACGCCCGACCCCAGGGATAGGTGATGTCCAGCTATGTCGTAATAATACTGATCCTGCTCTGTGTCATGATCAACGTCACGGGCCAGATATTGTTACGATACGGGGCCTCGAAACTGGGCCATCTAGCCTTCTCCTGCCGGGCGCTGCCCGCCCTCTTCCGCCAGGTGGCGCTGAATCCCTTCATCCTCGGCAGTCTGACCTGCGCCGGTGTCGGTCTGCTCCTGTGGCTGGTGATCCTGTCCCGGGCGGAGGTCAGTTTTGCCTATCCCATGGTCTCCATCAGCTACGTCTTCACGGCGGTGGCCGCCTGGCGCCTGCTGGGAGAAAACCTCCGCCCCATCCGCCTCCTGGGTATCTTCCTGATCTGTGCCGGCGTCTTCCTCATCGCCCGGAGCTGACCCCCGGCGGGGTTAGGCTGGAGCGGCAGGGGTGTGCCGCGAGCGCATTTTTCCTCGCAACTCGAGGCGGGTTCCTGCCAAGGATTTACCTCACAGCCACAAAACTCTGGGTCTTCTGGGTCTGGAGAATCCCATAAAAGAGTCCCTTGTTAAAGACCGCCTGCCCCTTGGCCCGCAATTGCTCCCGGGCCATATCCCGCATCAAACCACCCTTCGCAAAACCGGCCAGGGGGTGGGATAGGTCGAGCCGCACTTCTTCGGGGCAAGACAGTTTTGGCTGACATTGGTAATGTATTTCTGCCAGCTAAGCTTCTTGCCGGATTGATTTTGCAGTCCTTTTGCTCTGCCAGGGTCGGTGACGACATGTCCACCTCTCTCCTTTGGCGACGATCGGTGGGGGGCTCCTTGCCCGGCGCTTAACCGCCGGAGTTCGAGGGTCCTGCCCGGGGCAGACCCGGCAGACTCCGGCCTGAACCCGGCATCGGTTCCGCCCCCCTGAAACGCCGGTAGAGCCACCGGTACCGGCGTGTATCTCCTGACGGCTGCCGGGCTTCCCCCTCCTCGCACCCTTGCCCGAAAGGACCTGTCTCCCGGAATGGCCGGCGGCGGAAGGTAATTTCCGCTCCACCAACCCTGAGGCCTGGGCAGGATTTTACCTGCCGGGGGGAACCCCTCTCCGACATGCAGCTCCCCGCCAATGCCAAGGGCCCCCGACGAAAAAACCTGAGCGGCGGGCCAATGCTGAACCCCTCTGGACATCCCCGCCGCCATCCCGACCGGGGAGGGCCCGGCGGGCCGCCAAATACAAAAATGTATAATATACGATATGGAATGAAATAAATAATACAAAAATGTATTAAAGCTATAAATGTAAAATAGCATATCATATTGATATAAAAGCAAAAATAATATTTTCCTCCTTTGGCACCGCTCTTGATTAGATGATGGTCAAAGTTTTTTCTAAGGAGAAGGACATGCGAAAAATCGCCATTTACGGCAAGGGCGGCATCGGCAAGTCCACCACCACCCAGAATACGGTGGCGGGGCTGGCCGAAATGGGCCGCAAGGTGATGGTGGTGGGCTGCGACCCCAAGGCCGACTCCACCCGCCTTCTCCTGGGCGGTCTGGCCCAAAAGAGCGTCCTGGACACCCTGAGGGAGGAGGGGGAGGAGGTGGATCTGGAGGACATCCGCCGCCTCGGCTTTGGGGCCACCCTCTGTGTGGAATCGGGGGGGCCGGAGCCCGGGGTGGGCTGCGCCGGCCGGGGCATCATCACCTCCATCAACCTCCTGGAGCAGTTGGGGGCCTTCTCCCCCTCGGAGAATCTGGACTACGTCTTTTACGACGTGCTGGGCGACGTGGTCTGCGGCGGGTTTGCCATGCCCATCCGGGAGGGCAAAGCCCAGGAGATCTATATCGTCGTCTCCGGGGAGATGATGGCCATGTATGCCGCCAACAACATCTGCAAGGGCATCGTCAAGTTCGCCGAGGCCGGCGGGGTGCGTCTGGGGGGGCTCATCTGCAACAGCCGCAAGGTGGACAACGAACGGGAGATGATCCAGGCCCTGGCCGCCCGACTGGGTACCCAGATGATCCATTTTCTGCCCCGGGACAACATCGTGCAACGGGCCGAGATCAACCGCAAGACGGTCATTGATTTTGACCCCGCCCATCCCCAGGCCGAGGAATACCGCCTCCTGGCCCGGAAGATCGAGGCCAATGATATGTTAGTCATCCCCAAACCCCTCAAAACGGATGATCTGGAGCGGCTGCTCCTGGAATACGGACTGTCGGGATGAAAGGAGAAGGACATGACGGCCAATACGGTGGCGGCGCTCCTCCTTTGTTTATGGGTCGCCGCCTGGGTCCTGGCGGCCCTCAAGCTGTGGTGGGACGCCAGAAGCCCAGGAAAGAAGGGGCCATCTGGGTCGCCGCCAGACCCCTTGGGCTCTTGGGAGATCGTGCCGGGGGGCAGGAATAAACAAGGGAGGAAGAGGGCATGTTGCTGATCAGAGCGGTGGTGCGGCCGGAAAAGGTGGACGCGGTGTTGGCCGCCTTGATGGATGCCGGCTTTCCGGCGGTGACGAAGATGGCGGTGGTGGGTCGGGGCAAACAGCGGGGATTGAAGATCGGGGAAGTGACCTATGATGAAATCCCCAAGGAACTGCTCCTCATGGTGGTGAAGGATGAGGACAAGGATTTTGTCATCAAGACAGTGCTGAAAGCGGCCCGCACCGGGGAAAAGGGGGCCTACGGCGACGGCAAGATCTTTGTCTCCCCGGTGGAGGAGGTCTACACCATCAGTTCCGGGATCAGGGAAACGGCCGACGGCAGGCTGGAGGAGGTGAAGACATGAAGGAGATCATGGCCATCGTGCGCCTCAACATGATGAACCAGACGAAAAAGGCGCTGGCCGAGGCGGGTATTTCCTCCATCACCGCCCGGGACGCCCTGGGGCGGGGCAAGGGCCTGGTGGACCTCGCCGTCCTTAAGGGCGCCGAGCGGGGCTATGAAGAGGCCATCGCCCAGTTGGGCCCCAGCCAGCGCCTGGTCCCCAAGCGGATTTTTTTCGTCGTCGTCCCGGACCGGCTGGTGCACAAGACGGTGCAGACCATCATCCGGGTCAATCGCACCGGCAAATCCGGGGACGGCAAGATCTTTGTCCTGCCCGTGCTCGAGGCGGTGCGGGTGCGCACCGGCGAGAGCGGCGATCCGGTCCTGGATGAGGCCTGAGGCGGACACGCCCCCCTGCGGGTGGCGGTGACCGCCCCGGGCGGAGGCCCTTGAGAGGAGGTCACATCATGTCGGAAGTTCTGGAGGCCGGCAGTCCCCCTGCCCTGACCCCTCCCCCCGAGGAGGTGAAAAGGGAGCTGCTGGCGGGATATCCCACCAAGGTGGCCCGCAAGCGGGCCCACCACATCGTGGTCAATGCGGTGGATCCCGAAGGCACGGTGCCGGAGATTGCCGCCAATGTCCGGACCATCCCCGGCATCATCACCCAGCGGGGCTGCACCTATGCCGGCTGCAAGGGGGTGGTGCTGGGGCCCACCCGGGACATCGTCCACCTCACCCACGGCCCCATCGGCTGCGGCTTTTACTCCTGGCTGACCCGGCGCAACCAGACCAGGCCCAAAGGTCCGGAGGACCTGAATTTCCTGACCTATTGCTTTTCCACGGACATGCAGGAGGAGCAGATCATCTTCGGCGGGGAAAAGAAGCTGCGTCAGGCCATCCAGGAGGCCTATGAGCTCTTCCAGCCCCGGGCCATCACCATCTTTGCCACCTGCCCGGTGGGGCTCATCGGCGATGACATCCACGCGGTGGCCCGGGAGATGAAGGAAAAGCTGGGGATCAATGTCATTGCCTTCAGCTGTGAAGGCTACAAAGGGGTGAGTCAATCGGCCGGGCACCACATCGCCAACAACGGTCTCTTTATGCATGTGGTCGGCCTGGATGACTCCACGGAGGCCGGGAAATTCAGGGTCAATCTTCTGGGGGAATACAACATCGGCGGGGACGCCTTCGAGATCGAGCGCCTGTTTGAGGAGTGCGGCCTGACCCTGGTGGCCACCTTCAGCGGCAACTCCACCTACGAACAGTTTGCCCGCGCCCACACCGCCGACCTGAACCTGGTCATGTGTCACCGCTCCATCAACTATATGGCGGACATGATGGAGGCCAGGTTCGGCATTCCCTGGCTCAAGGTGAATTTTCTCGGGGCCGAGGCCACCGCCAAGTCGCTGCGCAAGATCGCCGCGTATTTCGAGGATCCCGAGCTGGCGGCCCGGGTGGAGGAGGTTATCGTCCGGGAAATGCCGGCGGTGGCAGCCCTGTTGGAGGAGGTCAGGGGACGCTTGGCCGGCAAAAAGGCCATGCTCTTCGTGGGCGGCTCCCGGGCCCACCACTATCAGGAGCTTTTCCGGGAGATCGGCATGGAGACCATCGCCGCGGGCTATGAGTTCGCTCACCGGGATGATTATGAGGGCCGCAGAGTTCTTCCCCGCATCAAGGTGGATGCCGACAGCCGCAATATCGAAGAGCTGCAAGTGGAGCCGGACCCCCGGCGCTACAGCCCCCGGATCACCCCGGAGGATCAGGCCCGGCTGGCCATGGCCGGCCTGGTGCTCCAGGACTACGAGGGCATGATGCCCACCATGGCCTGCGGCACCCTGGTGGTGGATGACATCAGCCACTACGAAACGGAAAAACTCATTGAGCTGTACCGGCCCGATATCATCTGCGCCGGGATCAAGGAAAAGTACGTCATCCAGAAGAGCGGCGTCCCCATGAAACAGCTCCACAATTACGACTACAGCGGTCCGTATGCCGGCTTTCAGGGCGCCATCAATTTCTACCGGGAGATCGACCGGATGGTCAACAGCAAGGTGTGGCGCTACCTGAAGGCCCCCTGGCAGGAGCATCCGGAACTGACCGCCACTTATGTCTGGGAGTAAATCAGGCTCCGGGAGTGGCATCCGGGACTGACCGGCGACGAAGAGAGGCCCCCCGGTGCCAGCTCTCCGGCCACCCCGGCTGAGGAAAGGGAACCTGCCATGTTATTGCGACACACCACCGCCGAGGTGAGGGAACGCACTGCCCTTACCATCAACCCGGCCAAGACCTGTCAGCCCATCGGAGCGATGTATGCGGCCCTGGGCATCCATCGCTGCCTGCCCCACAGCCACGGCTCCCAGGGCTGTTGCGCCTATCATCGCAGTGCCCTGTCCCGGCATTACCGGGAACCGGTGATGGCAGGAACCAGCTCCTTCACGGAAGGCGCCTCGGTGTTCGGCGGGCAGGCCAACCTGATTCAGGCCATCCATCATCTCTTCGCCATCTACGATCCGGAGGTCATCGCCATCCACACCACCTGTCTCTCGGAGACCATCGGCGACGACATCCCGCAGATCATCGCCAAGGCCCGGGATGAGGGCAAGGTGCCGCCGGGGAGATATGTCATCCATGCCAACACCCCCAGCTACGTGGGCTCACATGTCACCGGCTTCGCCAACATGGTGAAGGCCATGGTGGAATACTTCGCCACCGCCGAGGGCCCCCGGGAGAAGCAGATCAATCTCATTCCCGGCTATGTGGAGCCGGCCGATATGGAGGAGATCTCTCGGATGGTGGAGGAGCTGGGCATCAGGGCCATCCTGTTCCCCGACACCAGCAAGGTGCTGAACACCCCCCAGACCGGCCGCTACACCATGTATCCGCCGGGCGGGGTCCGGGTTGCGGATCTGAAGCGCCTCGGCCACAGCCTGGGCACGGTGGCTTTGGGCCCCCTGGCCTCGGGACCCGCCGCCCGGACCCTGGACACCCGCTGCAAGGTGCCCTGCGAGATCCTGGATCTGCCCCTGGGTCTGGCGGCCACGGACCGGTTTATTGACACCCTGCGCCAGATCGCCGGGGTGGCGGTGCCCGACTCCCTCACCTGGGAGCGGGGGCGACTGCTGGATGTCATCACTGATATGCACCAATACTTTTTCGGCCGCAAAGTGGCCCTGGCCGGAGACCCGGACCAGCTCATCCCCCTGACGGAGTTCTTGGTGGACATCGACATGTGGCCCATCCATATGGTCACCGGAACGCCGGGGAAAAAGTTTGAATCCCGGATCCGGGCGCTCACCAGGGAAGTGCCCCATCCGGTGAATGTTCAGGCCGGCGGGGATCTCTTCCTCCTGCACCAGTGGATCAAACAGGAGCCTGTGGACCTGCTCATAGGCAATACCTACCTGAAATATATCGCCCGGGATGAGGACATCCCCCTGGTCCGGTTCGGCTTCCCCATCCTGGACCGCATCGGCCATATCCATTTCCCCACCGTGGGCTATCGGGGTGGCGTGCGGCTTTTGGAGAGGATCCTGGACGCCCTTCTGGACCGTCAGGACCGGGACGCCCCGGAGGAAAGGTTTGAGCTGGTGATGTAGGAGAGGACAAGGTGGTTCCCTCGGGCCGCAGGGTCCGGATTGACCCGGACCCGCCCCCACCATCCAGGAAGAGAGGCAGGAACATGGAAAAGCCGGCCCATCATATTTTTCTCTGCATGAGTTTCCGGGGCCTGGAGCCCAAAGGCAAGTGCATCCGCCAGAGCGCCGGGGGCCTGTTGGGCTACCTGGAAAGTGAGCTGGCCGACCGGGGCCTGGACAATGTCATGGTCTCCACCACCGGCTGTCTCACCCTCTGTGATCACGGGCCCGTGATGGTGATCTACCCCCACGGCTGGTGGTACGGGAGGGTGGAGGGCGAAAGGGCCATCGACGCCATCCTGGACGCCCTGGAGGATGGCCGGGCGGCGCCGGAGTATCTCATCGCCTAGCGTGCCGCCCGCTGCTTTTCCGGGGCGTTACCTCACAAAAGGAAGCAGAACCCATGAAACCGGTCATCTTCCGCGAGCGGGCGGACCAGATCCATCGCAAGGGGGCCGAACCGTTCCGGCTGACCTGCAACAAGGAGAGCCTGGCCGGTGCGGTGAGCCAGCGGGCCTGTGTCTTTTGCGGCTCCCGGGTGGTGCTCTACCCCATCGCCGATGCCCTGCACCTGGTGCACGGCCCCATCGGCTGCGCCGCCTATACCTGGGACATCCGGGGAGCCCTGTCCTCGGGGCCGGAGCTGCACCGGCTCAGCTTCTCCACCGACCTCCAGGAGAAGGACATCATCTTCGGCGGGGAGGAGAAGCTTTACCGGGCCCTGGTGGAACTTATTGACCGGCATCAGCCCGCCGCCGCCTTTGTCTATTCCACCTGCATCGTCGGCATCATCGGCGACGATCTGGCGGGTGTGTGCAAAAAAGTCAGCCAAGAAAAAGGACTCCCCGTCATCCCGGTGCAGTCCGAGGGTTTCCGGGGCAACAAGCGGGCCGGCTACCAGGCCGCCTGCCAGGCTATGTTCCAGCTGGTGGGAACGGGCAGCACCGAGGGCATCTCCCCCTACAGCGTGAATATCCTGGGTGATTTCAACCTGGCCGGTGAGATCTGGATCATCCGGGACTATTTTCAGCGGATGGGTCTGGAGGTGGTGGCCAATATCACCGGGGATGGCCGGGTTCGGGACCTGCAACGGGCACACGGCGCCGCCCTCAACGTCGTCCAGTGTGCCGGCGCCACCATGGACCTGGCCCGGATGATGCAGGAGAAATACGGCACCCCGTTTTGCCGGGTCTCCTATTTCGGGGTGGAGGATATGGCTGAATCCCTCTATGAGGTGGCCCGCTTCTTCAAAGCCCCGGAGATCCTGGAGCGGACCCGGGAGCTGGTCCGGGAGGAGCTCACGGCCCTCTATCCCCCATTGCAGCACTATCGACAGGCTCTCAGGGGCAAAAAGGCCGCCATCTATGTGGGCGGGGCCTTCAAGGCCTTCTCCCTCATCAAGGCCTTTCGGCTCCTGGACATGCAGGTGGTCCTGGTGGGCTCCCAGACCGGCACGGAGGCGGACTATCAGGAGCTGGCCGAGATCTGTGACGACGGCACCATCATCGTGGATGACTCCAATCCCCTGGAGCTGAGCAGTTTTCTTCAGGAGCAGGAGGTGGATATCTTCGTGGGCGGTGTCAAAGAGCGGCCCATCGCCTACAAGTTGGGGGTGGGCTTCTGCGACCACAACCATGAACGCAAGGAACCCCTGGAGGGCTTCGTGGGCATGCTCAACTTCGCCCGGGAGGTCTATACCACGGTCATGAGCCCGGTATGGCGCTTCCTGCCCCGCCGTCAGGCCTCCCGGCCCCGGAGCGCCCCCACAGCGGAGGACCCGGCGCCATGACTGCCGCAGTCTCCCACCGCCACCGGGCCCAAGGGTCTCCCTATGTGTCCACCACCAACGCCTGCAAGCTGTGCACGCCCCTGGGGGCCTGCCTGGCCTTCCGGGGGGTGGAGGGCGCGGTGCCCTTCCTGCATGGCTCCCAGGGCTGCGCCACCTACATGCGGCGCTATATCATCAGCCATTTCCGGGAGCCCATGGATATCGCTTCCTCGTCGTTGGGAGAGAAGCATGCCATTTACGGCGGCGGTCCCAACCTGAAGCAGGGGCTGAAAAATGTTGTGGACAAATACCAGCCCCAGCTCATCGGGGTGGCCACCACCTGCCTCACCGAGACCATCGGCGACGATGTGCCCCGTATGGTCCGGGAGTTTGTCCAGGAGTGCCAGGCTGGCGGGGAGATGGCCCCTCTGCCCCGGATTGTCACGGTGTCTTCCCCCAGCTACCGGGGGACCCACATGGAGGGCTTTCACGGGGCGGTGCGGGCCCTGGTGGAGCAGCTGGCCCAGGCGGCGCCCCCCTCGGCCGCGGTAAACCTGCTCCCCGGCCTGGTATCGCCGGCGGATATCCGTTACCTGAAAGAGATCCTGCGGGATTTCGGTCTGACCGGGATCATCCTGCCGGATATCTCCGAGACCCTGGACGGTCCCCAGGAGATGACTTACCGCAGGATTCCCGCCGGCGGCACCCCCCTGACCGATATCGCCGCCATGAGCGGCTCCCGGGCCACCCTTGAATTCGGCGCCACCCTTTCGGGGCAGGACACCGCCGGCCGGCTCCTGGCCCAGCGCTTCGGGGTCAGGCTCTTCCAGATGGGGCTCCCCCTCGGGCTGCGGGAGACCGACCGCTTTTTTGGCCTGCTGGAGACCCTCTCCGGCCGGGAGAACCCGCGGCCTCATGCCCTGGAACGGGGCCGCCTTCTGGATGCCCTGGTGGACGGCCACAAATATGTCTTTGGCAAACGGGCGGTGGTCTATGGGGAGGAGGACCTGGTGGTGGGCCTGACCGCGTTTTTGGCGGAGATCGGCGTCCGGCCGGTGCTCTGCGCCTCGGGCGGCGAGTCAGGCCACCTTGAGGCGGCCATGGCCCGGGTGTGCGGGGATCTGCTGCCGGAGTTGCCGGTGGTATGGGGTGGCGTGGATTTCTATGACATTGCCCAGGAGGCCCAGGGGCTGGCGCCGGATTTGCTCATCGGCCACAGCAAAGGCTATCACCTGGCCCGGGCCTGGGGGATTCCCCTCATCCGGGTGGGCTTCCCCATCCATGACCGGTTCGGCGGCCAGCGCCTCCTGCATCTGGGCTATCGGGGCGCCCAACAGTTGCTGGACCGGATCATCAATGCCCTGCTGGCCCAAAAACAGGCCGACTCCCCCGTGGGCTACGGGTATTTGTGACCTTCTCATGGGCTTGAGGCCCAAAGGTAAAGCAGAAAAAGTTCTCCGGGGGAAGGGGACGGGGGGCCATGGCTCCTGGCCCCTCCTCCACTTAAAAGGGCAGGGGAAGAGGTCAAGGTCAGAGGAAATCGGGCCATCACTCCCCTGGCTCACCGGCCACTCATCTGTGGCCCTTTATGCTCCGAGGGACTTAGCATGGGAGACACCACCAGCCATCCCTGTTTCAACCTTGCCGCCACGGGAAGCTGCGGCCGGGTGCACCTGCCGGTGGCGCCGAAGTGCAATATTCTCTGCAACTTCTGCAACCGCCGGTATGACTGTGTGAATGAGAGCCGGCCGGGGGTGACCAGCGCGGTGTTGACGCCGCCCCAGGCCGTCGAGTACCTGCGCCGGGTGCTGGCCGCGGAGCCCCGGATCACGGTGGCCGGCATTGCCGGTCCCGGGGACCCCTTCGCCCATCCCGGCGTGACCATGGAGACCTTGCGCCTCATCCGGCAGGAGTTCCCCCATCTCCTCCTGTGCCTGGCCACCAACGGTCTGGGTCTGCCGGCGCATCTGGAGGAGCTGGCGCAGCTGGGGGTCTCCCATATCTCCCTCACCGTCAATGCGGTGGATCCCGACATCGGGCAGAGGATCTACGCCTGGGTGCGGGATGGCAAGGTGATCCATCGGGGCGCGGCTGCGGCCGGGCACCTCCTCTCCCGGCAGCTGGCCGCCATCGCGGGGTTGAAGGCCCGGGGGGTCACGGTCAAGGTGAACACCATCGTCATTCCCGGGGTCAACGACCACCACGTGCCGGCCATCGCCGCGGCCATGGCGGCCCGGGGGGTGGACCTCCTGAACTTGATGCCCCTGTATCCCACCGCGGGGACGCCCTTTGCCGGGATCCCTGAGCCCACCCCGGCCCGGATGGCGCGCCTCCGGGCCCAAGCGGCGGCCTTCCTCCCCCAGATGCGCCACTGCACCCGCTGCCGGGCGGACGCCGTGGGGCTGCTGGAGCAGGACCGCACCGCCGAGCTGCGCTCCTGCCTGACCTCCTGCGCCGGCAAAGCGCCGGAACACCCGCAGAGGCCCTATGTGGCCGTGGCCACCCAGGAGGGGGTGCTGGTGAACCAGCACCTGGGGGAGGCCCACCGCTTCCAGATCTGGGCCGCCAACGGCCAGGGGTTCCATCTGGTGGGAGAACGCCCCGCCCCGCCCCCCGGCGGCGGGCGCCAGCGGTGGGAGGCCTTGGCCCGGACCCTGGCCGATTGCCGGGCCGTACTTGCCAGCGCCATGGGGGACGCCCCGCAGGCGGTTTTGCAAGAGCATGGCATCATGCCGGTGGTCATGGAGGGCTTTATCGAGCAGGGATTGGAGGTGGTGTACCGGGGTGGGGATGTGGCCGCCCTGAAAACCCGCCGCAAAGGCCTGGGAGGATGCACCGGCGGTGGGGCCAGGGGGCCCGGCGGCGGCTGTATGTGAGGAAAATTCCGGGAGCCGGCGCCCAAATCACTGCCAGCTCGGTTCTGAAGACCATGGCGTGCTGCCGGGTCCGGCCCCATTGTCCGGAGGGAGGATCGGCGTCTGGCGGTGCCGGAGGGGGCATAGGAGAAAATGCCCTCCTTCCCGGTTGTTATGAAAATGCCGTCGTGCTGGGGAAAGTGGGGCATGGCCCAAGAGTACGCAGCACCGCGGAAATGTGCCGATAGCCAAAAGGGGCCTGGATGGGGGCCAATGCTCGGATCCTGGCCTGCAACCGCTCCTCCTCCGGACGGCCCCGGCCGGCCCGATAAAAGTTGGCTCGGGCCATGCGCCTCGGCGGCAGAACCTGTCGTCAGTAATCTTATCCTTCCCTTGCATTAAAATATTGGCCGCTTTCAAAGACAAATTGAATCGGCCCTGAAAATTTTTTGCCGTGCTGCCCCTCCAAACCCATCTGACCGGGGCCGGTATCCACAACTACGAAGGCTTTCGCCCCGTGCATCTCCTGTTCGTCCCCACAGAGCCGGTGTTTCTGTGTCTCAAGAACGTGGCTGACCTGCTCCACCGACCTTTCAAGTCCACAGTTCAGGCCCCAAAAGATACCGGCCACCGCTTTAAGAAAGCTGAAGTGGTTCCAAACCGCTAAGGAAACCTGCCTGGCCCTGGATGCCTCGGCGCTCCCTCCACGGGGCCGGCCCCGGGTCTTAGCGGGCACCGGGAAGGACAAAGCCCGGGCGGCCCCGGATGGGTTTGGCACCCCCGGCCCCAATCGCCGCAGCCACCCGGATGCCGGCAAGCCGGCCATCGCGGCTTTTCAGCCCGGCCTCCAGCCAAGTTGTTTTGGGGTTCCCCTGGGTTTGGGCCGACGGAGCGCGGCATGCAGCCTTCCGGTCAAAACCTGAGGAGCAAAGGGGCAGGCGTCCCTGGCGGTTGCCGGGGGCCCTTTCTGACCCGGCAGGGGTGATCGGGGCCGCAATTCCCGGGAGAGCCAGGGTGCGGTGCCGCCTGGCCGCCTTCAGCCCCTATACCACGCCGTCGTACTCAAAATTAGTAATTTTTACCTATAGGAAAACGGCCTGGAATTTCGCATGTTAAGGGTAAAGCTCCCCCTGGCACCCCCCGCAGACCGGCACCGGGCGGGAAGGGAACCCCGATGGGAGGCCCCTGTCGAGCCGGCAATGGTGAGCAGGCCCGTCAGGCCTTTCCGTCTGTGCCCCAGGGGACGGGAGCGGGAGAAGTCCAATCCCGAGAACAGGAGAAACCCATGGCACGCCTGAAGCGACGGGAGTTTCTGAAATACAGCCTGGGGGGCCTGGCGGGGGTGGCGGTGGGGTCGCAGCTGCCCCTGTCCTCTTTCTTTGCCGGCCAGGCCCAGGCCCAGAGCAACGTCATCAGCCTCAGCATGGTGACGGACAATGTGGAGATGGTGGACACCAGCCCGGTCCCCCATTGGCTCTACGCCCTGGACGGGGTCCCCAGCCAGCCGGGGCCGGTGATCTTCGCCCTGGCCACGGAAACCTTCACCATTGCGGTGACCAACAACATCAATGACGGCCGCAGACGGCGCTTCGCCATTGTGGGGAACGCCGGCGGCAACCCCTATGCCCTCATCAAGCAATCCCGCAACATCCCCTTCGGGGGGACGGGCTCGGTGAGCGTGAACGCCGGGGAGCTGGCGCCGGGGACCTATCTCTACAAGGACCCCACCCTGGACCCGGTGAGCCGGGTGCTGGGGCTGCACGGGGTCCTGGTCATTCTGCCGTCTCTCACGGCCACAAACCCTTACGGCAGCTCTTCCCTCCCCCGGGTGACGGCCCTGTTCAACGCCCTGGGGCAGGGCGACCCTTATGACCCGGAGGCCATCTACCCGGGGCAACCCTGGTTCGCCACCACCGACGCCAACCCGGCCTACGACCCGGTCAACGGCACGGATTCGGACTTTGAGCACCATGAGGTGTTTGCCGTCAATCCCAGGGGCCCCCGGTCGCCGGTCTTGGAGCGTTTCCTCTACCGCACCCGCATCTGGGTGCACAGTTCCATCGACCCGGAGCTCAACCGGGCGGTCATCACCCAGGGGGTGGCGGTGGATCCGGCCACGGTGCGGAACAACTTCCTGCCCCGCTATTTCAGCCTCAACGGCCGCCAGGGAGGGTTTGCGGCCCACTCTCCGGATGTAACCATCGTGGGCACGGTGGGGGAACCCCATCTGATACGCCAGGTGAACGCCGGGCTGGCCACCCACTCTCCCCACCTGCACGCCAACCACTTCATCGTCACCGCGGTGAACAACCGGGTGGGGAGCGGCGGGGTGTATTTCGGCCTTCCTGAGGGGGCGGACAATCTCGTCTTCCTGGACACCATGACCATCGGTCCGGAGGACCGGGTGGACTGGCTGGTACCCCTCATCCGGCCGCCGGACATCCCCCGGGTGCTCACCGACGGCAGCATCCACCGGCCGGGTGACCCGGTGCCCCCCGGGGCTCAGCTGGTGCCCTTGAGCCAGCTGATCCCGGAGGAGCTCAACCTGGTGCTCATAGTGCCCCAGAACCCCCTCACCTACCCCATGCACAGCCACATGGAGCTGGACCAGACCGCGGCGGGGGGCAATTATCCCCAGGGGGCGGTGACCCAGTTCGAAATCATCGGCGAGTTCGGGGAGCTGTTTTAAGCACCACCTGAGAGGGTGTCCGGGGATGGACCCGGACCTCAGCGCATAAGGAGATTCCGCCATGGCCATCGCCCAACGCTTCGGCACCGCCCGGGACACCTTTTTCACCGGCATGCCGGAAAATCTGCTCAAGCATGTCTGCCCGCCCACTTTCGGCGGCGGGCCCCTGGACCCGGTGACCCCGGACCGGGAGCTGCGCCGGGATTTGTTGGTGGGATTCGATCTGCAGCTCCCCCCCAATGTGGCCGCCCGGCTGGGCACCGACCGCCTGCCCATGTGGATCATTGAAAATGACGATCCGGACCTCCCCGAGACCGTGCCCCGGCGGGCTTACCCCTCGCCCCTCATCCGCACGGTGCAGGGCGATGTCCTCCACGTCCGGGTGGGCGGCAAATCCGGCACCCACACCATCCACTGGCACGGCATCGAGCCCACCCCCGTCAACGACGGCGTGGGCAAGCACTCCTTCGAGATCTCGGGGAACTTTATTTATCAGTTCCAGACCAACGAGGCGGGGACCTATTTCTACCACTGCCACAAGAACACCACCCTGCACTTCCAGATGGGGCTGTGGGGCGGGCTGATTGTGGACCCCAAGAACCCCAACCTCCCGGCGGATAACAATTTGGGCCTCACCTTCACCGCTCTGACCCCGCCGTACCAGACCTTCGGGCCCGGCTATGTGGCGGGCCCCCGGAGTTTCTTCGGACTCTCCCCCGGGGATGCCATCCCCTACCACCAGGAGCGCATCTGGGCGGTGGACTCCCTGGACTCCGCCTGGCACCTGGCCAACCCCAACCACAACCTCAACATGCAGGACTGCGATGCCAATGATCCGGCGGGAGCCCGGACCTTTTACCGGTTCGGGAGCGGCGAGTTCGACCTGAACGACTTTCATCCGGATGTCTTCACGGTGACCGGCGTGGTCCTGGACGCAGGCTCCGGCCCGCCCTTTTCCGGGGTCATCAGCCATCCCGATATCGCCATCAATGCCACCGTCGGCCAGTTGGTGCTCATCCGCTACGTCAACGCCAGTTACACCATCCAGGAGCTGCGGTTGCCGGTGCCGGCCACGGTGATCGCCTGGGACGGCCACCCCCTGGGGGTGCCCGGGTTCCACCAGTTCGGCAGTCCCTACACGGTGCCCGCGGGTACCCCCATCCGCACCACCAGCGCCCGGCGCTGCGATCTGATCATCGACACCCGCAACCTTCCAGCCTCCCAGGGCTTCGCCACCCTGCGGCTCTATGACTGGGTCAAGGGGGTGACGGCGGCCGGTCTGCGGGCGGAGATTCAGATTCCGGTGAACCTCACCGGCGGGGGCCCGCAGCCGGGGGTGGACACTGTCCGCATCACCCGGGCCCGGTTCAACTTCAACACCCGGCGGGGGACCGGCACCCTGGACCTCCGGGCCGAATCCGACCGAGCCGGGGTGACCCTGACGGCCTCGGGCACGGGGTTCAGCAATGTGGAACTGGTGCGTGGCCGAGCCACCATCAGAAACTTGACCCAGTCGCCCTTCCCGGTGACGGTGACGTCCAGCGGCGGCGGTTCCGCCACCGCCACCGGACCGATCTAAAGCGGGAGTCGGGGAGGAGGGCCGCGGCCCACTGATCCCCCGGCCCCGAAGCTCACCCGGAGACCGGTGGGTAAGGGACGGGGGCTTTAAGCCTTCCGTCCCGCCCTCTCGCCTGCAGGGAGAGTCCGGGGGGCGGGGGTCCGCTCCCCGGCTTCCCGGCGCGCTGAGGGGTTTCCGGCCTGAGGCACGCAGGAGAGACACAGGGGCCGCATACGGCCCGAAGCTATTCCTAAGTCCTAGGAGGCCTGCGCTGTGAGCCATCCCGAGCCGTCGGCGGGCCGGGCCGGCCGGCCGGACCAGATCCGGCGGTTTCTTCACGACCGAAAATATCATCTCCTGGCGGTGCTGGCGCTCCTGGCGGTCTTCCTGGCGGGGGTTCTCTATGGCAGCTTCCGGGGGCAGGCCCCACGGGAAACCCGGCGCATCCTCTATTATGTGGACCCCATGAACCCGGCCCACACCTCGCCGGAACCGGGGCTGGCGCCCTGCGGCATGCCCATGGAGCCCGTGTACGCGGAGGGCCCCGAGGAGGCGCCGCCGCCCTTCCTGGCCCCGGGCGCGGTGCGCATCACCCCGGAAAAGCAGCAGCTCCTGGGAGTGCGCCTGGGGGTGGTGGAAAAGGTCCCGCATACCCACAGACTGCGGACCCTGGCCCGGGTGGCGGCGGATGAATCCCGGGTCTATCGCCTCACCTCTTTTCTGGACGGCTGGGTGCAGACGGTGCATCCGTACACCACCGGCAGCCTGGTGGTGAAGGGCGAGCCCCTGGCCACCCTGGGGAGCCGGGACATCCTCAACGAAGTGCAGCTCTACCTCTCCACCCTGGGGCAGCTGGACCGCAGCCCCCGGGGGGACCGCCAGCTCTTCGTCAACTACCAGGTGCGGGTGCGCCGGGCGGAGGAGGCCCTCCTCAATCTGGGCATGAGCCCGGCCCAGATCCAGGAGCTGACCCGCACCCGGCGTTACACCCAGGAGGTGGAGCTGGCCGCGCCGGCCACCAGTTTTGTCCTGGCCCGCAATCTCTCCCCCGGGCAGCGCGTCTCCAAGGGGGATGAGCTCTACCGCCTGGCGAATCTGAGCCGGGTGTGGCTGGTGGCCGACCTCTCCGAGCCCGAGCTTCCCTTCCTGACCCCGGGCCTGAGGGCCCGTGGCCGCACCTTCCGGGGCAGCCTGGAGGTGGAGGCCACGGTGGCGGAGGTGCCGCCGGAGTTCGACCCCGTCAGCCGCACCTTCCGGGCCCGCCTGGAGACCGACAACCCCGGCTATGCCCTGCGCCCCGGCATGTTCCTGGAGGTGGAGCTCCCCCTCGCTCTCCCGGAGTGCATCAGTGTGCCGGTGGATGCGGTCCTGGACACAGGCCGCACCCGGAGGGTCTTTGTGGACCGGGGGAACGGCTACTTTGAGCCCCGCCGGGTGGAGACCGGCTGGCGCTTCGGGGATAGGGTGGAGATCACCCGGGGGCTTGCCCCCGGGGAGCGCCTCGTGGTCTCCGGGAATTTCCTGGTGGACTCCGAAAGCCGCATGAAACTGGCGGCGGCGGGTTTTGCCGGCGAGGTGGCCCGGGACCCGGTCACCGGCGTCCTGGTGGACGAACTGAAGGCCCGGAGCGCCGGCCTGGTGAGCCAGCATCAGGGGCGGACCTATTATTTCCACTCCGAGGAGGCCAAGCGCCTCTTTGAGCAACATCCGGGCCGCTATCTGGAGGCGCAGGCCCCGGGGGCCGCGGCCCCACCCCCGCCGGCCCCAGGGGCCGTGTCGCCCTGCCCGGTGTGCGGTCACCAGGTGGACCACGCCCAGGCGAAGGCCCGGGGCTGGGTCAGCGACTACCAGGGGCGCACCTACCATTTCTGTCGCTACGCCTGCAACCGGGAATTCGACCGCCATCCCGACCGCTTTGTGTCCCGGGAGGGTTCGGCCGCGGCCGTTCCCGCCACCCCCCGGGAAGAGGCGCCCCTCATCGTCCGGGATCCGGTGTGCGGCCTGGAGGTGCACCGGGAGGAGGCCCAGGCCCGGCGGCTCAGGCGCATCTACCGGGGTCGGGACTACTATTTCTGCCGGGAGTGGTGCGCCCGGCGCTTCGACGAGGCGCCGGAGCGCTACGTGCCGGCCGTAAGCCCCCCTCCCGCGGGGGCGCCGGAACCAACGCCGCCCCTCCCGGCCGCCACCCCGGCGGCTCCTGCCTCCCCCCCGGAGCCCGCCCCCGGCTCCCAGGCCATTGACCCGGTCTGCGGCATGCCCGTGGACACCACCGGGGAGGAGGTGTTTCAGACCCTGTATGAAGGGCGGGTGTATTATTTCTGTAGCGACCGCTGCAAGGCGCAGTTTGATCTGGACCCCCGGCGGTACCTGAAAGAGGTCGCAGCGGCCACAGCCCCGGAGTCCGGGGCGAAGCCCGCGCCGGCCCCGGGTGCCCCTCCGGTGCCGCCGCCGGCGCCCGCGGCCGGGGAGACGCCGTCGGGGGCTGGGGCCCCCGGGCTTAGGGAGGGCGCGGCGCCGCCGCCGGCCCCGGCCGTCCCCCGCCCCCGGGCCCGGGTGCCCCGGCCGGGGATGACCCCGGGCCCGAATCCCGCCGGTCCGCCGCCTCCGTCCTCCGCCCCCGGATCCCACGGCCATGCTGAACCGGCTCATTGATTTTTGCGTCCGCAACCAGGCCATCGTCTTTCTGGTGACCGCGGCGGCCTGCCTGATGGGCTGGTGGTCCATGCGGACCATGCCCCTGGACGCCATCCCCGACCTCACCGACACCCAGGTCATCATCTACTCCCGCTGGGACCGCAGCCCCGACCTCGTCGAAGATCAGGTCACCTATCCCATCGTGGCGGCCATGCTGGGGGCCTCCCGGGTCAAGACCGTCCGGGGCTTTTCCGATTTCGGCTATTCCTACGTTTACGTCATTTTCGAGGATGGCACCGACATCTACTGGGCCCGCTCCCGCACCCTGGAGTATCTCTCCGGGGTCCTTCCCCGCCTGCCGGAAGGGGTCCGCACCGAGCTGGGTCCGGACGCCACCGGCCTGGGCTGGATCTTCCAGTACGCCCTGGTGGACGACACCGGAACCCGGAGCCTGGAGGAGCTCCGGGCCTATCAGGACTGGTACCTGCGCTATTACCTGAAAAGCGTCCCCGGGGTGGCGGAGGTGGCGCCGGTGGGAGGCTTTGTCCGCCAGTACCAGGTACAGGTGGACCCCCTGCGCCTCAAGGCCTACGGCCTCTCCCTCCGTCAGGTGGTGCAGGCGGTGCAGGGTGGCAACCGGGAGGTGGGGGGGCGCCTCCTGGAATTCGGCGGCACCGAATACATGGTGCGGGGCCGGGGCTATGCCCGCTCGCTTCAGGACTTTGAAAACATCGTCCTCACCGCCAGCGAGGACGGCAGCCCCATCCGCCTCAAAGACCTCGGTCAGGTGAGTTTGGGGCCGGACTACCGCCGGGGGGTCACCGACCTCAACGGCCAGGGCGAGGTGGTCTCCGGCATCGTGGTGATGCGCCAGGGGCAGAATGCCCTCAGGGTCATCGACGCGGTCAAGGCCAAGCTGCGGGAGATCGCACCGGGCCTGCCCCCGGGGGTGCGGATCGTGCCGGTGTATGACCGCTCCGAGCTCATCCGCCGGGCCATTGACACCAGCACCCGCACCCTCATCGAAGTCCTGATCACCGTCTCTTTGGTCATTTTTCTCTTTTTGTGGCATATCCCCAGCGCCCTGATCCCGGTGATCACCATTCCGGTGGCCATCCTCATCTCCTTCCTTCCCTTTCGCCTGCTGGAGGTGACGGCCAACATCATGTCCCTGGGGGGCCTGGTCATCGCCGTGGGCGCCATGGTGGACGCCGCCATTGTGGTGGTGGAGCAGGTCCACAAGAAACTGGAGAAATGGCAGGAGGGCGGCGGGCGGGGGGATTTCCAGGAGGTGGTGGTGGCCGGGGTGAAGGAGGTGGCGGGTCCCAGTTTCTTCGCCCTCCTGGTCATCGCGGTGTCCTTCCTCCCCATCCTCGCCCTGGAGTCGGTGGAAGGGCGCATGTTCGCGCCCCTGGCCTACACCAAGAACCTGGCCATGCTGGTGGCGGCAGTGCTGGCCGTCACCCTGGATCCGGCCCTGCGTCTGCTCTTCACCCGGGCGGAGCCCTTCCGCTTCCGGCCCGCCTGGGTCCGGCGGCTGCTCAACGCCACCCTGGTGGGGACCATCCACCCCGAGGAGCGCCACCCCGTCAGCCGCCGCCTCATTCGCCTGTATGAGCCGGTGGTGGCCTGGACCCTGAGACGCAAGGGCTGGGTCCTGGGGGGGGCGCTGGGGTTGCTCCTGCTGACCCTGCCGGTGTACTCCCGCCTGGGGTCGGAGTTCCTGCCGCCTCTGGAGGAGGGCTCCCTGCTCTACATGCCTTCCACCATGCCGGGGATCTCCCTCACCGAGGCCCACAAGGTCCTCCAGGTGACCAACCGTATTCTCCGGCAGTTCCCGGAGGTGGAGACGGTGCTGGGCAAGGCGGGGCGGGCCGAGACCGCCACCGATCCGGCCCCGGTCTCCATGCTGGAGACGGTGGTGATCCTCAAGCCGCCCTCCCAGTGGCGGCCCGGTCTCACCCAGGAAGAGCTCGTCCGCCAGATGAACGAGGCCCTGAGGCTCCCGGGGCTGGCCAACGCCTGGACCATGCCCATCAAGGGGCGCATCGAGATGCTGACCACCGGCCTGCGCACGCCCCTGGGGATCAAGATCTCCGGCGCCGATCTCGCGGTCATTGAAGATCTGGGGGTGCAGGTCGAAGCCCTTCTGGCCAAGGTCAAGGGCACCCGCAGCGTCTTTGCGGAACGGGCCGGGACGGGGTATTTCCTGGATTTCGAGTGGGACCGGGAAGCCCTGGCCCGCTATGGCCTCAGCCTGGAGGAGGCCCAGGACCTCATTCAGAACGCCGTCGGCGGGGAGACGGTGACCACTGTGGTGCAGGGCCGGGAGCGATATACCGTCAATGTGCGTTATCCCCGGGATTTCCGCGCCGACCTGAGCGACCTGGAGCGCCTGCCGGTGAGCGTCGGCGACGGCCGGCGGCAGATTCCCCTGGGGGAGTTGGCCCGTCTGCGTCTGGTGAGCGGCCCGGCCATGATCCGCAATGAGAACGGTCTCCTGACCGGCTATGTGTATATCGACCTCGCCGGCCGGGACCCCAACGGCTATGTGGCGGAGGCGGCGCCTTTGGTGCGGGAGAAGATCACCCTGCCCCCGGGCTACGCCATCTCCTGGAGCGGCCAGTATGAGGCGGCCCGGCGGGTGAAGGAGCGCCTCCTCCTCGCCGTCCCTCTGACCCTGCTCCTTATTCTTCTCCTCCTGTATCTCAACACCGGCTCGCTGGCCAAGACCATGATCGTGCTCCTGGCGGTGCCCTTCTCCGCCATCGGGGCCGTCTGGCTTCTGTATCTGCTGGGCTATCACCTGAGCGTGGCGGTCTGGGTGGGGTTGATCGCCCTCATGGGGGTGGACGCCGAAACCGGCATCTTCATGCTCCTGTACCTGGATCTGGCCTACGCCCAGGCCCACAAGGAGGGGCGCCTCACCAGCCGGACGGCCCTGCGGGAGGTCATCCTGGAGGGCGCGGCCCGGCGGATCCGGCCCAAGTTCATGACCGCGGCCACCCTGCTGCTGGGCCTGATTCCGGTCATGTGGGCCGGCGGCGCCGGCGCCGAGATGATGAAGCGCATCGCCGCGCCCATGATCGGCGGGATCGTCACCTCCTTTTTGCTGGAACTCCTGGTCTACCCGCCCGTCTATGAGCTGTGGAAGTGGCACGGCGAACTGAAAAAGGCAGGGGTCAGGTGAGGCCGGACCCGGGGGGCGGACGCCCCGGGGGGAGAGGGGCCGGGGCGGCGGTTTTTCGCCTCCCGTCCCCGGACTGCCTGCCCCGCCCCCGGGGGAGGGGAAGTCCTGCGACCTCCGGCCTTAACCCCGGAATGTCCGTGGCGCAATTTCACCTTGGCGTCCGCCTTTCCCAGGGGTGGGGAGACCAGTCGGCGGGGCAATCAACGGGAGGGAGAACGATGACCAGAATGGCGATGATCGGCATCCTTTGGGCGGCCCTGGGCTTCTGGGCGCCACCGGCGGCGGCGCAGCCGGCGGCCAAGCCCCCGGACCTCACCCGACACCCCGCCTGCCCGCACTGCGGCATGGACCGGGAGAAATTCGCTCACAGCCGCATGCTCATCTCTTATAGCGACGGCTCCGAGTTTGGGGCCTGCAGCCTGCACTGCGCCGCCCTGGAGCTGGCGGTCCGCCTGGAGAAGAACCCCGTCTCCCTGCAGGTGGCCGACTATAACACCAAAAAGCTTGTAGACGCCGAGAAGGCCGCCTGGGTCATCGGCGGCGCCAAGCCGGGGGTGATGACCCGGGTGGCCAAGTGGGCCTTCGAGCAGGAGGCAGACGCCCTGGCCTTCATCCGGGACCACCAGGGGAAGCTGGCCACCTTTGACGATGCCATGCGGGCTACCTTTGAAGACATGTATGAGGATGTCAAAATGATCCGGGCCCGGCGGGCGAAGCTGGGCGGGACGCCTCCCAAACAGGATTAGCCGTGGGGCTGCGCCGGGAAATCACCCGCAGGACAGCAGGGTCCGGAAAAGTGGGGGGAGCATGCAAGAACGGAGCTTGGTAGCGGCAGGAATCTCCCGGACCTCCGGGCAGCAGATGCAGCTGCGCGGCTCTTTGGGGCGCCGGGCCGGAAAAAGGGCCACGCCGGCCAAATGGCCTGCGGCCCTCTGCCTGGTCGCCTGGGCGTTCCTCCTTTTCAGCCCCGCCGCCGGCGCGGGGGAACCCGGGGCCGCCCGGCCCGGGCCCGGCGACAAATGCCCGGTCTGCGGCATGTTTGTGGCCAAATACCCGGAATTTGTGGCCGGGGCGGTCTTCCGGGACGGCTCCCGGGCCTGGTTTGACGGTGTCAAGGATCTGATGAAGTTTTATTTCCGTCCCGGCGCCTACCAGCCGGGCCGGAAAACCGAGGACATCTCCGGGGTGGTGGTGACGGATTACTATACCCTGAAACAGATCGACGGCCGTGCGGCCTGGTATGTGGTGGGCAGCGATGTCCTGGGGCCCATGGGCCGGGAACTCATCCCCCTGGCCGAAGAGCAGGCCGCCCGGGAATTTCTGCAGGATCATCGCGGCCAGCGGGTGCTCACCTTTTCCGAGATCACCCCGGCCCTCCTCGCCACCCTGGACTGAGCCGGCAGGAGAGGGAGGATAGCGGTGGTAAGCCAGTGGGGTTGTTGCGGGGCCCTGCGCCCCCGCCAGGCCCCGGCGGGGAGGGGGGGGTGAGAAAGTCAACCCTCTTTTTCACCTTCCTGGCGGCAGCCGTCCTGGCGCTGGGCCTGGTTCTGGCGGAAGCCCGCGTCCGGATGAGGGGGGAACTGCCCCATCTCCGCCAGGAAGTGCGGGTGGTGCAGACGCTGGGCCTCACCGACCTCTGTCTGGCCACCGAGGCCCGGCACACCCGCCATCCCTCCCAGGCGGATTGGCACAGCGCCTTCCAGAGCCACCCCGGGGCGCTGGATCACTTCCCCTCCGGGTCGGTTCTTCTCCCCCCGGAGAGGGTGCTCAAAGGCTATGGGGCCCCTCTTCGCTAAACAGCGCTATCTGCTGGATTTCGCCCTTTCCTGCCTGTGGCGGCGCCGGGGAAAGAATCTGGCCTTGCTGACGGTGTACACCCTGGTGGTCTTCGCTGTGGCTTCCGTCATGTTTTTCACCCAGGCCCTGAAACGGGAGGCCGCCTTGGTGTTGGGGGCCACCCCGGAGCTCCTCGTCCAGAAGCTGACCCTCGGCCGGCATGACCTGATCCCTGCGGATTATACCCACCGCATCCGGGAGATCCGGGGCGTCGGACAGGTGACCGGGCGCCTGTGGGGTTATTATTATGACCCCCAGGTGCGGGCCAACTACACGGTTCTGGCCCCCCAGGGGGTGGAGGTGCCGGAGCGGACCGTGCTGGTGGGAGCCGGGATCGCCCGGGTGCGCCATCTGACCCGGGGCGCCACCCTCACCTTCCAGGGCTATGACGGCAAGCCCTACAGCTTTCAGGTCCGGGGGGTGCTGAGCCCGGAATCGGAGCTCCTCTCCGCCGACCTGATCCTGATGTCCGCCGCCGACCTCCGCCGCCTCTTCGGCCTGCCCGAGGGGCTTTACACCGATCTGACGGTGGCGGTGGCCAACCCCCGGGAGGTCAGCACCGTGGCCGCCAAGATCCAGGAGCTGTATCCCGACACCCGGCCCATTGTGCGGGAGGAGATCCGGCGCACCTATGAGGCGGCCTTTGACTGGCGGGCCGGCATCCTGTTGGCGGTGCTCAGCGGGGCCCTTTTGGCCTTCCTCATCTTCGCCTGGGACAAGGCTGCGGGGCTGAGCGCCGAGGAGCGCCGGGAGATCGGCCTCCTGAAGGCCCTGGGCTGGGATACGGCCGAAGTGCTGCAGCTCAAGTTCTGGGAGGGGGCGGTGGTGTCCCTGACCGCCTTTTTTCTGGGGACCGTGGGGGCCTGCCTCCATGTCTTTGTGGCCCCCGCCCCCCTCTTCGCCCCGGTCATCAAGGGCTGGTCCATTCTCTATCCCCGGTTTCGGCTGACGCCCTTTATCAGTCTCTTTGATCTGGGCATCCTGTTTTTCTTCACCGTGGTTCCCTATACCGTGGCCACCATCGTGCCCGTCTGGCGGGCGGCCAGCATGGACCCGGATCAGGTGATGCGGAGCTGAGGCGGCATGATTGAGCTCCAGGAGGTGCGCAAGGTCTTCCATGCCGGCCGGCCCAACGAGCAGGTGGCGGTGGCCGGGGTGAGCCTCACCCTGGAGGCCGGGAAGCTCACGGTCTTCCGGGGGCCCAGCGGTTCGGGCAAGACCACCCTCCTCAGCCTCATCGGCTGCATGGCCCGGCCCACCTCCGGCCGCATCTTTCTGAAGGGCCGGGAAATCACCAGCCTGCCGGTGCGCTTCCTCACCGACCTCCGCCGCCGCACCTTCGGCTTCATCTTCCAGCAGTTTCACCTCCTGGCCGGGGTGAGCGTCCTGGAGAACGTCATGCTGCCGGCCTATCCCCTGGGGGAGAAATACCGCCACCTGCGGGCCCGGGCCCTGGGGTGGCTGGAGCGGCTGGGCCTCCTGTCCAAGGCCGGCGCCAAGGCGGAGTGGCTCTCCGGCGGCGAGGCCCAGCGGGTGGCCATTGCCCGGGCCCTCATCAATGACCCGGATATCCTCATCGCCGACGAGCCCACCGCCCACCTGGACACCCGCCTCTCCCGGGAGTTCATGGCCCTGATGGCGGACTTTCGGGCCGCGGGCACCACCATCCTCATTGCCAGCCACGACCCCCTGGTGCATGAGGCCCCGGCGGTGGACCGGGTGGTGGACCTCCGGGACGGCCGCCTCCTCACCCCGGAGGCCCCGGGATGATCCTCTCCCCGGCCATTCTGGCGCTGCTGGCGGGCTCGGGGCTCACCGCCGGCCTGCTGGCCGGGGCGGCCGTCGCGGGGGTGCCGCTGCTTACCCGCTTTGACCTCACCGATGGGAGCGAGCGGCAGCTTCGGCGGGAGCGCCGCACCTATCTCATCTCCACCTGCGTGGCCTATGCCGCCGCCTTTGAGCTCCTCAGCCTGTTTCTGTTCCTCGCCGCCGCCGACCGCCTGCACCCCTTTTTTGTGGGGGCCATGTGCGCCGCCGGCACCCTGAACGCCCACCCCTGGGGCTATCCCAGCCTGCTTATGCGGCTGGTCACCTTTCTCCTGGCCGGACTCTGGCTCCTCCTTCACCATGCCGACTCCAAGGGGTATGATTACCCCCTGCTCAGGCTGAAATACGGCCTCCTGCCGCTGGTGGCCCTGGCATCGGTGGCCGCGGCCGTCTCCCAGACCCGCTACTTCCTGGGGCTCACCCCGGAGGTCATCACCTCCTGCTGCGGGGCCCTGTTTTCCGCCGCCGCGCCCACGGTGGCGGCCTCCCTCGCTGCTTTGCCCCCCCGGCCCGTGGGAGTGGCCTTTGCCGCGGCCCTCCTTCTGCTTCTGGGGAGCGGCATGATCTTTCTTCGCCGGGGGCGAGGCGGTTACCTCTTCGCCGCCACTGCGGTGGCGGCCTTCCCCCTGTTCCTGGCGGCCTTCATTTCCTGGTTCTGCCTCTATTTCTACGAGCTGCCCACGCACCACTGCCCTTTTTGCGTCCTCCAGCGGGAATACGGCTATGTGGGCTACCCCTTGTTTTTGGCCCTTCTGGGCGGGGCGGTGACGGGGGGCGGCGTGGGGGTGCTTCTGCCGTATCGGCAGAGGGCCAGCCTGGCGGCCGTCCTGCCCCGCCTCCTGCACCGGCTGGTCATCCTCAGCCTGGGGGCGTACGGCCTGTTTGCCGCCCTCTGCCTGTACCGGATGTGGGTATCCCCCCTCAGGCTGTAGGCGAAGGAGGGCCAGGATGCCCTGGCCCCCTCACTCCTCCGGCCTTGTTTAGCTGCGGGCGCGCAAAGAGCGGGAAGCCATCCCGAATCCCTGGCCCCCCGGGGCGGAGGCGGGGCAGGGCTCACGGGCCCCTGAACCCCTCCCCCCTGACAATCATAAAAGCACCGGCAGGCCCCGGCTCTTAAGGTATTCCTTCACCTGGCGGATGCTCAAAAGGCGGAAGTGGAAGACCGAGGCGGCCAGGAGGATGCGGGCCTTGCCTTCCGCCACCGCCTCGTAAAAGTGCTCCAGGGTGCCGGCCCCTCCGGAGGCGATGACCGGCAGGGACACCGCCTCGGCGATGGCCCGGGTGAAGGGGAGATCATAGCCCTGCCGGGTGCCGTCACCGTCCATGCTGGTGGGCAGAAGCGTTCCGGCGCCCCGGGCCTCGCATTCCTTGGCCCAGGCCACCGCGTCTTTGCCCACGGGCTGGGTGCCGCCGGCCACCACCACCTCAAACCCGGAGGGCAAAGCCGGGTTGCGGCGGCCGTCGATGGCGATGACCACCCGCGCTGAGCCGTAGGCCCGGGCCGCCTGGGTGATGAGCTCGGGGTTTTTCACTGCGGCGCTGTTCATGGAGATCTTGGCGGCCCCGGCGGCCAGCACCAGGTCGATGTCCTCCAGCGACCCGATGCCGCCCCCCACGGTGAGGGGGATGCGGATGCGGGAGGAGACGTTTTTCACCCACTCCAGGCGGGTGGAGCGGTTCTCCAGGGTGGCGGCGATATCCAGCATGGCCAGCTCGTCGGCCCCTTCCTGCTCATAAAACACGGCCTGCTCCACCGGATCCCCCGCGTCTTTGAGGTCCACAAAGTGCACGCCCTTGACCACCCGGCCCTCCTTCATGTCCAGGCAGGGCATGATTCTGATGGGCTCCATGGCTGTCCTCCTGTCACAATCGGCCGGCCCGCCCCCAGGAGACTCCGGCTGGCCGCCCTTTCCGGGTCGGACCGGCGGCTTTGCGGGGGAGTATACCACGGCAAGGGAAGGGGGGGGTTGACAGACAGCGGGAAATGTTTATAATTGATTTGCCCGGTCACGAGGGGCCCCCACGGGGGTCCCGCCCCCCTTTAAAAAAAATTTCCGGGGGGCTTGACAGGGGGCGCGGGGGTTGGTTATATAAATAATTGCCGCTGGGGGCGGGGGAAAGCGAACGGAAAAAAAACCCCTTGACAATCAGCGGCGACCGCGCTAAATTTAATTTAGGGAAACTTGCTCTTTGAAAACTAAATAGCGAGCCCGAGTGCGGGAGAAACCCAGTTCAACTGGAGAGTTTGATCCTGGCTCAGAATTAACGCTGGCGGCATGCCTAACACATGCAAGTCGAGCGAGAAACCCTGGTTCGCCGGGGGAGTACAGCGGCGCACGGGTGAGTAACGCGTGGGTAATCTACTTCCGTCTGGGGGATAACCCACCGAAAGGTGGGCTAATACCGCATAATCCGCCGGGTCGCCGGACCCGTCGGCAAAGGTGGCCTCTGCTTGCAAGCTGCCGGATGGAAATGAGCCCGCGTCCCATTAGCTAGTTGGTAGGGTAATGGCCTACCAAGGCGACGATGGGTAGCTGGTCTGAGAGGACGGCCAGCCACACTGGAACTGGAACACGGTCCAGACTCCTACGGGAGGCAGCAGTGAGGAATCTTGCGCAATGGGGGAAACCCTGACGCAGCGATGCCGCGTGGGTGAAGAAGGTCTTCGGATCGTAAAGCCCTGTCAGGCGGGAAGAACAGGTTGTCGGCGAATACCCGGCAGCCGTGACGGTACCGCCGAAGGAAGCACCGGCTAACTCCGTGCCAGCAGCCGCGGTAAGACGGAGGGTGCGAGCGTTATTCGGAATCATTGGGCGTAAAGGGCGTGTAGGCGGCCGGTTAAGTCAGGGGTGAAAGCCCGGGGCTCAACCTCGGAAGTGCCTCTGATACTGGCTGGCTTGAGTCCGGGAGAGGGAAGCGGAATTCCGGGTGTAGAGGTGAAATTCGTAGATATCCGGAGGAACACCGGTGGCGAAGGCGGCTTCCTGGACCGAGACTGACGCTGAGACGCGAAAGCGTGGGGAGCAAACAGGATTAGATACCCTGGTAGTCCACGCTGTAAACGATGGGCGCTAGGTGTGGGGGGTTTTAATCCCTCTGTGCCGCAGCTAACGC
>JAILZL010000034.1 GCA_023512475.1 Syntrophobacterales bacterium
ACTCTGGGGCTCTCGTCTAGAGCCCCTCATCGCTCGGGTTTCAATCCTCGCCCGGTGTTGCCACCGGGCGTTACCTTTGGTCGCGCCGCTGTCCCACAGGAATTCATAGCGTTTCAATCCTCGCCCGGTGTTGCCACCGGGCGTTACCCTTGGCCCGCAAAGGGCCCTCTTTTCTGCCCCTTACACCCCCTTTCCGGCACACCCCCACCTCCAGCGCCCTGATCAGAACATCCCGGTGCCGGGCCGCCCCCTTTTTCCTGGACACTGCCGGCCTTAGCCCCCGGCGGACCCCCCGGGGGCCAAGGCCCCGCTCCCGGTCCGCCGTTAGATGATGAGGGGCTTCTCGAAATCCACTTTCTTATCCCAGCCATACACCTGGACATATTTTTCCAGGGGTTCCATGAGACGGTAGATGCGCAGGCTGTCCTCCTCCCGGTGGATGATGGCGGTGAGGGCCCGCACCAGGCGCTCGAAGTGCAGCTCGTCCACGGTGCATTCAAAGACACTCTTCTGCACCCGCTGGCCAAAGTTCTTGCACTGCTGGGCCACTTTCTGGAGCCGTCGCCGGCCCTCCGGGGTTTCGGTGGACACATCATACGTCACCAGCACCTGCATCGCCTCCTCCCTCAATGGTGCAGATAGGGGGGATAGGCCGCCAACTCCCCCCTCAGATGCCGGGCCAGCAGCCGGGCCTGGAGATGGGGGACCAGCCCCAGAGGCACCTTCTGCTCCAGGAAGGGGTGGGTGATCTCCTGCTGTTTGCGTTCCTGGTACGCCACCAGCACGGTCTTGCGGCCCCGGTCGTTCAGGAGCACCGCGCCCCCCGGACGCCGGTCAAAATCCCCGGCCGTGAGCTGGCGCCGGTTGATGAGGGTGAGGGCCAGACGGTCCCCCAGCACCGGGCGCAGCTCCTCCATCAGGTCCAGTCCCAGGGAAGGACGGCCCGGCCGCAGGGCATGCAGAAAACCCACCTGGGGATCCAGGCCCACCCCCTGGATGGCGCCCACACAATCATTCAGAAGCAGGGCGTAAAGGAAGGAGAGCAGGGCATTCACCGGGTCTAGGGGCGGCCGACGGTTGCGGCCGGTGAAGGTGAAGACCTCCCCCTCCCCTTTGAGGAGATGGGGGAAGGCCGCGAAATAGCGACAGCTGGCGTCGCCCTCCAGGCCCCGCACCTCCTCCAGATGGCGGGTCTCCGGGAGCTGCCGCAGGAGCTCCGCCAGATGCCGGGCCGCCCGACTCAAAGGCTCCGCCGTCGCCGGGAAGTCCGCCTCCCGGGCCCCCCGAAGGAGCACGGTCCTGAGGTTGCGGATCTTTCCGGCCACCAGATGGCGGGCGATCTCCCGGGGGCGCTCCGGATCCCCCAGGGCCTCGTGCTGGGCGCGCCGCAGCAGCACATTGCCGGACACCGGCCCCTCCACCCGGGCCTGGAAACGGCCGTGGACCGAAAACCAGGCCACCTGGCGGCCATCGGCCGCGCAGCGGGCCAACAGGGCGGGAGTGCAAAAGACATCTCCGAAGAGGACCAGGGAACCCAGATGATGCAGGGGTATCTGCAGCTGGGTGCGGCCCTCCACCTCCACCTTCAGGGTCTCGTGATCCAGACGCAGGCAGGCCCCCTGGGTCTGGACAAACAGGGTGTTCAAAAGGGTCTTCATGGTTCCTCCCCGGTCTGCCACAGGCCGGCGAGATAGCGGCGGAGCCGGGAGGAGGGCGCCGTGGCCCCGGGCAGACAGGCATCCATCAGGGAGCAGTGCCGGCAGCGGGCATCGTGCACTGCCGGGGGCAACAAAGCCTGACCCAGGAGCTGACGCAGGGCCGTCACCGCCTCCTCCAGGCGGCGGCGCAAAGGGGCGTCGAACTCCACCTCCCGGCGCCTCTGGGAGGAGGCATGGAAGATGGCCCCCCGGGGCACCGGCACCCCCAGCATCTCCTCCAGGCACACCGCCTGAGCGCAGAGCTGCAGATCGTCGTGCTCCCGCCGACGCCGGGGGCCGTGTTTATAATCCACGGGATAAGGCACCTCTCCGTGGAACTCCACCACGTCCGCCCGGCCCACCAGCCCCAGACGGCGGGAATACAAAGGCAGGGCTCGCTCCACCCGGAGGCCCTCCCGGAGCTCGGTCCCCGGGAGGTCCGCGGCCTCGTGCACCATGCGGCCCCGGAGGGTGAAGACATTTTCGTCCCAGACGGCCTCCACGTGGATGAGGGCCGCCTGCCGGGGGCAGTAGCTGAAATGCTCCAGGGCGGAGAGGGGCACCAGCTCGTGGTCCTCCCACAGGCCGTCTCTTTCCCCCATGAACCCGGGCTCCTGTCTTTACCGCCCCAGGATGGTGAGGGTGACGCCGGGGAAGCCGGGGACCTCACCTGGGGGCGGCGTCTCGATGCGGTCGCGATAATCGCTGAAACCCCGGGGGATATGGTGGTGCGTCTTGATCCGGATGGTCTCAAAAAGCTTATGGGCTGGGGCCTTTCCCAAGGCATTCTCATGGGTAAAGATATACAACCCCCGGCAGGCCATTTCGCCCCGGGCGGCGGAACGGTCAATGTCGAACATGTTTTGCAACGCCTCCCACAGGAGGTCCAGGTCTTCGGCCTTCACCCCGGTCTGTGCAGCCAGATAGGGGTTGAAAAAGCCGTGGACCCGGTAGAGGCCGTAGGGCACCAGAGGCTTGCGGCCCATTTCCGTGTCCTTGCGGGCCCGGTCGGCCTCCCGGGTGATGGCCACCCGAGTGATGGAGAGGTCCAGGGCCACGATGGGGTCCACGGAGCGGGCAAAGGTGAGCTGCACCGGCCCCCGGACCTGGCCGGCGTTCAGGCCGGTGGAGAGCACCGCGCCGAAGAGCCGGATATCGTAGTATTTGGCCATCATTTTATCCCGGACCTGATGCCGCTCCTCCCGGGTGGATTTCCGGGCGGATTTGGCTAATTGGCCGGCCAATCTTTTTACCTTGTCGGTTAAGGCTTTTTCCTCCCCATTGAGATTATCCACCAGGGCGTTCTGGATGTCCTTGGCGGAAGTCCCCCGGCTGCCGTCATAAAGAAGGGTGTATTTGTCCTTCTGTAGATCCAGGGTGAAGCCCTCCACGTCCGTGCGGCTCAGCCAGGCGATCATCTCTTCATCATCCACAGAAATCTGAGCAAGTTGAATGTCGGCCTCCTTGTAGCCCTCCACGATAAGCTGATTTAACGCCGTCTGGCTCTGGATGAAAATGGGTTTTTGGCGAACCAGGGCGGCATAGTCCCGGATTTTGCGCTTCAGGCAAACATCCGTGACCAGGCCGTGCATGGTCTCCGGGTCCAGGCGGGGGAGGTTGCCGGCGTCCGGGTCGCCGTTGGGGTTGCCGTTCACCACATCGAAGAGATAGACAAAGTCATGGCGCTTGCCGGGATCAGTGTGCAGGGTGTTCATGATCTGCCTCCTATTCTGCTTCCGGTTTCTGGGGGGCAGCCAAAGCGGCCCTTTGATGATAAAAACCCAGGGCAAAACGGCCCTGCTCCAAGAGGCTCAGGGTACGGGGAAAGCCCCCGGCGGCCTGCATGGAAGTCATGATTTCCGTCAGAAGGTCGTTCAGCTTCCCATAACCCCGGTTTTCCCGGCGGATTTTGGGAAGGTGGGCGGTCTGGGCCAGCTTGAGCAGAGGCGCAAAGGCGGCCGCGGGCCCGGTGGCCGCGGCCCCATAAAAGCGGTCCACCAAGGTGGTGTTGAGTTTGCCGGTGGCGGCCCGACGCTGGGCCTCTTCCAGCACCGCCAGCAGCCGGCCGCAGAGATAGGCCGGGTCAGGATACGAGGGATTCAGTTGCTCCATGGTGTCTGCCTCCTTTTTGCCATAGGTAAGAACCAGTTTCAGGACCGCCGCCAGAACCGGGAAAGGGGCGGGTTGTTTATTGATGGGGTTCAATTCCCGGCCTCGGGGGGTGCGCAGGCGCTTGACGGCAGCCTCCAGAAGCCCGGGGGGCGGAGGCGTCCCCAGGTAGGCGGTGCGCAGCAGGCCCCGGACCAGGTTGGGGCTCAGGTCCACTATCCCCGCCTTCCGGTCCTGGGCGTTTCGCAGGGCCACGGCGATCTGAGGAATGGTTACCGCCTGAGGGTGTTCACCTTGCGGGCCGATGAGGCGCAGGGCGGCGAGATAGGTCCCCAGACGTTGATTGAGTTCCGCCAGGGACACGGCGATCCACTCCCGCACCACCAGACGGCCTTTGTTGGCTGAGAGCACCGCCAGGTAAAAGGCGTTTTCCGGTAAGACGGTTTCGCTTCCGGACCAGGGGATTTTTACGAACTTCTCCAGCAGCGCCAGACTGGGCTCAATGTCCGGGGTCGCCGCAACTTCGGCTAGAGGAGCGCTGATGAGGGTGAGAAGGTCATGTTCCTGGTCGTCTACCACCGCGGTTTGTGGCTTTTTTAACCAGTAAACCGCCAGGTGGTTCTGGAGAGGACTCCCCCCGGCTCCCCGGGACAGGTCCCGCATCAGCACGGTGGTGTGCCGGTCGTCTTTCACAAGGTGATCCAAAGCCTGAGCCGCCAGCATGCCGCAGCGGAGGCAGAGGCTGGCGTTGACGGTTTGGCTTTTGCCAAAGGAAGTGAAAGCGCTGCAGTTAAAGGAGGTAACCTGGCATTTCTGGCCCAGGACCACCACTTCCAGGGGCAGAGTCTGGATGAGAGCCCGGTTCTCTCCGCACACGGAGCAATGGCCTGGGAGGCCCGAACCGAACTCCTGCTCCAGAAAGCTCCGCCAGAAACTCTGAACCTCAGGCTTCTCAAAGGGATAGGGCGGGCCTCCCACCAGGCAGGTAACCACATCATTGGGCTTGATCCTGGCGGCGAGTTCCGAGCGATTCACCTTTTCTTTCAAGGCATGGTGGATGATCTCGAGATCTTTCAGCTTGGTCTTTTCCCAGGCTCGTTCCAGGAGGTCAAGGAATGCCTGATGCTGCATCTCAACCTCCTTTTCCCGTCCCGGCTCCGCAATTCCCAGCACATAACGGGCTTCATCCACCAGGAGATACGGCTTGACGTTACTTTCGCTGACCTTGCCCGAGCGTTGCCGCACCGGGCGGGCCTTGTGGCCGATTTCGGTGGCTTCCGGCTCCCCCAAAAGTTCGCCGGTTTCAGGATGGAGATGAAGGATCCAGCGGATGGGGCTGGCCCGTCCGAAAACCTTATAGCCCACCGGGGCAAAGCCTCCGTCCCCCTGCAATCTGTCCGCATATTCCAGCAGTTCACTTAACATGCCATCCCTCCAGGCGATAAAGTTCCTGATACATCCCGGGCGGAACCTCCAGGACGCCGCCGATCAGCCGGGCCGGAAAAAACAGGGCCTCGGCAAAACCCCTGACCTCCCGGGCCCCGTGGGGGCCGTGGCGGAGAAAGGTCATTTCCCCGCGCTGGGGGTCCTCCCGGAAGGCCAAGTCAAAAAGCATGGTTCCCAGCTCCTGATCCCAGGGCAAAGGTTCTTCCTTTCCATCGGGTGGTTCAAACCGGGCGGCAAACTCCCGGGTTCCCAGATAAGGCTGATGATGGCACTGGCCCCGCTCCAGACGGCGCTCAAATTGGCTCAGGTACTTGGCCAGAGGCGCATCCGCATGGGCCGCCAGGCGCAGATCCGCCAGGATGAGATAGGCCACGTTTGTGAGCACCAGGCTGGCCCGCTGCTGGCGCTTCTCCTCAACCCAAATGGGGGTCTGGCCCTGGCGCTCCTCCAGTTCATTGCGCAGCAGGACAAATTCGCCCCCGTGGCTGAGCACCCGGATTTCCCGGATCTCCCAGCGGAACTCCGGTTTCCAGAAAATGGCCTCCAAAACCCCCCGAGCGGCGCTCGGGGTCATCACCGGATAACTCACCCGCTCCACCTTGAACTCCGGCCGGGAAAAACAGGCAAATTCTCCGCTGACTTTGACTTGGGCGTGGGTCCTGTCTTTCATAATTCACCCCTTGAAGATGTGGAAAAAGCCGGGACCGAGGGAAGAGCCGCTTAGACCACCAGGTCGCACGGATCATGAAGCGGCCCCACCAGGCCTTTTCTGTCGTCATAGCGTCCCCGCCAGCGGTAGAGGCCGGGAGTGACCTCTTCGAGCCAGCCCTCCTGGAGGAACTGCCGGATCTCCCGCTCATAGAGGTTGACGAGATAAGGTTGCAGCCGCCGCCAGATGGTCCGGGAGGGTGAGGCGGACCATTTCGCCAGCCAGGCAGGGCCTTCGCCGTAAGGCACGGCCACCGGACCGGTGGCTTCTTTTATCAGCCGGTATCTCCGGGCAACTTCGGGAAAATTAAAGTCTCCTCGAAGTTTTTGAATGTTTTCTTCGTCCAGATCAAGATCGTGAAAAAGTCCTTGGAAATATTCCCGGTAGAAGTCGGGATCATGTAAAGATGCGGTCGGATGAAGCTCCAATAACTTTTTGGCCTTTTCCAGCCCCCGGGCATAAGGGCCCTGGGGAGCCTTGCCCCCCTCCACCTCCACGATGACCACCCGCCCGGCCGCCCACCTGCCTTCCCGGTTGCAGCGCCCGGCCGCCTGAACGATGCGGTCCAGGGGCCCCATCGCCCGATAGACCACAGGAAAGTCCAGGTCCACGCCGGCCTCCACCACCTGGGTGCTGATGAGACGCACGGGCTGGCCCTCTCTCAGGCGGTGACGCACCTCCTCCAGAATCCTCCGGCGATGGGCGCCGCACAACAGGGTGGAGAGGTGATACGTAAAAGGGTCATCAGCCAAATAACCAAATAAATCCAAGGCCTCCCGGCGGGTATTGAGAATGGCCAGGACCTGGGGGTGGCCCGTGAGTTCCTTTGCCACGTCTGCCAGGGAAAGGGCCCCCGGCGGCCTTTCATAGCGCACCCGTTTCAGGAGGTCAAAATGGCTCTTGAATTGGGGGACGATTTCCCGCACCTCTCCCCGAAACTCCTGGAGATAGTAGGGGCTTTCCAAGGCGGGCTGAGTGGCCGTGGAAAGCACCAGCGTGACCCCGTAGTCCTCCACCAGCGTGCACAGCATATCGGCGGTGGGTTTGAGCAATCCCGGGGGGAGCGTCTGCACCTCATCCAGAATAATGACACTGTGGGCCAGATGATGGAGCTTGCGACAGCGGGAGGGATGCCGGGCAAACAGGCTTTCCAGCAGTTGCACTGTGGTGGTGACGATGATGGGGGCGTCCCAGTTCTCCGTCGCCAGCCGCATCCGGACGGCGAGGGGGGTCTGGCTTTCTTCCTCTTCCGATTTCCCCTGGAAGTCCACCTGGCTGTGATGTTCCAGCACCGCCTCCTCCCCGAGGACTGTCCGGTAGACCTTGGCCGTCTGGTCGGTGATGCTGGTGTAAGGAAGGGCTGCCACCACCCGTCTCTTGCCGTGGAGGAGGGCATGGCGCAGGGCAAAGCCCAACCCGCTCAAAGTCTTGCCACCCCCGGTGGGCACGGTCAGGCGAAAAAGACCAGGAGCATGCCCGGCCGCCTGAAGGCAGGCCTCATAGACTTCCCCTCTGATCCGGTTGACCAGGGTAGGCGCCGCTTCCTTGAGAAGTCTTTCCTGATGACGGGCGAAATTCTCCCAAAGCAGGGGAAGTTCAGGAAAACCTTTTCTTTGGGCGGCTAGATCCGGATCAAAGTGGACTTGAGTGTGCAGCCGGTCCGCATCCACCACGGCTGACAGCAGGAAACGGAGGCGCGCTTCCCGTTTCAGGTCCTCCATGGGAGGGGCGGAGACTTTTGGGCCAGGGGTCTCTTGGAGAAGGGAGAATAAAAACTCCCGAACCGAATCCAGAACGCCCGGGTGTTTTTCGGATAAGGCCTGGAGACGGGCGGTGAGAGTGCCTTTTTCCTCCAATCCGGAGTGATGGCCGGCCACAATCAGGGCCACCTCCAGGCCGAGCTGGCCCGGGAGAAGCCGCCAAGCCAGCAGTGCCCCCCAGGGGGAGTGGGGGGTGGAGGAACAGGGGCGTCCTTCATGTTGGGCCGTCAGATACTGCTGAAACTCCTCCCGGGCCTTGCCCAGATCATGAAAGAGCCCGGCCACCCAAGCCATCTTGTGGAGACCACACGATTCCGTCAGATTTGCTGCTGTCTGGGCCACAGTGAGGAGATGGTCCTTAAGCAAGGGCCAGGTGCCGGTTTTCCCGGGGGTATGGGAAAAAAGAGCCTGTGCCGGGGGCATTCGGCGTTCTCCTGCAGGGAATTGGGGTTCCGGGCAAGGATATCATTTTATGATTCCAGATTCCGGAATAAAGAAAATTTTTGCCCTTTAGGTCTTCGAGCACGGTCTGCACCGGGACGGGAAACCTGATACAATCAACCTCAGCGCTTCCTCCCCTCCTTCATGGCGAAGGGGGGTGGGGGGAACCGGGGCAGAATTTTTCGGCTCCCGCCGGGAGGGGGGCTCACAAAGGTTGCCAGCAAAACCATTATCGGATAGGCCTGCTGATTTCCGCAGAAAAGGGCTTATCCGTCCGAAGGACGGTCCGGGACAGGAGCCATGGGTCCCCTGTGCCGGTGTGACCAAATCAGGTCGCCCCGGTTGCAAGGGTGGGGAAGAGGCATTTCCCGGGACCGGTCCCGGAAGCCAAATCCCATGGATGGGGTGGGGGAGGGGCAGGGCCTGTAACCCCTGACCCATTTCCCCGAATAACCCTTTTCAATCATCTGATGGACAGGCGCATGAGATGTCCCGGCGGCTGAAGGCTAAGCTTCAGGAGCTCCTGGCTCAGGAGACCGGCCCGGTGGTCAGGGAGTGGGGGGCCCGCTTCCCCATCGCCCTGGTCTTTCCCCAGGTCTATCCGGTGGCCATGAGCAATCTGGGCTTCCAGGTCATCTACCGCCTGCTCAATGACACCCCGGAGCTGCACTGCGAGCGGGCCTTCCTCCCGGACCCCCTCACCTTGGAGGAGCACCGCCGCACCCACACCCCCATCCTGAGCCTGGAGTCCCAACGGCCGCTGCGGGATTTTGCCGTGGTGGCCTTCTCCCTCTCCTTTGAGGCCGACTACCCCAATGTCCTGAAAATCCTGGAGCTCTCCGGCATCCCCCTCACCTCTGCGGCCCGCACGCCCCAGGACCCCCTGGTGGTGGCCGGCGGGGTGGCGGCCTTTCTCAACCCCGAGCCCCTGGCTGCGGTGATGGACGCCTTTTTCCTGGGAGAAGGGGAGGTGGGGGGAGTGGATTTCTTCCGCTTCCTGGCGGACGCCGGGGGGAAGGCGGCCCGGGAGGAACTCCTCCGGGAGCTGGGGCGGGCCGTGCCCGGCGCCTATGTGCCGGCGGGCTACACCCCGGTCTACGGCCCGGACGGCACTCTGGCCGAGGTGGTGCCACAGGCGGGGCTGCCGCCCCGGATCCCGGTGCCCCATGCCGCCGATCTGGCCTGCCGCCCCTGCGTGAGCGAAATCCTGACGCCGGAGAGCGAATGGGGGGACATGTTCCTGGTGGAGCTGGGCCGGGGCTGCTCCCGGGGCTGCCGCTTCTGTGCCGCGGGCTTTGTCTACCGGCCCCCCCGGGAACGGCCCCTGGCCGCACTGCTGCCGGAGCTGGAGCAGGGGGTGGCCCGCCGGGGCAAGGTGGGCCTGCTGGCCGCGGCAGTCTCGGACCACCCGGAGATCAAGGAGATCTGCCGCAAGGTCCTGGATTTGGGGGGCGAGCTCGGCATCAGTTCCCTTAGGGCCGATTCCGCCGATGCCGAACTCTTCGGGCTGCTGGCCCAGGGCGGTGTGAAGACCGTCACCCTGGCCCCCGAGGCGGGGAGCGAGCGCCTGCGCCGGGTGCTCAACAAGCACCTCCCGGAGGAGACCCTGGCCCAGGCGGTGGAGGCCGCCGCCGGGGCGGGCCTCCCCAACCTGCGTCTCTATTTCATGGTGGGGCTGCCCACCGAGACCCTGGAGGACGTGCGGGAGATCGGGCGCCTGGTGAAATACCTCCGGCACCGGGCCGTCAAGGCCCTGAAGGGGCGGCCGCCTTTCCGCCAGATCACCTTAAGCCTCTCCTCCTTTGTCCCCAAGCCCTGGACGCCCTTTCAGTGGGTGCCCATGCTGCCGGTGGCGGAGCTGAAACGGCGGTTGAAGCTGGTGCGCCAGGAACTGGCCGGGGTGAAGGAGGTGCGGGTGCACACCGACCTTCCCAAATGGGCCTATCTCCAGGGCCTGCTGGCCCGGGGGGACCGCCGGGTGGGGGAGATGCTCCTTTCGGCACACCGCCGCGGCTGGCCCCGGGCCCTGGCGGAGAGCCCGGTGAACCCGGACTTCTTCGTCTACCGGGAGCGGAGCCCGGCGGAGCTCTTCCCCTGGGATCTCCTCGACCACGGCATCGCCAAATCCTACCTGTGGGAGGAATATCAGCTCGCCCTGGCCGAAAAGGAGAGCCCCCCCTGCCGGCCGGAGGTCTGCCGCCGCTGCGGGGTCTGCGGGGAGACGCCTCAGGTCTGAACCGCCACCAGCACCAGGCCGAGCTGCTGCTCCAGGGACTGGAGTTTCGCCAGCTTCTCCGGGGTCAGGGCGGCGGGCTTCAGGTCCTCCCGGCAGGAATAGGCCAAAACCGGGGTGCCCAGCTCCTGCTCCAGGCCGGTGATGGCCTGAAGGGCTTCCGGGGTCAGGGTGGTGGAGAGACTGCACAGCATCTCCGTCTCCTCCTGCTGAAGGGATGGGCCGGGGGGGTTTCCGCCCCGGCAGGATGGCCCGGCAATCCCAAGGTAAGCTCTCCCCGGGGGAAAATCCAGGGACGGAGAGGAGGTCGGGACAAAAGAAAATTGTTTGAAATGGGTCAGCGTTCAGCATAGGAATATATAAAGGTAGAGGACCAAACCCGCCCGGTGGAGGTTTGCGGGCGAAGGGACCGGCTGAAGCATGGACAAGATCGTCATTGAAGGCGGGGTGCCCCTGAAGGGGGAGGTGGCCATCAGCGGCGCCAAGAATGCGGCCCTCCCCATTCTGGCGGCGACGCTCCTGGCCCCGGGGATCCACCACCTCTACAATGTGCCGCCCCTGGCGGACATCCGCACCTTCAAAAAGGTCCTCGGCCTCATGGGGGTGAGCTTTGAGGAGGGGAAGCCCCTCATCGTGGACACCAGCCGCCTCACCGGCTGGATGGCGCCCTATGAGGTGGTGAAGACCATGCGGGCCGCGGTCCTGGTGCTGGGGCCCCTGGTGGCCCGGGCCCGCCAGGCCTCCGTCTCCCTACCCGGGGGCTGCGCCATCGGGGCCCGGCCCATCGATTTGCACCTAAAGGGCCTGGCGGCCATGGGGGTGAAGATCCGCCTCAATCAGGGCTATGTGGAGGCCCGGGTGAAGCGCCTCAAGGGCGCCGAGATCACCCTGGACACCCCCACGGTCACGGGCACCGAAAACCTGATGATGGCCGCGGTGCTGGCCCAGGGCGTGACCCGCATCCACAATGCCGCCCAGGAGCCCGAGGTGGCGGATCTGGCCCGTTTTCTCGTGGCCATGGGGGCCAAAATCGAGGGCATCGGCACCGATGTCCTCACCATCACCGGGGTGAACGCCCTCACCCCCGCGCCCTACACCATCATGCCGGACCGCATCGAGGCCGGTACTTATCTGGCCGCCGCGGCCATCACCAGGGGCGAGGTGACCATCACCAACGCACCGGTGGCGGCCATGAGCGCGGTGCTGGAGAAGTTCCAGGAGGCCGGGGTGCGCCTGAAGACCGACGACGATCGCATCGTGGTGGAGCAGGGAGGGTCTCTGGTGGGGGTGGATGTCAAGACCCGCCCCTATCCCGGTTTCCCCACCGACATGCAGGCCCAGTTCATGGCCCTCATGACCCTGGCCCGGGGCGCCAGCCTCATCACCGAGACCATCTTCGAGAACCGCTTCATGCACGTGAGCGAGCTGAAGCGCCTGGGCGCGGACATCACCATCTCCGCCAATCAGGCCATGGTGCGGGGCAAAAAGCAGCTCCTGGGCGCGCCGGTGATGGCCACCGACCTGCGGGCCTCCGCCTCCCTGGTGGTGGCGGGGCTGGCCGCCCAGGGCACCACGGAGGTGCACCGGGTCTATCACCTGGACCGGGGATATGCCCATCTGACGGAGAAACTCACCGCCCTGGGGGCCCGCATCCGCCGGGTCCCCGCCTAAGGGTCACTCCATCAGCTCCCGGAAGCTGACAATGGAGGGGAAGTGGGCATGATTCTGGGGCGGGAGCTGAGAGCTGGACTTGGCCTTGTAGAGGAGATGCCGGATGCCGTACCGCCGGGCGGTGGCCAGGACCTCGGCGTTGTCGTCAATGAGCAGGGTGCGCTCCGGATCGAAGCGGAGCTGAGCCCTCAGGGCCTCCCAGAAGCGCAGGTCCTCTTTGGGAAAGCCCAGATCAAAGGAGGAGACCACCGCGTCAAAGTAGCCCAGAAGCCCGGTGTGGTTCATCTTGAGGTTCAAGGTCTTCCAGTGGGCGTTGGTGACCAGGGCCACAAATTTCCCCCGCTCCCGGAGAAACCTCAGGAAGTCCTCGGCGTCCGGGTGGATCTCGATGAGATGCCGGATACTCTCCTTCATGGCCGGGATGTCCAGTTCCAGCTCCCGGGACCAGAAGTCAATATCCGTCCAGTTGAGGGTGCCCTCCTCCCGCTGGTAGCGGGCAAAGACCTCGGATCGGGCCTGGGAAAGGGTGAGGCCCCGGCGCCGGGCGTATTCCTGGGGCACCAGAGTCTCCCAGAAATAGTCGTCATAATGCTTGTCCAGCAGGGTGCCGTCCATATCCAGCAGCACCCAATGCACCTCATTCCAGGGAAAGACCATTGAGCGGCTCCTGTCAGGTAATCCAGGGGAGGGTCGAAGGAGCAGGGGTTTCCGCCCGCTCCCCTGGGCAGGGTAGGGGGGCAGGTCCGGGAAAGAGCCAGGGTTTGTGGATCCCCGGGCCCCCTTCGGGCACCACCCGCACCTTCACGCCCGGTAGTGTATAAAAAATTCCCAGCTTTTCAAGGCTGCCGGCTTGACCGCCCGTGGGGGGGTGCTTATGTTGTGGGTAGTCTGAAAGGAGATAACTTCCTGATTTAATGGAGGATATTGCCTATGCCCCTGACCTGGTGGGACCCGGAGTGGGATCCGTTCCGGGAATTTGAGCAACTGCGGCGGCGCATGGACCGCCTGTTGGAAGAGGAGCTGGGCCTCCGGCCCTGGTGGACCGGGGTCTATCCACCGGTGAACATCTCCGAGGATGCGGACCATGTCTATGTCCGGGCGGAGCTGCCGGGCGTGAAGCCCGAGGACCTGGACATCCAGATCCAGGACCGCAGCCTCATCCTCCGGGGGGAGAAGAAGATCCCCGCGGCGGAGAAGGGGGTCAACTACCACCGCCGGGAGCGGGAAGCGGGATACTTCCGCCGGGTGGTGCGTTTGCCGCGGCCGGTGGACCCCGACAAAGTGGAGGCCCGCTGCCAGGACGGCGTCCTCACCATCACCCTGGCCAAACCCGAAGAACTCAAACCCCGCAAGATTGCGGTGAAGACCGCCTGAGGGAGGGGGAGCCATGACGGACAAGGAGCTGACTCCCAAGGTCAAGGCCGAGGCCCCGGCCAAAGGCGAGCGGGTGCGTCCCGGACGGGTCTTCCTGCCGGCGGTGGACATCTATGAAACCCCCGAAGCCCTGGTGCTGGTGGCGGATATGCCCGGCGTGTCCGGGGAGCGGGTGACCCTGGACCTCAAAGACAGCCTCCTCATCATCCAGGGCGAGATCGCCCCGCCCCTGGGGCCCGGGGAAACCCTGCTCCGCCAGGAATACTCCACCGGGGATTACTACCGGGAATTCCAGCTCGGGGAGCTCATTGACAAAAGCCGCATCGAGGCCACCATGAATGACGGGGTGCTGACCCTGGTGCTCCCCAAGGTGGAGCGGGCCAAGCCCCGGAAGATCGAAGTGAAGGCCGGCTGAGACCCCAGCAGGACGGATAAAAAACAAGGGGGCAGGAACTTCCTGCCCCTTTTCCATTCTTCAGGCCGGGAGTCAGTAGGGGAGGGCGTCCTCCTCGACAAAATCGGCAAACAGGGTGTATTTACTGTCGAAGTAGAGCTTGAATTCGCCGGTGGGGCCGTTGCGCTGCTTCTTCAGGTAAATGCGGGCGGTGCCGGCTTCCGGAGAGGTCTCATGATAGACCTCGTCCCGGTAGATGAAGAAGATGACGTCGGCATCCTGCTCGATGGCCCCGGATTCCCTGAGATCCGCCAGCTGCGGCTCCTTTTTGGGGCGGTCCTCCACCTTGCGGCTGAGCTGGGACAGGGCGATGACCGGGACGTTCAGCTCCTTGGCCAAGGCCTTGAGGGAGCGGGAAATCTCCGAAACCTCCTGTTCCCGGCTGGGGGCGTCGGGCCGGCCCCGCATGAGCTGCAGGTAGTCCACGATGATCAGCCCCAACTTGCCCTCGGCCTTCAGGCGCCGGGCCTTGGCCCGCACCTCCAGCACCGCGGCCGCGGGGGAATCATCAATGTAGATGGGCGTGTCCATGAGGAGGCCGGCGGCTTCCTGCAGATGCTGCCATTCCTCGCCGGTGAGGAAGGCCCGCCTGAGGTGGGAGGCGTCGATGCGGCCCACGCTGCTGAGCAGCCGGCGCACCAGCTGCTCCTTGGACATCTCCAGGGAAAAGAAGGCCACCGGCACCTGGCCGGCGTAGGCGGCGTTGAAGGCGATGTTCAGGGCCAGGGCGGTCTTGCCCATGCTGGGGCGGGCGGCGATGATGATGAGGTCCCCGGGTTGGAAGCCGGCGGTGAGGGCGTCCAGGTCCCGGAAGCCGCTGGGCACCCCGGTGATGCGCCCCTTGTCCTTGTGCCAGATGGCCTCCAGGGTCTCAATCTCACCCATGACCAGGGAGCCCAGAGGATAAAAGCCGGGACGCACCTTGCTTTGGGCCACCTCAAAGACCTGCTTCTCCACCCGGTCCAAAAATTCATCCACATTCTCCACCGGGCCGAGGCAGGCCTGGGCAATCTCCTGGGTGCGGGTCAAAAGACGCCGGAGCACGGATTTTTCATGCACCAGGCGGGCGTAATAGAGGGCGTTGGCGGCGATCCCCACCTGTTCGCTCAGACCCGCCAGAAAGACCGGGCCGCCGGCCTCCTCCAGCTGGCCCCGCTCCTTCAGAAGCGCGGTGACCGTCACCAGATCCACCGGTTCGGCCCGGTGATAAAGGTCCAGCATGGCCTGAAAGATGAGGCCGTGGGCGGGGCGGTAGAAGTCCTCCGGCACCAGCAGGTCGGAGATCTGGTCCAGCACCTGGGGGCGCAGCAGGATGGCGCCCAACACGGACTGCTCCGCCTCCAGGTGGGCGGGCGGGGTGTAGCCCAGGGCCAAAGACGGGGGCGGGCCGCCGGCGGGGCCGGTGGGTCTGCGGCTGCGGGCCATGGCTCGGATCCCTCCCCCGGCGCGGCTTTATTGTTCGGGCACCACATCCACCCGGACGGGCGCCTTGACGCCTGCGGCCAGGCGCACCATCACCTCGTAGCTGCCCAGTTGCTTGATGGGTTCGGCGAGCTCCACCTGCTTTTTGTCCACCTCGAAACCCTGGGCGGCAAGGGCCTCGGCCACCATGGCCGCGGTCACGGAGCCATAGAGGCGCTCCTGTTCCCCCACCCGCTGGGCCAGGGTGACCACGGTGCCGCTGAGGCGCTGGGCCAACTCCTCGGCCGCCCGTTTTTCCTTTTCCTGACGGCGCAGCAACTTGGCCCGCTGCTGTTCAAAGAGGGCCAGGTTTCCGGGGGTGGCCTCCAGGGCCTTGCCCTGAGGGATGAGATAATTGCGGGCGTAGCCCCGGGAGACTTCCACCACCGTCCCCAGTTCGCCCAACGATGGGATGGTTTCCTTGAGAATGACTTTCACGGCTGCACTCCTTACGATTCCCGGGGCCGGTGAAGCCGGCGGAAATCCAGCCACAGGTCCAGCAGGCCCACCAGCGTCACCACCAGAAAGACCGGGTTCATGAAGGCGAGGAGAAATCCCAGAAGCCTCAGGAAGCCGGGGAGACGGAAGCGCTCATAGAGCGCCGCCATCACCGCCAGCCCCTGGAAAAAATAGACCAGACCCAGAATCAATACCAGATTCACCGCCGCCAGACGCAGCGCCGCCACGGGGACCAGCAAAAGGAAACCGGCGGCCAGGAAAGGGAAGATGAGCCATTCCGGCGCACTCCATTGGTCCAGGGGCGGCTCGAGGTCCATCTCCCCCCGGGCCCGGGCCCAGCCCCGGAGGATGACCAGGTTGAGCCAGGCCACCAAGGTGGTGTTGATCACCCACAGGGCCGGCAGGATGTTCAGGATCAGCGCCCCCCACTCGGGATGGCCGGGCCCCGTAAAAGGGAAAGCCGGGGACTCCAGACCCGCCTCGGCCGCCACCTGGGCGAGCACTGCGGCCACGGCGTCGGCCTTCTGCCGCAGGAGAGCCACTGCCCCTGCCCCGCTGAGCCAGCCCTGCAGGAGGAGAAAGCCCCCGGAGACCAGCACCAGGACCGCCACCCCGAAGGCCACCGCCTGGGGCAGGGAGCGGCCCTGCTGGCGCAGAACGCTTAAGACCGCCCCCAAAAGCAGCAGCTCCACCAGATTCAGGTGCTCCCCCAGGCCCCCGGGACCGGAAGGCACCAGGAGGAGGGCCGCCCCGGCGCTCCCGGCCAGAAGAAAGGCGGCCGGGCTTCCCAGGCGCCAGCCCACCGCCAGGATGGGCAGGGGCAGCCATACCCCCACCAGGAGGGAGGCCAGAGGGATCAGTCGCCCCAGGACATAGAGCGCGGCCACAGACGCCAGGCCGAGGAGCCAGATGGCCAGCCGGCCAGCCACGGTGCTCAGGACACCTCACTCAGGCGGGCGGTGGGGACGGCACATACGGCATCAGCGCCAGCAACCGGGCCTGCTTGATGGCCCGGGTCAGGGAGCGCTGGTGCCGGGCGCAGTTGCCGGAAATGCGCCGGGGAATGATCTTGCCCCGCTCGGTGATGAACTGCTTCAGGGTGGCCGCGTCCTTGTAATCAATGATCAGCTTGGAGTCCACACAGAAGCGGCAGACCTTGCGACGCACGAAAAACTGCTTGCGCTTGCGGCGCGGCATGGCAGGCATACTTACTCCTCCTCCGCGGTCGGGGCTTCGCCCGCCTCCGCCGCCTCTTCGGCCGCCGCCGGGGGAGCTTCCGCCTCGGGGGCGGGCGCCGCCTGGGCCTGGGCGGCGATTTCCGCCTGCCGGGCCGCCACGTCCACCTTGTCGGCCTTCTTGACGGTGAGGTAGCGGATCACCCGGTCATCAATGCGGTAATTGCGCTCCAGTTCCCGCACCGTGGTGGGGGTGCCGGCGAAATCCATCAGGATATAGTAGCCCCGCAGGGTGCCGTCGATCTTGTAGGCCAGCTTACGGCGGCCCCATTCCTCCAGCTTGAACAGGACCCCGCCTTGGGAGGTGATGATTTTGCTGAACTTGTCGATGGCGGACTTGACTTCCTCGTCCGGGAGGTCGCCATGCACCACCCAGACCGATTCATAATGTCGCATTGTGCCTCCTTGTGGATGAATAGCCCAGGGCAGCGCGGCCCAGAGCAAGGAGCGACAAATGTTATTTATACCAAAAAGGATGCGGCCCTGTCAAAGGATTTCCGGACCTGCCCGGCGGCGGTGCAGAAGGGATGCTGACAGATGGGAACTGCCGCCCTGGCTGGCTGGCGGACGTCCCCGGGACGAGGGCCTCAGGAATGGCCGGAAGGGCAGGGCGGCAGAGACCGTCTCCGCCGCCCCGTGGCGGCCGTTGGTTTACATCACGGTGAAATACGACACCCGCTCCGCGGTGCCGGCGCTGCTCATCACCCGGTTGGTGACGGCATAGGTGCCCCGGGGGGCGTTCTGCGGGATGACATAGTTGACTGTGTCGGTGTAGGAGCCGTTGGTGTTGCTCACCTGGGTGGAGTAGGGCTGCCCCACCACTTGGCCGTCCTTGCGCACCTCCCGGTAGATGGTGACCGGGACCGCGGCGTTATCCGGGGTCAGGATGGTGTAGGCCGTGGCCAGGGTGATGGTCTGCCCCGGCCGGGCGCTGGCCGGATTGGCATACGCCTGGTCGATCTGCACCAGGTTCCCCTGGGTGGGGCTGTAATTGTAGGTGCGGGCCGCAGCCTGGGCCGAACGCATCTGGCTGTTGCGGTGCTCGGCATAGAGATAGGCCCCCACGCCGCCCACGATGGCACCGGTGGCCGCGCCCACCCAGGCGCCGGTGGCGGGGGAACCGGTGGCGGCGCCGATGATGGAGCCCAGGGCCGCGCCGGTGGCCGCGCCTCCCAGGGCGCCCACCCCGGCGGACCGGCCGGTGTCATAGTAACCGCTCTCCGTGGCGCAGCCGAAGAGGGAAAGGCCGAACACCAGAATCACACCTGCCGCAATCAGTCGTCTCAGAACCATAGTCTCCTCCTCACCGGACGGGTGGGAAGCCCGGAGAGCTCCCCGTGCGTATCAAGGGACCCCAGCAGGCTCAGGAGCCGCCGGATCCCGTTTCCCTACCCTGACAGTAAACATTTCCCGGGCGGAAATCAAACCTCCCGGCCCAATTCCTGGCGGACCCGGTCCAGAATGCCGTTGATGAAGGCAAAGGAGTCCTCACTGCCGTAGCGTTTGGCCAGCTCCACCGCTTCGTTGATCACCACCTTCACCGGCACCTCGGGGTGGTATTTCATTTCGTAGATGGCCAGCCGCAGCAGATTGCGGTCCACCAGACTCATGCGCTCCAGGCGCCAATGCTGGGAGACCTGCCGGATGAGGGCGTCCAGCTCCTCCTGGTGGGCCGCCACGCCCCCCACCAGGTCCTCCAGATACGGCGGCGCGGGGCTGCCGGTCTCCTGGAAATGGCGCCAGAAGCGCACTGCCTCCCCCTCCCGGTGGCCGACGCAGTCCGCCTGATACAAGAGCTGCAGGGCCAGCTCCCGGCAGCGGCTGCGGGAGACGGACCCCACAAACTTAGACCCCCAGGTCCCTGAAAAGGTTAACCATTTCCAGGGCGGCTTCGGCGGCGGCGTAGCCTTTGTTGCCCGCTTTGCTGCCGGCCCGCTCCACCGCCTGCTCCAGGGTGTCGGTGGTGAGCACCCCGAAGAGCACCGGCACGCCGCTCTCCAGGGCCACCTGGGCCACGCCCTTGCTCACCTCCGCCGCCACATAGTCAAAGTGGGGGGTGGAGCCCCGGATCACCGCCCCCAGGCAGATGATGGCATCATAACCCGGCCCGACGGTGGGCAGGCCTGCCAGTTTCTTGGCCGTCAGGGGGATCTCCCAGGCCCCGGGCACCCGCACCACGGTGAGGTTCTCCTCGGCCACCCCATGGCGCCGCAGGCAGTCCAGGGCGCCCTCCAGCAGACGCTCGGTGATGAAGGCATTGAAGCGGCTCACAATGAGGGCGAAGCGGCAGCCCGCCCCCTCCAGTTTCCCCTCCACGACGCGCATCGGCAGCCTCTCAGACAAGCTTGAGCATGTGCCCCATCTTCAGGCACTTGGTCTTCAGATAATTGCGGTTCACCCGGTTGGGGGGGATCTCCAGGGGCACCCGCTCCACGACTTGGAGACCGTAGCCCTCCAGCCCGATGATCTTTTTGGGATTGTTGGTCATGAGGCGCATCTTCCGGACCCCCAGGTCCCGCAGGATCTGGGCTCCCAGACCGTAGTCCCGCAGATCCGCCTTGAAGCCCAGCATCTCGTTGGCCTCCACCGTATCGGCGCCGGCATCCTGGAGCTCGTAGGCCCGGATCTTGTTCACCAGCCCGATGCCCCGGCCCTCCTGATGCATATAGAGGATGACGCCCTTGCCCTCCTGTTCCACCCGGGCCATGGCGGCCTCCAGCTGGTCGCCGCAGTCGCAGCGCAGGGAGTGAAACACATCCCCGGTGACGCATTCCGAGTGCACCCGCACCAGAATGGGTTCCTCCGGGACAATCTCCCCCATCACCAGGGCCAGGTGCTGGTTGTCGTCGATGTCGTTGTCGTAGGCGTGCACCGTGAACTCCCCGAAGTACGTGGGCAGTTTGGCGGTGGCCCGGCGGTGCACGAAGGATTCGTTGCGCAGGCGGTACTCCACCAGATCGGCCACGGTGGCGATCTTGAGGCCGTGGGTGGCGGCAAAGACCTCCAGGTCCGGCATGCGGGCCATGGTGCCGTCATCGTTCATGATCTCACAGATGACGCCCGCGGGTTTGAGGCCCGCCAGCCGGGCCAGGTCCACCGCGCCCTCGGTCTGGCCGGTGCGCACCAGCACCCCGCCTTTCCGGGCCCGTAAGGGGAAGACATGCCCGGGGCTCACCAGATCCTCGGGCCGGGCCTGGTCCGCCACCGCGGTGAGGATGGTGGTGGCCCGGTCGGCGGCGGAAATGCCGGTGGTCACCCCCCGCCGGGCCTCAATGGAGACGCAGAAATTGGTGCCGAAGGCCGACTGGTTGTCCCGCACCATCAGGGGGAGCTTCAGGCGCTCCACGATCTCCGGGGCCAACGCCAGGCAGATGAGGCCTCGCCCGAAGCGGGCCATGAAATTGATGGCCTCCGGGGTCACCTTCTCCGCCGCCATGGTGAGGTCGCCCTCGTTTTCCCGGTCGGCGTCGTCCACCAGGATGATCATCTTTCCCTGGCGGATGTCCTCAATCACTTCTTCAATGGGGGATATGGGCATGGCCGTGCATCCTTGCCAAATGCTTCTTTTCCCGGCGGGCGTTCTCGTGGGGGAGAGGCGGTCCCCCTCATAGGCCCGCCGTCCCGAGGGGCGGAAAATCAGAGAAAGCCGTGTTCGGCCAGGAACTCCTCGCTCAGTCCCGGCTTCTCCGGCCGGTAGGCGGCCAGCAGCCGGGCCACATACTTGCCGATGATGTCCGCCTCCAGATTGACCCGGTCCCCCACTCTCAGGTCCGGCAGGGTGGTCCGGCTGGCGGTATAGGGCACGATGTTCACAGAAAAGGTCTGCCCCTGCACCGCATTCACCGTCAGGCTGACGCCGTCCACGGCGATGGAGCCTTTTTCAATGATGAAGGGACACAGGGGCGGGGGCGCCAGGAAACGGAGGAAGAGGTGGTCCGGCCCCGCCCGGCGCTCCTGCACCGCGCCGGTGCCGTCCACGTGGCCGGTGACCAGATGGCCCCCCAGGCGGTCGCCCACACGCAGGGCCCTCTCCAAGTTTACCCGCTCCCCCACCTTTTTCAACCCCAAAGTGGTGCGCTGCAAGGTCTCCGGAGAGACCTCGGCCTCAAAGGCGCCCCCCCTGATGGCGGTGACGGTGAGGCAGGCGCCGGCCACCGCCACCGATTCCCCCAGGGTGAGCTCCCCCGCGGGGAAGGGCGGGGCGATGGCGAGCCGCAGCCCCTCGGCCATGCGGGTCACGCCAAGGATGGTGCCGATACCTTCCACCAGGCCGGTGAACATCCGCGTCGTCTCCTGCCGCCGGCCTCCCGGGCTTGCCGCCGGGCGCCCGGCCGGTCCCGGCTTAGGCGATGGTGACCTCGGGGGTCAGATAGACGTCCTGGATGGCGTTCAACAGCTCCACCCCCTCCGCCAGGGGCCGCTGGAAGGCCTTGCGGCCGGAGATGAGGCCCATGCCGCCGGCCCGTTTGTTGATCACCGCGGTGCGCACTGCCTCCGCCAGGTCGCTGGCCCCGCCGGCGGCGCCCCCGGAGTTGATGAGCCCCACCCGGCCCATGTAGCAGTTGGCCACCTGGTAGCGGGTCATGTCGATGGGGTGGGTGCCGGCCAGGTCCGAATAGACCCGGGCATGGGTCTTGCCGAAATTCAGCACCTGGAAGCCGCCGTTTAAAGTGGGCTGCTTCTGCTTGATGATGTCCGCCTTGATGGTGGCCCCCAAATGGTTGGCCTGGCCGGTGAGATCCGCGGCGTTGTGATAATCCTTGGAGGCGGTTTTGAAGGCCGGGTTCCGGAGATAGCACCACAGGATGGTGGCCATCCCCAGGTCATGGGCCTGCTCAAAGGCCTCGCTCACCTCCTGGATCTGCCGGCGGCTCTCCGGGGCGCCGAAGTAGATGGTGGCCCCGATGGCCACCGCCCCCAGGTCATAGGCCTGCCGGACGCTGGCAAACAGGGTCTGGTCGTAGATATTGGGATAGGTGAGCAATTCATTATGGTTGATCTTGACGATGAAGGGGATCTTGTGGGCATACTTGCGGGAGACCGCGGCCAGCACGCCCAGGGTGGAGGCCACCGCGTTGCAGCCCCCTTCGATGGCCAGCTGCACGATGGTCTCGGGATCGAAAAAGGCCGGGTTGGGCGCAAAGGAGGCCGCGGCGGAGTGCTCCACCCCCTGGTCCACCGGCAGGATGGAGAGATACCCGGTGCCCGCCAGCCGGCCGTGGTTGAACAGGGCCGCCAGAGAGCGCAACACCGGCACCGGCCGGTCGCTGAGGGCCCACACCCGGTCAATGAAGTCCGGCCCCGGCAGATGCAGACTCTCCTTGGGGATGCCGGTGCATTTGTAGGTCAGGAGATCCTCCGCCTCCGGCCCGAGCAGGGATTGGATTTTCTTGAGCATGTGCATGTGCCTCCGCTGACCTGGCGGCCGTACACCCAGACCCGCCGCCTGATGGGTGGAATGGTACACTGCTTTCTGAGGGGAAAGGGGCTCCCCGGCTACCCCCCCTGCCCCGATAAGGGTTCGGGGGAGAGGCTTGGGCCCTTAACCCCCAGAGCCGTATCGGTGCTATTGTATCATGAGAGGCGGCCGGAAAGGGCATCCTTTGTGCTTTTACGCACGACGGGGCGGGAAAGGAGCTCCAGGGCCACCGCCGCGGCCCGGGCCGCAGCCCCCGGCCCCCCCAGGGAAGTCACCACCCGGGCCAGACCCCGCCTCACGGCCATCAGCCGCTGGGGTTCCCTCAGCAGCCGCACCACCTCCACCATTATCCGTTCCGCCCGGAAGTCCTCCTGCAGCAGCTCCGGGAAAATCTCCTCCCCGGCCAGCAGATTGGCCATGCCGATGAACTTCACCCGCACCAGCAGCCGCCCTACCAGATAAGTCAGCCGGGAGAGGCGATACACGATGAGGGTGGGAGTCCCCGCCAGGGCCGCCTCCACGGTCACCGTGCCCGAGGCGGCGATGGCCAGATGCGCCGCGGCCAGCGCCGGATAGGCCCCATGAGCGAGTAGGGTGAGGCAGAGGCCGGGGGAGCCCGGTTTCCCTGAGCCCTCGGCCCCCAGAAACTCCCTCACCATGCCCTCCACCAGGTCCCGGGGGGCGGTGGAGGCCAAAGGCAGGAGGAACTGGGCCTCCGGAAGGAGCTGGTGCAGGCGGCGGGCGGCTTCCAGCAGGGTGGGGAGGTGGCGGCGGATCTCCCCTTCCCGGGAGCCCGGCACCAGGGCCACGGTGAGGGCCGCGGGATCCAGACCGAGGGCGTGGGCCAGCTCCCGGCGGGGGGGCAAAGAAGGGAGAGTGTCCCGGAAGGGGTGGCCCACAAAGTCGGCCACCAGGCCGTATTGCCGGTAAAAATCCGCCTCGAAGGGAAAGATGACCGCCAGGCGGTCCACATGGCGGGCCAGGGCCCGCACCCGGTAGCGGCGCCAGGCCCAGACCTGGGGACTGATGTAGTACATCACCGGCACCCCCCGCCATTTGGCCAGGCGCATGACCAGGAAGTTGAAGTCCGGGAAGTCCACCAGGATACACAGGTCCGGCCGCTCCTCCGCCAGGACCCGGTGGAGCCCACGCAGGGCCCGGAAGACCCGGGGCAGGTGCCGGGCCACCTCCACGAAGCCCACCACCGCCAGCTCCCGGGCGGGAACGAGGATTTCCACCCCCCGGGCCGCCAGGTTGTCCCCGCCGATGCCCACAAACCGGGCGTGGGGGAGCTTTTCCCTGATGGCCGCCACCAGCCGGCCGGCATGTTCATCCCCCGAGGCCTCCCCCGCCACGATGAGGATGAGGGGGGGTGCCAGGGCGGGAGGGGGGCCAGGGACCTCCAGGCCGCCCTTCACCTGCTCTTTCTTCCCCCTCATACCTTGGCCTTGCGCATGGCCTGGGTGATCTCCAGGGCGAGTTGCAGGGCGTGGGCCCCCTCTTCGCCGGTGCAGGGCGGTGGGGTGCCCTCCCGGATGCACCGGACAAAGGCGGCGATTTCCTTGAAGAGCACGTCCTCTTTCTCAAAGTGGCGGATGTCCAGGGCCACGCCGGGGATGAGCCCGCTGGCCCCGGGTCGGCGCTGGGCGTAAGTGAGTTCCCCCGCCTCAAAATCCACCGCCAGGTAGGCGTCGGGCTGGAAGAGCCGAAAGCGGCGCATGCTCTTTAAAGACATGCGGGAGGCGGTGAGGTTGGCGATGGCACCGTCGGCGAATTCCAGGCGGGCGTTGGCCAGATCCACCCGGTCGGTGAGGACCGAGACCCCCGCCGCCCGGATCTCCCTCACCGGCGCCCGGACCAGACTGAGGGTGTGGTCCAGGTCATGAATCATCAGGTCCAGGATCACATCCACATCCGTGCCCCGTTCTTTAAAGAAGGCGAGGCGGTGGCTTTCGATGAATTTCGGGGCGGTGGCCAGACTTTTCAGCTCCTGCATGGCGGGGTGGAAGCGCTCCAGGTGGCCCACCATGAGGATGCGGTCCTGGCGGCGGGCCAGCTCCACCAGCTCCCGGGCTTCCTCCAGGGCGGCGCAGATGGGCTTCTCCACCAGCACGTGCAGTCCGGCCGTGAGGCAGTCCTTGACGATGCGGTAGTGCTCCCGGGTGGTGGCGGCCACGCTGACCGCCTCCACCATGGGCAGAAGCTCCCGGTAGTCGGCATAGGCCCGGCAGTGCAGGGCGGCGGCCACCTGGGCGCTGCGCTCCGGCCTGAGGTCCGCCACCCCCACCAGCTCCACCCCGGGGAGGGCGGCGAACTTCTCCGCATGAAAACGCCCCAGATACCCCACCCCGATGACCCCGGCCCGGAGTTTGTCCGTCATCGCCCGCCCCCGTCTTTACAATCTCGCATCGGCATATTGTAACGGGAAAGGGGGCCCCAGGCAACGGCCCCGGCAGGGGTTTGACAAAAGCGCCCCTCTGCGGTAAAAAGGCCATCTATCAGATTGTTGCAAAAGATGATTTCGGGGAAAGGGCCAGAGTCCCAGACACTGCCCCAAACCCATAAAGGGATGTGGCTTCGCCGGACGGGAGAGTCGGCCGGCCTCATCCCACCCAGCTCCGGGAAAGAGGGCCTTTCCACCACCTGCCAAAGGCCACGGAGACGCGCGCCCGGGGCGGCCCCGAAAGCGGGGGGCGCGCCCGGGGATTTTGCCGGTGAAGGAGACGCTGATGGTCGAGAAGGCAAACTGGATCTGGCTGGACGGCGACTTCATCCCCTGGGACCAGGCCCAGGTGCACATCCTCACTCACACCCTGCATTACGGCCTCGGGGTCTTCGAGGGCATCCGGGCCTATCACTGCGCCGACGGCAGGACCGCCATCTTCCGCCTTCCGGAGCACATCCGGCGTCTGTACGATTCGGCCCACATCCTGCAGATGGAGCTGCCCTACTCCCAGGAGCAGATCTGCGAGGTCTGCCGGGAGCTGTTGCGCCGCAACGGCCAGAAGGAGGCTTATCTCCGCCCCCTGGTGTTCCTGGGGGAGGGGGTGATGGGAATCAATCCCCAGGGCAGTCCCGTCCGGGTGGCGGTGGTCAGCTGGGTCTGGGGCGCCTACCTGGGAGAGGAGGGCCTGAAAAACGGCATCCGGGTGAAGACCTCCTCCTTCACCCGCCACCATGTCAATGTCATGATGACCAAGGCCAAGGCGGTGGGGAACTACGTCAACTCCATCCTGGCCAAACGGGAGGCCATCCAGGCGGGGTACGACGAGGCCCTGCTGCTGGACACCGAGGGTTATCTGGCGGAGGGCACCGGGGAAAATATCTTCCTGGTGAAGGACGGGGTGCTGAAGACCCCGCCGTTGGGGGCCATTCTCCCGGGCATCACCCGGGCCTCGGTCCTCACCCTGGCCGCCGATCTGGGGATCCCCACCCAGGAAGTGCGTTTCACCCGGGACGAATTCTACCTGGCGGACGAAGCCTTCCTCACTGGCACCGCGGCGGAGATCACCCCGGTGAGGGAGGCGGACAACCGCACCATCGGCTCCGGCCGCCCCGGACCCATCACCCGCCGGCTCCAGGAGGCCTTCTTCGCGGTGGTCAAGGGGCAGGACCCCCGCTATCAGCACTGGCTGAGCTATATCTGAGGCGGCCCGCCCGGGAATCCCTCCCGGAAACCGCCGCCATCCCTCCGGGCGGGACCCGGGAGGGACCGCGCCCGTCCGCCCCGGGAGCCCGTTTCCCGGGCGCGCTTCTCCCCCCTTCCCATCACAGAAATCTCCTCAAGGGATAATCCCTCACAGCCGATAAGTAAAGGTGACAGCATATCACCACGCGGGGCAAGATGGTCCGGATGGATGCCACTCCACTCCCCCTCCCCCAGAAGATTCTGGACCGGGATCTTAAAGTCCGGAAGCGGCCGGTACAGGAAGACCGCGCCTTCATCCCCCTGCCCTTGGAGGCGTTGCTGGAAGGGGAACCCCTCACCTTCCCCCTGTATCTCAAGGTCACCCCGGGGCCGGGCTGCGGCGTCACCTATACTCTCAGCCTGGAGCAAGGGGCGGAGCTCTGCCGGCCCTGGCGGGAAAAGCTCCAGGAGCTGGGGATCACCCGGGTTTATGTCCCGGAGACCTTCCTCCCGCAGGTGGTGGCCTATCTGAACAATCACCTCCTGGTCCGGGCCGCCGAGGAGGAATGGTCCCCCCAGGATTTCGTCCTCTTTCGGGAACATCTGCATTTCTCTCTGCGCCTGGCCCTCCAGTCCCCCCAGTTGGACCAGACGGCGGCCCCGGCCAAACAGGCCCTGCAGCTCCTCATCACGGCCCTGAAACGGGATGCCGTGCCCTGGAAGCTGATCTGGGATCTGCTCTACCAGGACTACACCCTTTACACCCATTCGGTGAATGTGGCGGTCCTCGGGGTGGCCTTCCTGACGTTCCTCCGGCTGCCCCGCCAGGACTGCCTCACCCTGGGGCTGGCCGGTCTCCTCCATGATGTGGGCCTCACCCGCATCAGTCCGGACATTCTTCACAAACCGGAGCCCCTGACCCCCGAGGAGTGGGAGCTGCTCCGGAAGCACCCCTGCCTGGGTTACCGCCTCCTCAAGAGCAATGCCTCCCTGCCCCTGGGAACCGTCCGTCTGGTGCTGGAGCACCACGAACTGGCGGACGGCTCCGGCTATCCCCAGGGGCTGCCCTTGCAGAAACAGCACCCCTTGAGCCGCTACCTCAGCCTTCTGGAGGCCTATGACGGCATGACCCTGTATCGGCCCTACCGCCCCCGGCTGAGTCCCTTCACCGCCCTCAATACCCTGCGGGAGCGGCGCGGCCGCCATGGGTCGGCTTATGACCCCCAGGTGCTGAAGAAATTCATCGAACTTCTGGCCCTGACCTGACCCGCCAGGGAAGCTGTCGCCGCAGGGTCCCGGGGGAAGGGAGGGGTGTGTGGCCGCGACCATCCCACCGTGCCGGTTCGCTGCAAAGGGCCAGGAGGCGCAGCTCGATTTTTTGGGGGGGGTGACAGGGAATACCCCAGCCGGAAGCTGGCCCACCGCATCCCCCGGTTCTGGTCCATCTTTCTGTTGAAGACCGCCCGCTGCCCTTT
>JAILZL010000035.1 GCA_023512475.1 Syntrophobacterales bacterium
TCGTTAAATCGTGTGTAACTGAAGGTTTATCTATCATGCTTACTTCTTGATGAATTGATTTAGCTTCTATGGTTTTACCATACCCGGGAGCCTTAGATGCTGCGTCATCTGTTTGTAGTTTTAATTTCAACTCTAAGATGAAAAGGATTGGACAGGATCTAGAGAAGCCAGCCGGACTAAATCAAAAACCCCGAAAAATTGCTAACAACACCTTTTTCGGGGCATTCTTGAAGATATTAGTTGTTTCGTGGAGCGGGAAACGGGATTTGAACCCGCGACTTCAACCTTGGCAAGGTTGCACTCTACCACTGAGTTATTCCCGCTCAGCTATATTAATTTTTGGTAAATTAGCCGGGCTTGTCAAGAGGAAAATTGCCGCGCCCCGCCCTCTCCCCCCAGGTCGGCTAACCATCTGATTGTGCTTGTTTTTTTCATGGACCCCCCGCAGGCGCCCACGGGGGCGCCCCTTAGCCCTGGCGGCCTCAGGTGCAGGAACCCGAGGATCCCGCCCCCGGGTCTGCCGGCGCCGGGCGAACAACCGGCCCCTTTCTCCGGCGCTCCGGCCTCTCCCCCGACCCGGGCCCTCGCTTCGCCCCACGGGTCCGGGGGACCACCTGAGGGCTCCCGGCTTCAGTCCTTCGGGGGGGCCCCGGCGGCCAGGCTGAAGAGATCCGGCTGCACCCCCTCCGGCAGACCCCGGCCCCGGGGCCGGGCCAGCTTGGGGAGGCCTAAGGGGTCGAGGCTCCCCGCCTCCAGGTTCTCCAGAATCTCCTGGGCCCGCTGGATGACCGGGGCTGGCACCCCGGCGAGCCTGGCCACCTGGATGCCATAACTCTGGGAGGCGGCGCCGGGCGCCAGGCGGTGAAGAAAGACGATCCCGCCCCCCTCCTCCTGGACCAGCACCTGGATGTTGTGGACCCGGGGGCGCACCCGGCTGAGCTGGGTGAGCTCCTGGTAGTGGGTGGCAAAGAGGGTGCGCACCCCCACCCCCTCCAGGTCGTGGAGGAATTCCGCCACCGCCCAGGCCAGGGACAGGCCGTCAAAGGTGCTGGTGCCCCGGCCGATCTCATCCAGGATCACCAGGCTCCGGGAGGTGGCCTGGTGCAGGATGCGGGCGGTTTCGTGCATCTCCACCAGAAAGGTGCTCTGGCCCCGGCCGATGTCATCCACCGCGCCCACCCGGGTGAAGATGCGGTCGGTGAGCCCCACCACCGCCTCGGCGGCGGGCACAAAGGAGCCCATCTGGGCCAGGAGCACGGTGAGGGCCGCCTGGCGCAGGATGGTGGATTTGCCGCTCATGTTGGGCCCGGTGACGATGAGCAGGCGGCGGCGGTCATCCAGCTCCAGGTCATTGGGCACAAAGGTGCCGGGGGGGAGCAGGCGTTCGATGACCGGATGGCGGCCCTGGCGGATGACCAGCCGGGACTCGGGCACCAGACGGGGCCGGCAGTAGCGCCGCACAGCGGCCACCTCCGCCAATGCGGCCCAGGCGTCCAGGCGGGCCAGGGCCCGGGCCACTTTCCTCAGGCGCGGGGCCTCCTCCCCCAGCCGGCGGCGCAGGTCCGAAAAGAGCTCCTGCTCCCGCTTGAGGCGGGCCTCCTCTGCGCCCAGGACCCGGGCTTCATACTCCTTGAGTTCGGCCGTGATGAAACGCTCGGCGTTCACCAGGGTCTGTTTGCGGATGTAGTCCGGCGGCACCAAGGGGAGATTAGGCCGGGAAACCTCGATGTAATAGCCGAAGACCTTGTTGTAGCGCACTTTCAGAGAGGCGATGCCGGTGCGCCGGCGCTCCTCCTCTTCCAGACGGGCCATCCATTCCCTGCCGCCCCGGGCCAGATGCAGGAGCTCATCCAGCTCGGCATCGTAGCCCTCCCGGATGACGCCACCTGCCGCCAAAGTAGCGGGGGGGTCGTCCACCAGGGCCCGCCGGATGAGGTCATGGAGATCCGCCAGGTCCTCCAGCTCCGCCGCCGCCTCGGCCACCAAAGGAGGCAGGGGGCCGGCGAAGAGGGCCCGGAGCTCCGGCAGGCGGCCCAGCACCTGGCGCACCGCGGCCACCTCCCGGGGGGTGGCCTGCCCCAACCCCAGGCGGGCGGTGAGGCGCTCCAGATCCGGCACTCCCTTCAGCCCCTCCCGCCACTGCTGCCGCAGCAGGGCCTGGGTGACAAAGTGCTCCACGGCCTCCAGCCGGGCCTCGATGGCCTCAGGGTCCCTGAGGGGGTGCCGCAGCCAGCGGGCCAGCTGGCGGGAGCCCATGGCGGTGACGGTGGCGTCCAGGGCTTCCCACAGGGACCCCTGCCGGCCGCCGGTGCGCCAGTTGTCAAAGACCTCCAGGTGGCGGAGAGTGGCTTCATCCAGCTCCAGAAAATCCCCCCGGGAATAGGGGGTGACCCGGTCCAGGGGCGGCAGGGACAGATGCAGGGAATCCTTGAGGTAGCGCAAAATCGCCCCCGCCGCGGTCACCCCCAGGGGGAAGGGGTCCAGCCCGAAGCCGTCCAAAAACAGGGTCCCCAGGGCGTGACTCAGCTCCTGGCGGGCGCCGGTTTCATCAAACACAAAAGCCGGCAGGCGGCGCAGGGCCGGCGGGGCGGCCAGAGGCTGGAGGGCCGCGGCCACCAGCGCCTCCCCCCGCTCCTCGGGCAGGAGAAGCTCCGCGGGCTTGAGGCGCACCAGTTCGTCGGCCAGGGCCTCGGCCGCCTCCCCTTGCGTCAGCTTGAACTCGCCGGTGGACAGGGACAGATAGGCCAGCCCCCAGCGGTGACGCTCCGCCGCCACCGCGGCGAGATAGTGGTCCCGGCGGGCGTCCAGGGCGGCGGGGTCCACCACCGTGCCCCGGGTGAGGATACGGGTCACTTCCCGGCGCACCAGCCCCTTGGCCAGGGCCGGGTCCTCCGTCTGCTCGCACACCACCACGGTATAGCCCTGCTCCAGGAGCCGGTGGATATAGGACTCCGCGGCATGGAGGGGGAAGCCCGCCATGGGGATGCGCTCCTCTCCCGCCCGGCTGCGGCTGGTGAGGGCGATGTTCAGGGCCGCGGCGGCCTTGTGGGCGTCCTCAAAAAAGAGCTCAAAAAAATCCCCCATCTGGAACAGGAGAAGGGCTTCCGGGTGGCGGGATTTCAGCTCCAGATACTGCCGGAGCATGGGGGTGAGGCGTTCCGGTAGAGGCTCACTCATACGTCAGGGCATTCGCCGCAATCCGGCCGCGGTCCACAGCATGGGCTCTCTTCCGGCGGGTGTTTGCCGGGAGGGCGTCCGGGCCTGAACCCTCCGTGCGGGCGCTAGTCGTGGGAGGCGGCCGTCGCCTCCGCCGCCCCCTGCCCCTCGGGCGTCACCCCGGCCCGCTTCAGCTCCTGGCCCAGGACCTCCAGATTCTGCCGCAGATGGCGGATGGTCTGGCGCTGTCGGATGTGGTGCACCACGAAATAGAGAAAGGCGGTGATGGCCCCGAGAAAATACCCGAACAGCAGCAGCACCCACAGGGGGATGAGCTCGGTCTGGACCTTCAGCACCATGATGTCAAACCGCAGCTGAAAGGAGTGCTCCAGGACCACCCGGTTCTGAACGATGAAGACAATGGCCAGCAGAACCACCAGGAGGAAGAAGATCAGCTTGACGTAGCGCATGGGACATCCTCATCGGCAAGCGCCTGAAAATGGGGAGCCAACCGTTCGTAGGTCTGGCGGAAGTGTTCCGGAATCACCCGCACTTCGGCAAAGACCGGGATGTAATTGGTGTCCCCCAGCCAGCGGGGGACCAGGTGCCAATGGAGGTGGCTCTCCACCCCCGCCCCGGCCACGGTGCCCACATTGAGGCCGATGTTGAAGCCGTCCGGCCGCATGGTCTCCCTCAGGATGCGCATGGCATGCCGGAGCTTGAACTGGAGGTCCAGCAGCTCCTCCGGGGTGAGGTCCTCCAGATAGGGCACATGTCTGAGGGGAGAGATGAGGAGGTGCCCGTTGTTATAGGGAAACTTGTTCATCATCACCCGGGTGAGCCGGCCGCTGAACAGCACCAGGCGCTCGGCCAGGTTCTCCTCGGGCCAGGGGCAGAAAATGCATCCCGGAGGCTTGTCCTGCCCCAGGATGTACTCAATGCGCCACGGCGCCCACAGGTTCTTCATCTCCCGATCAGCCTCCCAGGCCCTGGGGTGAGACGGCTGCGCCCGGCCTGGGCGGAGGGGCCCAGGGACCGCTACCCCTTTCCCCTCCCCTCCCCCATGACCGGCAGAGGCGGCCTGGGCCTCAGGGATGAGAAGGGTGTTTTCGTTTTTGGGGAGGCAAACCCGCTCCCCGCGCCCCGGTCCCCCAGTGCTGACGCCGCAGTCTCAGGGTGAAGTGCCCTTATGGGGTGAACTATACCACGCCCCCGGCAGGAATCAAGGCTTCGCCCCTCAGGGCGGGGGACAGGCGGACCGCGCGGGGCCCTGCCCCCTCAGGCAAGGGGGAAAACCGGTTGGAGGCGGCCCACCTCCCGCTTCAGGTGATCGCGCACCACCGGCATCCGGTAGGCGGCCAAGGCCTGGCGGTCGGCCTCGCCCAGCAGCCCTAACTGGTCAGCGGCCTCAAGGATGGCGGGATTGAGGGCCCGGGCGGCGCCATCCTCGATCTTGAGCACCACCCCCAGACCCTCCCGTACCAGAGCCAGGGCGAAGCTCCCTTCGGCCCCGGTCTTGGCCAAGACCCTCCCGGGGAGCTGCTCCATGAGAATGGTCTCCAGGCGGCCCTCTCCGGCGATGAGGCGGGGGTGGGCCAGCGCCGCTTCCCGGATGAGGGCCTCCGGGCTGCCCGGGGGTGCCGTGGACAGGCGGGCGAAGGCCAGGGCCGCGTGTTTCAGGGGCAGGTAAAAGGTGGGCACCCCACAGCCGTCCACCGCCAGGGGCACCTCCTCCGGGCTCAGGCCCGCCGCCTGGGCCACGGTGCGATGCATGAGGCGCTGCACCGGATGTTCCGCCTCGTAGTAACCCGCGGTGGGCCAGCCGTTATGGCGGCAGAGGGCGAGCATCATGGCGTGCTTGCCGGCGCAGGTGTGGTGGAGGGGGCCGGGTTTCTCCCCCGCCTGGGCCAGAGCCTGGGCCGAAGGCCGGTGCAGGGGGGCCATGGCGCCGCATTGCAGATCGGCGGAGCTGAGCCCCAGGCGCGCCAGCACCCGGCTCACCAGAGCGACATGAAACTCCTGGCCGGACAGCGACCCGCTGAACAGGGCCAGCTCCTCGGGGCCGAAGCCAAAGGCCTGGGCGGCGCCGGTGGTGAGCACCGGCAGGGCCTGAAAGGGCTTGGCCAGGGAACGCAGGCAGAGCATCACCTCCGGATCCCCCAGCGCCCGGGTGAGGCGGCCCCGGGCATCCACCACCGCCAGCTGACCCCGGTGGCGGCTCTCCACCAGGGGCCCCCGGGTGACTTCCACCAGGACCGGGGAAGATTCCATCTCAGGCATGTTATGTCCCTTCCGTGACGTCAGGTGTGAATCCGGCCGGATGTCCAGGGCACCTGGCCTGGTACCCGCCCAGACGCTCCGGCCGGCGGGCAGGAAGAGAATGGGTTCCCCCGCAGCCGTATCGCCCCCACCGCAACCCCGGCCGCGGCCCCCCCCGGCGTCAGGCCCCGCCCCCGGGCCTCCAGGGAGAGGACACTACAGAGGCCCCACCCTGCCTCCTACGCCTGCCCCGGAGAGAGATCCTGGCCACCGCCGCCCACCTTGACATAGCCCCGCCGAGGAGAAAGGCAGAGACCAAAGTGCGGACCAGGGGCACAAGGCTCACTTCCGGGCGCAGGAAGGCGGTCATCCCGGGGCCTCCGGCCGCTAACCCCGCCAGGCGGCGTACAGGAGCGCCAGGGTCTGGCTGAGGCCGAAGAGGAAATGCGTCCTGATGGTCAGGGCCTGCAGGCCGATGAACTCCTCCTGCCGGGGATCCAGGGAAAAGGCCAGGCGGCTGGCCCGCAGCGCCCCCGGCAGGGCCACCAGGCAGGCCAGGAGATGCGGCGGCAACCCCCAGACCTCGATGAGGAGGAGGAGGCTGACAAAGGGCGCCAGCATGAGGCCGCCATAGACCCAGCGGGCGGCCCGCAGGCCCACGCGGCTCATGAGGTGGCGCTTGGCTGCCGCCAGATCCGCCTCCAGATCCGGAAATTCATTGATCCAGAGAATGGCGGTGATGAGGAAGGCCAAGGGCAGGCCCACCGCCAGACCCACTCCGGCGAAGGCGCCGGTGAGGACGTAATAGGTGCCGAGAGTCAGGACCGGCCCGAAAGCCAGGAAGATGGTGAGCTCCCCCAGCCCCAGGCTCATGAGCTGCACCGGCGCGGCGGAGTAGAGGTAAGCAAAGAGCAGGCCCGCCAGGCCCACCCCCGCCACGTGGGGCCGGCCGGCCCCTATCAGGATCAGGCCGCAGAGCGCGCCCAGGGCCAGAAAACCGTAGGCCAGGTGCCGCACCGCGGCCGCGGAGAGCTCCCCCCGCACGATCACCCGGCTGCCGCCACTGTACGGGCTCTCGAAGGGATTGAGGGGGTCGCTGCCGAAGGAGTCGTAATAATCGTTGATGAGATTGCCGCCGGTGTGCAGGGCCGCCACCCCCAGGGCGGTGAGGAGCAGGTGCCGCCCGTTCAGGGTGCCCTGGTGGAGATACGCCAGGGCCGCCGCCGCGGCCACCGGCATCAGGGAGCCGGTGAGGAACGGCAGCCGCATCGCCTTGAGATACACGCCCAGCCGCATGGAAGGTCCCGGAAAATCTGGCGCCATTATAAAAACCCCCGCCTCCCCTGTCAATCCGGCGCCTGCCGCCGCCGCAGGAGGGAGTCGGGGAGGGAGGCCCTGGCAGGCTGTGGATAAGGTTATCCAGGGAAGGGGTCCAGGGGTCACAGAGCCCTGCCCTCCCCCACCCCTTGGGGCCTTGAGGGGATAGGTGGGCGAGGAAGGACCGCTCTCCCGGGCCTCCCGGCAAAAAATCCCGGCCGCGCCCCCCTCAAATTCATTGCGCCCCCATGAGAAAAAAGTCTATATAAAAGCGTGCTTCACGGGGGCGGCAGTCCGGGCTGCGACCCGGCCCTGTCCCCTGCCAGCTTCAGTCATCCCTGAGCCTATCGGAGGAGATCGCATGGCGCGACCGAAACTCACCGTCGTGGGCGCCGGCAATGTGGGGGCCACCGCCGCTCACTGGGCCGCGGCCCAGGAACTGGCGGACGTCGTCCTGGTGGACGTGGTGGAAGGCATGCCCCAGGGCAAAGCCCTGGATCTGATGCAGGCCCGCCCCATCATGGGGTTCAACGTGGAGATTGTGGGCGCCAACGACTACGGCCCCACCGCCGACTCGGATGTGGTCATCATCACTGCGGGCATCGCCCGCAAACCCGGGATGAGCCGGGAGGATCTGATCAACACCAACAAGAACATTGTGGCGGAGGTCACCCGGCAGGTGGTGGCCAAAAGCCCCAACGCCTTTCTCATCATCGTCTCCAACCCCCTGGACGCCATGTGTTATGTGGCCTACAAGGTGAGCGGCTTCCCCCGGGAGCGGGTCATGGGGATGGCCGGCATCCTGGACACCGCCCGCTACCGCTGCTTCATCGCCATGGAGCTGGGCTGCGCGGTGGAGGAGATCCAGGCCATGGTGCTGGGGGGGCACGGGGATGAGATGGTGCCGGTGGTGAGCGCCACCAACGTGAGCGGCATCCCCCTGACGGAGCTGCTGCCCCCGGAGCGTATTGCGGCCCTGGTGGAGCGCACCAAGAAGGGCGGCGGGGAGATCGTGGCCCTGCTCAAGACCGGCAGCGCCTACTATGCCCCCGCCGCGGCCTCGGTGCAGATGGCCGCCGCCATCCTCAAGGACCACAAGCGGGTGGTGCCGGTGTCCGCCTACCTGGACGGGGAGTACGGGCTGAAGGACCTGTTCTTCGGCGTGCCCGTGGTGCTGGGGGCCGGCGGGGTGGAGAAGATCATCCCCCTGAAACTCACCCCCGAGGAAGAGGAACTCCTGAAGAAATCCGCCGCCGCGGTGGCCAAGACCCGGGACGAACTGAAAATGTAGCCCCCCGGACCGACCCGGGAGACGGAAGCCGGAGGTCGCCTCCGGCTTTTTTTTTCGCCCGCAGGGAATCCTTCCTGGGCGTGACCGCCTCCAACATCATTTTTTTTCCTGAGGCCAACAGGGCCCTCAAGTTTTCCGGTCCCCAAGACGATGAGGGGGAAAAACCCGCCTGTGGCCACGCCCCCGGGCATGAGGGAACCAGGAGATGTCCCAGGAACGGCAGCTTGAACTCACCCTGGAGATGGGGGCCGGGGATTTCAGCCTCCGGCTGAACGGCATCACCATGAATGTGCGCCTCAAGGGGGATCTCCCCCTGGCCGGGGCCGGGCCGGCAGCGGCCAGCCCCCCTGCCCTGCCCGGGACCTCGAGCGGCGAGTCCCACTCCCTGGCCCAGGAGGCGGCCTTCTACCGGCAGGCCTCCGAAGAGATCTATGCCGGCCTGGGCCGCCTGGCCAAGGAGATCCACCTCTCCATCCAGGATCTCTCCCTGGAGGAGGTCATCCAAAGCGCCGGCACCTCCCCCGGGGAACGGCTGGACCAGGCCCGGCACCAGCTCAATGACGTGCTGGCCATGACGGAGCGGGCCACCCTGGACATCCTGGACCTGGTGGAGCAGATCCGGAGCGACTGCCAGGTGGTGGAGCGCCTCCTCACCCCTCAGGCTCAATCGGAGGAGCCCCCGGCCCCGCCCCATGATCGGGGCCAGGACCTGGTCACCCGGGTCAAGGCCGCGGCCCGGGAATTCGGCGATTACCTGAGCACCTGCCGACCGGCTCCCGTCGCCCCTGAGGGCCCGGCCGTGGCCGTCAGCCTGGCCGACACCCTGCAGATGCTTCTCGAGTTCTGCGGCACCGAAGCGGTGAAACCCCACCTCAAATCCCTGGTGGCCCAACACGCCGCGCTCTTCGGGGTGACGGAGGCGGAGGCGGCCCTCAGCCGGCTGGCGGCCCAGGCGCCGGTGGAGGACGGCTTTTATCAGCTCCCGGTGGATCAGGTGCTCCTGGCCCTGCAGGAGCACTGCCGGGAGGCCCGGGCCAAGGAACTGATCGCCAAGCTTCTGGCCTCCGCCGGCAAGATCTTCCCCATGGCCGCCATCCCCCTGGAGGGCTCCCTGAACCCGGCCCCCGCCTCCCCCCCGGAAGACGGCCCGGAAGCGCGCTGGCAGACCTTCCTGGCGGAACTGGAGCCGCTGCTGGAGTCTGTGGCAGGGCAGGCCCCCGAGCCCCCTCTGGCGGCCGACCGCACCATGGCCGCCCTGGCCGCCACCGGCCGCATCCGGGATTCCCTGGCCCGCATCACCGAAGCCCTGTCCTTCCAGGACCTCTCCGGCCAGCGGCTGCTCAAGGTCCTGAAGATCCTGCGCCAGGTGCAGGTCCTGGTCCTCACCCTGCTCATCGCCATCGGCAACAAACTGCGCCTGAAGAGCGAAGGCCAGGAGATCACCCTCCAGGAAGGGGAGGCCCTGGCCCAGGAGGAGCTGGTGCGCATGCTGGGCCACCCGGACCCGGAAACCGCCAACCCGGTCCACGGCCCCGAAACCCCCAGCCAGGAACCCCTGGACCAGGAGGCCGTCAACGAACTTCTGGCCAGCCTCGGGTTTTAGCCCGGGGGGGAGAAAGGCAGCGCCCGCCGGGGAGAGCCGTCCCTGCGGGGGGGTGATTACGCGCCACCAAAAGGGGGGTGCCGGCCGCTTCCGAGCAGTCACTGCGGGCGGGGGGGAATATCCAGGATGTTTATCCCGTCCGGGTGTATGACCGGCAGTCCCAGGGGGCCGGGAAAGAATGTCAGTGATTTTTAGCTACCCCTGGGGCCGGGGAATAATGTCAATGACAGTCCCTGGGAGCCGGGGGAGTTGCCGTTTTTCCGCCGTGCTGCCGGGAACCAGCGGGCCGGGCGCCGGGGAGGGGGTGGAAGTCCCAGGCCTGGTTGCTGTGCCGACCCCGGGGTTCCCACCGGCCTGGCACGGTCTGGGGATAGTCGCCCGTCGGTTTCCGGCAAATCCCGGGGCGGGGAGGCGCACGGGAAAGGGCTCCCGCCTTCCGCCCCGGTGGTGGTGAGGCCCCAGGTCCGGCGCCGGCCAGGGGTCAGGGCCCGACTGGGGGCTGCCGGGACCGCCGCCGAGGCTTCCCCCGGCCCGCCGGGCCGGGTGGGGAACGCAGCCCGGACGGGTCCGGTTTTTCGGCCTACCGGGGGTCCCGCAGGGGTGGGCCGGCCCTGCCTGCCGCCATTTTTGCCTGGGGACCTCAGGGTCGGCATACCTTTTGCTTCGGAAACAGGCATGCTGCACCGCGCCGGGATACCCCCCCAGATGGCTCTTGCCTCCCTGCGGCGGCCGTACGCCTCCGGGACCGCCCCTTCCCGGGCTGCCTCCTTCCCGGCTGCCGCTCCCGGGGCTCCCCGGTTTGCCGCAATCCTGTCCCAGACCCTGGAGGCCCGGCAAGGCCTGACCCGCACCGCCGGCCTGACCCGGCAGGATTTTCCCTCCGCCCGGATGGTGGGCCGCCTGAGCGACCCGCGCCTTGCCGCCCTGTTTCTGCGGCCGGGATACCGGACCGCCCCCAGCCGGCCGGGGCGGGGCGGTGCCCCAGGGGGGGGACGGTCTCTCCAGGCCGAAGCGGAAGGCCTGCTCAGGAGAGGAGCCGGTCGAGCCGGTTCCCGGCCGGACCCCCAGGTCTATGACGGCCTCATCCGGGAGGCTGCCCGCAAGCATGGCGTTCCCGAAGACCTCATCCGGGCCGTCATCAAGGTGGAGAGCAACTTCAACCCCTGGGCCACCTCCCGGGCCGGCGCCATGGGCCTCATGCAGCTGATGCCGGGCACCGCCCGGGACCTGGGGGTGCGCCGCCCCTATGACCCCCGGGAAAACATCGACGGCGGCACCCGCTATCTCAAGGAGATGCTGGCCCGGTACCGGGGCAATGTGGCCCTGGCCCTGGCCGCCTACAACTGGGGGCCCGCCAACCTGGAACGGGGCGGCCGTCTGCCCGCCGAGACTCGCTCATACCTGGAACTGGTGGGCCGCCACCTGAAGCGCCCGGCCCTCACCCTCCCCGACCCCGCCCCCGCCGCCGGGCGGGATCGCCCGGAGTCCCCTGCCGCCGCCGTCCGGACCTGAACCGGGGCCCTGCCCGTTTTGCCCCTCCTCCTGCCGGTTCGGTTGCTTTTTTTGGCGATTGGGGTATCCTTACCCTTTGAACCTGTGACGGAGGCCCTGGGCGGATGGACTATAAGGCCACACTCAATCTCCCCCGCACCGATTTTCCCATGAAGGCCGACCTCCCCCGGCGGGAGCCCGGGATTCTGAGCCGTTGGCAGGAGCTGGACCTCTACGGCCGCCTCCGGGTCAAGGGTTTGAACCGGCCCCGCTTCCTGCTGCATGACGGCCCCCCGTACGCCAATGGCCACATCCATCTGGGCCACGCCTTAAACAAGATCCTCAAGGACATCATCATCAAGTCCCGGCAGATGATGGGCTGGGACTGCCCCTTTGTGCCGGGCTGGGACTGCCACGGCCTGCCCATCGAGCACCAGGTGGACAAGGAGCTCAAGGCCGAGGGCCTCACCCTCTCCCAGGTGGAGGTGCGTCAGCGCTGCCGGGCGTACGCCGAAAAATTCATCGACATCCAGCGCCAGGAATTCCGGCGATTGGGAGTGCTGGGCGACTGGGAGCACCCCTACCTCACCATGCGCCCGGCCTATGTGGCCGCCATCCTGAAGGAATACGGCAAGTTCTTCTTCAACGGCGCCCTCTATCGCAGCAAGAAGCCGGTGCACTGGTGCGCCACCTGCCTCACCGCCCTGGCCGAGGCCGAGGTGGAGTACGAAGAGCACCGCACCCCCTCCATCTACGTGAAATTCCCGGTGGTGCAGAGTGCCTGGCCGGTTCTGGCCCGGGCCCCTAAAGCCGCCCTGGTCATCTGGACCACCACGCCCTGGACTCTGCCTGCCAATCTGGCCATCGCCGTGCATCCGGACTTTGAGTACGCCGCGGTGCAGGTGGGGGAGGAGCTCCTGGTCCTGGCCGCGGATCTGGCCCCGGGGCTGCTGGCCCACTTGGGGCTGACGGGAGACATCCTGGAGACCCGCCGGGGCCGGGACCTGGAGGGGCTCTGGTGCCGGCACCCCTGGCTCGATCGGGATTCCCGGGTCATCCTGGCCGATTATGTCACCTTGAGCGCCGGCACTGGTCTGGTGCACATCGCGCCGGGGCACGGCCAGGAGGACTACGACAGCGGCCTGAAATACGGCCTTTCCCCCTACTCGCCGGTGGACGACCACGGCCGCTTCACCCGGGAGGTCCCGGAGTTTGCCGGTCAGAACGTCTGGGAGGCTAACGAGGGCATCATCGCCCTCTTACGGGACCGGGGCCGCCTGGTGAAGGCTGAAGTCGCCACCCACAGCTACCCCCACTGCTGGCGCTGCAAACAGCCCATCATCTTCCGGGCCACGGAGCAGTGGTTCATCTCCCTGGAGAAAAACGACCTGCGGCGCAAGGCCCTCACCTGCATCGACAAGGTCACCTGGATTCCCAAATGGGGCCGGGACCGCATCTACCACATGGTGGAAAACCGCCCTGACTGGTGCATCTCCCGGCAACGGGCCTGGGGGGTGCCCATCATGGCCTTCCACTGCCAGGGCTGCGGCGGCGCCTTCCTCACCCCGGAGATCCTGGAGCGCCTCCTGGCCCGGGTGGCCCAGGAGGGGGCGGACTTCTGGTTCACCGAAGACGCGGCCCTGCTCCTGCCCCCGGGCACCACCTGCCCCGGGTGCGGCGGCACCGCCTTCCGCAAGGAGACGGACATCCTAGACGTCTGGTTCGACTCCGGGGTGAGCTTCGCCGGGGTGCTGGAGGCCGACCCGGACCTGGGCTTCCCGGCGGACCTGTATCTGGAGGGCTCCGACCAGCACCGGGGCTGGTTCCACTCCAGCCTCCTGGCCGCGGTGGGCACCCGGGGGGTGGCCCCTTACCGGGCGGTCCTCACCCACGGCTTCGTGGTGGACGGCGAAGGCCGCAAGATGTCCAAATCCCTGGGGAATGTCATCTCCCCCCAGGAGATCATCGCCCAATACGGGGCGGAAATCCTGAGGCTGTGGGTCACCGCCGAGGACTACCGGGACGATGTGCGCCTCTCCCCCGCCATCCTGCAGCAGCTGGCGGACGCCTACCGCCGCTTCCGCAACACCATCCGCTTCATGCTGGGGAACCTGCCGGACTTCGACCCGGCCCGGGATTATGTGCCCCTGGCCGCCCGGGAGGAACTGGACCGCCTGGCCCTCTCCTGGCTGGCCCAGGTCACCGAGCGGGTGCGGAAGGCCTATCTGGACTATGAATTCCACCTGGTCTTCCACCGCCTGCACCAGTTCTGCGCGGTGGAGCTGAGCGCCATCTACCTGGATATCCTGAAGGACCGGCTGTACATCCTCAAGCCCGACAGCCCGGCCCGGCGCAGCGCCCAGAGCACGCTTCTGGACCTGCTGGAATACCTCCTGAGGCTGCTGGCCCCCATCCTCTCCTTCACCGCGGAGGAGGCCTGGGGGCATCTCCCCGGGAGGGGACGGCCGGAGAGTGTGCACCTGGCCGATTTCCCCCCCGCCCTGCCCGGCTTTCCCGATGAGACCCTGCTGGCCAAATACGACTTCCTCTTTCAGGTGCGGGCGGAGATCAACCGGGAGATGGACCTGGCCAAAAAGGGCAAGGTGGTGTCGGCCGCGCCGGAGGCCCGGGTGGTCCTGGGGGTGGCCCCAGAGGAGGCCGCCCGCCTGGCCGGGCTTGAACAGCAGCGGGAGGAGTTGAAAACCCTGGCTCAGGTGGAGCATCTGGAGATCGTGGCCGGGCCGCTGCCGGACGGCCGGCCGGGGGTGGAGCTTCCCTGGCTGACGGTGAAAATCGAGCCGGCGCCGGGAGGGAAATGCGTCCGCTGCTGGTATCACCGCCCCGGGGTGGGGGAGGATCCGGCGCACCCGCACCTCTGCCGGCTCTGCCGTGAGGTGCTGGGGGTCTGACCGAAGTGAACCGCAAGGGCCTGATCCTCTTGGGCACCCTCCTCCTCGGGGTGGGGCTGGACCAGCTCACCAAATATCTGGTGGACACCCGCTTTCCCGTGGGCACGGTGAAGCCGGTCCTCCCGGGGTTTTTCAATCTGGTGCATGTGCGCAACCGGGGCGCGGCCTTCGGTCTGCTCTCCACCCTGTCCCCGGAGGTGGCCTGGCTCTTTTTTGTGCTTTCCACCCTGGCGGTGCTGGCCGTGGTGGGCTACCTGTGGTACCGGCTGCCCAAAGACTCCCGGGGCGCCGCCCTGGGCTACAGCTTCATCCTGGCCGGGGCCCTGGGAAATTTCCTGGACCGGCTGCGTCTGGGCGAAGTGGTGGACTTTCTGGACTTCTACCTGGGCCGCTACCATTGGCCGGCCTTCAATGTGGCCGACTCCCTCATCTGCCTGGGAGCCGGGCTGCTGATCTGGGTCATCTTCACCGAAGAGCAGGGCGAGCATGCATCCCATCCTCATTGAACTGGGTCCCATCCGCCTGTTCACCTATGGCTTCTTTCTGGCCCTGGGCTTCCTCACCGCCATCTGGCTGGCGGGCAGGGAGGCCCGGCGGGTGGGCCTGCCGGTGGCCCAGTTCTATGACCTCTGCCTCTATATCATCGTGGCCGCCCTGGTGGGCTCCCGGCTGCTGTACGTCCTGCTGGAGCTGGACACCTTCCTGAAAAAACCCTGGGAGATCGTGGCCCTGTGGAAGGGGGGTCTGGTGTTCCAGGGGGGCCTGGTCCTGGCTTTTCTGGTGGCCTTCTACTACATGCGCCGCCACCAGCTGCCGTGGCGCACCACCTTCGACGCCCTGGCGGTGGGGATGCCCGTGGGCCAGTCCCTGGGGCGGGTGGGCTGCTTCATGGCGGGCTGCTGTTACGGCAGCGAGAGCGACCTTCCCTGGGCGGTGACCTTCACCCACCCCGAGACCCTGTGCCCCTTGCGGGTGCCGCTGCACCCCTCCCAGCTCTATGAGGCCTTGCTCCTGCTGCCGGTCTTCGGGGTGATCTATTACCTGCGCACCCGCAAAAGCTATGAGGGCCAGCTCACTCTGGTGTACTTCTGCCTGGCGGGTCTGGTGCGCTTCCTCACCGAATTCGTGCGTCACCCTCTGGATTACCGGGGCCCCGTCCTCTTTGGGGCCTTTCCCGCCACCCAGGTCTTTGCTTTGGTGGTCTCCCTCACCAGCGGCGTCCTCCTGCTGTATTACCGCCGCCCCCGGCAAGAGGCCGGCTGATCCTCCCTTGCGAAAGCCACACCCGGGACATCTCCCCGCCCCACCGGCGCAGTCCGACCGGACCTTGCGGGGCCGGGGCCGCGGTATGGCTGCGGGGTCTCCCGGACGAGGTGGGGTGAGGGGGGTGATCGGCCCGCCGCGGCTCAATCCGGCTGCAACAGCAGGGTGAAGACGCTGCCCTGACCGGGGGTGCTCTCCACCGTCACCTTGCCGCCGTGGGCCTGGGCGATGTGCTTGACGATGGCCAGTCCTAGGCCGGTGCCGCCGGCCTTGCGGCTGCGGCCGGGATCCACCCGGTAGAAGCGCTCAAAGAGGCGGGGCAGATGCTCCTTGGGGATGCCGATGCCCTGATCCCGCACCCTCACCGCCACCCAGCCGTCTTCTTTGGCTGCCTCGATCTGCACCCGGCTCTGGGGGCCGCTGTATTTGATGGCGTTGTCGATGAGGTTCACCAGGGCCTGCTCGAGGAGGGTGTCATTGAGGCGGGCCCGGAGGTCCTCGGGGCAGGAGAGCTCCAGAGTGATTTCCTTGTCCCGGGCCCGATCGCTGCAGGCCTGGAGGGCGGCCCGCAACACCGGCCCCAGCCGCCGGCCGTGCAGGATGATGCGCCCCTGCTCCGCCTCCTGCTCGATGCGGGACAGGCTGAGAAGGTCTTCAATGATCTGATGCAGGCGCTCCACCTGGCGGCTGATGATCTTCAGGAATTCCTCGGCATGCTGGGGGTCCTGGAGGGCGCCCTCCAGCAGGGTTTCCACGAAGCCCTTGATGGAGGTGACGGGGGTCTTGAGTTCATGGGAGACATTGGCCACAAAATCCCGGCGGGCGATCTCCAGGCGGCGCAGGCGGGTGATGTCATGGAGGACGATGAGCACCCCCAGCACCACCTGCCGGGAGTCCCGCAGAGTGGTGCCGTGGGCCTGCAGGATGCGCTCCTCTTCGTCCTCCCGCACCGTCACCTCCCCCTCCACCGGCTCGGTGGCGGCCAGGGCCCGGGTGACGAACCACTGCAGGTCGGGGTTGCGCACCACCTCGGTGATATTGCGGCCCACCATCTCCGGGGCGAGATTGAGGAGGGCGGCCGCGGCGCGATTGAAGGACAGCAGACGTCCCCGGGGGTCCACCGCCAGGACCCCCTCCACCATGCTGGCCAGGATGGCTTCCTGCTCCCGGCGCTGCTCCTGGATGGTGGTAATGCGCTCATTGAGCTGCTCGGCCATGGAATTGAGGGCGTCCGCCAGGCTCACCAGCTCCTCCACCTCCGGGGTGGGCAGCTTCAGGCTGAGATTCCCCCGTCCCAGGCGCTCGGCCCCGCGACGGATCTCCTCCAAGGGGCGGGTGAGGCGGCGGGAGAGCCACAGGCTGAGGCCGGCGGCCAGGCCCAGGATGATCAAGGCCCCCACCAAGACCTGAAGGTAAACCTGCCGGACAGGGGCCTTCATTGCGGTGGCCGGCAGGGCCGCTCGGGCCACGCCGATGGTCCTTCCGTCCTCCGTAATGGGCACCGCCACATAGGTCATGGGCAGGCCCACGGTGGGGCTGAGGCGCGCATGCACCCCCACCCGCCCGCGCACGGCCTCCTGGATCTCCCGGCGGTCCGCATGATTCTCCATGGCGGCGGGGTCTCTCAGGGAATCCCCCAGCACCCGGCCGTCCGCCGCCACCAGGGTGAGGCGGACGCCAGTGGCCCGCCCCACCTTCTTGCACAGGTCGTCCAGATTCTCCGGCCGGCTCCAGCGCTCCCGGGCGATATGCGCCAGAAACCGGGCCTGGGCCTCCAGATCGGCATTGGTCTGGGTCAAAAGAAAGTGGCGCCAGATGCGGGTGGAAATCCAGGTAGCGGCTGCCACCCCCAGCACCGCCACGGCCAGAAAGGACAGGGTCAGCTGGGTGAAGAGTCGGCGGGGGCGCATGACCTCCCCCTCAACTGCCGGTGAGGGCCGGAAGAAGTGTGTTCATGGGGACTCACTCCCGGAAACGGTACCCCACCCCGCGCACCGTTTCCACATATTTGCCCGCCTCCCCCAGTTTCTTGCGCAGGCCCACAATCTGCACATCCACGGAGCGGTCGCTCACCGGGTAGTCATCCCCGTGCACCCCGCTGACGATCTGGGAGCGGGTGAAGACCCAGCCGGGCCGTCGGGCCAGGAAATGCAGGAGGCGGAATTCGGTGACGGTGAGCTCCACCGGCTGCCCGTGGACCAGCACTTCGTGGCGACCGGGGTGAATCACCAGCTCGTGGATCTGCAGGGGCGCCGCCTCATCCGGGGGCGCCTGCCGGCGCCGCCGCAGCACCGCCCGCACCCGGGCCAGAAGCACCCGGGGGCTGAAAGGCTTGGTGATGTAATCATCCGCCCCCAGCTCCAGGCCGGCCACCACGTCCGCCTCCTCGCCCTTGGCGGTGACCATGATCACCGGCAGGTTCTGGGTTTTGGGATCCTGTTTGAGACGGCGGCAGATCTCCAGGCCGTCCATTCCCGGCAGCATCAGGTCCAGGAGCACCAGGTTGGGGGTCTCGGTCCGCAGGCGCCGCAGGGCCTCCTCCCCCGACGTGACTCCGATGAAATGATAGCCTTCCTTGGTGAGGTTGTAGCGCAACAGCTCGAGAATATCCTCTTCGTCTTCCACCGCCAGGACGGTTTCCTTGGGCATGCCGCTTTCCTGCCTCTTGTGGGGTCATAAGTGCTGTCCGCCCGGCGATGGCCCGCACCGCCGGAGGTTCGGAAGAGCCGGCGCCGCAGCCCGGGACGCGGGCCTCCCGGACCTGGACACCGTATTGCTGACCGTGTCTGGACCAGGAAGGGCAAAAACCCGGGGTTTTTCCCGAGGCAGGGCGGAGAGGGAAAATCCGGCCCCGCTCCCTTGTTCCCGCCTCCCTCCCGGAAGAGAGTGGGAGACCGCAGCTTTCCTGGCGCCCCTGCCGGACAGCACCACTTGGGTAAACAGGATATGTTCATTCTGTAATATTTTCATGCAAAAAGCATTAATACTTCATGAGGCTTTTCCCCTGAGGCGGCCCCAGCCGCCGGTGGCCTTGCCAAGGACCCGCCGTCGTGGGACAATGACGGCATACGTCCACCCATGCCTGACGCCGTGGCGGCAAGACCCATGACCGACACCCCGGCCCCCTGCGGTCACCTGCTCATCTGTGCCGAGCCCCCCGGCGTGGGGGAGTCCCTGGCCCAGGTGGGGCGCGGCGGCGGCTATGAGGTGCGCACCTGTTCCCCCACCGAGCTGGCGGAGGAGGTGCGGCGGCACTGCCCGGACCTGGTGGTACTGGCCGCCCCGGAACACCGGCTCCCGGGACTGATCACCGCAGCCCGGGCTGCGGCCGGGGAGCGGCGGCTGCCCCTGCTGGCGGCCTTGCCGGAGTTCAGCGAGGCGGCCGCGGCCCAAGTTCTGAGCCTGGGGGCCGATGAATTTCTGGTGCCCCCCTTCCGGGCGGAGGAGGTGCTGGCCCGGGTGGCGGTGCTCCTCAAGCTGAAGCGGGATGAGGACCTGCTTTTGGCCTCCCGGGCCGAGTTCGACCGGCTCTTCGGCCACCATGCCGAGGCCCTCCTCACCTGCGACCGTCAGGGTCACGCCTGCCGCCTCAACCCGGCCCTCACCCGGCTCCTGGGGTACACCCCCCGGGAAAGCCAGGGGGTTCCCGCCCAGGCCCTCTTTGCCTCGGCCGCCGATCAGGAGCGCTTCTTCCGCCTCCTGGCGGAACCCGCCGCCACCGGCGCGGTCAAGGTGACTCTGAAGAAAAAGACCGGGGAACCCGTCATCGTGCTGTTGCGGGCCCTCACCCCCACCTCCCCCCGGGAGGCGGTGGCCAGCTTTCAGGTGCAGCAGGTGGGGGTGCCCTCGCCCCTGAAGCGGGCCCTGAAAACCCTGGTGGAGCATTTCCTGCCGGTGGCCAAGGACTATCTGGCCCTGCTCTCCATGACCCCCCTGGTGGGGGGGCGCTACGAGAAGCTGAAAAAGCTGGGGCAGGGGAGTTTCGGGGAGGTCTGGCTGGTGCGGGACACCGAAGCGGTGGGGGAGGAGCGCCTCTTTGTGGCCAAGATCCCTTACAGCAAGGCGGCCAACGCCAAGTTCCGCAAGGAGGCGGCCATCTGCCGGAAGCTCGCCCCCCACCCCGGCATCATCCGCCTGGAGGAGGTGGTGGAGGATGACGGCAAGGTGGTCCTCATCCAGGAATATGTGTCCGGCCGTACCCTGGATGAGCTCCTCACCCAGGAAGTGCCGGAGCACGTGGCGGAAAACATCATTTTGCAGCTCATCGACGTGGTGGCCCACGCCCACCGCCACCGCATCATGCACCGGGACATCAAGCCCGGCAACATCATCATCCAGGAGGACGGCCGTCTGAAACTCCTGGACTATGGCGCCGCCAAGATCCTGAAAGAGAAGGACATCAGCGCCACCATGGTGGGCTCCCGGCCCTTCATGGCCCCGGAGCAGATCATGGGCGAAAGCGAACTCCGGAGCGACATCTGGGCCATCGGGGTCATCATGTACCTGCTTTATACCGGCGAACTCCCCTTTTACAGCGACAATGAGAAATTCCTCATCGACCTCATCCTGGAGCAGGAACCCACCCCGCCCCGGGAACTCAATCCGGACCTCCCGCCGGAACTGGAGGCCATCATCCTCAAGTGCCTGAAAAAAGACCCCCGGGAGCGCTACCCCAGCGCCCTGGCCCTCAAGGCGGACCTGATGCGCCATTTTCCGGAATACGGCTGGCAACCGGCCCAAGGCTGAGCTATGGATCCGTTGACCCATGTCGCTGCGGGAGTCGGCCTCTCCCGCCTCATCCAAAGCCCCGCCCCCCGGGTGGCGGCGGCCGCCGCGGTGGGGTTCGCCCTCCTGCCGGACCTGGATTTTGTCCTGTTGTTCCTGGACCGGGTGAGCTACCTCCGGCACCACCGGGGTCTCACCCATTCCCTGTTTGCCCTCCCCATCTGGGCCCTGTTGGGAGGGCTGGTGGCCTGGCGACTGGGGGGCCGCCGCTGGTTCACCCCCACGGTGCTTGTGGGCCTGGCGGTGCTGGCCAGCCACCTGCTGCTGGACGCCGCCACCTCCTACGGCACCCAGCTCCTAAGCCCCTTCAGCCGGCAGAAATACACCTTGGACCTGCTCTTTATCGTGGATATCTACCTGCTGATGATCCTGGCCCCCGGCCTCCTCTCCGGTTTTTTGCGCCGCAGCCCTGTCTGGCCGGCGGCGGTCTCGGTGCTCCTGGCCACCGCCTATCTGGGCCTCTGCGGCTGGTATCACCAGGAGGCCCTGGCGGCGGCCCGTCGGCTCTTCGGTCCGGAGGCCCAGGCGGTGGCGGCCCTGCCCCAGCCCTTCTCGCCCCGGCGCTGGCACCTGGTGGCCAGCCTGCCCGGAGAATGGCGCCAGGCCTTTGTGGAGCTGCCGGGGCGGGTTTCCCATCCGGCCCCCGGGAATCACCCGCGGCGGGAGCTGACGGTACGGCCGGACTTCCCGCCCCGGGCCCCGGAGGTCTCCTGGGCGGCACCCACCGAGGCGGTGGTGCTGCGCTGGCCCGAGCGCCGGCTGGAGACGCCGGTGGCGCCGGAGGCGGCCTGGCTTTTGGACCGCTTCCGGGAATTTGCCCGCTTCCCCCAGCTGGCGGCGGTGGAGCGCCACCTGGGCACCATCAGCGCCACCTGGGTGGACTTGCGTTTCAGCCTTCCCGGAGGGGCCTTCCCCTTCGCCCTGACCCTGGACCTGGATGAGCAGGGCCGGCTGGTGGATTATGACTGGGGCCGGGGCCGCCGCTGGGGCATCTTTTCCCGGCCCAACACCGCAGCCCTGCAGACCCCGGAGGAGGTGCTGGGCGACGGCGGCTGAAGCCCCAACAGGCCGTTGAAAACCACCCCTTTCCCGAAATCTGGTGGGAGATGGCTGGCCTATTTATTCCCGCTTGGCGAAGCCAAATCCCCTTTCTGGAGTTGGGGGCGGGGGTTCGGGGAGGGAGCCGGGGGCTGTGACCCCCGAAGGACCTTGTCCAACAACCTGCTGAACCAGCCCGCTCCGCCGGGCGGGGGAGTTTTTTCCCGGGAGATTCTCCCGGACCCCTTGCCTCGAAGCTGTCAGTAATTATTATTGATTGAGAATACATCTACAGGAGGACCTATGGCAGACGACATCCTGGAAAAAGGGGCTATCCTGCAGCGGGACAAGGAGACCTTCGCCATCGCCCCCCACATTCCCGGGGGCATCATCACCGACTTCAGTCTGCTGCGCAAGCTGGCGGATGTAGCGGAAAAATACGGGGTCAAGGCCATCAAGCTCACCAGCGCCGAGCGCTTCGCCCTGGTGGGCCTGAAGCCCGAGGACCTGGACGCGGTCTGGCAGGAGCTGGGCCTGGTGCCCGGCGCCGCTATCGGCCTGTGCGTGCGCTCCATCAAGATCTGTCCCGGCACCACCTTCTGCCGCATCGGCCTGCAGGACGCCGTAGGTGTGGGCCTGAAGCTGGATGAGAAATATCATGGCATGGCCCTGCCCTACAAATTCAAGATCGGCGTCTCGGGCTGCCCCAACAACTGCTCTGAAGCTTCCATCAAGGACATCGGCCTGGTGGGGATGGCCAAGGGCTGGCGGGTGCTGGCCGGCGGCTTTGTCTCCGGCCTGAGGCCCCGCCTGGCGGACGTCATCGCCCAGAACCTGAACGACGAAGAAGCCATGGATCTGGTGGACCGGGTGCTGGAGTGGTACCGGCGCCAGGGCAAGGCCAAGCGCCTGGGCCGGGTCCTGGACGAAGTGGGCCTGGAGACCTTTGTCAACGACCTGGGGCTGCCGCCGGTGCAGTGACGCCCCGCCGCAGGGGTCAGGGCCGCCCTGGCCCCTGCCCTCCCCTCCGTGCCTGCCGCCTTTCCCACAATCTTCTTGACCCCTTGCGTTTATCTGTGGTAGTTTTCGCAAATTGAGACCGGGGCACAAGTGATCTCCGGGCGGAGGGATCAGGGAGCGGGGCTGCCCCACCCTGCCCTGCCGCGCCCCTCCCACCCTCTCCATGACGGGATGGGGAAAGATCGCGGGGGCCCGCGGCCCCGGCCCGTGCAACAGGCTCACATTGATCCCCCTTTTCACAAGGTTCCGTCCATGATCTACGACATCGCCAACGAAACCCTGCCCCGGGAGGACCTGGAGGCCCTGCAGCTGCGCCGGCTCCAGGCCCTGGTGGAGCGGGTCTATCATCTGGTGCCGTTTTACCGCCGCCGGCTGGACGAAGCCGGGGTGAAGCCCGAAGACATCCGCAGCCTGGCGGACCTGGAGCACCTGCCCTTCACCACCAAACAGGACATCCGGGACAACTACCCCTTCGGCCTCTTTGCGGTGCCCATGGAGCAGATCGTCCGCATTCATGCCTCCAGCGGCACCACCGGCAAGCCCACCCCCGTCGCCTACACCCAGCGGGACCTCAACACCTGGGCGGACCTCATGGCCCGCACCCTGTCCGCCGCCGGGGTGCACCGGGGGGACATCGTCCACATCGCCTACGGCTACGGTCTCTTCACCGGCGGTTTGGGCTTCCACTACGGGGTGGAGCGCCTGGGCGCCGCGGTCATCCCGGTCTCCGGGGGCCAGACCCGGCGACAGATCATGCTCATTCAGGACTTCGGCCCCACGGTGCTGTGCTGCACCCCCTCCTTTGCCCTCTATCTGGCGGAGGTGGCCCAGGAGATGGGGGTGGACTTCCGCCACACCAAACTCCGGGTGGGCATCTTCGGCGCCGAACCCTGGAGCGAGGCCATGCGCACCGAGATCGAGGCCCGGCTCCATCTGGACGCCCTGGACATCTATGGCCTGTCCGAGATCATCGGCCCGGGCGTGGCGGTGGAGTGCATCGAGGCCAAGCACGGCTTGCACCTCTTTGAAGATCACTTCCTGCCGGAAATCATCGATCCGGTGACCCTGAAGCGTCTGCCCCCCGGCGAGCTGGGGGAGCTGGTGATCACCACCCTCACCAAGGAGGCCTTCCCCCTCCTGCGCTACCGCACCCGGGATATCACCGCCATCGACTACGCCCCCTGCATCTGCGGCCGCACCCTCGCCCGCATCCGCCGCATCCAGGGCCGCAGCGACGACATGCTCATCATCCGGGGGGTGAACGTCTTCCCCTCCCAGATCGAGGCGGTGCTCATGGAAATTCCGGGGGTGGCCCCCCACTACCAGCTCATCGTGGACCGGCAGGGCCCCCTGGACACCCTGGAGGTGGCGGTGGAGGTGGATGAAGCCACCTTCACCGACGAGGTCAAGGGTCTCCAGGCCTTGGCCAAACGCATCGAAAGCCGCATCAAGGACTATCTCTCCGTGTCGGTGCAGGTGCGGCTGGTGGAGCCCCGCTCCATCCCGAGAAGCGAAGGCAAGGCCCAGCGGGTAGTGGACAAACGCAGGCTCACGGCCTGAGGAAAGGAGAGCCAGCCCATGAAGGTGGAGCAGATTTCCGTGTTTCTGGAAAACAAGGCCGGCCGCCTGGCGGAGGTCACCCGGGTGCTGGGGGAGGCCGGCGTCAATATCCGGGCCCTGTCCTTGGCGGACACCACCGATTTCGGCATCCTGCGCCTCATTGTGGACAACTACGTCCTGGCCCGGGACGTCCTCAAGGCCAAGGGCTTCACGGTGGGCAAAACCGAGGTGGTGGCCATCGAGGTGCCGGACCGGCCCGGCGGCCTGGCCTCCGTGCTGGACATCCTGGCCAAAGCCGGCATCAACGTGGAATACATGTACGCCTTTGTGCAGCACAGCGGCAAGAACGCGGTCATCATCTTCCGCTTCGACAACCTGGATGAGGCAATCGCCCTCCTGCAGCAGGCGGGGATCCACATTTACAAAGGGGAAGAGGTTTACAAACTGTAGGCGGCGGGCCCGGCAGGATCCGGCCCCGCCGGACTCCGGAGCGGGCGGGGCGGAACCGGAGAAGTTTTTCACCCGCGGACGGCCGCCGGAGGGGCGGCCGGGAGGAGGCAACCATGAAAGGCAGACTGGCATCCCTTATCCTCACCCTCCTGGTGCTGGCAGGCTCAGCCTGGGCCCAGGGCACACCGGAACCTTATGTCATCGGCGGCATCTTCTCCATCACCGGCCCCGCCTCCTACCTGGGGGAGCCGGAGCGCAACACCCTGCAGATGCTGGTCAATGAATACAACGCCAAGGGCGGCATCAAAGGTCACCCCCTGAAGGTGGTCATCTACGACGATGAAGGGGATGTCACCAAGGCCCGGCTGCACGCGGAAAAGCTCATTCAGAAGGACAAGGCCCTGGCCATCATCGGCCCCAGCCTGACCCACACCTCCATGGCGGTGCTGCCCATCACCCAGAAGGCCAAGGTGCCCCTCATCTCCTGTGCCGCGGGGATCGAAATCACCCACCCGGCGGCTGAACGCCAATGGGTCTTCAAGACCGCCCAGACCGATGCCATGGCGGTGAACCGCATCTATCAGTATCTCAAGAAACAGAACCTCTCCCAGGTGGCCATCCTGACGGTGTCCACCGGCTTCGGGGTGTCCGGCCGAAAGCAGCTCACCGAGCAGGCCAAGGATTTCGGCCTCACGGTGGTGGCGGATGAGGTCTTCGGGGAGAAGGACACCGACATGACCCCGCAGCTCACCAAGATCCGCAACACCCCGGCCCAGGCGGTGATCTGCTGGGGCACCGGCCCGGCTCCGGCCATCGTGGCCAAGAACCTGAAGCAGCTGGGCCTGAAGATTCCCCTCATCCAGAGCCACGGCGCCGCCTCCAAGAAGTTCATTGAGCTGGCCGGGGACGCCGGGGAAGGTATTCTCATGCCCGCGGGCAAGCTGGTGGTTTACCCCAGCCTGCCCGACACCGACCCCCAGAAGGCGGTGCTGAAAAACTACGACGAGGCCTACCGCCGGGCCTTCAACGCCCCCGCCTCCAGCTTCGGGGGCTATGCCTATGACGCCATGAAGATCCTGGCCCAGGCCCTGGAGCAGGCCGGCCCCGACCCCGACAAGCTCCGGGCCGCCATTGAGAACACTAAAAATTATGTGGGCGTGAGCGGCGTCTTCAACCTCAGCCCCGAGGACCACAACGGCCTCACCCCGGAGGCCTTTGTCATGGTGAAGATCGCCCAGGGCGACTTCCGACTGGCGGAGTGAGAACCGAAACAGGCCGATAAGGGAAGAGGCTGCCGGGAGTTCAGACCTTCCTGCGGCCTCTTCCGGCGATTCTGCCCAACCTCGGCCTCCGGCGGGAGATGCCCCGGTTCCGGACCACCCGGGGAAGCCGGGTGACCGCCCGCTCCTCCGATCGGGCGGTTGTCTTTCGCGGGTCGGTGATGTCTGAAGGCAAGACGGTGGCGGCCGTCTTTATTTGCATTTTAGCGCTTCATCTCCTTTTTCTGTATGGGTATCAGCTGGATAACCGCCCCCAGCGCCCCAAGTGGCAGGCAGAGCCGGATACCCCTCTTTTCACGATCAAAGTGGTGGGGGATGAAAAACAGTTCGCCTTGATTGCTTATCATCTGGCCACTCAAAATTTTTATTCTCTCGACGGAGAAAACCCCACTGCTCTGCGTATGCCTCTTTTTCCACTTCTGGTGGCGGGAATGTGGAAAATCGCCGGCTCTTTTGACGCCACCCTCGGAATTTGGCTCAATTGCTTGCTGGCCGCACTTATCGCCTTAGTTTCATATGGGATCGCCCGGTTATATTGGAATTACGCTGTCAGTATTGCAGCAATGGTGGTTGTCGGGCTTAACCCACATACCTTTGAAACTTTTGTCATGTTCTGCTCTGAACCGGCTTACTGTTTTTTTTTCATTCTCTCTTTCTATCTATTTATCCGATTGATGAGGGAGAAGAGAACCTTATTC
>JAILZL010000004.1 GCA_023512475.1 Syntrophobacterales bacterium
CCCGCGTATTTATTTTCTTTCATATACAAATAAATAGCGTCATATTGGACAAATATCGAGGCAATCTGACCTTTCGATCCTCGCAATCCAAAGGTGGGGAATATGGTTCTGGATTCCAAAAAACAGCCATTCTCCACAGCCCAAACCAGAATCCTCTTATAATTTTCCCTCAGTCGTACATTTTCGATTTCCTCCACGGCCTGATTTAATTTTTCCACGGTCCACAAAATCGTTTTCCCGGCTGGAACTGTCCCCGAGGCGCGTCTGTCGATGAAGCTTTGGGTTTGGCCGATTAAGCGGGGCACGATAACCAAGGCCTGCTGTTCTTCTCCATAAAACTTCCATTCCAGTCCCAAAACTTCAACATTCCGCATTTCCCGGTTGAGAAATTCTATCATTCTCCTCACTTCTGCTCTGAGTTCATCTGCCGCGATGATTAAACGAAAGCGGCCTTGGTGCAGATTTTGTTCAACAATACTCCAAAATCCTTCCAAATCCAGATCTTCGCCGAAGGCTCCCAAAAGAATGGCGTCGAGTTCAACACCCTGTCCTTGCCAATATTCAGAGGCGTCCTGCCTCAATTGCGAAATCTCCCACCTTTCTGAGGCATAAGCACCATATTCGATGATCTGGCCGATTACCTCCCTCCTGGATTCGGGATTCTGCATCAATTTGGTTTCCACCAGGGTGAGAATCCCTTTGTCGTCCACAAAGAGATGGTCTAACGACCAGCTTCCCAGAGGCATTTCCCGCCGCAAGAGGACAAATTTCGGCGGGTCGGCGGGGTTTATCTGATTTCCTGGGATGAGTTGGGGAAAATTCTGTAGGATATATTGAAGTCCATCCTCCAATGTTTTCCCGAAAAAACCAGCCTGCATGGAGCGACTGGCCAGGGGACGAATTTGATTTTCCGTCAAAAGCAGAATCTCCTCGGTCTGGTCAGCCATGATTCCCCTGCCTTTCAGGTTGAGCTTCCCGGATCTCCTCCACCCGGCAGTCCAGCCGTCCCTTGGCCACCCGGACCCGGATGGCCGCGCCCGGCGGCGCCTGGGCCGGATCCCGGATCACCGCCCCCTCCGGTAAGGTGGTGGCCACCGCATAGCCCCGGGCCAGAATGGCCAGGGGGTCCAGTTTTTTCAGGTGTTCGTGGCTCACCTCCAGCCGGCGGCGGCGCTCGCTGAAGCTCCGCTGCCAGGCCCTCAGAAGCTCCTGCCCCGCGGCCCTCAGGCGCCGGCGCTCCCCGGCCAGCCTTTTCCCCGGGCTTAAGAGCACCAGCCGGGAACGGGCCAGCCGCAGCTCCTGGCGCCGGGCCTCCAGAAGACGCCGCAGCCGCCGGGCCAGGGCCTCCCAACGCTCATCCAGCCGCAGGCGGGCCTCGGTGAGGCGGCGCCGCAGATCCGGGAGCCGCCGGCTCACCTGGGCCAGGTGGCGGCGCTCCGCCGTAAGGTGCCGGCGCCAGGCCCGGTAGAGGGAGCCTGCCAGCCGGGCGAGTTTGGCCCGCAGTTCCGCCTGGTCCGGCAGCACCACCGCCACCGCATGGCTGGGGGTGGCGGCCCGCACATCGGCCACAAAATCGCTGATGGTGAAATCCACCTCGTGCCCCACCGCCGAGACCACCGGCAGCGGGCAGCGGGCGATGGCCCGAGCCACGATCTCTTCGTTGAAGGGCCACAGGTCCTCCAGGGAGCCGCCCCCCCGGGCCAGGATGACCACGTCGATGCCGGGGACGGACGACAGGTCGTCCAGGGCCCGGGCGATCTCCCCCGCGGCCTCGGGACCCTGGACCTTCACCGGGCAGATGAGCACCTCCACGCCCGGGAAGCGCTGGCGCTGCAGCCGGAGGAAGTCCCGCACCACCGCGCCGGTGGGGGAGGTCACCAGGGCCAGGCGCCGGGGAAGGAAGGGCAAGGGCTTTTTCCGGGCCGGGTCGAAGAGGCCTTCGGCCGCCAGCTTGGCCTTAAGGGCCTCAAAGGCCTGGGCCAGGGCCCCCAGCCCCAGGGGCTCCAGGTAGTCCAGCACCAGCTGGTATTCGCCCCGGGGTTCATAGACCGTGAGCCGGCCCCGGCACAGCACCTGTTGGCCCTCCTCGGGCTTGTAGCGCAGGTGCTGATGGCTCCCCTTGAAAAACACCGCCCGGATCTGGGCCCCCTCGTCCTTGAGGGTGAAGTAGTAATGGCCCGAGGGCGGCTGCCGGAGGTTGGAGACCTCGCCGCTCACCCAGACCAGGGAAAAGCGGGGCTCCAGGGCGTCCCGGATGGCCCGGGTCAGGGCGGTCACCGTATAAACGGGGGGGAATTCCTCGGGCATATGTCGCGCTGAAAATATACCATATTCCACCCCCGGCCTCATTTTTTTCTCCGGAATCGGGGGCCGCCCCTGAAAATTGATATTTTGGACTTTAACTTTATCTAAAAGAACAGAGGACCTGACCTGACCCCACCCCGGTCAGCCGGAGGGAGATGACGCAGGGGCCAGAGCAACGCTCGGCCTTCAGGGTACCGGCGCCCCGGTATGGCCGGCGTGAGTCGCCCGCTCCGGACCGGGGCCGCCGGGAAGTCCGGCAAGCGGGGGAAGGCGGCCGGCTGAGAGACCGCCTGCCAGGTCCCAGACCAATCCTATCAGGGGGTGCAGGGTATGACCTGCCGACGGAAATGTTTCCGGTGGTTGGCGCTCCTCATGGCGGTGGGCCTGCTGCTGGCCGGAGCCCGCGCCGCCCGGGCCGGCCATGAGGACGCGGCGCTCTTCTATGAAGAGCTGGCGCAGTATGGCAATTGGGTGGAGTACGGCAATTACGGCCCGGTCTGGTATCCTACCCGGGTCACGGAGAACTGGCGGCCGTATCTGGACGGCCGCTGGGTGCCCACCGAAGGGGGCTGGGTGTTTGAGACCAGCGAACCCTGGGGCTGGATCGTGTACCACTACGGCAACTGGATGCCCACGGAGGAATACGGCTGGGTGTGGGTGCCGGGACGCACCTGGTACCCCAGCACCGTGGCCTGGCGCAGCAGTGAGGAGTACGTCGGCTGGGCCCCCATCCCGCCCCCCGGGTATGTGCCACCGCCGGCCTATTATCCCCCCGGGGGCTATTATCCGGGGATTTCGGCCCTGGATCTGATCACCGCGCCCTTCTGGATTTTCGCCCAGGCGGTCAATTTTCTTCTGGGCTTCGGGCTGCCCTATGCCCCCACCTATTCGTATTACAACTGCGGCTGCCTGGTGCCCTTCACCTTATATCCCACCATTTACCCCCGGACCTTCTGGATCACGGAGTACTACTATCCGGTGTATGCTCCCGGGGCCTACTTCTTCTTCGGGCCGTCCTTTCCTTACGTCTCCCGGGTCTGCCGGGTGCCGTTGGTGCGCATCACCACATATGTCCGGGAGGTGAATGTCATCACCTACCGCAACGTCCTCCCGCCCCGGCAGATCTGGGAGCGGCGACCCTATCTGAGGGAGGTGCTGCCGGCCTCGGTGCGGGAGGGCCGCTGGGAGGTGCGCCGGCGGGCGGAACTCCGGCCGCCGGAGCGGCTGGCCCGGCCCGATGTCATGCCCCGGCCCCGGGAGCTGCCGGCGCTGCCGAAAATTGAGCGGGTGATGCCGAAGGCCGGGGTGGCGCCGGAGGTGACCCGGCCGCCGGCCCCAGGTTTCCGGCCGGAGACTCCGGAGCGCCTGCGACCCCGGGAGGGGCGGCCTCCGGAAGTGACCCGGCCCCCCAGCGAGCGGCGGCCAGAGGTCCCGGAGCGCCTGCGGCCTCGGGAAGGGCGGCCTCCGGAGGTGACCCCGCCCACCGCGCCACCCCAGCGCCTGCGGCCGGAGGTGCCGGAGCGCCGGGGTCTGCGTCTGCCGCCCCAGGCGGTGCCGGAAGAACGGCAGCTGAGGCAGCAGCGGCAGCGGGACCTGAGGCTGGAACGCACCTTCCCGCCGGAGCAGCAGCGTCAGTTCCGGCGGCAGGAGCAGGAACTGCGCCGCCAGGAGATCTTCCGGCCCACCCGGCCGGCCGCCCCGCCGCCCCGGATGGAGCAGCCCCGGATCCAGCCCCGCCAGGCCCCGCCGCCCGCTCCGGAGCGCCGGGCTCCCCCACGGGATGGCGGCTCTTCCGGCACCAGCCGGCCGGAGGGCTTCCCCGGCCGGCCCTTCGGTCGGTGAGGAGCGGGGGAGCGGAGGCCGGGGTCACTCCCCCTGACTTCCCTTCCCCCACCTGTCTTGAGGGGCGACAGGGGCGTCTGTCAGCTGAGTGAAAAAGGTGATTCGGGGAAGGGCCAGGGATCACAGACCCCTGCCCCTCCCCTCACCCCCCTCCCACAACCCCAGAAATGGGATGCGGCTTCGCCCAACTGCCAAAAGCGGCCAGCCTCATCCCACCAGATTTCGGGAGGGTGTCTTTTCAATAGACTGCCAGGGGGGCGCCCGCCGCCTCCCCCGGCCCTTCCGGGGAAGGTGCGCCGATCCCGTGACCGCCGCCAGGAGCGGCGCTTTCATGTTTCCCTCCCGGAATGCCGACCAGGGAAGGGGGGCGATACCCCCACCTTTACCCTGAGAGAAGGAGACGGCGCCCATGAAGTTACTGGAATTCCTGAAAAAGATCGGCCTCCTGCGGGTCGGGGGCCAAACGGCCGTGTACACCAGCGCCCGGGAGCGGCCCCTGGAGTTTTCCCGGGACGAACTGGATCCCACCCCGCCCCCGGCCGCCGCCCCTCCGGAGAAAAAACCCGACCGCTGACCCCGGCCCCGCGGCGATGCCACCTCACACCCCTGCCGGCCCCGCTCCCCGCCAGGGAGCTTCGGCCGGCAGGCGGCCCTCCCCGCCTTCCCCGCCGCCGCCAGGTCCCACCCTCTTTCCTGGAGCAGATAGGGCTTTACCTTCCGAAGACAAAAGCGGCCCCGAAACGCTCTCTCACGGTCTCCCGGAACAATAACGCACCTTTTTTAGAATATCATAGGTTAATAACACAAAGTTGGCTCTTTGCATGTGAAAATTATTATTTGACAAAATCACGAGAGGCTTTTAGCGTAGAGCCGGAAAGGAGGGTGGCAAGGTCAGAAGACGTTTGTGAGTCATTTCACCTAATCTGAAGGAGGACGGCGATGGGCCTTAGCCGCAGAGCGTTCCTCAAGGGACTGGCAGGCGGCCTCGCCAGCGTGCCGCTGGCCGAGGTCCTCCTGCCCCGCCGGGGATGGGCCGGTGTAGTGCCGCCGGCCAAAACCCGGGACGCCCAGGCCACCACCTCCATCTGCCCCTTCTGCGGAGTGGGCTGCGGCCTGGTGGCCTACACCAAAGGGGGCAGGCTGGTGAGCGTCCAGGGGGACCCGGACCACCCCATCAATCAAGGGGCCCTGTGCAGCAAGGGTCAGGCGGTGATGGAAGTGGTCACCAGCCCCCGGCGCCTGAAGAAACTCCTTTACCGCGCCCCGGGCAGCAACCGCTGGGAGGAAAAGGATCTGGAGTGGGGCCTCACCACTCTGGCCCAGCGGATCAAAGCCACCCGGGATGCCACTTTCCAGGCCGTCTCCGGCGGGGTGAGCGTTAACCGCACCGAAGCCCTGGCGGCCATCGGCGGCTCCCCCCTCAACAACGAAGAGTGCTACCTGATCACCAAACTCAGCCGGGCCCTGGGGCTGGTTTTCATTGAAACCCAGGCCCGTCTCTGACACTCCTCCACCGTGGCCTCGTTGGGGCCCACCTTCGGCCGGGGCGCCATGACCAACCATTGGAACGACCTGGCCAACAGCGATTGCCTTATCATCTGCGGCTGCAATCCGGCGGAAAATCATCCCATCAGCTTCAAGTGGATCACCCGGGCCCAGGAAAAGGGGGCCAAGCTCATCGTCATTGACCCCCGCTTCACCCGGTCGGCCGCCAAGGCGGATCTGTTTGTGCGCCTGCGGCCGGGCACCGACATCGCCCTGTTCGGCGGCCTCATCCATCATGTGCTGCAACATGACCTGTATTTCCAGGATTACGTCGTCGCCTACACCAACGCCAGTTTCATCGTCAAGCCGGAGTTCTCCTTTGAGAAGGGCCTGTTTTCCGGTTACCAGAAGGACAAACGGGCCTATGACGCCTCCTCCTGGGACTATGAGACCGGACCTGACGGCAAGCCCCTCACCGACCCCACCCTGCAGCATCCCCGCTGCGTCTTTCAGCTCCTGAAGCGGCACTTCGCCCGCTACACCCCGGAGATGGTGGCGGCCGCCACCGGGGTGCCCCAGGAGACCTTCTTCCGGCTGGCGGAGATGTACTGCGCCACCGGCCGGCCGGACAAGGCGGGCACCATCCTGTACGCCATGGGGGGGACGCAGCATTCCACCGGGGTGCAGATCATCCGCAGCTATTCCATTTTGCAGACGCTTCTGGGGAACATGGGCATCGCGGGCGGCGGCATCAACGCCCTGAGGGGGGAAAACAACGTCCAGGGCGCCACCGACATGGCCATGCTCTTCCACGTCCTGCCGGGATATCTGGGGGCCCCCAGCGAGGCGGCGCACCCCACCCTGAAGGACTACCTGGACAAGGAGACCCCCACCTCCGGTTTCTGGTCGAACAAGCCCAAGTTCTTCGTCAGCCTGCTCAAGGCCTGGTGGGGGGAGGCGGCCCGGCCGGAGAATGAGTTTGCCTACCACTACCTCCCCAAGCTGGGCAAGGGCCCCCAAAACGCCGGCTATTCCTGGATCCCCCTCTTTGAGCACATGGCCGCGGGGGGCATCAAGGGCCTCATGTGCTGGGGCATGAACCCCGCGGTGGGCTCCACCAATCTGAACCACACCTACAGCGCCCTGGAAAAGCTGGAGTGGCTGGCGGCCTTCGATCTCTGGGAGACGGAGACCGCCATCTTCTGGAAGCGCCCGGGGGTGAATCCCCAAAACATCCGGACCGAGGTCTTCCTCTTTCCCGCCGCCGACTCCCTGGAGAAGGAGGGGAGCGCCAGCAACAGCGGCCGCTGGATTCAGTGGCGCTATCAGGCGGTGCCCCCCGGCGGCGACATCAAAAGCGACCTCTGGTATGTCCACCGCCTGGGCCTGGAGTTGAAAAAGCTCTACGGGGCGGATGCCGCCGCCCCGGGGCGGGAGGCCATCCTGCATCTGACCTGGGACTACGGGGCCGACCCGGACCCTCATCTGGTGGCCAAGGAGATCAACGGCTACGCGGTGGCAGACCGCAAGCAGCTCCCCAACTTCCTGGCCCTGAAGGACGACGGCTCCACCGCCTGCGGCTGCTGGATCTACTCCGGCTTCTATCCCGGCCCGGACAAAAAGGACAACAAGGCCGCGGCCCGGGACAAGAAGGACCCCAGCGGCCTGGGGCTCTATCCGGGCTGGGCCTACTCCTGGCCGGTGAACCGGCGCATCATCTACAACCGCTGCTCCGCCGATCCCCAGGGCCGGCCCTGGGATCCCCGCCGGGCCCTGGTGCGCTGGGACGAGGCCGCCCACAAGTGGGTGCGCCTGGATGTGCCCGACTTCAAATGGCTGGATCCGGCCACCAAGACGGAGGTACCCCCGGCCGAATCGGCCCAGGCGCCTTACATCATGCTGCCGGAAGGCAAATGCCGCCTCTTTGTCCCCAAGGGGGCCTGCCGGGACGGCCCCTTCCCGGAGCACTATGAGGCCCTGGAATGCCCCTTCGTCAATCCCCTGTCGCCGGTGCAGTCCAACCCGGCGGTGCGGCTGTGGACCTCGGAGCTCAGCCGCCTGGCGGAGGTCTGTGACCCGCGCTTCCCCTACATCGCCACCACCTTCCGGCTCACGGAGCATTGGCAGGCAGGCCCCATGACCCGGAACCTCGCCTGGCAGTCGGAGATGATGCCGGAGATGTTCGTGGAGATCAGCCCCACCTTGGCCCAGGCCAAGGGCATCAAGAGCGGCGACTGGGTGAAGGTGACGAGCGTCCGGGGGGAAGTCCTGGCCCGGGCCCATGTCACCCGCCGGGTGGCGGCCTTCACCTGCGGCGCCCCGGGGCTCACCAACACGGTGGAGATGGTGGCCCTGCCCTGGCATTACGGCTTTGCCGGGCTGGTCACCGGCGGCCCCGACCGCCGGCGCAATTACGCCGCCAACCAGCTCAGCCCCATGGTGGGGGACGCCAATACCATGATCCCGGAGTTCAAGGTGTTTCTGGTGAATCTGGAGAAGGCCTGAACCGTGCGGGCCATAGGGAGCGACCATGAGCAAGGCGATGCTGATCGATACCACCAAGTGTATCGGGTGCCGGGCCTGCCAGGTGGCCTGCAAAAGCTGGAACGACCTGCCGGGGGAACCGGCCGCCTATTCCGAGACCTGGAGCAGCCCCCGCTACCTGAGCAGCCACCAATACACCCGCATCATCTTCCGGGAGGCCGCCGCCCCCGACGGCAGCCTGCGGTGGCACTTCATCAAGCGCCAGTGCATGCACTGTCTGGACCCGGCCTGTGAGAGCGTCTGCCCGGTGGGGGCCTTGAAACGCCTCCCCGAGGGACCTGTGGTCTATGATGACGGCCGCTGCATCGGCTGCCGCTACTGCATGATGGCCTGTCCTTTCCAGATTCCCAAGTTTGAGTGGGGGAAGGCGGTGCCCCTCATTCGCAAGTGCACCTTCTGCGCCGAGCGCCAGGCGGAGGGTCTGGCCCCGGCGTGTGCCTCCACCTGCCCCACCGGCGCCCTGCTCTTCGGGGAACGGGAGGAGCTCCTCCGGGAGGCCCGCCACCGCCTGGGGACGGCACCGGAGCGCTATTATCCCCAAGTCTACGGCGACCGCATCGTGGGCGGCACCAGCAAGCTCTATCTCACCGCCGCCTCCTTCGAGGAGCTGGGCCTGAACCACCGGGGCTTCCGCACCGATCTGGGCGAGGTCCCCTACGGCATCTACGGCCGGGCCTGGATGTCCAAGGTGCCCCTGGTGGCCCTGACGGTGGGCGGCCTGGCGGTGGGCCTCCATTATCTCAACCGGCGCCTGGCGGCAGTCCAGGCCCGGCAGGGCGACAAGGAGGGCTGAGACATGGCCGAACAGGTGAAAAAGTGGTACCCGGGAGAAGGCAAGATCACCCCGGCCCGGGTCGTCCTCTATCTCCTGGTGATGCTGGGGGCCGTCTCCGCCCTCATCCGCCTCTTCTTCGGGCTGGGAGCCACCACCAATCTGAGCGACGCCTACCCCTGGGGCCTGTGGATCAGCTTCGACGTCCTGGCGGGCGTGGCCCTGGCCGGCGGCGGCTTCACCATGGCCGCCACCATCTACATCTTCAACCTGAAGAAATTCGAGCCCCTGCTGCGGCCGGCGAAGATTTCCGCCTTTCTGGGCTACCTGCTCTTTATCATCGGCCTGACCCTGGATCTGGGCCAGCCCTGGCGCATCTGGCACCCCATGATCATGTGGAATCCCCAGTCCGTGCTCTTTGAGGTGGCCTGGTGCGTCATGCTCTACACCGCCGTCCTGGCCATCGACGTGCTCATCCTGGCCCTGGAGCGCTTCCGGAAGGAGAAACTGGTGCAGTTTTTCCGGCAGATCTACCTGGTCCTGGTGGTGGCGGGCATCATTCTCTCCACCCTGCACCAATCCTCCCTGGGGGCCCTGTATCTGCTGCTGCCGGAAAAGATGAGCGATCTCTGGGCCAGCCAGGCCATCGGGCCGCTGTTTTTCGTCAGCGCCATCATCGGCGGCATGAGCATGATCATCCTGGAGAGCCTCCTGAGCGCCCGGGCTTACGGCCGCCAGCCGGAGATGAACATCCTGCCGGACTTTGCCCGGGGCCTCAGCATCGTGCTCATCGCCTATTTCGCCATGAAGGTGACGGATATCTACGCCCGGGGAGTGAACGTGCTGGTGTGGGACCGGCCCCACTTCTTCTTCCTGGTGGAGCTTGTGGGCACGGTGGGACTGCCGGCACTGCTTCTGTCCCTGCCGGCGGTGCGGCACTCGGAAAAGGGCCTCCTCACCGGGGCCGGCATCGCCGCCTTCGGGGTGGTCCTGAACCGTTTCAACGTCAGCCTCACCAGCTACGGCGGCTACCGGGAGTTCAGCTACTTCCCCTCCTTCTTTGAGATCATTATCACCCTCTCCCTGGTGGCGGGGGGCATCCTGCTGTTCGACTTCCTCACCAGGAACCTGCCGGTGTACCACGAGCTCACCCGGGAATCCGGCTGAGCCTCGGGGGGAGGGAAGGCCCGGAGACCCCGCGCCCTTCCCTCCCCAACCCTTGTCCCCACCCCTTTCCTGCCCGGGAGCAAACGCCAGGGCGCGCAGGTGCGGCATCCCAGGAAAAAGGTTATTCGGGAAGGGGGCCAGGGATCGCAGACCCCTGCCCCCTCCCCGACCCCCCTCCCCCAACCCCATAATAATGGGATGTGGGTTCGCCAAACGGCCAAAACCGGCCAGCTTCATCCCCCCGGATTTCGGGGAGTGGTTCCCCCCCCGCCTGCCGGCCCCTTGCCTCACTTTTTTTGCCGGAGCTCCCGGGCCGCGGCGATGAGGCGGTAAACCGAGGCCCCGGCCAGGGCGGCGATGTCCTCGGTGGAGAGATGGTGGCTGATGGTGTCGTCGAAGAGGAGGTTGGCGTCCGGAGGGAACTCATCATCCCCCCGCCAGAACACGTGGGTAATGGGCACCAAGGGGAAGGCCAGGAAGCGCACCGCCACATCCCCCAGGGGCTGGGCCTCCCCGCCCGCGGCCAGGGCCACTTTCAGGTAGAGGTCCAGATCCTGGCCGAAAGTCTCCAGAAGGGGCTTCTTGGCCCGGGAGACAAAGGCGGACCAATAGAAGCTGCCACCGTCGGGCACGGCCCGGAAGTCAATGGTGTGGCCGCTTAAGGCCTCGCCGTCGGTGCGCTCCAGATAGTGCAGGATGAGAATCTGCTCGGTGAGGGGCAGCTCCCGGGTCTGACCCGGGGCACTCACCGTCACTTCCGGCCAGACAATGCGCCGGGGCTGCCCGAAATAGGGCAGGAGGAGCACCTCCCGGCCGCCCTCCAGGACATATTCCGCCCGGCTTTTGGCCGCCACAAATTTGGGGTTGCGCTGTTTCAGGGCCGCCACCGACAGGGCGATGGCCGCTTTGTAATCATCAATGCGTGGCATGTCGGCTCCTTTTTCTCCTGTCGAGTTATTGAAAAAGTGATGGGGGGGGAGGGGCCAGGGATCGCAGACCCCAGCCCCTCCCCGCCACCTCCCGATCCTCCGGCCTCAATACCCCATCAGGCCGCAGCAGCGGGAGCACACCGGCATCAGGCCCCGGGTGGCCAGGCTCTGCCGAAAACGCCGGTAGGCCGGGGAATTCCACAGTTCCGTCAGGGTGCTCTCTTTGAGGTTGCCCACCACGTAATCGTGATAGTCCCGGCAGGGGGAGACATCACCGTTGCTGTCCACCTCCGTCACCTGGAAGATGGAGACGCACTGATCATAGCCGAAGCGGGCCCGGTGGTCGGTGAAATAGCGCCGGAGATCCTCCGGTAGGGTGAGGGGCGGGATGAGGATGACCGGCGGCCGGTTTAAGGGCCGGGAGCGGGCCACCAGGGTGGTGAGTTCCCGGGAGAGGGCCTCGTAGTCGTCGGGGCGCCAGCTCCCGAGCCAGCCCCGGTGCAGGGTGGGGGAAAAGCCGAAGCGGTCGGCAAAATCCCGCTCATGCTCCCGGGCCGCCTCCGCGTCAATCCACCAGGAGAGGTAAAAGACGCAGAGGTCCACCTGAGGGGCGAAGGTCTCATAAATCTCCACCAGGGAGGCGGCGTTATCCCGGGAGATGACGGTGAGGGAGGCCAGGAGGGGCAGGTCCCGGCCCTGCTCCGTGCGGGCCTGGCGCAGCGCCGTCAAGGCCGCCTTCAGGTCCGCAAAGTTGTCCCCCCCGCCGGCCCTGGGGCGCAGGCGGTTGTGGATCGCGGCGGTGGGGCCGTCTATGGAGAGCTGCACCAGAAAGAGGGGTGCGGCCACCAGCCGTTCGGCCCGCTCCGCCACCCGGGTGCCGTTGGTGGCGATGGACACCGGCAGCCGGAGGCCGGCCGCCGCCTCCATCACCTCCAGGATGCCCTCATAGAGCATGGGCTCGCCGCCCCAAAAATAGACCATGGGCCGATGGCCGTGGCGCACCAGGTCGGCGAAGATCTCCCGGTAGCGTTCCGGGCTCACCTGACGGGCCTTCAAGGCCGCCAGATCCGCCCCCTTGAGAAACCCCTGTTCCCCCCACTGGCCGCAGGTGCGGCACCGCAGGTTGCACAGGTCGGTGATGCGGATGCTCACCTGGCGGAGGCGGCCGCCCACCCCCTCCCGGGCCCGGGGATGAAACAGGGGGAAGAGCCACTTCTCCGCCTCCAGGGCCGCCAGCCGCCGGGCAATCCAGGGGTGGCGGGCCACCCGGCCGAAATGTTTGAGCACCGTGCCCCAGGAAACGTGACTGCGGGCGGGCATGCGCCATCCCTTTCCAGACCTTGGTCCGGGAGTGAGGTTCCGCCCGGGAAAATCGGTGAGGTTTTCCCGGATGTGGGTTATTATACCTGTATGGGCGCTGGGGGGAAGAGGAGGCCGTCCCCCGGGTGCAGGGGGATCAGCTACCGTTGTTGGCGCTGCGTTATCATTACTCCGTGCCCCGCTACCTGCTGGGCCGCCTGGGGTCCTGGCTGAGACCCCGCCATTTCTTCCACCGGCTGGCGCCCCTGCGGCTGGAGGAGGTCCCCTTCCAGCCCCCCTCCCGGCGGTGGGTCATCCTGAAAAGCCGGCTGTGCGGCATCTGCGGTTCCGATCTCAATCTGCTCAAGGCGGTGGAATCCTATCTCCTGGAGCCCTATGCCTCCTTCCCCTGCATCCTGGGGCACGAAGTGGTGGCGGAGGTGGCGGAGGCGCCCCCGGGAAGCGGTTTTGCCCCCGGGGAGCGGGTGGTCGTCAATCCCCTTCTCCCCTGCCGGGCCCGGGAACTGCCGCCCTGCGGGGCCTGTCGCCAGGGCCGGGAGAATCTCTGCGAGAACTTTACCCGGGGAGCGCTGGCGCCCGGCCCCCTGATGGGCTTTCACCGGCAGGCCGGAGGGGGCATGGCGGAATATCTGGCCGCGCCGCCGGAGTCGTTGGTGCGCCTGCCGGCGGAGCTCCCCGATGAGGCGGCGGTGCTGGCGGATTCCCTGGCCAGCGCCCTGCAGCCGGTCCTGGACCACTTCCCGACGGATTCCGACACCGTGGTCATCTATGGCGCCGGCATCATCGGCCAGCAGCTGCTGAGGGCGCTCCGGGCCCTGGGGAGTGCGGCCCGGGTGGTGATGGTGGCCCGCCATCCCTTCCAGGGAGAGCTGGCCCGGGCGGGCGGCGCGGAGGTGGTCCTCCTGACCCCCTCCCGCCGGGAGCTGGGGGAGGCGGTGGGGGCCCGCTTTCTCCCCACCACCCTGGGGGGCGGCAATCTGGAGGGCGGCGCCCAGCTGTTCTTCGATTGCGTGGGCAGCCGGGCTTCGCTGCAGGAGGGCGTGGTGGCCCTGCAGGCCCGGGGCACCTATGTGCTGGTGGGCACAGCCGGTCGGCTGGGCCCGGTGGACCTCTCCGCCCTCTGGTTCCGGGAACTTCGTCTGTGCGGCTCCGCCATGTATGGCCAGGGGATCTCCCGGGGGCGCCCGGTGCGCACTTATGAGCTGGCGGTGGAGCTCCTGGCGCGGCCTTCCTATCCCCGGGAGGGCCTTCTGACCCACACTTTCCCTTTGCAGGATTATGTCCGGGCCTTCCAGGCGGCCTTCGACAAACGCCGCCATCGCAGCGTCAAGGTGGCCCTGGATCTCCGCTCTCCCCGCGGCCCAGGAGGGAACGGCTGACCGGGGCGACGGGGACAAGAGGATGATCCGGAGGGAGGCGGCGGCGACCAATCCCTCCTCCCCTTTCAGCGTGAAAGTCTCAAGGTTGTAGTTGCCGCGGGCCGATAATTTTGTTACCTTGCACATGCATGGTGATGCAGATCCAGGTGTGACGATCCGGCTATGAGTCATCCCGTTCTCACCGACCGCTGCCGTCCATTCACGCAATACCTCGGCCTGGTCAAAGCCCTGGGCCTCTATCCCTATTTCCGGCCCCTCAGCCGCTCTTTCGGCCCGGAAGTGGAAGTCAACGGCCGGCGTCTGGTCATGATCGGCTCCAATGATTATCTGGGGTTCAGCCATGACCCCCGGGTGCAGGAGGCGGCGGCCGCGGCCCTGCGCCGCTGGGGCACCGGCCCCGGGGGCTCCCGCTTCCTGTGCGGCAACCTCACCCTACATGAAGAGCTGGAGGCCCGCCTCGCCGCCTTTGTGGGCAAAAGGCACGCCCTGGTGCATGCCACCGGTTTCAGCACCAACCTGGGGGCCATCTCCTGCCTCCTCACCGCCAAGGACCTGATCTTCTGCGACCGGGAGAACCACGCCAGCATTTTTGAGGGCTGCCTGGCCTCCCGGGGCCGGCTGATCCCTTTTCAGCACAATGACGTCGCCGACGCGGCCCGCAAGATCGCCGGCGCCCGGGAGAAAAAACCGGCGGACAGCGTGATGATGCTCTTGACCGAGGGCGTGTTCAGCATGTCCGGGGATTTGGCGCCCCTGTCGGAGCTGGTGCGCCTCAAGGACGACCACCCGGATCTGGTGCTGTATCTGGATGATGCCCACGGGCTGGGGGTCATGGGCCCCGGGGGGCGGGGCACCGCCATGCACTTCGGGGTCACCGGCCGGGTGGATTTCATCATGGGCACCTTCAGCAAAGCCCTGGCCTCGGTGGGCGGCTTCATTGCCGGCGATGACGACGACATCTTTGGCTATCTGAAACATCACTCCAAGACCTTGATCTTCTCCGCCGGCCTGCCGGCCTCCTGCGCCGCCGCCGTCCTGGCCTGCCTGGATCTCATCGCGCAGGAGCCGGAGCGGCTCGAGCGGCTGTGGGCCCTGACCCGGCGGGCCCACGCCGGGTATCAGGAGATCGGCCTGCTCACCGGGGACGGGCGCACCCCGGTGATTCCCATCGTCATCGGCGAAGAGGAGAAGGCGGCGCGGGTGGCCGCCGACCTCTTCGAGAAAGGGGTCTTTGCCCTGCCGGCGGTCTTTCCCGCGGTGCCCCGGGGCCGGGCGGTCATCCGCACCGCCTTTATGAGTACCCACGAGGAGCAGCAGGTGGATTTTGTGCTGGAGGTGCTGAGCGGGATCGCCGAGCGCCATCGCATCCGGGCCACCGACCTGGCCGAGCAGGGGAGCGGGCCGATCCTGGCCCGGCAGCAGGCCCCTCTCTGAGGTCCATCACCCCTTGCGCCCCGCCAGGAGGCGCCGAAGTGCCTCGAGGCCCCAGAGCCCCCAAGGCCCCCATACCTGAGATGAGGAGTCGGTCTGCCACCGATGCGTCTGGATGATCTCGTTCGCATCAGCGTGCGGCAGGTGTATCGCCACCGCCGCCGCTACTGGGGGGTGATCCTGGCCATTGCCCTGGGCGTGGCCGGCTTTACCACCATCATCACCATCGGCCGGGACGTGAAGAGGAATTTCAACCAGGACCTGGAGCTCATCGGCAGCGCCAATCTCATCCGCCTCTACTGGGATCTCCGCCCCGGCGAGAGCCCTGACTGGTTCCGGCCGGAGACGGTCAGCGCCCTGCGCCACACCCCCCAGGTCGTGGCGGTGAGTGAGTATACCCTGCGCCCGGCCGTGGTGGCCGCCGGAGGACTGCGACTGGAAATCACCGTCTGGGCGGTGGACCATTCTTTCTGGCAGCTGAAACAGTATCAGCCCGCCTATGGCCTGCTGTTTGGGGCGGACAGCGTCACCGACCGGCGGCGGGAGTGCGTTCTGGGCGCCGGGCTGGCGGCCAAACTTTTCGGGGACCGCAACCCCGTCGGCCAGACGGTGGACATCGACGCCGACCGCTATCAGGTGGTGGGGGTGATCCGCCTGGATGACTACAGCGTCTCCCAATCCCTCTTCCTGCCCCTGAGCACCGCCCGGGACCGGCTGAAAGGCGAAGTGCGGCCCGACCGGCTTTTGGTGCGCTGCGCTACCTGGGACGATGTGGAGGACGTGGCGGCGGCCATCCCCCGGGTGGTGGCCACAACGCAGTCCGCCCTCGGTCTCAATGTCTGGGTGGTCTGGGATGCCCTGCGCCGGGTCAAGCGGGTGGCCTGGTGGATTGAGTTTTTCTTTTACCTGGCCAGCGGCGTGACCCTGCTGTTGGGAGGGGTGGGCATCTGGAATGTGATGCTGGCGGCGGTTCAGTCCCGGACCCGGGAGATCGGCCTGAAAAAGGCCATGGGCGCGGAGGATCGGGATATCCTGGCCCAGTTCCTCACCGAGGCCCTGGTGCTGAGCGTGGGCGCCGCCCTTCTGGGGCTGGCCGCCGGGCGCCTGCTGGTGGCCGTGGCCAGCTACTGGCTGGGGCAGCGGCCCCAGGAGGAACTCTTCATCGGCTGCCTGGGCCTCAGTCTGGCGGTGGCCTTCGCCATGGGGCTGGGGGCGGGGCTCTACCCTTCCCTGAAAGCCAGCCGCATGGAAGTGGTGGCGGCGACCCGCTATGAGTAGCCCCCGCAGCAACCCCGACGGCTCCCTCATCCAGGCCCGGCAGCTCACCATGGTGTATCCCAACGGCGCCGGGGACATCGAGGTGCTCAAAGGGGTGAGCCTCAGCCTCTTTCCCGGCGAGATGCTGGCCATCATGGGGCCCTCGGGGTCCGGCAAATCCACCCTGCTGTACATTCTGGGCCTGTTGCTCCGGCCCACGGGCGGCTCCTACTGGCTGGCGGGCCAGGACGTCCTGTCCTTGGACCGGGCCGGTCAGGCCCTCTGCCGCCGGGAACGCCTGGGGTTTGTGTTTCAGACCTGCGACCTCCTGGAAAATTCCACCGTGTATGAAAATCTGGAATTTCCCCTCATCTATGCCGGGGTGGCCCCCCGGGAGCGCCGGGAGCGGATCCTGACGGCCCTGGAGCAGGTCAATCTGGGGCATCGCCTCCGGCATGCCGCCAACCGGCTCTCAGGCGGGGAGCGCCAGCGGGTGGCGGTGGCCCGGGCGCTGGTGAACCGTCCCCTGGTCATTCTGGCGGATGAACCCACCGGGCAGCTGGATCACCGCCAGGGCCATCTGGTGATGGATCATTTTGAGGCCGTGGCCGCCGGAGGCACCGCGGTCATTGTGGTCACCCATGATCCCGACATCGCGGCCCGGTGCCACCGGGTCTGTCCCCTCCAGGACGGCCGGCTCGTGGTGGCCCCGAAGCACGCACAAGGATGGGCAGCGGATGCGTGACTCTTGGAACCGGCGGGGCGGCTGGCTGGGGCAAGGCCCGGCCCTTCTCCTCCTGGGGGTCATCGCGGGGGCGCTGGGGGTGGTGAGCGTCCTGGCATCGGCGGCGACCGGGGCGGCCGCCCGGGCCGATTTTGACACCTGCGTGTCCCTGGCCCTCCGGCATTCCCCTTATTTCAGCCGCAGTGCCCTGGAGATCGAAGTCCGGCGTCTGGATGAGAAGGACAGCAAGTCCGATTACCTGCCCACCATCACGTTGAGAACCAAATTTTACCCTCACCAGCCCGAGCGGGCCGGGGCGGTCAATCAGCGGGACTACTCCCTGGATGTGGCCATCGAGTCCTACAACCCCCTGGTGGCCCACTACAGCCTGAAGATGCGCCAGCTCCTGACCCGCCTGGCGGTGCTGTCCCATCTCCGGGTCATTTCCGACGGCCTGCGGCAGATGGGGACCGCCTTTCTGGAACTGGAGGCCCTGTCCCGGCTGGCGGGAGTGCAGGAGCGCCTGCTGGAGGTGAGCCGCCGGCAGGAGACTTATGTCCGGCGGCTGGCGGAATTGGGGGAGGCCACGCCTCTGGAGGTGCGGGTCGCCCTCCAGGAGGGCGAGGTGGTCAGGGGGGAGATGGCCCGGCTGCAGGCGGCCCAAACCCGCCTGAAGGCGCGGTTGCGGGATTTTGTGGGCCTCAAGGCGGAGGAACCCCGGGACTTCGACCTCGCCCAGGGTCGGCAGCAGGTGCTGAGGCCGGGGGAGCCCCGGGACTGGACCCGGCAGGAACCCCGCTCCCTGGAAGCCCGCATGGAGGCGATTAAAAAGGAGTTGCAGTCCTGGAACATCACCCTGGCGAAACTGCGGCTGCTGCCGGGTCTGACCGCTGCGGTGCAGACCCCGGATCCCGTGGCCGTAACCGGGGTCAGGGGCTATTTCGTCTCCGTGGGCCTCACCTGGCCGATCTTTGACGGCTTCAAGCGCCTGCGGGATATCTCCCGGCAAAAGACCCTGCTGGCCCAGGCGGAGGCGGAGGGCGCCGCCCAGGAGAGCGACTTCAGATCCCGCTGGCGGGAGGCGGTGGACAAACTCCAGGCCGCGGCCGCCACCCGGGAGCTGGCCCGCTCCCAGGTGGAGCTGGCCCGCATCAAGGAGCGCCAGGCGGAGCTCCGCTTTCAGGGCGGGGAGCCCCTCTCCCTGGCCCTGGCCGCCCAGCGCAGCCGCCTGGAGGCGGAGGCCCAGCTCATCGCCCGGGAACTGGAGCATGACCAGGCCCTGCTGGAGGTGCGGGCCCTCGCCGGCGAGCTGGTGACCCCTTACGTGTCGGAAAAAAATTGGCTCCCCTGACCACCCCTCATCTTGGCACAGGTGCGATGATGATGGCCGGCCGTGCTGACAAATCCGTCCTGACCCGGATCAGACGCCCCGATCTGCGCAGTTTTCTCACCGCCTGGCTGCTGATAACCCTGTTCCTGCCCGGGGCCTCCGTGTGGGCGGCCAGGGAGGCCGAGGTCCCGGCCCGGGAGCCGGGGGAGTTGCAGATCATCGGCAAACTCTCCTGCTCCCTGAAGCGGGTGGTTCTGCTGCCCTATGGAGCGGAAATCTCCGGGCTGGCCGTCACCCCCGGTCAGCCCGTGCAGACGGGGCAGGAACTGGCCCGGTATCGCCTCACCCCGGAGGCGGTGCAGGCCCTGCGCCGGCGGCTGATGCCCCCCCGGCTCCCGGAGCTGGAGGCCCAGTTGGCGCAGGTGGAAAAAGATTTGCGCGCCGCGGAGGCCCGCCGGCGCACCACCCAGAGCCTGGCGGCCGAGCAGCTCGCCTCCCGGCAGGGGCTGGCCGAAGCGGAGAACGCGGTGCTGTCCCTGCGCCGCAGCCGCAGCGCCCTGGCCCACGGCCTGAACGAAGAGCGGCGCCTCCTTCAGGAAGAGCGCCGGCTCCTGGCCCGGCAGCTGGGGGTGGCCCTCCCGGCCGCCGGAATCCCGAGGGAGGGCCGGCTTCTCGCCCCCATCTCCGGCCACGTCCTCTGGCTGCACCCGGACCTCCGGGTGGGGGCGGAACTGAAAGGGGGGGAGCCAGTCCTGCATCTCGGGGTCCTGGACCCCATGCTCCTGCGGGCCCGGGTGCATGAACGGGATTTTCCCTCCCTCAGCCCCGGGATGGAAGCCCGGGTGGCGGTGGAAACCCTGCCCCAGCGCACCTTCACCGCCCGGCTCTCCCGCCTCCCCTGGTCCTCTCCGGCGGGAGTGGAGGAGCCGGCCTATTTTGAGGCGGAGTTTCTCCTCCCCAACCCCGACCTGGTGCTGAAGGAAGGCCTCAAGGCCACTTTGCTCCTGAAGAGACCCTGACCGCCGGAGGGGCCCTCCCCGGGCAGCCCTGCATAACCCGGTTCCTGGTTCCCGGGCCATCCTGCCCCGTCGGACCCGGCCTCCCGGATTCCCCGGGTTCGGAGCCCCCGCCGGGCTGAGGTACGGGAAGATCAGGCCGCGGCGCCACCTCTTCAAGGCCTCGGCCCAGGTCTCCGGCCCAGCCCCGAGGGAACCTGACCCCAGGCGCCCCCTCCTCTCCTTCCCTGCCCCCGCCTTGCCGTTTCTGCCTTCCCCCGATGATCCAGGACTCCCGGGATGCCTGGAAACCTCAGGCTCGCGTCCCTGCCCCGGGCGGTATCAGCTGCGGCCCGGTGGCTCCGCCGACCTGCGGCCTGCACCCAGTCCGGGGCCTCCCCCTCCTTTGGCCATGGATCCTCCACTCACGGCCCACCCGGGCGCCGGCGCGGTCTTCATCCGCGCCCTGCCCGCCGCCACCCGGCTTGGGCCCCCCTGACCCTCTTCCCGGCTCCGGGGACTGGCCCCCTCCCCCCCGGCTTAGGTGACTGGCCCCCTCCCCACGGCTCTGGCCCCCTGCCCCTTCCCTTGCTCAGGCGGCTTGGCCACCTCTTAGGGCTTCGGCGCCCTGCCTGCCGCCCAGCCGGGCCTGCCCCCGGGACCGACGCCCCTGCCCCCCTCACCACCAGGAGCGGGGCAGGCGCACCCTCACCCGCATGCCGTAGACCAGCCGGTGGGGATTGGCCTGCTCTGCGGCGATTTCCGCCACCAAGGCCCGTTGCCGCCGCAGGTAGTAATCCTGATATTCCGGCGGCAGGGGTTCGGAAGCCGGATAGACCTTCTTGACCGTGCCCGGAGTGCGGCGGCCGTCGGCGAAGAGGATGGTGGTGGCCTGACCGGGATGGACCCGCTCCCGATCCTTTTCCGCCACGAAGGCTTTGACGAAGAGGTCATGCGGGTCCACCAGGGTGAGCACCGCCTGCCCCGCCTGCACCACCTCCCCGGGCTGGCGGTTGCGGCTGATGACCACGCCTTCCCGGGGGAGGCGCAGCTCCGTGACCACCCGGGCGGCGGGCTGCTGAAAGCGGTGGTACAGGTCGGCCAGAAGCTGCCGTTCCTTCTTGAGGACCGTCAGCCGCTGCTTCAGCCTCCCCACCTCGGCCTCGGCCTCCCGACACTCCAGGTCCAATTTTTTAACATCCCCGTATTTCAGGATTTTTTGCTCCAAAAGCTCCTGGGAGCGGCGCCGCTCCTGGGCCAGGGCCGCGGCCACCCCGCCCTTGAGACGTATCTCCCGGGCCGTCACCTCCGCGTCCCCGGCCAGGCGGGTCAGGGCCTCCTCAATGCGGAAGATCATCTCCGGCGGCCAGGTGTCGGCGAGGCGGCGGGTGACATCCACCCGGGCCACCACGGTGCCTGCCGGGACCGTATCCCCCACTTCCACCAGCACCTGCTCCAGCCGGCCGGGCTCCTCGCACTGCACCAAAAACTCCCGGCCGTCCACCAGGGCCGGGAGGTCCAGGTAGAGGGCCCGGCGGCCCAGCCACTCGCCCAGGGCCAGCACCAGGCAGGCCAGCAAGGCCAGATACAGGAACTTACCCCAGGAGCGCCGGGGCGGCTCCGGCTCCCTTTTGTACAGGGGCGGCAATGCCGGGGCTTTCATGGTCTCTCCTCCCTCAGCGCCACTTTTTCACCTCCTCGTACTGAAACAGGGCAAAGCCGGCCGGGGGCGGCTTCAGCTGCCCCTGGAGGCGGGCCAGAAAAGCCCGGAGGGCCGCCTCGCCGGCAAAGTCCCGCACCTGCACCCCCACCCAGTAGGGTTTCCCGAGGCGGCTCAGCAGGGCGGTTTCCGCCGTCAGGGATGCCGCCAGGCGCTGCGGGTCGGTCTGTTCATAGGCCATAAACACCACCCCGTCAGCCTGGCGGAGGAGCTCCGGCCACATCTCCACCCCTTCCTCCTCCAGCCATACCGGCACATCCAGCCACACCGGCAGTCCCGCCCCCTGGGATTGCACCAGCCTGAGGGTCTCCAGGAGGTAGCCGGCATAGGTGGCCCGCCGCTCCCGCCATTGGGGGAGCTGGTGGATCTCCAGGTCCAGATGCACGGCCCGGAAGCGGGCCTCCTCCGGCCCCCCGGCCTGGAACTCCCGCAGCCAGCGGAGATAACCGAGAAGATCGTCCCGGCGCGCCGGCAGGAGCCAGGTGGTTTCATCCAACAGGGCATGCACGGCCACCCCCTGGCGGTGCGCGGCCGCCAGGAATTCCCGCAGCCGGGGGGCAAATCCATTCCCCGGCGCGATCATGGCGCGATTCAGACAGAGATAGACCGCCGTCAGCCCCTTCTCCCGGGCCAGGGCGGGGAGCCGGCCCAGCTCTCCGGAGGTGATCAGGCGGTCGGGGTAATAGAGCCAGACGGCCAAAGGCGGGGAGGCCGCCGCAGCCGGGGAGGGCGGCGCCCCGGTCGCCGTCGGAACGGCGGTCAGGTCATCCGTGCCCACCGCCAGGAGCAGGGCGGCGTAAGCCCGTTCCCGCTCCGCCTCCCGGGCGGCCTCCTCCCGGGCCGCGGTCTCCGCCTGCACCCGGGCCGACAGCACCTCCAGGCCCGAGGCGGAGGCCAGGAGGGAAGGCTTCGCCGCCATGACCATTCTGGCCCGGAGCTGTTCTTCCGCCAGCCGGCGCTGGGTTTGGGCCACTCTCAGGCGCGCCTCCGCGGCCTGGTAGCGCTCCAGGGCCGCCGCCACCTCCCGCTCCACCTGAAGGGCCAGGGCCTCGCCCCGGGCCTCCTGGGCCGCCGCCTCGCTTTGGGAGCTCTCCCGGCGATGGCGCACCAGCTGCACCGCCTCCAAGGGGGCGGTGAACCGGGCCATGAGGAAGGCGCCGCTGCGGGTGCCGATGTCTTTGTATTGATCCACGTAGTAGCGGGCCTCCAGGTTGAGGTCGCACACCTGGGCCACCGCCCGCTCGCCGTTGATGCGGGCCTCCCGCACGCGCCAGGGCACTGCGGCGAGCTCCGGCCGGGAGTTTCGGGCCAGACGCACCAGTTCAGCGAAACCGGGCAGCCGGGGCCTTTCCGGGGTATGGGGAGCCAGCTGCACGGCGCCGGGGTCGAGGCCCAAAAGGGTGGCCAGGCGCTGGCGGCGGTTCTCCTGCACCCGGGCCGCCAGGGCCGCCTGCTCCCGGGCCTCCAGCCACTGGTGCTCCAGGGCCAGCACCTCAGCCGGGAGGACCTCCCGCTCTTTTTCCCCCCGGCGAGCCAGGCGGACGGCCTCTTCCAGGAGCGCGGCCGCGCTCCGATGCCGCCTCTTTTGCTCCTCTGCCTCCCAGTGCTCCAGATAAAGCTGCCGCACCTCGAAAAGCGCCTCCTGCAGCGCCCGCCGGCCCTCCGCCTCGGCCGCCTTGAGCTGGCAGGCGGCCCGTTCCACCTCCCCCGGCCCCGCCCCCAGGCGTTTCAGAACCGGCAGCACCACCCCGGCCTCGGCATGATGCTGGACGCTGCTGAAGCTCCGGTCCGTCTCGCTGAACACGGGATTGGTGTTGTAGTTGTAGCCGGCCTGGAATTCCGGGCCGAAGCGGTGCCGGGACTCGTCTTTCCGGCTGGCCAGGGAGCGGCACCGGAACTGTGCCTCTTTGACCAGGGGATGGCGGCTCGCCGCCAGGACCTCCAGATCCCGCAACGACAGCACCCCGGCAGGCGGGGCCGGCGCGGCCCCGGCCGGACTTGCCGACCCCCACCCGAGACTGATCGCCACCAGCGCACACACGAGGATGCCCATGGGTCCGTCCTTACCAGTGAATGGTTCTTTTCCCCACCCACGGCGGGATGTAGCGCACCCGGTAGGTGTAGGTGAACAGCCACTCCCCCACATGGGCCGCCAGCCGCACCGGACGCAGTAAAAAATTGTTGTACAGGGGGAACAAAGGCACATAGAGGAGCAGGGGGAGATCCAGGCGCCGGCGGTCGAAAAGGGCCCAGGCGGTGGCGAATTGGGCCAGGGAAAAGAGGACATAGACGAAATACACCGCCACCAGCACCACCAGGGTGGCCTCCCGAAAGAGGTAGTAGAGATAAAAGGGGTAGAGGACGAAGGCCAGGTTCTGCACCAGCTGGAAAAGGATCAGGTCAATGGCGCCCAGCAGGCTGCGGACGGAGAAGTTGGCGGCGCTCAGATCATAGAGATTGCGGTATTTCCTCAGCACCAGGCTGATGAGGGAGTTGTCCCAGCGCAGCCGCTGGCGGATGAGGCCCCGCACCGTGGCCGGAACCTCGGTGAGACAGAGGGTGCGGGGGGCGAAGGCGATGCGCCAGCCCTTTTCCCGGAGTTTGATGGTAATGTCCAGGTCTTCGCAGGTGTGCACGTCAAAGCCGCCCACCTGCGCCAGGGCCACCCGCCGCATGACCCCGAAGCCGCCCGAGACGATGAAGAGGGTGCCCCACCAGGCTTGGGCGATGCGGCCCACCGAAATGGAGATGAGGTATTCCAGGTCCTGGAGGGCGGTGAGCACGCCGGCCTGGGCGTTTCGGGCCCGCAGGTTGCAGGACACCGCCCCCACCTGGGGATCGCAGAACTTTTTCAGGGCCTCCGCCACGGAGGTGCGGCTGAGGGAGCTGTCGGCGTCCAGGACCACCACGAACTCCCCCGAAGCAAAGTTGAGGGCCAGGTTCTGGGCCGAGGCCTTGCCGGTGCGCTGCTCATTGCGGAAGACCCGCACCCGGGGATCCTGATCCTGCCAGCGGCGGGCCACCTGTGAGGTGCCGTCGCGGGAGCCGTCGTCCACCACCAGGACCTCCAGCCAGGGATAGCTCTGGTCCAGCACGGAGGCCAGGGTCTGCCCCAGGTGGGCGGCTTCGTTGTGGGCGGGGATGATGACCGAGACCACCGCCTCCTCGGCCTGAAGCCGGGTCAGAAACGCCTCCTCCGCCGGATCCTGCCGCACCACCAGGCTCCGGAGCAGCACCGCCAGATCCGCCATCAGGTAGCGGCCGCAGTCGAAGAGCACAAAAGGCCAGAAGATGCTCCAGAACTGCCACCGGCTCAGGTGCATCAGGAAGCGCAGGGCGTCTTCCGCCAGAGAGAAAAGGAACTCCATGTGGGGGCCCGCAGATTTTTTCCTGCATCGGCTTTTGGGACATGAACTCGAACAATTTTCGAAAAAACTTAAAGAAAATTTTGGGCACGGCCGGAATGGGGTGGAGCCGACGGCCGTTTTCTGAGGCGGGAGGGACAAAGAGGCGTGGCGGCTTTGCGGGGCCCTGCTTGGAGAGGCAAGGGAAAATCCTGCCCCAGCGCCGGCTGGGAGGACCTGCTCCGTGGCGGAGTGGTCATGCGGAGGCCGAGGCGGATGTGCCGTACAGTTCGGTCCGCCCGCCCGGGGCGGGGAGGTCAGGTGGTTTCCGACAAGCTACCGGGGAAAAACCCGGCCTTCCGGTTCCGGAAGGCGGCAGAAGCGGGTTTCCGGCCCCGGGGACGCCCCTCCTCCTGGCCCAGGAGCAGGACCGGGGTCAGTCGGCGGCGGGGCGCCGGCCGAAGCTGGCCACCGCGGCGGCGTCCTCCCGGAGCCAGTCCGCCACTTCCCGGACGATTAAGGACAGGCGGCGGCGGGGCGAAAAACCCAGGAGGCTCTGGATCTTGCTGATGTCCGGCACCCGATGGTCCATATCCTCATAGCCGGCTCCGTAGACCTGCTCATAGGGGAGGAACACGATGGGGGAGGAGGAGCGGGTGATCTCTTTCACCACCTGGGCCAAATGGGCGATACTCACCTCCTCCGTGCTGCCGATATTGAAGATCTCCCCCACCGCCCGGGGCTCGCCCGTCAGCTGGATCAGGACCTCCACCACCTCCGCCACGTGGATGAAGCAGCGGGTCTGGCGGCCGCTGCCATGGACGGTGATGGGTTCCCCCCGAAGGGCCTGGGCCACGAACGTGGGCAGGACCATGCCGTAGCGCCCGGTCTGGCGGGGCCCCACGGTGTTGAAGAGGCGGGTGATGATGACCGGCAGGCGGCGTTCCCGGTGGTAGGCCAGGGCCAGGAATTCATCCGCCAGCTTGGAGCAGGCATAGCCCCAGCGGCTGAGATGGCTGGGGCCCAGCACCAGGTCGTCTTCCTCGGAGAACCTCTCCCGCCGGGATTTGCCATACACCTCGGAGGTGGAGGCCACCAGGATCAGGCGCTGGTAGCGGGCCGCCAGGGACAGCAGGACATGGGTGCCCAGGATGTTGGTCTCCAGGGTCTCCACCGGGTGATGCAGGATATGCCGCACCCCCACCGCGGCGGCCAGATGGAAGATGACGTCCGCTTCCCGGACGAGCTTCGCCATCAGCTCCTGATCCCGCACATCCCCGGTCACCAAGGAGAAGCCCGGATGGGCGGCCAGACCGGCAATATTGGCATAGGAACCGGTGCTGAAATTATCCACGGCCAGCACCCGCCGGCCTTCGCGAAGCAGCCGGGCACACAGATGGGAACCGATAAAGCCGGCCCCGCCGGTCACCAGATAGACCATCGGTAACCCCTTGTCGGTCGGAAGTATCTATTACACTCAAGCCGCCGGTCCTGACGGCAGGCCACCCCCCCCAAAGAATGCCTCGGCAGCACTGCCTTTGCCCTTAAATTTTGGGTCCGGCAAAGGGTAACCACCCCAGGCTTTTTCATCCCGGGACGCCGTGGCCCGGGAGGGCCGGAGGCTCCGCCCCCATGATGCCGCTCAGGGAGCTCCGGGTCTACGGACCGGTCAGCAGGGCGTGCTTCAGGGCCTCGGCCTCCCCGGAGCCGGGGAGCGGCAGGATCTGGCAGGAAAAATCCAGAGGAAAACTCAGGACCTCCCGGCTGCGCTGCACCAGGCGGTCCACCACGGTTTGGGCCTGAGCCGCTTCGGTTTCCGGCAGCAGGAGGAGAATCTCCCGGTGGGGGGAGACGGTCACCAGATCCGTCTGCCGGGTGTGGCTGCCGATGATCTCCTGGAGCTCCTTCACCAACAGCATTTTGCCCCCCACCCCCAGCTGGCCCTCCAGCTCCTCCAGGTTGCGGATGGCCAGGCGGATGAGGCTGGCCTGCCGGCGGTAGCGGTCGCAGCGCTTAAGCTCCAGGTCCAGGTAGGCCTGGAAGAAGGGGAAGGAGTAGATGTTCAGGAAATGATGCAGCACCTCCTCCAGGCCCAGGCGGGTGTGGAGGCCCAGGAGGGCGGCCTCGACCCCCTGCGGGGAGAGGGAAAAGCGCTGAATGGCCAGGGGGCGGGTGCGATCGGGGGGAAAGACGGCTCCGCAGCGGATGCACAGGCAGGACAGCTCCGGTTCCTGGAAGGTGCCGCCGCAGACCTCGCACAGGAGCACCTCCCCCGGCTTGGCGTAATCCACCCCGATGTGACGCAGTTCCTTGCTGCATTTGGGGCAGACATAGCGGTCCCGGCGCACGAACGCGGTCTGGGGGGCCACATGGCCGCAGCTGTAATGCTGGATGGTGGGGGTGCGCCGCCACCGGGGGCTCTGGCAGCCGGGGCACACCTGCCGGCAGGCGAGCCGGAAATCCTCGCAGGTAGGGCACAAAGGCACGTAATCCACCACCTCCGCCTCCAGCAGGCCTTCCCGGGCCAGACGGTTCATCTCCATCAGGCCCTGGCCCGGCGCCACCCTGAGGAGCGCATCCGCCCAGGCCAGCCGGTAGCCGTACGGGGAGGTCTCATCCCGCCCGGGCATCACCTGGGAGAGGTCCCGGGAATGGAGGAAGCGCAGCAGGGTGATCTCCCGGGCCGCCTTCTCGTCCAGCGCGGCGGAGATGGGGGGATAGCGCTCCAGGCAGGCCCGGATGGGGGTCAGGGCTTTCAGCGCCGCCCGGAACTCAAAGCCGGAGAGGGGCAGGGTGAGGAGATGATCGCACTCCGGCGGGGTCAGCCGGTGGGGGCTGCGGGGGAGCACCACAAGGACGGGGGTGAGGGCCCACCCCGGGGAGCGCCGCAGCGCCTCCAGACCGCGCCGGGCGCCGTTCTCCGCTGTGGCGGCGAAAATGAGGAGATCCACCGGAAAGGTCCGGTCCGGAACGCCTCCGGAGCTGCCCACCAGCTTCAGTTCGGCCACCCCCGAAAGTCCACCCAGGACCTCCTGGTAGAGATCGGCATTTTCCACGATGACATAAACACCATAAGAAAGCTTCTGAGATACCATGCCCCGACTCCTTCAGCCCCTGGGCTGCTTCTGTGTGTGCCCATCGGCCGTTTCGGAAAAAACCTTAGAAGATTTTTCACTTTCCTTGAAAAACCTGCCGTTCCCGGAGGGGGCCCCCTCCCCGGCCGGTTGACTCGGGGACGGGTTCAGGAAACAATAGAGGCATGCCTCCGGAAACCACCGCAGCTCAGGTCACCGGGAAAGTCCCGTGGCGACGGCGTATCCCCTTGGTGGTAGCCGCGGTCCTCCTGGTGGGGGGGAGCCTCTGGTGGTGGCAGCGCCACAGTCTCCCTCCCGAGGCGGCCCTGCGCCTCACCGGCCACATTGAGGCCACCGAAACCCATCTGGGCTTCAAGGTCCCCGGCCTCATCTCCGCCATCCATTTTCAGGAAGGGGAGGAAATCCGGGCCGGACAGCTGGTGGCGGAGCTGGATGACCGGGACCTGCGGCAGGAGCTGGCCGCGGCGGAGGCCCGGCTGGCCGCCGCCCAGGCCAATCTCGCCCGGCTGGAGGCGGGCTACCGCCCCCAGGAAGTCCGGGAGGCCCAGGCCGCCGTGGCCCAGGCCCGGGCGGATTACGACGACAAGGCCCGGGAATTCCGGCGCTTTCAGACCCTCTTTGCCCGCCGGGTGGTCTCGGCCCAGACCCGGGACCGGGCCGAAGCCGCCTTCCTCATGGCCCAGGAGGCCCTGAACCGGGCCAAGGAGCGCTACGATCTCCTCCGCAGCGGCTTCCGGAAGGAGGAGATTGAGCAGGCCCGGGCCGAGGCGCAGCAGGCCGAGGCGCAGCGGGATCTGGCCCGGACCAGGTGGGGTTACGCCCGCATCACCGCCCCGGTGACCGGCGTCGTCCTGGCCCGGCCGGCGGAACCCGGCCAGGTGGCCCAGGTGGGGGCCACCATTCTCACCCTGGGGGACCTGGATAACCTCTGGTTCGAAGGCTGGCTGCCGGAGACCCAGCTCGGGAAGGTGCGCTACGGCCAGAAGGCCCAGGTGACCACCGACTCCTATCCCGGCAAGGTCTACCCCGGCTGGATCTCCTACATCGCCAGCAAGGCCGAGTTCACCCCCAAGATGGTGGAAACCTTCAAGGAGCGGGTCACCCTGGTGTACCGCACCAAAATCCGGGTGGACAACCCCCACCATGAACTCAAACCCGGCATGCCCGCGGAGGCGGTGATCCTGCCGGAGTGAGCCCGCCAGCCGGCTCTCCGGGGCTGAGCCGCAGGCCGGAGCCCGGGCGGGGCACTATCCCGGACCGATGCAGCCCGTCATCGAAGTGGAAGGCCTGACCAAGGATTTCGGCCGTTTCCGGGCGGTGGACGGAGTCAGCTTCGCCGTCTCTCCGGGGGAGATCTTCGGGTTTCTGGGGCCCAACGGCGCCGGCAAATCCACCACCATCCGCATGTTGCTGGGGTTGCTCCGGCCCAGCGGCGGCTCCGGGCGGGTGGCCGGGTATGACCTGGTCCGGGAGCAGAGCCGCATCAAGGCGAAGGTGGGGTACATGTCCCAGCGCTTCAGCCTTTATGAGGACCTCACTGCTGAGGAGAACCTGGAGTTTTTCGGCGGGGTCTACGGCCTGAGCCAGGGGCGCCTCAGGCAGCGCCTGGCGGAGGTGCTGGAGCTGGTGGGCCTGACGGACCGGCGCCGGGACCTGACCCGCACCCTGGCCCTGGGGCTGCGCCAGCGCCTGGCGTTGGCCTCCGCCATGCTGCATGAGCCGCCGCTGCTGTTTCTGGATGAGCCCACCAGCGGCGTGGATCCCGTGTCCCGGCGGACCTTCTGGGACCTGATCTACCGGCTGGCGGCCCAGGGGGTGACGGTCCTGGTCACCACCCATTACCTGGATGAGGCGGAGTTATGCGATCGGCTGGTGCTCATTTCCCAGGGCCGGCTCATCGCCCAGGGGACTCCCCGGGAGCTGAAGGCAAAAGTGACGCACCGCATCCTGGCGGTCTACCCCGACCGGCTGGCGGAGGCCTTAGCCGCCGCCCGCCAGATCCCCGAAGCCTCCGAGGTGGCGGTGTTCGGGGCCGGCCTGCACGTGGCCTTTCCCCCGGAAGTGCCGGGGGAGGCCCTCCTGACCCGGGCCCTGGCGGCCCGGGGTGTGAGCCTCCGGGAGCTCCGGCCGGTCTCCCCCACCCTGGAGGACGCCTTCATCACCCTCACCCGCCGGGCCTCCCAGGGGACGGTATGAACCTGAGGCGCACCTTCGCCGTCTTCCGCAAGGAGCTCATCCACATCCAGCGGGATCCCTCCAGCCTGGTGCAGGCCATTCTCCTGCCGGTGATGCTCCTGTTGCTGTACGGCTATGCCCTCACCTTTGACATCACCGAGGTGCCGGTGGCGGTCTGGGACCGGGAGCAGAGCCGGGCCAGCCGCGAGCTGGTGCAGCGCTTCGGGTCCTCCCGCTACTTTACCCTGAGCCATCAGGTGACAAGCTCCGGGGAGATCGCCCGCCTGTTTGACCGGCGCCGCATCTGGCTGGCCCTGATTCTGCCCCCGGATTTCTCCCGCTACCTGAAGACCGAAGAACCTGCACCCCTGATGGCCATCGTGGACGGCACCGACGCCAACACCGCCAATGTCATCCTGGGCTATGTCCAGGGGGTGGTGGCCGACTACAGCCGGGAGGTGGCCCAGGACCGCCTGCGGGCCCGGGGATTCACCCGACCCCTGGTGGAACTGAAAAGCGACGTGCGGGTGTGGTTCAATGAAGATCTGGAGAGCAAAAACTACATCGTTCCCGGACTGATTGTGGTCATCATGACCATGGTGGGGTCGCTCCTCACCGCCCTCACCATCGTCCGGGAAGCGGAGCGGGGCAGCATGGAAGGCCTCATGGCCACCCCGCTGAAGAAATGGGAGCTCATCTTCGGGAAACTGGGGCCCTACTTTCTCATCGGCATGGTGGACATGTTCATTGCCCTGGGAATGGGGAAGTTTCTCTTTGAGGTGCCGTTGCGGGGCAGCGTGGCCCTCCTGATCGTGCTGTCCGCCCTGTTTCTGGTGGTGATGCTGGGGCAGGGCCTCCTCATTTCGGTCCTGTCCGTCAATCAGCTCCAGGCCTACCAGATGGCCACCCTGTTCACCTTTCTGCCCGCCTTTCTGCTGTCGGGCTTTGTCTTTGCCATCAAGCAGATGCCGCTGCCCCTGCAGCTGGTGAGCTATCTGGTGCCCTCCCGCTATTTCGTCACCATCTCCAAGGGCATCTATCTCAAGGGCACCGGCCTTACCCTCCTGTGGGGCGAAGTGGTGCTGCTCCTGGCCTTTGCCGTCTTCTTTCTGGTGATGGCCCAACGCCGGCTGGTGAAAAAGATCCGCTGAGGGCGGCCTCAAAGGGCCTTGAAGGGGGAGTGGATGCTGCGGCGACTGCGACACATGGTGAAAAAGGAGCTCATCCAGGCGCTAAGGGACCCGCGTCTCAGGCTCTTCGTCATCCTGCCGCCCCTCATCCAGCTCATCATCTACGGCTATGCCATCAACTTCGACCTGAAGCACATCGGCACCGGGGTGCTGGATCTGGATCTGAGCCGGGCCTCCCGGCAGTTGGTCAGCCGTTTTGCCGCCACGGAATACTTTTCCCTGGATCAGGTCCTGAAGGAGCCGGGGGACATCAGCCGCCTCATGGACCGGAACCGGGTGACCCTGGTCCTGCGTTTCGCCCCGGATTTCGGCCGGGAACTGGCCGGCGGCCGTCCGGCCCGGCTGCAGCTCATCCTGGATGGCACCGATTCCAACAGCGCCCTGGTGGTGGCCCGCTACGCCGCCCAGGTGCTGGCGGACTACCAGGAGGAGCTGGCTGCGGCGCGCCTTGCAGCCCTGGGACTGCCGCCGGAGCTGGCCCGGCCCGTGAGGCTGGAGCCCCGGGCCTGGTTCAACGAGAACCTCATCAGCCGCTGGTCCTTTGTGCCGGGGGTCATCGCCATGGTGGTCATGCTGGTGAGCCTGATGCTCACCGCCCTGGCGGTGGTGCGGGAAAAGGAACTGGGCACCATGGAGCAGATCCTGGTGACGCCCTTGCGGCCGGTGGAATTTCTCCTGGGGAAGACCATCCCCTTTGTGCTCATCGCCCTGGCGGATGTGGTGCTGGTGACCCTGGTGGGGGTTTTCTGGTTCGAGGTGCCCTTCCGGGGCAGCGTGGCGGTCCTGTTTTTGGGGGTCCTCTGCTTTCTGTTCAATTCCGTGGGCCTGGGGCTGCTCATCTCCACCGTGTCCGCCACCCAGCAGCAGGCGATGATGGCGGGGACCTTCTTTTTCACCCCGGCCATTTTGCTGTCGGGGCTGGTCTTTCCGCTGCGCAACATGCCCGAGGCGGTGCAGTATCTCACCTATCTCAATCCCTTGCGCTATTTCATCATCATCATCCAGGACGTCTTTCTCAAGGGGGCGGGGCTCTCCGTCCTCTGGCCACAGATGCTGGGCCTGGGGCTTTTGGGTCTGTCCCTTTTGACGTTCAGCGTATTGCGCTCTCAGCGGTATCTGGGATAAGCACTGGCCCTTGATTTAACTTTTCGTTAACAAATTAACCCCTTTTCCGCCCTAGCCCCAGCCGCCCCCTCCTTCTGTACCTGAAATCAGGCCGGAAAAATCATCAGAGCGTGTATTGCCCCGATTCAACTTAAGGTGTCGATACTACGGAATACCTGGACAAAAAATTAACCAAAATCCTCTGTCCCTCTGCCCTTCTCCGGAAGAGCCAGAGGCCCTTCGCCCATGCCACCCCAAGGAGGAGCTATGCCTGCACAACCACGCCTCTCTCCCGCCGCCTTGACCCTGGGTGCCCTGGCCGCCTTCCTGGCGGCCCTCCTCTGGACCGGCTTTTCCGGCCCCGCGGAGGCCGCCAAAGGCAGAAAACCCCGGCCCGGCAGCTCCGGCCACCACGGCGTCACCACCTACCAGGGGAGCGCCACCTGCAAGCAGTGCCACAGCAACAAGGTCCAGGAGGTGCTGGACTCGGAGCACTACCGGTGGGCCGGAAAACTGGGAAAAATCAACGACTTCTGCATCTACCCCGACATCAACTGGCTGCAGCAGATCACCGTCGCGGCCCCCGACGGCACCAGCAAGACCACCGTCACCGGCTGCGCCTCCTGCCATGTGAGCTACGGGGAGTTCACCCCGCCGGCGGTGGGCGGCACCATGCCGGTGCAGGCCGACAACATTGACTGTCTCATCTGCCATTCCGACGCCTACCGGCGGGTGGGCACCCTGGTAAACGGCAAGCCCGCCCTGGTCATCGACCCCAGCCTCAATCAGGCGGCGGTGCTGGCGGCCATCAAAAAGACCCCCTCCGCCCAGGCCTGCCTGAACTGCCATGCCCGGGCCGGGGGCGGCAACGCCATCAAGCAGGGGGACCTGGAGCTGGCCCAGGCCAACCCGCCCTATGACCTGGATGTGCACCTGGCCACCACCGCGGTGGGCGGCGCCGGGTTGACCTGCGTCTCCTGTCACACGGTGAGCGCCCACAAGATCGCCGGCAAGGGCAATGACCTGAGGGTGGCGGAAGGAAGCGGCATGAAGACCTGCACCACCTGCCACGGCACCGCCCCCCACGGCTCCGGCAATCTCAACAAGCACTACAGCCGGGACAAGCAGCCCCTGGACTGCACCGTCTGCCACATCCCCACCTACGCCCGGGGGCTGGAGACGGAGACCCGCCGGGACTTCAGCGCCGCCGCGGAGTTCGACCCCGGGGTGGGCCGCTGGGAGCCCCACCGCCTCCTGGAGGCGGACCTCACCCCGGTGTGGAGGACCTGGAACGGCACCTCGTTCTTCTATAACCTGGGCACCGCCATCAGCGGCGATACCCTGACCCTGGCCGGCCCCAACCCCGGCACCCGCCTCTACCCCTTCAAGGTGCACACCGCCCGCATGGCGGTGGACCAGAACCACCGGCTCATCCCCCTGAAATCCGCGCCCCTGTGGAGCCGGGGCGACCTGAACCTGGCCCGGGTCCAGGGGGAGCTGGAGGTCTTCGGGACCAACCTCACCTCGGTGCGCTATGTGGAGACCACCCGCTATTTCGGGCTGTATCACCAGGTGGCCCCCAAGGAGGCGGCCAAACAGGTGTGCGCCCGCTGCCACAAGTAACCGCCGGCTTCGGAGCCTCAGACCCCGGGAGGGCGGCTTCCTTCCGCCCCTCCCGGGGATTCAGCCTGTGCCGGACGCCCAGGGAGGGAGATTTTTCCTTCCTCCGGCTGAGGCGGGAAAAGAGGGGGGCCGGGGGAAAACTTCCCCGGATGGCAGGGTCTTGGATGAAGGGGGGAGTGTCCTTGGGGATGCTGAATCCCCTGCCGCGTCCCCGCCTGCGCCGCCGTCAGCAGATGCGGGGCAGGAGCTCGCCGCTGGGGGGCTCCAGGAGCCGGGAGGTGCCCAGCTGGGTGCGCAGCACCACCCGGCCGGGAGGGCCCGGGAGCACCCGGCCGATGCGGGCGGCCTGCCCGCCGTAGGGGCTGGCCCGCATGATCTTCAGGGCCACCTCCGCCTCCGGGTCCGGCAGGCAGAGGAGCATCTTGCCTTCGTTGGCCACCTGCAGGGGGTCAAGCCCCAGGGCCTCGCAGGCCGCGGCCACCGCCGGGCTGAGGGGGATGCAGCTTTCCTCCACCTCAATGGCCACCTGGGACTGCCGGGCCAGCTCGTTTAAGGCCGCCGCCACGCCCCCCCGGGTGGGGTCCCGCATGGCATGGATGGCCACCCCGGCCGCCAGGAGCCCCAGTACCATGCCGGTCAAGGGGGCGGTGTCGCTTCGGAGCTCCACCCCTTCCAAAAGCCCCTCCCGGGCCAGCATCACGGTGGCGCCGTGATCCCCCACGGTGCCGGAGATCAGCACGGCGTCCCCCGGCCTCAGGCTGCTCCCGGAAATCCCCGGGCTCAGGATCTCCCCCACCCCGGCGGTGGTGATGAAGACCTGGTCCGCGGCGCCCCGGGGCACCACCTTGGTGTCCCCGGTGACGATGCTGACCCCGGCCTCCCGGGCGGTGGCCGCCATGGAGGCGGCGATGCGCCTCAGGGTCTCCAGCGGCAGCCCCTCCTCCAGGATGAAGGAGGCGGACAAGGCCAGCGGCCGGGCCCCCACGGTCAAAAGGTCGTTAACGGTTCCGGCCACCGCCAGGCGGCCGATGTCCCCCCCGGGAAAGAACAGGGGAGAGACCACGAAAGAGTCGGTGGTGAAGGCGATGCGGGAGGACGGCAGGTGCAGGACGGCGCTGTCGTCCTCCTGCCGCTCCGCCGGCCCGTAGGCCGTCAGAAACACCCGGCGGATGAGTTCCCCCATCTCCCGGCCCCCGGCCCCGTGGCTGAGTAGGATCACCTCCATGGCCTCCCGCTCTGAGGCAGGGCCTGGGACCTCATGCCCTGCCCGCCCTCTCCTTTCTCCCCCCGGGGGGGTGAAGTCCGTGACCGCACCGTGATATATTGCATCCAGCTGGGGGAGGAGGAGGCCAGGGTCGGTGGCCCCGGCTCTCTCTTCCCCCTCTCCCCCGCGCCTGAGGAGGGGGACAGGGGAGCTGGCCGAGCGGGCAGGGAGAAAGGTTTCCCCGGCCCTCTCCGACGATTTTACCAGCAACGGGGGGCGCTGTCAGGAGGCGGGCCGCCGGCCCTGGAATTCACCTGTGGGAGGGAGCCTATGCAGCCGGATTACGACACCCTGGTGCGCTGGGACCACGAGCATCTCTGGCACCCTTTCACCCAGATGAAAGGTTTCCGGGAGGAGGAGCTCCTCATCATCGAACGGGGCGAGGGGCCCTATCTTTTTGACCTGCAGGGCCGCCGCTATCTGGACGGGGTCTCCTCTTTGTGGTGCAATGTCCACGGCCACCGGCGGCACGAGCTGGACGTGGCCCTACGCCGGCAGCTCAACCAGATGGCCCACAGCACGCTTCTGGGGCTGGCCCACCCCACAGCCATCATGCTGGCCCGCCGCCTGGCGGAGATCGCGCCCGCGGGCCTCACCAAGGTTTTCTTTTCCGATAACGGCTCCACCGCGGTGGAGGCAGCCCTAAAGATCGCCTTCCAGTACTGGCGCCAGCGGGGCCGGCCGGAGAAGCACCGCTTCCTGAAGCTGGCCCAGGCCTATCACGGTGACACCCTGGGCGCGGTGTCCGTGGGGGGGATCCCCCTTTTCCATGAGATCTACCGGCCCCTGCTCTTCGAGACCCTGGAGGCGCCCACCACCTACTGCTACCGCTGTGCCCACCGGGAGCGCTGCGAGGAGCAGTGCCTCACCCGGCTCACGGAGCTGGTGGCCGCCCACCACCGGGAGCTGGCCGCGGTGATCCTGGAGCCGGTGATGCAGGGGGCGGCGGGGATGATCGCCCAGCCGCCGGGGTATCTGGCGAAGGTGCGCCAGGTGACCCGGGAATACGGCGTGCTCCTCATCTGCGACGAGGTGGCCACCGGCTTCGGCCGCACCGGCCGCATGTTCGCCTGCGAGCATGAGGGGGTGAGCCCCGATCTCCTGTGCCTCTCCAAGGGCATCACCGGCGGCTACCTGCCCCTGGCCGCCACTTTGGCCACCGACGAAATTTATGACGCCTTTCTGGGCGAGTTCCACGAGTTCAAGACCTTCTTCCACGGTCACACCTACACCGGCAACCCCCTGGCCGCGGCGGTGGCCCTGGCCAGTTTGGAGGTCTTTGAGAAGGACCGGGTCCTGGAGCACCTGGCGGCCAAGATCGAGCTTTTAGGCCGCTGTCTGCAGGAGATGGCGGAGGATCCCCATGTGGGGGAGGTGCGCCAGCGTGGCTTCATGGTGGGCATCGAGCTGGTGCAGGACAAGGCCACCCGGGAACCCTTCCCGGTGGCCCGGCGCACCGGCCACCGGGTGATCCTGGCGGCCCGGAAACTGGGGGCCATCCTGCGGCCCCTGGGGGATGTCATCGTGCTCATGCCCCCCTTGTGTATCACCCCGGCCCAGCTGGAGGAGCTCTGCCGCCTCACCGCCGCCGCCATCGAGGAGGGCACCCGGCCGTAACCGGGGGAAGTCCGCCGCCGTGGCCGGATTTATGCCGCCGGCCTGTCGTCCCCCGCAAAACCTATCAGCACCCCGGCCGGGATCAAGGCGGCATAGCAGACGGCCCCGATCGCCAGGGTGAAACTGATGCCGTAGGCCAGCCCCACCACTGCGGCCATTCCGGCCGCCAGCACCCCCGCCGCGCCGTTGATCCCCCAGAACCAGGGGGTGGGACGGGGGTCCTGCCGCATCACCAGGCGCATGCCGCCGGGAAAGCCGCAGCCCATCAGGAGCCCCGCCGGGGTGATCACCCCCAGACACAGAAGCCCCCGCCACAAGAGGGGGGCACTTTCCACCCCCTGGAGCACCCCCGGCAGCCACAGGGGCAGGCTCCCCAGGTAAGCGGCGGTGAGGAGGGCCCAGAGGATCAGTCCCCCCGGCCGGGTCAGGGGCAGGGCCCCGGAAAGGAGGCTTCCCACCCCGGTGGTGAAGATCAGGCTGGCAAGCACCAGGCTGAGGCCATGGAAGGGGTGCCCCAAAAAGACCCCCAGGCGCTGAAAGAGGCCGATTTCCACCATCATGAAGCCCACCCCGAGGAGGAGGAAATACGCCGTGCCGCCGAAGACCAGCCGGGGGGACACCTGGCGCACGGCCGGGCGCAAGGGCACAATGACGGTGCCCAGCACCAGGAGGAGGGAAATGAAAAGGATGAGGAGCAGGGTGAAGGCCGCCAGGAAATTCCCGGCCAAAGCCCCCCGGGGGGAGATCTGTCTCAACAGGGCCGGCCAGTCGCCGGGGCGGTGAAAGGGCAGATGGTTGAAGAAAAAAGGGCGGTCATCGGTGGGCGGCCGCACGTCCAAAAGGAAGGTGCGGGCCATCTCCTCCAGGGCCCGGGGGTCTTTGGCCGCCAGGATTCTCTGCCAGGCCGGGGAGGCCGGCGGCCGGTGGGGATGCACCAACAGGGTGTAATCATAGTCCGCCACCGCCTGCTCCAAGGCCGCGAGGTCCTCGGGTGACCACGGCGAGGCGGAGATCAGCAGGGTGGCCATCTTCCCGACGGCGGCGGCAAAGAGGTGGGACTGAGGCTCTGCCACACCCCGCTCCAGCAGGGTGGCCACCGCCAGACTGAGGAGGCGGCTGAATTCATCCACTTCTCCGGGATGATACCAGCGGCTGACGCTGAACACGCCCGCCGGAGTCAGGCGGGAGAGGAAGATACGCCACGCCTCCCGGGTATAGAGGCCGTTTTCGCTCATGGTGAAGCCCCCGGCGGCGTTGGCCCGCTCATCCCCCGCCAGGCTCATCTGAATGATGTCAAAGGTCTCCGGATGGCGGATGAACCAGTTACGGGCCTCTGCCGCCAGCAGGCGCACGGAGGGCAGGCCGGCCAGACCGGCAAAGCGGGAGAGCTCCGGGTGCCGGGTCACCAGGTCCACCACGATGGGGTTGAGCTCCAGGCCGGTGATCTCCCGGCGGCCGAAGACCCAGGCCGACAGCACATCCCGGCCGCCCCCGGCCCCCACCACCGCCACCCGGGGCCGTCCCGGCAGGAAATACACCAGGTTCACCACATCATATTTGAGGAAGGCCACCTCCTCCTCCCGACCCCGGAAGCGATACATCTGGGTGTCCGCGAACCCGTCCGTGCGCAGGATGCGATGGTCCACCCGAAGGCCCGGAGGGAGTTTCGGGGAGGGGCCCCAGAGCATGGGTTCCTCCCCTTCCACCCGCACCGCCGTGACCCGGGAAAAGTAGTTCCACCTCTCCACCACCAGGCGGAAAGGATTGCGGCGCTCCACCTCATCCTTGACCACCAGGGGCTGGAGCCCGTAGCCGGTGAGGCCGTTGACGGCGGCGAAGAAGGCCAAAAAGAGGAGCAACCGGCGGCTCCTCAGGAAAGCGGTTCCGGGAAGCAGCACCTCCGGCGGGCTCCCCAGCCCGGAGCCCGCAAAAAGGGCGCCGGCGGCCAGGGCCAGCACCGCCAGCCAGAGAACCGCCGAGGGGCCGTCCGTCAGGCTGAGAAGCCCGACCACGGCCAGGCAGCCCACCGCCGCGCCCACCATGTCCACGCCGTAGACCCGGCTGACGGGGAAGGGGCTCTGGGTCAGGGCCAGGCTCACTACGAGACCGGAAAAGACATAAGGGAGAGCCAGAAATACAGCCAACAGCAGCCAGGCCAGCACGCAGGTCAGGGAGAGGGAGACGGTGAGGGGCAAAAGGAGTTGGCCCATCAGCGAGACCACCAGGCTCACCCCGAAGGCACTGCTGAAATAGGAGAGATAATAGGAGAGGGCCGGAGCCAAGCGGCTCTGATAATAATACACCCAGACCGCCCCCACCGTTAGGCCGAACATGGCCATGCTGATGGCGAAAAATGCCAGATGGTACCACAGGATTACTGAGAGTATTCTGGTTTCCGTCAATTGGAACATTAAAGTGCAGGCAGTAATTAAAAATACTCCCAGATAAAAGCGCAAAGGTCCGTAAGAAAACATGTATTTCCTCAATTATTTTTAATTTTTCTGACCAAAATCAAGGATTCGGAAAGATTTTCGTATGTATAGTCCGGTTGGCAGCGGATGCGATGATCAAACCAGGTGTAATTTTCATCACAGACATATAAAAACAGCTCGTTTTCCGTCAGAAAATCAGCATATGGCAGGACCCGGAACCGGGGGAAATGGCGTTTCAGGGCTGCCATGGCATGGTAATCATCCACCGCCGCCCGGTTGTTCCGGGGGTGCAGGGCCGCCTCCCAGTCCAGGAGAAAGTGACAGCGCTCCGGATGGGGGGAGTGGAAGGTGCACTCCAGGAATGCCACGGCTCCCGGGATCACCAGAGGCAAGGGGGGAAGGGGACGGTCCTCCTGGGCCAGGAGCGGGGGCTCAAAGGGGCGAAAGACCGCATAGCCCAGGGGCGCCGCCAGGAAGGCCGCCAGCATCAGGGAGAAGCCGCGCCGGGAGAGGGAGCTCCAATAGAAGCGGCGCCAGCCGGTGGGAGATGCTTCCGGCGCCGGTTCCGGAAAGAGAGCCTGGGCCAAGGCGCTGAGGATCACCGCCCACCCCAGGGTCCCGGGGAGGAAATACCGCTCCCAGAACACCGAGACCCAGACCCGGGACACCACCCAGGCAAGCACCGGGGGGAGACAGATGAGCAAGAAGGCCAGAATCGCCAGATCCGTGCGGGTTCCGGGGGCCGCCTCCCGGAATTCGGCCGGGTTCCCTTCTCCCTCTAACCGGGGTCGCCACCACCAGACCGCCAGCCAGAAAAGCAGGAGAAGGGTCACCGGCAGGGCATGCTCAAAGGAGAAGAGGAGATCCCGATAGCCGGGGACCGGAATCCAGGAGTGGGGGATGCCGCTCTGCCGGTGGCGGGCCAGGGGTCCCAGCCAGGGGAGGAAGGCCAGCCACCCCAGAAGAAGGGAGGTCACCACCCGGACGGGAAAGACCCGCCGGCGGCCGTGGGCCACGAGGGTAGCCCCGAGGAAGATGCCGCTATAGAGAAAGCCGAAGTAGTGGGTGAGGACCAGGCCGGCATGGACCAAGGTGTTCCCCATAAGGAGCCGGAAGGGCGCTTTCGGCCCTTGGGCCAAAAGACGTTCATAGCACCACAGGGCCAGGGCTGCCAGGGCCAAATACAGCCCATAGGCCCGGGCTTCGGAGAGCTGCTGCAGGACCACCCAGGAAAGGCAGAAGGCCGCCAGCGTCCCCAGGGAGGCGGTGAAAAGGGAAAGGCCCGGCGCAGCACCCGCCAGGTGAGGAGCAGGGCTGCAATGATGCCCAGGCAGGAGATCAGCCGCAGAGAAAGGACCGACATGCCCAGAAGCCGGGTCCAGGCCCAGGCCAGGAGGTAATACAGGGGCGGGGAGTTGTCCACCTGGTCCGCCAGGGCCGCCAGCATCCTCCCGGGGGTGGGCAGGCTCATCAGCAGCCAGGTGAGGATCTCATCGCCCCAGAAGGGACTCCGGCAGGAGGAGATGAGGAAGGAAACAAGCAATGAGGCGGCAGCCGCGGCCGGTACCGCCCACTCAGGATTCTTCCGCCATAAGGAGAGCCGGATCATGTCTGTCTGTGCCCCCTCATCCCCAGGATGGGCGAGGCCAGCAGGCGGAGGCGATACTTCCACCCCTGCAGGCGGCCGAGGAAGTCGTAGGCGCCGGTGAGCTTGCGCCGGAAGTCGGCCAGGCTGTCCTGCTGCACCACCAGGAGGCGGGGGATGAGAAAAGGTGACCCTGGCAGGCGGGGGCGGCCATAAATGGTGGTGAAGAGATAGCGGATCCCCCTTTCCCGGAGAGAGGGCAAGGCGGCCCGGGGCACCGAGGCGTAGCCGCCATACGGCAGGGCCACACACTCGGGCCGGACGCCGATTCCCGTGGCCAGGAGCCGGATCCCCGTCTCCACCTCGGCCAGCGCCGCGGCGGCCGGCAACCGCCCCAGATCGGCGTGGGTGTGCCCGTGCAGGCCGAGGCCCACCCCGGCGGCGTGCAGCTCCCGCACCTCCCCCCAGGTGAGGGGCCGCCAGAGCTCCGGAAAGCGCCGGGCATGGGCCTGCCACGGCGCCGGGATCTCCCCCCCCGCCTCCTCCGGCAGGCCGAACCGGTAGCCGTGCCGGGCCATGAAGAGCATCTCCGGGCGCCCCACAAAGCCGGTGGTGAGGAAGAGGGTGAGCGTCATGCCGTATTTCCGGGCCAGGGGCCAGGCCACCTGATAAAAATCGGCATAGCCGTCATCGAAGGTGAGGAGCACCGCGCGAGGCGGCAGCGGCCCCAGGCCCCGGGCGGCGGCGATAAACTCCGGGAGGCTCAGGCTCCGGAAGCCCTCCCGGGCCAAAAGGGCCATCTGGGCCTCAAACTGCTCCGGCAGGAGGGTGTACAGGGGCTCCTCGGGATCCTCCACCAACCCGGACAGGACCCGGTGATAACAGAGCACCGGGACAAATCCCGCCTCCTGGCCCCGCCGCCGGCGGATGCCCCCCCAGAGCCGGGCCCCCAGACCGGCCAGCCTAAGAGCGAGCCGCCGGGTCATGCCGTGCCGGAAGGAGGTCCCACAGCCGTCTGAGATGCCAGCGCCGCTGGAAGTCCCGGAACTCCGGGGCGTCATACTGCGGCTCCCCTGCCCGCCAGGCCTGGAGATAGCCCAGCCAGATCTCCACCCCGGCCTGGACATAGGGCCGGCTGGCCAGATGATACAGGCCGCTGGCCAGCACCCAGAGGGGGGAGGCCCCGGCGAAGTGCAGGGCCCGCCCGTGACGCCGCCAGCCGTGGGCCCGGGGCTTGAGATGCAGGGCCCGCAACTCCGGATCGGGGAAGGTCACCGCCTCCCAGCCCCGGCGCAGGGCCTGGAGGGAGTCGATGCCCTCCCAGCCCTCCCCCGGCGCCAGCCCCCCCAGTTCTTCAAAGCACTGCCGCCGCCAGCCCTTGAGGGCGCCGATCATGCCGAACTGCTGGCCCCGGATAGGGAAAAGCCGGCTCTCCTTAAAATCCCAGACCGTGCCGGTGGCCACCCCCAGCCGGGGCATCCGGGCGAATTTGGCCAGAATGGCCTCATAGTAGTGGGGCCCCAAAAGAATATCCGCATCCAGGATGAAGAGAAAATCATAATCCGCCAGCCGGAGCCGGGAAAGGCCGAAGGTCAGGGCGGCCACCACGCCGGCGCCGGTGTCCCGCCCGCCTGAGGCCGGCCGCCGGAGAGGCCGGATCCAGGGATAACGCGTCGCCGCGGCCCGGGTCAGAAGCCAGGTGTCGTCGTCAGAGCCGTCATCCACGATGACCCACAGGGTGGGCCTAAGGGTCTGGCGGGCCACGGAGAGCAGGGTGTAGCCCAGATAAGCGGCTTCATTGCGGGCCGCGGTGAGGACGGCGAACCGGGGCTCAGCCATGGGGGGAGATCCCCAGAAACTTTCCCCGCAGACTCAGATGATCCTCACCCGGCTGGGGGAAGAAGATCCCCGCCTCCCGGATGAACCGGGTTTGGGGGAAGAGCCGGGGCAGGGCCCAGAAGAGGGCCCCCCGCCCCAGGCCCTGGGCGTACCACAGCCCCAGGCGACTCTCCAGTCCCAGGGTCCGGTCCCCGGCGAGCCAGGAGAAAAGCAGGCCGGGCAGATCCCGGAAGAGCACCACGGCCAGGCGCCGGGCCAGAGCCAGAAGCAGGCGGGGCCCGCCGCCAAACTTCAGAAGGAAGCCGGCATCCGCCACCCCCTGCATGAGATTGATGCGCCGCAGGGCGGCCTCCTGCCATCTGTGCGGGGGGAGCACATGACAGGTCAGGGCGTGAGGGGCATAGGCCAGAGACAGGCCCGCCCGCCTCACCCGCCAGAAGAAATCCGTGTCCTGATCCCGCCGCAGGAAGGCCGCAAAGCCCCCCAGCCGCCGGAGAAGGTCCCGGTGCAGCAAGACGTTGCCGCCGGTGAGCTCATCCGGGGAGGGGGAGGAAGAGACCCGGGGCGGGGTCTCCCCCAAAACCCGCCGGGCCCGGGGGCCTAGTCCCGCCTCCATCTCCGGGGGCAGGGCCACCACCACCCGGCCCCCCACCACCAAGGCCCCGGTCTCACGGGCGGTGCGCCACAGTTCGTGCAGCCATCCGGGAGCTGCCCGCTCATCGTCATCGAACAGGGCCACCCACTCCCCTTCGGCCAGCCTGATCCCTTGGTTGCGGGCGGCACTCATGCCCCGGTTTTCCTGGCGCACAGAGCGCACCGGCACCCCCCCCGCCTGGGCCTGGATGTCCGCCACCACCCGGGGAGTGTGATCGGTGGAGCCGTCATCGATGACCAGGATTTCATAGCGAAACTCCCCCCGGGTCTCCTGTTGGAGGAGGCTGGCCAGGGCCTGCCGGAGCATCCCGGCCCGGTTGTAGGTCACCACCAGCACCGTCACGTCGGGCTCCGGAAGCGGGGAGGTCTTCGGCATGGGAGGATTCTCCCTCACAGGCGGACGGCAGTCAGCCGGGTATAACACCAGGTCTGGAGAATCAGAACCAACATACTGTTCACCAGCAGCCCCAGCGCCACCCCCAGCAATCCCAGGGAGTACACCAGCAGGAGGCCCAGGCTCAGGGTGGCCAGCAACCGGAGGAGATAGATGCGGCAGTTGAGATCCGACCGGCCCAGGGCCCAGATGCCGCAATCCACCGCCAGAGGCAGGGCCCCTATGAGGGCCTGGGCGCTCAGCAGGGCGACCAGCAGACCCTGTCCCGTATAGCGGGGACCGTAGAGGAGCTCCAGGAGGCGGCCGCCAAAGATCATGAGCAGCAGACACAGGCTCCCCACCACCCCGCCCACAAAGGCGGTATTGGTCAGGACAAAGCGGCGCCGCTCCCGGGCCGAGCCGGTGGCAAAGACCTGGGCCGCGGCCGGGGTGAGGAAGTTGCGGCTCCCCACTACCAGGGGATTGACCAGGGCCACGGTGCTCTGGCAGGCGGCCAGGAGACCCACCGCAGCAAGATCCCCCCAGAGGGCGAGAAACCAGGGGAAGGCGTAATTGCTGAGATTGAGGGACAGATTGCCTCCCAGAATCCACCGGCCGAAGGACCAGTGGCGTCCCAGGGCCTCCCGGACGGCCGCGGGGGAGAAGGCCAGGGAGCGCCGCACCCCCCAGAGCCAGCAGGCGCCTGCTGCCGCCCCGGCCCCGGCCAGAACCCAGAGGGCCCGGCGGGCGGACAGGACCCCCAGCCAGGCCAGCAGGGACAACCCCCCCAGTCTGACGAAGGCGGCCAGGAGATCCAGCCCCAGGGCCTTGCCCATCTGAAGAGCGGCAAAGCACATCCGGCGGCTGAATTCCTGGAGATAGATGAAGGTCCCGGCCACCAGCAGGGTGCCCAGAAAGGCCTCCAGACCCGGGGGCCCGCCCCGCCGGGTAAGGACCTGGACCGCCAGCCCCAAGGGCGGCAGGGCCAGGAGGGAGAGGCCCAGCTGCTGCACCAGGGCGCTGCCGGTATAGGCCGGGAGCTCTGGCGCCTCCGTCCGGGGGCGGAAATAGGTGTACGGGGACCAGATGAGCACCTCCTGGAACTCCATCACCAGCCCCGTGACCGTGAGCCCCAAAAGATAGAGGCCGAGCTCCTCCCGGCCGCAGATCCGGCCGAGGAGCAGGGCGGTGGCGAAGGAGGTGGCGGCCACCACGCCCTGGTCCAGGAGGGTGAGAACGCGGCCGGGCTCCCGGAAGGCCTCGGCGAGGGCGCGGACCCCGGCCCGGGCGGCGCTTTGCCCTGCGGGTGCATGTTCCGGATCCGCCCCCGGCACCGTCCCCCTCCCCATGAAACCGATGCTAAAGAATTACCGGATTCTCTTACCACAGATGAGGCCTCCGGGGCAATCACCCCCGGGAAAGGCCTCAGGCGGGCACGGTATGGAAGAACTCCGCCAGCTCCGGGTCGGCCAGGAGCTCGGGGCCGGAGCCGGCCTTCCGGAGGCGGCCCTGTTCCAGAAAACCGGCGGCCGCGGCCTCAGGAAGGAGCAGATGCGTCTCCAGCTGGCTGGCCACCACCAGGGTGAAGCCCCGGCTGCACAGGGTGAGGAAGACCTGCCGGAACCATTTCACGAACCGGGGGCTGAGCCCCAAAAAGGGCTCATCGAACAGGAGCACTTCGGCGCCACTCATCAGGCCCCGGCCCAGGGTGACCATGCGCTGCTGGCCGCCGCTCAGCACCCCGGCGGGGAGCTCCCGCCGCTCCGCCAGATCGGGGAAGAGGCGGTAGACCTCCTCCAGGCGCCGGGCCAGATCCTGCCGGCGCACATAGGCCCCGATCTCCAGGTTCTCCTGCACGCTCATCTCCGGGAAGACCTCCATGCCCTCGGGCACCAGGACCAGCCCCCGGGCCACCCGCTCCCACACGGGCAGATGCTCGATGGGCTCGCCGTCCAGGAGGATGCGGCCCGCCGCCGGGGTCATTAGTCCGGCCACAGTGCGGAGCACCGTGCTTTTGCCGGCGCCGTTGGGGCCGGTGAGGAGGGTCAGGGCTGCCGGCGGCACCGAAAGGGACAGACCCTGCACGACCGGCCGCCCCCGCAAGGTGACGGTCAGGTCCTGAATCTCAAGCCGGGGGGCCTCAGGGGGCGGCGGACACATCCGAGTTCTCCTCCCGCTCCCCCAGGTAGGCGGCCCTAACCGCCGGGTGGCCCAGAACCTCCTCCGGCCGCCCCACCGCCAGCAACTCCCCCTGATCCAGGGCCGCCAACCGGTCCGAGACCCGGGCCGTCAGGGTGAGGAGGTGGTCGTTGAGCATGAGCGTCAGGCCCTGCCGCTTCAGGAGGCGGATGAGCCGGGCCGCCTGGATCACCTCCTGGGGCCCCAGCCCCGCGGCCATCTCATCCAGAAGAAGCACCCGGGGGCCGGTGGCCAGGGCCCGGGCCACCTCCAGGCGCTGCAGGTCGGCAAAGGGGAGCTCCCCCGCCGGCAGATGCGCCTGGGGGGTAAGGCCCACCAGTTCCAGCAGCTCCCGGGCCCGGGGCAGGGCCGCCTCCAGCCGGGGCACCCCGGGGCTCCCGAACATCAGCCCCATGGCCACATTCTCCAGCACCGTCATTTCCGGAAAGGGCTGGGGGATTTGCGAGGTGCGGGCCAGGCCCCGGTGCACGATGCGGTGCGCCGGCCAGCCGGTGATGTCGGTGCCGAAAAGGAGGATGCGGCCGGCGGTGGGCTTGAGCACCCCACTGATGAGATTGAACAGGGTGGTCTTGCCGGAGCCGTTGGGCCCCAGGACGGCCAGCACCTCCCCGGTCTGGACCGTCAGCTGGATCTCCTTCAGCACCAGGCGGCGGCCGAAGCGCTTGCTCACCCCCCGGATCTCCAGGCAGGGCGGGCCCCCGGGGGCCCCAGGGGGATCGGGGTCGGCAGGGGCTCCGGCCTCCCGTCCGCCCCCGGTGGAGGCGGTCTTTGGGCCCGGCTCCCCGCCCCCGGCCCCCCGGCGCTCCAGCCAGGCGGCCACCCCCCGGGGGAAAAAGAGGATGGCCAGAATCACCATCACGCCATAGACCGCCGCGTGCCCGGTGGGGAGCCAGGGGCGCAACAGCAGCTGGTCCACCGGATACAAAAGCAGGGCCCCCAGGGCCGGGCCCAGGAGGTGATAGCGTCCGCCGAAGATGCTGAACACCAACGGCAGGGCGGAGAGGTGCAGGGTGAAGACCAACGGCGGCTCCAGGATGCCCAGGATATGGGCGTAGATGGCCCCCAACACCCCGGTGAGGGCGGCGCTCAGGAGCAACGCCAGGGAGCGGTGCCGCCACCCCGGCACCCCCACCAGGCCGGCGGCGGTCTCGTTTTCCCGGAGGGCCCGCCAGGCCCAGCCGAACCGGGAGGTCAAAGCCGCGTGGTGCACCAAGAGGCTCACGGCCAACAGCGCCAGGAGGAGGAAGTATTGCGCCCGGGTGTCGGTCCCCAGGGCCAGGGTCAGAGGTCCCAAGGGCACGCGGGGCAGAGGCGGAAGCCCCACCAGTCCCTGGGACCCCAGAGTGAGGGAGTTCCAGTTGTCGATGATGACCCGGGGGATCTCCACCGCCGCCAGGGTGGCCAGACCCAGATACACCCCCCGCAGACGGGCAAACCCCAGGCACCACAGCCCGGCGTAGCACACCGCCACCCCCGCCCCCACCGGCACCGTCAGCGCCGGGGACCACCCCAGATGGTAACCCAGGAGGGCGGAACCGTAGGCCCCCAGGCCGAAGAAGGCGCTGTGTCCCAGGGAGATGGCGCCGGTGAGGGCATAGAGATTCCAGGCCACCGCCAGGGCGCCGTAGAAGCAGGCCAGGCCCAGGACGGTCTCCCCCACCGGCCAGCGGCCCAAAAGGGGCCACCCGGCCAGCCCGGCCAGGAGAAAGACGGCGGCGGCCCGGGGCGAAAGGCGCATCCTCAGCCCTCCGTCCGGATCTTCAGCCCCTCCGGCCGGAGGATGAGGAGGAGCACCAGCAGCAGGGCGCTCACCAGCTCCCGCCAGTTGGCCCCCAGGGCCAGGGCCGCCCAGGATTCGGCCAGCCCCAGGAGCCAGCCCCCCAACAGCAGGGTGGGGATGCGGCCCACCCCGGCGAAAATGGTGAGGGTCACAGCGATAAGGGTGGCCTCCAGGCCGCCGGCGGGGTAGAGATACAAGGTCTGGCCATACAGGGGCCCGGCCAGGCCGATGAGCAGCCCCCCCACCGCAAAGGCCGAAGTCCGCATGCGCCCCAGATTGATGCCCACCAGCCGGGCGGCCTCCCGGTTCTGGATGGTGGCCCTCAGGGCCTTGCCGCTGAAGGTCCGGGTGAGCCACAGATGCACGATGCCGGTGGCCAGCAGGGAGAGCACCAGGAGGGTGACCTGGGTTTCGGTGAGGGCGAGCCCCAGGGCCGGAACCTGCATCAGGGCCGGGGCCGCCGGCTGGATGAGACGATAGTCCGCGGAAAAGGCGGAAAGCAGGGCCTGCTCCACCACCAGGGCCACCCCGAAGGTGACCACCAGGCTGTTCATGGGGAAGGGTTCCCGCACCAGCTTCAGGAGCTGGGCCAGGGCCAGGGCAAAGACCGGCATCAGGGCCACCGTCAGGGGGAGGGTGGCCAGGGGGTGCACCTCGAGCCCCCGCCAGAGGAAATAGGCCAGATAACCGCTCAGGATGATGAGCTCCCCGTGGGCCAGATTGAAGGCGTGGGTGACCCCGAAGATCAGGGCGAAGCCCAGGGCCACCAGGGCGTAGAAGGAGCCCAGGGAGAAGCCACTCACCACCAGATGCATGCCCACCGACATGGGGTCCTCAACACCTCGCAGGGGGAAGGTCAGGGCCCGCAGGGCCTCCCGGGTGCGGCCCGGTCCTCTTCCCGGGGCCGGGAGTGCCGCCCCAGGTGCGGGGGGTCATTTCCTCCCCGCCGGCAGCGGGACCATCACCCTGGCCTGGGCCCTCTCCGGCGGATAGACCGGCACCAGACGCCCGCCCTGGATCTGCACCACCACATGGTGATAATCCAGGGGGTCGCCGTGGGCGTCGAACCGCACCCGCCCCAGAGGCAGGGTGAGATCCAGGGTCCTCAGTTCCTTAACCACCTGCTCCCCGGTGGGGGCGGGAGACCGGGCCAGGGCCCGCTCCAGGGCGGTGAGGAGAACCCGGGCCGAGGCGTAGCCATGCATGGCCGTGGTGGTGGGGCTCTGCTGGAAGCGTGCCTCAAAGGCCGTGATGAAGGCCTGGGAGTCCTTTTCGGTGCCCGGCCAGGTGACCCCCGGCGTCCAGGCGCAGGTGCCCAGCACGCCTTCGCTGAGCTCCCCCAGCTCCGCGATGAAGCTGGGATAGGCGGCCCCCCAGGGCGCCAGCAAAGCCTGAAGCTGCAGCCGCTGCTCCCGCAGCTGGCGGGTCAGAAGCAGGTTGTCCGGATAAAACCCCCCGGAGATGAGCACCTCGCAGCCGGTCATCCGCACCTTGAGGAGGGCCATGGAGAAATCCGGGGCCCCGGGGCGGAATTTCTCCTTCACCGGGATGCGGATGCCCTGGCGGGTGAGGCGCTCCTCCACCCCCTCGGCGAATTCCAGGGACCCGGGGGTGGCCATGTAGATGAGGGCCACCTGCTGGGGCCGCAGTACCTCCCCCACCAAGCGGCACACCGGGGAGAGGATGCCCTCCAGGTTGGAGATCCGGAAAAAGTAGGGGTTGTGACGCTTTCTGGTGAGGGCCGCCTGCAGGCTGGCGGAGGCCACATACGGCACCTGGTGTTTGGCCGCCATTTCGCTGATGGGCCCCACCAGAGTGTCCACATAGCCGCCCACCAGCCCCACCACCCTCTCCCGAGTGATGAGATCCTGGGCCTGATTAAGGGCGATCTCCGGCCGGCTCTGATCATCCCGGGAGAGGAGTTTCACCCGGCGCCCGGCGAGGCCGCCCCGGGCGTTGACCTCTTCCACCGCCAGGGCGATGCCCTGGTGGATCTCCAGCCCGTGTTTGGCCAAGGCGCCGGTGAGGGGATTGATCTCCCCCAGGGCCAGCTCCTGGACCGCGGCCTTGCCGGAACCGGCGCCGGCCAGCAGCAGCACCGCCGCCAGCCCTAACAGCCATCCGTGCCTCCCCCCCTGCCGCATGCCTCCATCCTTGCCAGCTATTTGGGAAAACCTGCACAATTTATTTACCCCTTTTTCCGCCCCGGTGCCAGGAATTTTCTCGGCAGCTTTTCACCATGGCTCTTAAAGAGGGCGCCAGGAGAAGAAATGTGGCTCCCGGGACGTGCCCCGGAGGGACCCGGGGAGGCCCTTTCTCCCAGGCCGGCAGCCTGATACAATGGCCGGAAAGCGGCCGGCGGAAGGCTGTTTTTCAGGCCGGGGAGCGAAGAGATGGTGACATCGCGGGCCTTGTATTTTCTGGCGCCCTTTCAGGTGGGCCTGGTGGAGGAGGAGCTGGCCCCTCCGGGTCCCGGGCAGGTGGGCGTGGACACCCTGCTGTCCGCCCTCAGTCCCGGCACCGAGCTCCTCATCTATCGGGGCCGGGCGCCCCGGGGTCTGGCGGCGGATGTGTCCCTGCCCGCCTTGGCCGGCGCCACCTTGGAGTTCCCCCTGAAATACGGGTATGCCGCGGTGGGCCGGGTGGCGGCCTTGGGGCCGGGGGTGGACCCCGCCTGGGAGGGCCGCCTGGTCTTTGCCTTTCAGCCCCACGCCGAGCGCTTCGTGGCCGACCTCGCCTCTCTTCAGCCCCTGCCGCCGGGGGTGGCCCCCGAGGAGGCGGTCTTCCTGCCCAATCTGGAGACCGCCCTCACCCTGACCCTGGACGGCCGGCCCCTGATCGGCGAACGGGTGGTGGTCTTCGGCCAGGGCATCGTGGGGCTCCTGCTCACCACCCTGCTGGCCCGCTTCCCGCTGGAGATCCTGGTCACGGTGGATCCCTGCGCCAACCGCCGTCTGGCCTCGGAGACCGCCGGGGCCCACCTCAGCCTGGATCCGGCGGCCCCGGATGTCCGGGAGCGCCTGGCGGCTCTCCTCACCCGGGACGGCGCGGATCTGGCCTTTGAGGTCTCCGGCCGGCCGCAAGGCCTGAATGCGGCCCTGGAGTGCCTGGGCTTTCACGGCCGGGTGGTCATCGGCTCCTGGTATGGCGAGCAGGTGGCCCACCTGAACCTGGGGGGCGAGTTCCATCGCAGACGCCAGCAGCTGCTCAGCAGTCAGGTGAGCACCATCGCCCCGGAACTGAGCGGCCGCTTCAGCAAACCCCGGCTCCTGGCCCTGGCCTGGCGGCTCCTCCCGGAGCTGGGGCTGCGGCGCTTCATCACCCACCGTCTGCCGCTGGAGCAGGCCCAGGAGGCCTATCGCCTGCTGGACGAGCGGCCGGAAGAAGCCATCCAGGTGGTGTTCACCTACGGCGCGGCCTGACCCGGGGTGCGGTGCGCGGTTTCAAGTTTTCCCTCCCCCCGGCCGATGGGCCGGTGGGGAATTCATCCGCGGCATTGTAGAGGACTTTTCGCCCGGAACACTTCTGCTGGCGGAGCAGCCATGGAGCACTTTCTCAGCCCGGCCCTGTCCTGGCTGGCACATCCCGGCCGATTTCTCTTTCCCACCGCCCTCGCCCTGTGGATGGCAGTGGGGGATCTGCGCACCCGGCGCATCCCCAACTACCTCACCTTGGGCACGGCCCTGGCGGGGCTGGCGGTGCGCCTCCTCACCGACGGCCTCCCCGGCCTGGCGGACGGCTTTTTGGGCTTGCTGGTGGGCTTCTGCCTGCTTTTCGGGTTTTACCTGGCGGGCGGCATGGGGGCCGGTGACGTCAAGGCCCTGGCCGCCCTGGGCACCTGGCTGGGTCTGAGACTCACCCTGTTCCTCTTTCTGTACATGGCCCTGGCCGGCGGGGTGCTCACCCTGGTTTATCTCTGCTGGCGGGGTCTCCTCCTCGCCAAACTGAAACGCCTGGGAAGCTGGCTCCTGAGCTGGGTGCTCCTGCGCCCCCACGGCGGCGGCGCCGGCGCGGCCCCGGGCACCGGGCCTGAGGCCGCCACCGGAGAAGGGGTCCCGTACGGGGTGGCCCTGGCCCTGGGCATGGTCTTCCTGTGCTGGCAGGTCCTCAGCCGGTAGCCCGCCGGCCCGCACCCCCCCACCCCTGACCCCGCTGCCTTTACGTCCCGGACTTGAGACCTCCGGGGTGGCGGGCGCCCTTGGCAGGTGGTGGAAAAAGGTTATTGGTGGAAGAGGCCAGAGGTCACAGACCCCCCCCCCGCACCCCTTACCCAACCCCATAAATGGTATGCGGCTTCACCCAACCAATAAAAGGCCGGCCTCATCCCCTCAGATTCCGGGGAGGGGTTTTTTCAAGCGCCTGTCCGGCGCGATCCGGATTTTCCTTCTGTTTTTCCACCCTTGCCGCCGACGCGGCGTCGGAGTACAATGCCGGCAGGAGAGGCGGTCCGCTCCCGGGCCTGTGGGATCCGGGGGACAGGACCGAGTCATCCGCCATCAGGCCGCACGGGCCGCGGCCGCAATGCGGGCCGGAAAGGACAGCCGGTATGCTCATCGTCATGGACAAGGATGCCACCCCTGCCCAGATCGAGGCGGTGGTGGCCAAAATTCAAGGGTTGGGGTATGTGGCCCAACCCATCCCCGGGGGCGAGAGGGTGGCCATCGGCATCCTGCGCAATCCCGGTCCGGTGGATCCCGCCCTGTTTCTGGACATGCCCGGGGTCATTCAGGCCATCCCGGTCTCCAAGCCCTATAAGCTGGTGAGCCGGGAGATGAAGCGGGCCGACACCCTCATCACCTTTCCCAACGGCCTCACAATCGGCCGGGGACATTTTGTGCTCATTGCCGGCCCCTGCGCCGTCGAAAGCGAAACCCAGGCCCTGACCATCGCCCACGCCGTGAAGGCGGCCGGGGCGCAGTTCTTCCGGGGCGGCGCCTACAAACCCCGGACCTCCCCTTACAGCTACCAGGGTCTGGGGGAGCCGGGGCTGAAAATCCTGGCCAAAGTGCGGCAGGAGACGGGCCTCCTCATCGTCACCGAGGCGGTGGACACCGACTCCCTGAAGCTGGTGGCGGAATACGCCGACGTGGTGCAGATCGGCGCCCGCAACATGCAGAACTTCTCCCTCCTGCGGCAGGCCGGGCAGGTGGGGAAACCGGTGCTCCTGAAGCGGGGCCTGTACGCCACCCTCCAGGAGTGGCTCATGGCGGCGGAGTATCTCATGGCGGAGGGCAACTCCCAGGTGATCCTCTGCGAGCGGGGCATCCGGGGCATCGGCGAGCACGCCCGCAATCTCCTGGATCTGGCCACCATTCCGGCGGTGCGCCGGGAATCCCACCTCCCCATCCTGGTGGATCCCAGCCATGCCGCCGGGCGCCGGGACCTGGTGGCGCCCCTGGCCCGGGCGGCGGTGGCCGCCGGCTGCGACGGCCTCATGGTGGAGGTGCATCATGAGCCGGAGAAGGCCCTGTCCGACGGCGCCCAGTCCCTTTATCCGGAGCAGTTCGCCGCCCTGACCCGGGACCTGGCGACCCTCAAGCCCGGAGGCTGGGCGTGAGGGAGCTCACCGTCGCCTTGCCGGGCCGGGAGAGCAGCTACCGGGTGCGGCTGGCCTGGGGCCTGCGCCACCGGCTGGCCGCGGAACTGGAGCCCCTCTCTCTCCCCCGGCGCCTCTTTGTGGTCACCGACCAGACGGTGGCCCGGCTGCATGCAGACCAGGTCCTGGCGGGGCTTAAGGCCGGAGGCTATGACCCCCATCTCCTCACTGTGCCGCCCGGCGAGAAGAGCAAAAGCTGGCGGCAGGTGACGGCCCTGACCCGGGAGCTTCTGGCCCGGGGCGCGGACCGGACCACCGCCCTGATGGCCCTGGGGGGCGGCGTGGTGGGGGACCTGACCGGCCTGGTGGCCTCCCTGTTCATGCGGGGCCTGCCCCTCATCCAGGTGCCCACCACCCTGCTGGCCATGGTGGATGCCAGCATCGGCGGCAAAACCGCCATCAATCTTCCGGAGGCCAAAAACCTCCTGGGCACCTTCCATCAACCCCGGCTGGTGGCCATCGACCCGGAATTTCTCCAGACCCTGCCGCCCCGGGAGCGCCGCAACGGCCTGGCGGAGATCCTCAAGGCCGGCTTCATCCGGGAGGCGGAGCTCCTGAAGCGGGTGGAGAACCTGGGCCCCCGCCTGTTTCAGGACCGGGAGAGCCTTGCGGAGGTGATCTTCCGGGCGGCGGCCATCAAGGCCGGGATCGTGGCCGCGGATGAGCGGGAGGGGGATGTCCGGCGCCTCCTCAACTTCGGCCACACCCTGGGCCACGCCCTGGAGGCGGCCAGCCGGTATCGCCTGCCCCACGGCCAGGCGGTGGCCCACGGCATGATTGCGGCCCTTTGCCTCTCCCGGCGGCTGACCGGGCTGTCTGCCGGGGCCTGTGAGGCCGGCGTGCGCCTTATCCGGAACCTGGGTCTGGCCCGGCGGCCACCCGGAGTTCCCCCGGAGGCGGTGCTGGCCGCCCTGGGCCACGACAAGAAACGCCAAGCCGGGGAGCTGGTCTTCGTGCTCCTCCGGGACCTGGGCGCGGCGGAGATCGTCCGGGGGGTGCCTCTGGAGCTGGTGGCCGAGGTCGTACCCCGCTGAAGGGGCCAGCCCCCGTCTATCTGAAGCCGATGGCCCCCGTGCCCAGAAGCAGGGCGGCGGCGGCCTTCAGCCCCAGGGGAAGGGCGGCTTCATCCGGATTGAAATCCGGCGCGTGCAGGGCCTGGCCCCGGGTGCCGGGGGTGCGCACCCCGAGGAAAAAATAAAAGGCTGGCACTTCCTGGGCAAAGTAGGCAAAATCCTCGCTGCCCATGGCCGGCTGGTGGGCGGTCACCCGCCGGGCCCCCAGGCACTCCTTCAGGATGCGGACCGCCCGCTCGGCCAGGCGGGCGTCATTTTTCAGGATGGGGTAGATGCCCTGGGTGGCGAGCTCCAGCCGGGCGCCGGTGGCCTTGGCCAGGCCTGCCAGGTGACGGCGGACCGCCGCCAGCACCCGCTCCCGCACCCCGGGGGAGAGAAAGCGCAGGCTGCCTTCCAACACCACCCTGTCCGCCAGGATATTGAAGCGGTTGCCGCCCGCGATGCGTCCGAAGGTGAGGACAAAGGGCTGCCGGGAGTCCACTTCCTGGGCGAGGGCGCTTTTCAGCAGCACCAGGGTCTGGGCCGCGGCCAGGATGGGGTCCACGCCTTTGTGCGGGGTGGCGCCGTGGGCCACCTGGCCCGTCACTGTCAGGATGAGGTGTTCGGAGCCCGCCATCACCACCTCGGGGCAATAACGCACCTGGCCCACATCCAGGGTGGGGGCCACATGCAGGCCGAAGATGGCGTCCACCCGGGGATTGTCCAGCACCCCGGCCCGCACCATCCCCAGGGCGCCGCTGTCGGGCCCCTGCGGGGGGCCTTCCTCCGCCGGCTGGAAGAGGAAGCGGATCTCCCCGGACAGACGGTCCCGGAAGCGGCTGAGGAGGGCGGCCGCGCCCAGGGCGATGGCCAGGTGGAAGTCGTGGCCGCAGGCATGCATCACCCCGGCGTTCTTCGACCGCCAGGGCACCTCCAGCTCCTCGGTGAGGGGCAGGGCGTCCATGTCCGCCCGCCAGGCCACCGTGCGGCCGGGAGTGGCTCCCATCAGCCGCCCCACCACCCCATGGCCGGCGATCCCGGTTTTCACCTCCAGTCCCAGTTTGGTGAGATATGCGGCCACCGCGGCGGCGGTGCGCCGCTCCTGGTGGGACAGTTCCGGATGCTGGTGGAAATGACGGCGCAGACGGGTGAGCTCTTCTGTAAGCCCCTCGGCAGCCTGGGCCGCCTCGGGCCACCACGGGGGCACGATCATCTCTCTTTCCGGCATGGCGTTTCCGGCCTCGGGCCGTCTGCCCGATAGCCTTCCCTCTCCTCTCTGGCGTAAAACGTCCCGGCCTGACCCTCAGGATCCCCGGCAGAGGACCTCGCCCCGCTCCCCCAGGGCCCCCGTGACGGTGAAACGCGGCCCCAAAAACTGCTCAATCACCCAGATATTGGTGAGAAGATGGGAGGTCACCGCCTCGGTGGTGAAGCGGGAAGGCCCCCGGGCCGTGGCCAGGTAGAGCACCAGCTGGTCCGCGGCATGGCGGTCCAGGGCGGCGTGTTGCGCCTCGTAATGCAAGAAGGCGTCCACCGCCTCGTCGGCCACCTGCTCCGCGGGCTTGCCCCGGGCCCCCAGGGCGCTGAAGCCGGCCCCGGGCCCCCAGAGGAACACCAGGCTGCCCGGGTCCAGGCTGTCGGCGGCCACCTCCTCCACGAGCAACTCCGCGCCCAGGCGCTCCCGCAGGCGCGCGGCCTGACGCCGGCGCACGTGCTCCGGCAGCCGGCCGGCCGCGGACAGGGCCCGGAGTTCCGGGCGACGGGCGGGGGTCAGGAGCTCTACCGGGGTGAGGCAGGAGACGGGCTCCACCTCCAGGCGCACCCGCCCCCCGCCCCGAGGATAAAACCCCCAGTGCTCCAGAGTCAGACTCACCCGCGCCCCCAGGCGCTCCAGAAGGGGCACAAAGACATACTGGAGATAGTGCACCGGGGGGCTCCAGGGGACGTGGGTGCCGCCCTGGATGATCACCGTGCTCCGGCCGGGGGCAAAGAGGAGGGCCGGCAGCACCGCCTGGGCCACCAGGCTCACTGAGCCGGCGCTCCCCATGGTTTCGGCCACATCAAAGACATACTGCCCGGCCCGCACCCGCCCGGGGATGAAGGTGAGATCCCGGCTGTTCAGCTCCGCCCCCCTCACTTCCGCTCCGGAAATGCGGGCCAGGGCGCGCACGGCGGTGAGATGCTGGGCCTTGAGGCCCGGCTTGGGCCGGCCGGCCCGGATATTCTCGATCCTGACCGCCTCCCCCACCAGGGCGGCCAGGGACAGGGAGGTCCGGACAATCTGTCCGCCTCCCTCGCCGTAAGACCCGTCCAGGTGCAGCATAGGTAGAGGAAACCCCCGCCGCCCCGACCCGGCCGCCTTTGCCGGCCTTTTTGGGGGGCCGGGCGTTTTCCGGTTAACGAACGGCTGCGGACCTCAATCTTCCAGGATGAAGATGACCTCCATTTTCACCCGGAAGGTGTTGATCTTGTCGTCTTTCACGGAGATGCGCTGCTCCACGATCCTGAGGCCGGTGATGTTGCGCAGGGTTTTGGTGGCCCGTTCAAAGCCCACCTTGACGGCGTCCTCGAAACTCTCCGGTGATTCGGCGATAATGTGGGTAACCCGGGCGACATTCTTGCTGGACATGGCATCCCTCCTGGCTGGATTGTCGGCCTCAGGCGGCCTGGCGCCCGCCAAGGCTCATCTGTCCAATAACATAAGACCCTCAGGGGGGGATGCAAGGAAAAAGCGGCCCCCGGGGGATTTTCCCCTGTTCTGGGGGGACTTTCACCCCGCGTCCCCAAGCCATCGGCCCCGGCCTCATCTTTTTCCCCGCCGGGGACGATGTGAGTTTCATCACCCAAACCCGGCAGGACCGGTCGCGCCGGTCCCCAGGAGGACCTATGGGAAAAAAGATCCGGGCCCACTTTCTGGCCATCTGTCTGCTGGCGCTGTGCGGGGCCACCGCGGCCACGGCCGGGCCGCCGCTGGACCCCCGGCTGACCCCGCAGTGGCACAACGTCACCACCGTCACCGAGGTGGCCTACGCCCCTAATCTGCCGGTGGATGTCTTCCGCTATCAGGGGCGCTTTTACTGCTACGACGGCCGCTGGTATCAGAGCCAGGTCTGGGGCGGACCCTGGCGGGTGATTCCGGAGCCCCCCGCGGTTCTCCGGCAGGTGGACGCGGCGTATTTCAAAAAGGTGCCCCCGGGCTGGAGCCGGGGCCGCAAGGTGGGCTGGCAGGGGGGGTCCATGCCGCCGGGCCAGGCCAGGAAACAGCAGGGCGGTCTGCCTCCCGGGCAAGCCAAGAAGCGGGGCTTTTAGGGGAGTTTAAGGGAGCCGGGCACAGCGGCCAGGCCCAGCAGGAGCAGAGGATGGCCCCATGGACTCCTCTGAGCCCCTTCTTTTAGAGGTTATTTGGGGAAGGGGGCCAGTAATCACAGGCCCTTTGCCCCTCCCCCGACCCTCCTCCCCCAACCCCAGAAAGGGGATGTGGCTTCGCCCAACCGGCAAAGTCGGCCAACCTCCTCGGGTGGCACAGGGGCACGGGTCCGGGCCGGCCGATCAGCCCCGTCATAGCCCGCCGGCCTTTTCCCGGCCCCGCCCCTCCTCAGCGGAAAAAAGGCAGGGAGACCAAAAGGAAGAAGCCGTTGACGGAAAAGGCCCCCCCTAAGATCGCGGTGGCGATGGCAAAGTAATACATGCGAGGGGATTGGGAAATAATGGCGATGCTGGCCAGCACAATGGCGATCTGCAGCAGCACCTCGGCATAATCGAAGGACGGGTCCTTTTTCTGGTTCAGGTCCCGCTCCGCTTCAAACTGCCGGGCATCTTTCTCGATCTCCTTTTTCTCCTGGTTGAAGCGTTGGGCCTCCTGGAGAAGGTGGGAGCGGGCCTCCTGGATTTTCTGCTGTCCCGAGGGGTTGCCGCCCGCGGGGCCGGCCGCCATGGCCTCCAGGAGAAACGCCTGGCTGCGATACAGGTGTTCCCGGATGACCTTGGCCTGGTAGTAGGCCCACATGTTGGAGGCCTGCTGCTGCGCCAGAAGCATCTCTTTCATGGCGTTACTGCCACCCAGCGAGGTGATGGCCAGCAAGACCGCAAAGATGGCGGTGGTCAGGGCCACCCGCCGGGTGAAGGCATCCTTGCGGGCCTCCTCCAGCTCCTCCACTTCCGGCAATTCGATCTCAGCCATATGCTTCCCTATCAGATTGTTGACAAGGTTATTCGGGGATCACAAACCTCTGCCCCCTCCCCCAACCCCTTAAATGGGATGTGGCTTCGCCCAACCGGCAAAAGCGGCCGGCCTCATTTCATCGGGGAGGAGTGTTTTTCAACCGCCTGCGTCCTCCTTTCCTTCGACGGTGATCCGGGCTCCATCGCTCAGGGCTCCGTCCAGGCCGATGACATGGCCCCATTCGTCCCGCACGGTCAGCCCCCGGCCGTCGGGAGGAAAACCGGCGGCCACCAACGCGTGGCGCACCCGCATGCCCGGGGCCAGCTCCACCGGTCGGTCGTTGACATACACCCGCATGGTCCTTCACCCTGACGTGGGTCAATTGCCCCGAAGAAATGGGCCACCCCCAACGGCGCCTCGGGCACCGGCGTTTTCCCTGACTGTTCCGGGCCGTTCCCAGGGGCGCCGGCGGGGCCGCAGCCTGCCGGAGGCCGCCACCGCGTCAGGGGAGAGCCCGGATGCGGCCTTCCACCGCCGCGGTCACCGGGCTGTGGCGCTGAAAATGCTCCAGCACCACATCCCGGAGATAGGTGCCGGGGTCGTTGTAGGCCAGGGCGCCGCTCTTCAGCATGCCCCCGGTGCTGCTGAAGTCGGCTGCCGCGAGCACCTCCCCGAAGACGGTGTAGCCGTCGCCCCCGGCCGCCAGGAAATCATGGGTGGCCAGGACATACACCTTGGCCGCATCCAGGGGCCGACCGCCCACCTCCACCTCCACGATCCGCTGGCCGGGGGGAGCCGAGGCCCGGTAGGTGAACCTCAGGCCCGCCACCTGGGGGAAGCGGCCCTGCCGCTCCGGCAGACCGGCCACCCCGTGCTCCAGGGCCCGGCGCACCTGCGCCCCGGTGAGGCGGAAGGCCACCAGATAGTTGTCAAAGGGGAGCGCGGTGTAGATCTGTTTGCGGGTCACCGGGCCCCTGGGGATGCCGGCCCTAAGGGTGCCGCCGTTGATCAGGGCGGCATCGGCCCCGGTTTTCTCCTTCAGGATGTCCGTCACCAGGTTGCCCAGGGCGGTCTCCTGAATCCGGGCCTGCTCTGCGTCCAGATCCACCGCCGCCTCCCCCACCACCACGTTGAGCAGACTATCGACCCGTTTCTGGTATTTCTTGACCAGGGCCAGGATTTGGCCGTCGGCGGGGCCGAGGCCCGGACCGATGGGCACCAACCGTCCCCGGGCCGCCGCCACCCGGCCCCGGCGCACCGTGAGGTCCAGCACTCCCAGAAACTTCCCGTGTTCGTAGGCCTGGACGATTAAGGTGCCATTCACCCGCTCCGGCCGTTCCAGCCGGGTGTGGGAGTGGCCCCCCACGATGAGGTCAATGCCCGGTACCGCCTGGGCCAGCTTCCGGTCCTCGGCATACCCCAGATGGGACAAGACCACGACGATGTCGGCCTCCTGCCGCAGCCGGGGGAGTTGCTCCCTGAGGGTGGCCGCCGGTGGGGCGAAGGTGAGCCCGGTCACATTCCGGGGATGGGTGGCGTGGGGGGTCTCCGGCGTCACCAGCCCCACCACGGCCACCCGCACGCCCCCCACCTCTTTCACTATAAAGGGCCTCAGGCCCGGCAGGCCCTGCACGTTGGCCCCCAGAACCGGAAAGGAAGCCTGACGGATGCGCTCCTGCAACACTTCCTGACCGAAATCGAATTCATGGTTGCCCACCACCATGGCGTCAAAGCCCATGGCGTTCATGAGTTCGATGACCGAAGCGCCCTGGAAGAGATTGGCCCAGTTGTCGCCCTGGATCATGTCCCCGGCAGCCAACAGCAGGCTGGGACGGCCGGCCCGGAACCGCTTCACCGCCCCGGCCAGGTAGGCGGCGCCGCCCTGCAGCTCCAGGCTGCCCACCGGCCGGTGGGGCTCGGCAAAACCGTGGAAATCATTGACATGCAAGATCCGGATCTTCCCGTCCCCGGCCAGGAGCGGGCTCACCCCGACCAGCAGAATGGCCAGGGGAACGATCAGATATCGCAGGCTACGCATGCTGCACCTCCGGGGGTCGGGACGGCGGCGGCAATGTGGCCCTGGGCCTCCCCTCGGCTTCAGGCTACCGGCCCCGCTTCTTCCTGTCAACGCCGGAGTGCCCTGGAAGGAATATTATGGGGGCCTGCACCTGATTGTGGGCGCAGGGTCCGGGGAGGGCGGACTCCTCCCCCTCCTTTCCCCCACCTTCTCCAAGGCTTTCCGGGGGGCCTCCCGCCGGTTAAGAGGGCGATTCCGGCCATCTTGTGCGGCTTTTTATGGTAAAAGAGGGCAGGAAAACCCACCTCCGCTCCCCGGGGAAACGGGGGCGGCACCACCTGCACCTCGAAGATGAATGAGAGACGCTCTCTCCCGACCCTGAAGGCACCGTGCGCCCGGCTTTCATCCGCCACCGGGCTTACGGCCGGCCTCCCGGCAGGAGGCGCCTGATGTCCGCCGCGCCGCCCCCGGGCCATGGGGTGCTGGCCAAGTTCGGCGCCCTGCTTCTCTCCCGCTGGCTGAAGGAAGGCCTGCAGGCCCTGTTCCTCATTTATCTGGCCCGGGTGAGCGCCCCCCGGTTCGGGGAATTCGTGCTCGCCCTGGAACTGGGGGCCGTGGTCCTTTTGGCGGCGGAATTCGGCTTCAATGTGGCTCTGGTGCCCCACCTGGGCCGGAACCCCGAAGAAGCGAAGGCGGCCGTGAGCCGGATCTCCTGCCTCAAGGCGCTCCTTCTGGGACTGGTCTGGCTGGGGTTGGCAGGATTGGTCCGGTGGCAGGGCTATCCGCCGGAGCTTCAGCGGGTGGTCCTGCTCATTGCCGGCGGCGTGGGCCTGGAGGCGCTGGCCAGCACCTTCTTCACCTGGCTGCAGGTTCAGGGCAGGCAGGCGGCGGAGGGACGGCTGCGGGCGGCTGCCGCGGTGGTGGGTCTGGGCTATGCCTTCCTCACCCTGGCCGCGGGCGCCCCCAGCGTGGTGGTGGCGCTGTTCAAGATCTGGGAAAACCTGGTCAACCTGGCGGGGGTGCTTTGGCTTCTGGGGCGCACCCGCCCCTGGACCCTGCGCCGGCCGGCATGGGGGGATCTGTGGGCCACCTTCCGCCAGGGGATTCATTTCGGGCTCCTGGCGGTGTTGTCGGCCCTCCTGAGCCGGGTCAACCTGCTGTTTTTGCAGTCCTACGGCGGCAGCGCCCAGGTGGCCCAGTACGGCGCGGCCTGGCCCCTGGTGGACGGCCTGCATGCCATTATCTCGGGGCTGCTGCTGCAGAGCGTCCTTTATCCCCTCTTTGTCCGGCTCACCGCCGACGACCCGGGGGAGCTCTCCCGCCTGGCCCGGCATGCCGGCCACTGGCTGCTGGGCCTGTCCCTGATCATCGCCCTGGCCTTGGCCCTGGAAAAGGACCGCCTCATTCCCCTCATCTTCGGGCCCCAGTATCCGGAGGCGGTGGAGGTCCTGGGGATCCTGGTCTTTGCGGTGCCCATGGTTTTCCTCCAGAGCCTGGCGGGCTTTGCCTTGCTCAGCCTTCGACAGGAGCGGCTGCTGGTGGTCTTTTTCGGCGGCGGTCTCCTGTTTGCCCTGGCCTTTTGCAGCCTGACGGTACCCTGCTGGCCTCTGGCCGGCGCGGCCTGGGCCATGGTGTTCAGCCGCGGGCTGGTGACCGGGGCGGCGCTGTGGGCCATCCACCGGCGGCTGCCGCTCCTGTCCTGGCGGCCGGCCGTCCTGCTTCTCCTGGCGGCCGGGCTGGGCTGGGGGCTGTGCCGGGGCCTGAGCCCTTTCCTGCCCCGGGAGGCCGCCGAGCTTCTGGGGCTGGCCCCCCTGATGGCGGCCCTGTGGCGTCAGAGACTGGCCCGGGGATGAACGGCGGGGTTTTTTTTTCCGGGGCAGCAAATTTTTTCCTTGACACCTTTCCGGCTCCTGATTATATATAATTCAAGTCAGGACCTTTATGGTTCTAACCCCCCCAAACGCCTCCGGTACCTCCCCCACCGGGGGCGTTTTCTTTTCCGGCGGCCTTTTCCCCCGGCGGCGGCACGCCCTGACCGGGCCCACATCCCGGCCCGGCCCCGGGCGCACGGCCCGGTCACGAGATTTTCCCGCCGGCGGCTTGCTTTTTTCTTTCACATCCGCTATAAAAGAAGCGTTCAGTCGCTTGGGGCGGCTGGCCCGATTTCACGGATACGAGGCATATTCACCGGGTGAGGAGGCGGCCCCCTCCCGGAAGCCGGGAGGCGGGATGCGCCTGCCACGATTCCAGGTACGCCGGCAGTTAGACACGTTTCACCATGCCCTGCACCCGCCGGGCTCCCTGACGGCCCCGCCTCTCACCGCCCGTCCTGTATGGCACCCACGGCCCCCATCACATCGCTGATCCAGCCTCATCTGCTGCAGCTGAGTCCTTATCAGGCCGGTAAGCCCCTGGAGGAACTGGCCCGGGAGCTGGGTCTGACGGATGCCATCAAGCTGGCCTCCAACGAAAATCCCCTGGGCCCCTCCCCCAAGGCCGTGGCCGCCATTCAGGCGGAGCTGGCCCACCTGCATCGGTATCCCGACAGCCATGTCTATTACCTCCGGGAGGAGCTCAGCCGCCACCTGGGAGTCAAGCCCGAGCAGCTCATCTTCGGCAATGGCTCCGACGAGATCCTCGACCTGCTGGTGCGGGCCGTGGTACCCCCTGGGGGCGAAGTGGTGAGCACCGCCCATTCCTTTCTGATGTACGGCCTCCTCACCCAGGCGGTGGGCGGGGTATTTCGGGCCGTGCCCCTGAAAGACCTGGCCGTGGACCTGGAGGCGGTGGCCGCGGCCATCACCCCCCGGACCCGGCTCGTGCTCCTGAACAATCCCAACAACCCCACCGGCACCGCCTTCTCCCGGAAGGACTGGGAGGCCTTTCTCGCCACCCTGCCGCCCACGGTGACGGTGGCGCTGGATGAGGCCTATATCGAATTTGCCGCGGACCCCGAGGTGGCCCAGGGGCTCCCCTACCTGGCCGAGGACCGGCCCCTGGTGGGCCTCCGGACCTTCTCCAAGGCCTACGGCCTGGCGGGGCTGCGGGTGGGCTACGCCTATGGGCCCAGCGCCCTGATGGAGTGTCTCAACCGTCTGCGGCTGCCTTTCAATGTCAACCGTCTGGCCCAGGCCGGGGCCCGGGCGGCCCTGGGGGATACGGAGTTTCTGGCCCGCACCCGCGAGCTGGTGTGGGAGGGGCGGGAGTTTCTCACCCGGGAACTCACCCGCCTGGGGGTCACGGTGGTGCCCAGCCAGGCCAATTTCCTCCTGGTGGCCGTGGGCCGGCCGGGGCGCCAGGTCTATGAGGCCATGCTCCGGCAAGGGGTCATCATCCGGGCCATGGATGCCTATGGTTTTCCGGAGCATATCCGGGTGAATGTGGGCCTGCCGGAGGAGAACCAGCGCTTCCTGGCGGCCTTCCGCACGGTCATGGGGTTGTAGCACGGCCGTGGGTCCGGCGCGCCTCATCACCATCGACGGTCCGGCCGGTGCCGGCAAGAGCACGACGGCCCGGGGACTGGCCCGGGCCCTGGGCTGGACGTATCTGGACAGCGGCGCCTTCTACCGCCTGGTGGCCTGGCAGACGGCCCGCCGGGGGATCAACCCGGAGGACGAGGCGGCGGTGGCCGCCCTGCTGCCGCAGCTGGCCCCGGAACCGGGGGCGGACGAGGAGGGCTTCTTCCTCCGCCTGGACGGCCGGAGGCTCTCCGGGGAGTTGCGCACTCCGGAGGTGAGCCGGGAGGCCTCCCGGGTGGCCCGGCTCCCGGCGGTGCGCCGCTGGGTGACGGAGAGGCTGCGGCAGCTGGCCCGGGGCCGCAGGGTGGTGGCCGAAGGCCGGGACCTGGGCACGGTGGTCTTTCCCGACGCCGACCTGAAGCTGTATCTGGATGCAGACCTGGCGGTCCGGGCGGCCCGCCGGCAGCAGGAACAGGCCGCCCTGGGCGCCGGGGGTGATCTCACGGCCACCCTGGAGGCCATCGCCGCCCGGGACGCCCAGGACCAGAACCGGACCGAAGCGCCTCTCCAGGTGCCGTCCGGCGCGGTGATCCTGGACACCTCCCGGCTGACCCCGGAGGAGGTGGTGGCCCGCTGCCTGCAGCTGGCCACCGAACGCCTGCATCTGGCCCCACCCGGGGGAGCCGGCATGGCTCCCCCCGGCCGGGGAGAAACCACCACCTGAGAGGCTGAACCCGGGAGCGGCACAGCCAAACCCGAGAATAAACAGAATCAGACACCTCAACACCTTGTGAAGGGGGAACCTTTTTCATGATCGACCTGGACAACAAAGAAGAAACCCTGCACCACCCACCTGGAGACGTTGAGATCCAGAATCAGCAAGACGAGCCCCGCGAACCGATGCTGCAGGCCGCTCCGGCCATCGAGGCCGGCCCGGCCCCGGAGCCCGCCGCCCCGGCGCCGGCCCCTGAAGCCCCGGCCGGGGGCGAGGAGGAGGAAGAGGTCACCATGTCGGAGCTCTACGAGGAGAGCCTCCGGCGGGTGCAGGAAGGCGAAGTGGTGCGCGGCCGCATCGTCTCCCTCACCAAAGACTACGTCATGGTGGACATCGGTTATAAGAGTGAGGGCCAGATTCCCATCTCCGAGTTCACTTCGCCGGACGGCGAGGTGACCGCCAAGGTGGGGGATCAGGTGGAGGCATTGCTGGAAAGCCGGGAAGATGAAGAAGGTCCCCTCATGCTGTCCAAGATCAAGGCTTCCCGCCTCAAGGTCTGGGAGGAAATCTCCTACGCCTACCACAACGAAGGCGTGGTGGAGGGCACCATCACCGCCAAGGTGAAGGGCGGCTTCTCCGTGGACCTGGGGGGCATCACCGCCTTTCTGCCCGGCTCCCAGGTGGATCTGGTGCCGGTGCGGCACCCCGACAGCCTCATCGGGCAGAAATTCACCTTCCACGTCCTCAAGTTCAACCGCAAGCGCCGGAATGTGGTGCTCTCCCGCCGCACCCTGCTGGAGAAGGCCAAAAACGAAGCCAAGGCCACCCTGCTCGCCACCCTGGAGGAAGGCAAGGTGGTGGAAGGGGTGGTGAAAAACATCACCGATTACGGCATCTTCGTGGACCTGGGGGGGCTGGACGGCCTTTTGCACGTCACCGATCTCTCCTACGGCCGCATCCGCCATCCCGGAGACCTGTTCAAGGTGGGCGACACCATCACCGTCAAGGTGCTGAGCTTTGACAAGGACAAGGAGCGCATCTCCCTGGGACTGAAGCAGCTCCACCCCGATCCCTGGACCATGGTGCAGGAGCGCTACCCCATCGGCGCCGTGGTCACCGGCAAGGTGGTGAGCCTCACCGATTACGGGGCCTTCGTGGAGCTGGAGCCCGGGGTGGAGGGCCTCATCCACATCTCGGAGATGTCCTGGACCCGCAAGATCCGCCACCCCTCCCAGATCCTCAGCGCCGGGGATGTGGTGGAGGTGAAGATCCTGGAGGTGGAGCCCCAGCGCAAGCGCATCTCCCTGAGCCTGCGCCAGGTGGAGCCCAACCCCTGGGAGGTCATCGGGGACAAATACCCCGTGGGGTCGGTCATCGAGGGCAAGATCAAAAACATCACCGACTTCGGCATCTTCATCGGCATTGACGAAGGCATCGACGGCCTGGTGCACATCTCCGACATCTCCTGGACCAAGCGCTTCAAACACCCCTCCGAGATCTTCAAGAAGGGCCAGACGGTGCAGGCCAAGGTGCTGGCCATCGACAAGGAGAACGAGCGCTTCTCCCTGAGCATCAAGGAGCTGAACCCCAACCCGTGGGAGACCATCGACCAGCGCTACCCGGTGGGCGCGGTGGTCTCCGGCCCCATCACCAATATCACCGACTTCGGGCTCTTTGTGGAGATCGAGGAAGGGATCGAGGGCCTGGTGCACATCTCCGAATACAGCCGGGACAAGGAGAAGACCGCCTCCCTGAAGGTGGGGGAGGTGATCCGGGCCAAGGTCATCCACTGTTCCCCTCAGGAGCGGCGCATTGGGTTGTCCATCCGCCGGCTGGAGACCGAAGAGGAGCAGCGCACCTACCGGGATTACCTCAAGGGCTCCCAGGAAGCCACCACCTCCTTGGGGGACCTGCTGCGGGAATCCCTGGGGGACAGCGAATCCCGCAAAAACGGCCCGAAATGAAGGACCTGAAAGGCAGGGGGGACTCAAGTTTGACCCTGGTCCGGTCCGATAAGGAGACAGGGCGTCAGGAGGGGGAGGCTTCGGCGTCTCCGGGCCGCCTCCTCGCCGGCCGGCAGTTTCCCGGGAGGGGGGCACCGCCTCCCCTGGGCCGGCCATGGCCCCTCAGCCGCGGAAGGTGACGGCCCATCATGAGACGCCACCCCATCCTCACCTCTTTTCTCATCCTGGCCTTCATTCTCCTCTTTTTCGTGGGCCTTTCGGCGTTGACCCTGAAGTGGGCGGGCAAGGAGGGTCTCTTCGCCAAGGCCCCCAAGGTGGGGGTGGTGGAGGTTACCGGCCTCATTACCCAGTCCCAGCCCACCCTGAAGGAACTGCGCCGCTTCCAGGAGGATGACCGCATCAAGGCCATCCTGGTGCGCATCAATTCCCCGGGCGGCGCGGTGGGCCCCTCCCAGGAGATCATGCGGGAGATCCTGAAGGTCCGGAAGAAAAAGAAGGTGGTGGCCTCCCTGGAATCCCTGGCGGCCTCGGGGGGCTACTACGTGGCCTGCGCCGCGGATGTCATCATGGCCAATCCGGGCACCGCGGTGGGGAGCATCGGCGTCATCATGAAGCTGGCCAACGTGGAGCAGCTCACCAAAAAGCTGGGGGTGGATTTTTACTCCCTCAAGGCCGGGGAACTCAAGGATCTGGGCTCCCCCTTCCGGCCCATGACCCCCGAGGAGCGGGAAGCCCTGCAAAGCCTGCTGGACAACATTCACCAGCAGTTCATCCAGGACGTGGCCACCAACCGCAAGATCCCCCGGGAAAAGATGGCCACCCTGGCCACCGGCACGGTCTTCACCGGGGAGCAGGCCAAAAATCTGGGGCTGGTGGATGAGCTGGGGAACTTCGAGGACGCCCTGGAGCTGGCCGGACGCCTGGGCGGCATCAGCGGCAAGGTGGAGGCGGCCTACCCCCCCAAAAAGCGCCCCTCTCTCCTCAGCCTGATCCTGGGCAGCGACACCGAAAGCAACCTGCACGCCCTGGCGGAATTCCTCTCCCCCTACCCGGAACCGGCCTTCCTGCCGCCCTGGTTCCGGTAGGCCCGGGGAAGGCGGAGGGCGCGGTTTCCACAAGGCCCTAAGGGGTTTGTCCGGGGGCCCACACGGGTTCTGAGGAGGGACCGGCGCGAGGAAGGCGCAGGCGTTCCGGTTTCCGGGGATCCGCCCAGGATCCCCCGGGGCCCCTACAGGTGATCCGGAGGGGCTGGCGCGAGGAAGGCGCAGGCGCCCATCCGGGGGAGCCGGCTTCCCGGGCCCCAGGACGACAGTCTCTTTCCTAAGGCGCTCTCACTCCTGCGGATGCGGGGTTTGGGGGTCGGTCCGTGGCCCCGAGGCCGGCATGCCTCTCTCCCAGGCGCCCTCTTGTCCGGTTGCGGGCTCCGCGTAAATCCTCTGCCGTCCCCTGGCTGTGCAAAGTCGTTTCCGGCCCTCTCCTCCCCCACCGTCACCGCCCCGGCAGTCTGGGCCTGTCCTTCCGGCCACCCTTGGGAAACTGCGCCCTCCGGTCGGCCTCCCCATCCCCCGTTGCGGCCCCTTCGGCTTCCGCTTCAGGCGAACATGCTCACATCCCCCTGACCCACCCGGATGACCTCCGGTACGTCGTCGATGAGGGAGATGACGCTGGAAGGCCGGGGCGGAATGATGCCGGCATCGATGACCAGGTCCAGGTGGCCTTTGAACAGCTCCGCCACGGAAATGGGGTCGCTCTCCGCCAGACTGCCCGCCAGGTTGGCGCCGGTGGAGATGATGGGGTGCCCCAGCATCTGCACCAGGGCCAGACAGATGGGGTGGTTGGGCACCCGGATGCCCACGGTGTTGCGCCGGGTCTGCAGGATCTTGGGCACCTGCCGGGAGGCCTCCAGGATGAAGGTGTAGGGGCCGGGGAGCAGGCGCTTCATGGTCTTGTAGGCATAATTGCCCACCCGGGCGTATTCGCTGATGTTTTTCAGGTCGGCGCAGATGAAGCTGAAGGGTTTGCTCAGCGGCCGGCGCTTGATCTGGTACAGCCGGGAAATGCCCTTGAGATTGTAGAGGTCGCAGCCCAGGGCATACCCGGTGTCCGTGGGGTAGCCGATGAGGCCGCCGGCCAGAAGGGTGTCCACCACCTGGCGGAGCAGCCTTTCCTGGGGATTGTCCGGATTGATCTTCAGGATGGGGGGGAGCTTTGCCTTCATGGCCCTGCCCTCCGGTCAGGTGAGGATGTAAAGGAACGATCGGGGGGCCCGGTCCGCCCTGGCCGGGAAGGCGCGGCCCCCGGACCGAGGCGCCGCGGGCCCCTCCGGGCGCCGGACGCCCCCTTACGCCGTCTTATGCGATCCCGCCCTTAACGGCCGCGTTTTTTGGGCCTGGGTGAAGACTTGCGTCTCTCCGGGGGGGCGGCCGCGGGGGCCGCCGCCTTCACCGCCAGCATGGTCTGCACCTGATCCTTGTGCCATTTGGGATCCCACCATTCCAGGGGATCCACAAACTCCCCGTGCACCAGGACGGAATAGTGCAGGTGGTCCCCGCCGGCCAGGCCCGTGGCCCCGGTGAGCCCCAGGCGGGCGCCTTTCTCCACCCGCTCGCCCAGCTGCACGTCCATGCGGCTCAGGTGGCTGTACATGGAGAAGATGCCCAGGCCATGGTCCAGGACCACAGTGTTGCCGTAGATCCCCAGGGGCTCCGCCAGCACCACCACGCCCGGGGCGGTGGCGGGCACCGGGCTGCGCTCCAGGGAGGCCAGGTCCTCCCCCAGATGGGTCTGGTGGTCCACCGCCTTGCCCTGATAGATATAAGTGCGCTTGTCGCCGAAGCGGGCCATGGGCTTGCCCAGATAGCGCTGAAAGGCCCCGGACCACAACGGCTCAGGGTGGCTGTGCCGGCAGAGCTCTTTCAGCTTCTCATGGTTGGCCCGGCGCATTTCCCGGTTCACCGTCAGGAAGGCCTCCAGGGGATCGGGGTGCTGCACCTGAAAGGTGGCGGCCACCTGGCGCAGGAAGGACTCGGAGAGATTCATATTGTCATGGCGCCACTTGCGGGGCTTCAGGGTCAGGGGTACCGGCCGTTTCACCTCCTCCCCCACCGCCGGGCGGGCCACCAGCTCCACCGTGAAGGGCACCGCCGGCTCCAGGGGGATGGGAAAGAAGGCCACATACTCCCCTTTCTCCCCCTGGGGCAGGGGATACCCGGGGGACAGGCGGCCGTTCACCCTAACGCCGCTTGCCGCCACCTCTTTGTTGAGGCGATAGCGCATCACTCCGGTGCCGCCGAAATGCAGCAGGTGATTGACCCCCTCCAAGGAGAGGTGCACGGGCACCAGGTCAATGACCACCTCCCGGCGGAAGGAGGCGGTGCGGCCCTGAAAGAACCCCCGCCAGGAGCGGTCCCGGGCCGTGGCGGTGAGGGTGGCCGGGCCCTCCGCAAAACCCAGCTCGGCTGGCGCCACCGTCACGGAGATCTCCGCCTCCTGGCCCGCCTCCCCGCCCGGCGGAAAGGTCTGGGTCAGGAGCACCTTTTCCTGCCCTCCCTGGGTCAGGGTCACCCGCACCTCCCGCAAGCCGCTGGAGGCATCGGCAGCCTTGAGGACAAAGGTGGTGCGCCGGCCCAGAACTGCCAGCCCCTCGGGGCTCTTCAGGACGGGATCCTCCACATCCAGGGCGCTCAGGCCCCACCAGAGGAACAGGCCCACCCCGGCCAGGGGTATGAGCCACAAGACATACCCTGCCTTCTTATACATAGACCATGTGCGTTTGCGTTTTCCCATGGGAGTGACGGAAGGGCAAGAAGTAACTGCGGCACCTCCCCCGCCTCATGGTAGCAGAGGTTCCCGGAGCTGGCAAGAGCGCCCGCCGGGCCGCCGCCGCACCGGGGGATTACGCCCCAGGAAATTCCCCGGTTCAGGATGATTTTTTTGCTCGTGTGGATTAAAAATAATGTAAAATAAAGCTCTTATTGTTGAGTTGGGCGGACGCCCCCTGGAGGGGCGGCACAACGGCCCCGTCATCAGGGAACACCGCTCCGGAAGGAGGACTGCCCAAGTGGCCAAAGAGCAGACCGAAGTCACCCTGGCGGTGGGCGGCCTGCACTGCGCCGCCTGCGTCGCCCGGGTGGGCAAGGCCTTAAGTGCCGTACCCGGGGTGGACAAGGCCCAGGTCAATCTGGCCACCCGCCAGGCCAAGGTGGTTTACGATCCCCGTCAGGCCAGCGTGGAGGATCTGAAAAGGGCGGTGCTGGACGCCGGCTACCAGGTGGAGCAGGTCTTCCGGGGGCCCGCCCGGGCCCCGGCCGCGCCGGAGACGGAGGTGCGCACCTTCCGCCTGCGCTTTCTCACCGCCTTGGGGCTCAGCCTGCCGGTGATGGCGGCGGCCATGCTGCCGGGGAGCTTCGCCGCTTTAGGGCTTTCTCCCCAGCAGAATCACTTCCTGCAGTTCCTTTTCACTACTCCGGTGCTGTTTGGCTGCGGCTGGCCCTTTTTCCGGGGGGCCCTGAAGGCCGCCCGGCATCTGGCCGCCAACATGGACAGCCTGGTGGCCCTGGGGACCACCGCCGCCTATGCCTATTCCACCTGGGTCACCTTCCTCCCCGGGCAGGTGGCGGCCCTGGGCCAGGAAGCGGTGGTCTATTTCGACACCACGGTGATGATCATCACCGTCATCCTCCTGGGGCGCTGGCTGGAGGCCCTCTCCCGGGGCCGGGCCGGGGAGGCCATCCGGCGCCTCTTCGCCTTGGCGCCGCCTCAAGCCACGGTGCTGCGGGACGGCCAGGAGGTCCAGGTGCCCCTGGAGGAGGTGCAGGTGGGGGACCTGGTGGTGGTGCGGCCCGGGGAGCGCCTGCCGGTGGACGGGGTGGTGGTGGAGGGCACCAGCAGCGTGGATGAATCCATGCTCACCGGGGAGAGCCTGCCGGTGACCAAGGAACCCGGCCATGAGGTCTGGGGGGCCACCCTCAACCAGCAGGGCCACCTGATCTACCGGGTCACCCGGGTGGGGGAGGACACGGTCCTGGCCCAGATCATCCGCCTGGTGAGCGAAGCCCAGAGCAGCAAGGCCCCCATCGAGCGCCTGGCGGACCGGGTCTCCGGTATCTTTGTGCCGGTGGTCATGGGGGTCGCCGGGCTCACCTTCCTGGGCTGGTTCTATCTGGCTCCCCAGGCGGCCCTGGCCCCGGCCCTCATCCATGCCGTGGCGGTCCTCATCATCGCCTGCCCCTGCGCCCTGGGGCTGGCCACCCCCACCGCGGTGATGGTGGGCACCGGCCGGGGCGCGGAGCTGGGCATCCTCATCCGGGGCGGCGAACCCCTGGAGCGGGCCCACCGCCTCACCACCGTCATCTTTGACAAGACCGGCACCCTCACCCTGGGCAAGCCCCGCATCACCGACGTCTGGGCCTGGGAAGGCTGGAAGGAGGTCCAGGTGCTGGCGTATGCCGCGGCCCTGGAGGAGAAATCGGAACACCCCCTGGCCCAGGCGGTGGTCACGGCCGCCCGCCAGAAGAAGCTGAAGCTCCCGGAGGTGTCCGAGTTCCAGGCCGTCCCGGGCCTGGGGGTCAAGGCCCGCATCGACGGCCGGGAGGTGCTCCTGGGGAACCTCACCTTCATGAAGCGGGCCGGCGTCCCCCACGCCGATCTGGCCCACTACCAGGAGCAGCTGGCCGCCGAGGGCAAGACCACCATTTTTTTGGCGGTGGACGGGGCCGCCCAGGGACTGCTGGCCGCCATGGATACGGTCAAACCCTTCGCCCGGGAGGTGGTGCAGACCTTGCGGGAGATGGGCCTGAGCATCCGGCTGCTCTCCGGCGACACCCAGGCCGCGGCCCAGGCGGTGGCGGGGATGGTGGGCATCCGCAAGGTCATGGCCAATGTGCTACCGGCGGAAAAGAGCCGGGCGGTGGCCGAGCTGCAGGCGGCGGGCGAGGTGGTGGCCATGGTGGGGGACGGCATCAACGATGCCCCGGCCCTGGCCCAGGCGGATGTGGGCATTGCCCTGGGCACCGGCGCGGACGTCGCCCTGGAGGCCGCGGACCTCACCCTCATCCGGGACGATCTCCGGCTCATCCCCCAAGCCCTGCGCCTGGCCCGGGTGATGATGCGCATCATCCGGCAAAATCTCTTCTGGGCCTTCTGCTACAATGTGGTGGCCATCCCGGCCGCGGCCCTGGGCTATCTCTCCCCGGCTCTGGCCGCCGCCGCCATGGGCCTGAGCTCCGTGAGCGTGGTAAGCAACAGCCTGCGCCTGCGGCGCTTCGGGAAATAGCCCTCACCTCAGGAACCGGGGAAGGGGTGCGGCGAGGGTAAGGGGCTCCGACCGCCGGCCTCCTCCCCCAGGGCGCCGCCCGGACTGTCTTGGGGCGCCTGACCTCCCGGCCCCGGCGGACATTGACTCCCCCGGGGCCTTCCCGTACAATGTCCCTATGGCGGTGAGACCTGCGGCCCGGGTGTTGCTGTGGGGGGTGCTCCTGGGGATGGCCTTTTGGAGGCCGGCCGTCGGGGCGGCCACCGCTCCCCCGCCGGCCTTGCGCCCCCATCTGGTGGATCCCACCGCGGCTCCTGCCGTGGCCCGCCTGCTCCCCCAGCTCCATCTGCGGTATGACCCCGGGCTGACCCCGGGTGAGCGGGATCGGGAGTTTCTGGCCCAGCTGAGATACTCCAAAGACCGCCTGGAGGTGGGGCGGCTGGTGGACCTGCGCCACCAGAGCCTCCACCTTCTCAACGCCCACGGCTCCCGGGAGCCCTCCTGGGAGTATCTCCGGCGGCGCTCCTGGCCCCAGGGCGGCCGGGTGGGGGTGACCTTAAGCGTGCCGGTGTGGGTGCCCTCCCAGGCCCGCCGGGTGCCCACCTACGCGGGCTTTGAAAAACGGTGGGAGACGGTGGCCCAGACCCTGCCCCGGCCCTCGGGTTTCGTCTGGTTCGCCCCGGAGATGCGCGACATCAACGACAAAGCCCGCTACCGGGCCGAACGGATTCATTTTGAGGTGAACAGCCGCTTCGCCCCTCTGGCGGCGCTGCTGTTGGAGTATATCTTCCGGGAAGGCTGGTATGAGCCGGACAGGCGGGTGCCGCTCCTGGTGGTGCGGGGGGGCGAGGACACCTACGCCGCCCCGGCCTATGGCGGCCCGGTGACCGCCCAGGTGCTGAGCTTTCCCGATGAGGAGGGCACCTCCCTGGCCGCCCGGGTGGTGACGGTATCCCTGCCCCACCTGGCCGCCCTATACCATGGCCGCCACGCCCAGGCCTCCAACCACCGCCTGGGGCTGGCTCTGGACCTGAATGATTTCAACTACCCCGGGGTCATGGACGGCCCCCCCAACCCCATCAGCCGGGCCCTGCGGCAGTTCGACCGGGACGCCATGCACCGGCTGGACGCCCGGCACCTCCCCGCCTGGGTCTATCGGGCCGCCAAGTGGGTGGGGCTACGCCTGCCCCAGGAGTGGACCTATGTCGGCTACCACACCGACTGGGCCCACCTGGATGTGGGCACCAAATGACCTGCCCCCCACAGGTGCGCCGAGGCGGCCCGAAAGAAGAGATCACGGCCGGCGGCGTGAGCCGCTCTCCTTTTCCCTGCCCCCATGCTGACCGAGTTTGTCCATCACCTCCGGGAGTCTGAGGATCTGCGGGATATCCTGGTGTATTACCGCTACGAGGAGCCCCGGCCGGTGCAGTATTACGCCGGTGAGGCGGGGTTGCCCCCGGAGCTCTGGCAGGCCCTGCGCCGGCTGGGGATCGAGCGCCTCTACCGCCACCAGGGGGAGGCCCTGGAGGCGGTGGCCCGGGGGGAACACGTGCTGGTGGCCACCCCCACCGCCAGCGGCAAGACCCTGATTTACAACCTGCCGGTGGTGGCGGACTTCCTGGCCGATCCCCAGGGGCATGCGCTGTATCTCTTCCCCCTCAAGGCCTTGGAGCAGGACCAGCTTAAGGCCCTCAGGGAGCTGGAGGCGGCCCTGCCCCGGCCCGGTCTCAGCGCCGCCATCTTTGACGGGGACACCCCTCCGGCGGCGCGCCAGGCCCTCAAGGCCAAGCCGCCCCGGGTGCTCATCAGCAATCCCGACATGCTGCACCTGGGGCTTTTGCCCTTCCACGACGCCTGGGCCGGATTTTTCCGGGGGCTGAAATATGTGGTCATTGACGAGGTGCACACCTACCGGGGCATCCTGGGCAGCCACATGGCCCAGGTCCTGCGGCGCCTTAGGCGGCTCTGCGCCCATTACGGGGTCCAACCCCGCTTTCTCATGTTTTCCGCCACCATCAACGAGCCAGGAGACTTCATCCGGCAGCTCACCGGGCTCCAGGTGCGGGTCATCACGGAGAGCGGCGCCCCCCAGTCCGGCCGGCACTTCCTGTTTCTCAACCCGCCGGAGGGGGCCGCGGCCACCGCCGCCCGCCTCTTCGCCCAAGCCATCCGCCGCAATCTGGCCACCATCTGTTTCACCCAGGGCCGCAAGCTCACCGAGCTCATCCACCTGTGGGCCCTGCGCCAGGTGCCGGAGCTGCGGCGCTACATCAGCTCCTACCGGGCGGGCTTTCTCCCCGAGGAGCGCCGGGAGATCGAGGGCCGGCTGGCCAGCGGCAGGCTCCGGGGGGTGATCTCCACCAGCGCCCTGGAGATGGGCATTGACATCGGCGGACTGGACGTCTGCCTCCTGGTGGGCTACCCCGGCACCATGGTCACCGCCCTGCAGCGCATCGGCCGGGTGGGGCGCCAGGGCCGGGACTGCCTGGTGGTGCTGGTGGCCCAGCCCGACGCCCTGGACCAGTACTTCATGAAATATCCGGAGCAGTTCTTCGCCCGGCCCCTGGAGTGCGCCGTGGTGGACCCCGACAACCCGGTGGTGGTGGCGGCCCACCTGCCCTGCGCCGCCCAGGAGCTGCCCTTGCACCGGGAGCGGGAGGTCCACTTCGATCTTGCCGCCCATGCCCCCGAGGTGGAAAAACTCCTTCATCAGGGCCGTCTTTTGGCCACCCTGGACGGCCGCACCCTGCTCGCCCGGGAGCGCTTCCCCCACAAACAGGTGAATATCCGGGGGGTAGGCGAGAGCTTCGCCATCTTCCAGCGGGGCAGGAAGCGGCCCATCGGCCATGTGGACGGGCATCGCGCCTTAAGGGAGTGCCACCCCGGCGCCATCTATCTCCACAAGGCCCACACCTTTGCGGTGGAGGACCTGGATCTGCAGCGCCGCAACGTCCATGTCTCCCCGGTGGAGCCCCACTACTACACCCGCATCCAGACGGACAAGGACACCGAAATCCTGGAGGTGAAGGAGAGCCGGCAGGTGGCGGGCTTTCTGGCCCACACCGGCCGTCTCAAGGTGACGGAGCGCTTCCTGGCCTACGAGAAGCGGCGCCTGCCGGGCCAGGAGCTTCTGGGGGTGGTGCCCCTGGAGCTGCCGCCCCAGGTCTTTGAGACCGTGGGCGTCTGGCTGGAGATCCCCGACCCGGTCAAGGCCGCGGTCAGCGCCCAGGGCCTCCACTTCATGGGGGGCATCCACGCCCTGGAGCACGCCCTCATCAGCATGTTCCCCCTCTTTGCCCTGGCGGACCGCTACGACATCGGCGGCATCGCCCACCCGGCGCACCCCCAGGTGGGGCGGGCGGCCGTGTTCATCTACGACGGCTATCCCGGCGGCGTGGGCCTGGCGGCCCGGGCCTTCCGCATCCTGGAGGAGCTCCTGAGGCGCACCCGGGAGATGATCAACGACTGCCCCTGCGAGGAAGGCTGTCCCTCCTGCATCCACTCCCCCAAATGCGGCTCCGGCAACAAACCCCTGGACAAACAGGCGGCCTATGAGATCGCCTCCCTGCTCCTGGGAGAGGAGCCCCGGATGGAGCCTCCCGCCCCCCTGGCGGCCGAGCCCCCGGCCCCCGCCCCGGTGACGGCGGCCCCGGAGGAGACCCTCCCCTGGCTGGCCCGGCGCCGGGTGGGCTTCCTGGACCTGGAGACCTGCTGCTCCGCCGAGGAGGTGGGCGGCTGGGAGCGCTGCCACCATATGGGCGTCTCCCTGGCCGTCCTGGTGGAGACCGCGCCTGAGCGCCTCCGCGTGTATCGGGAAGGAGACCTGGAGCGCCTCTGCCGGCGGCTGGCGGAGCTGAATCTGGTGGTCGGGTTCAACCTGAAGCGCTTCGATTACCGGGTGTTGCAGCCCTACTCCCCCCTGCCCCTGGCCTCTCTCCCCACCCTGGACATCCTGGAGGACATCCAGAAGATCCTGGGCTTCCGCCTCTCCTTGGGGCACCTGGCGGAAAAGACCCTGGGAGAGAAGAAGACCGGCAACGGCCTCCTGGCCCTGGAGCTGTACAAGGCCGGCCGTTGGCAGGAACTGGAGGCCTACTGCCGCCAGGACGTGCTCCTCACCCGGCGCCTCTTTGAATACGGCGCCCGGGAAGGCCACCTGGTCTATCAGCACCGCCAGGGGCTTTTGGTCCGCCTGCCGGTGGACTGGCGGGAAGAGCGCTTCTTCGGGTCTTGAGGGCAGAAGTCGCGGCCGCGGCGCCCCTGCCCTCTTTTTTGGCGGCAAAGGTTTCCTTTTGTCCGGGGGATTGTTTATTATTAAGGTCACATTCCCTGTCCGAAAGGAAGAATTTATGAAAAGAGTGCCCCTGTTGCCGCTGCTGGCCGCTGTGATGCTCCTTTTGCCCGTGCAGGCGGTGCCGGCCGCCGAGGCGGAACCCAAGGTGGGGCTGATGGCGGGCAATATCCCCTTCTCCGCCCCCCTGACCCCGGAGGAAGCCCAATACCTGGGGCTGGACAAGCCCGCTCCTTTCACCCTCAAGGACATCAAGGCATCTTATGTGCTCATCGAATCCTTCAATACCACCTGTCCCCATTGCATGATGCAGGCCCCGGTGCTCAACCGCCTCTATGAGATGGTCTCCCGGGATGCCCAACTCAAGGACAAGGTGAAATTCCTGTCGGCCGGACAGGGGAACGACGCCGTGGCGGTGCGGATGTGGAAGACCTTCCACAAGGTGCCCTTCCCGGTGCTCCCGGACCCGGAGAGCAAGCTGGGGAAGGCCATCAACTTCAGCCCCTACCCGGTGACTCTCCTGGTGGACAAAAGCGGCAAGGTGGTGTGGGTGCACGTGGGCGCCTTTGACAAGGCCGAGGAGGCCTTCAAGGAAATCAAGGCGGCGGTGAAATAGGCGCATGACCCCGGGGGAAGCCATGAACTTCCAGGCCATCCTGGTGGCCACCGACTTCTCCGAGTGCTCCGGGGCCGCTTTCCAGACCGCCCAGAAGCTGGCCCGGACCTTCCAGGCCAAGCTCATTTTGGTGCACGTTATCAGCTTGCGGCGCCTGGAAGTCCTCAGCGAATTCATGCACCTGGAGGCCGACACCCTGATCCCCAAGCTGAAGCAGCGGGCGGAGGCGCGGCTGGATGAGTTTTTGCAGCGCTACGGCGGCGGCGACCTCCACCCGGAGAGTGTGGTGGCGGTGGGCCTGCCCTTTCAGGAGATCGCGGTGCTGGCCCGGGATCTGGCGGTGGACCTGGTCGTCCTGGGGGGGTATGGCAGCGCCGGCCGGGGGCCCATCGAGGAGGTCTTTTTCGGCTCCATCGCGGAAAAGGTGGTGCGCCTGCTGCCCTGCCCGGTGCTGGTGGTGCCGGGGCCGCCCGGCGAAAGTTGATGGCGGGGGCCGGGAACCGTCGGCCCCCCTCCTCACCCTTCCCTTCCCCTCCCCGCCCCGGTTCCTCCCTCTCCCCTGGCCCGGAGCAGAGCCCCACCGCCCCTTAAACCGGAAAATCCACCTTGATCTTGAAGACCTCCACCGCGGGGAAGCTTAAGATCTCCACCCCGCTCTCCCGGGAGATCTCCGTCAGGATCTCCTCCAGGCGGGAAGCGGAGGGCGCGATGAGGGTGAACCAGACGTTGTAGTGGTGGCGCCGGAGATAATTGTGGGTGACCCCGGGATAGCGGTTCACCACCTGGACAAAGCGTTCCAGGTCCTCCGGGGGCACATGGGCGGCGCACAGGGTGCTGGTGTAGCCCAGCTTCCGGGAGGTGAAATTGGCGCCGATGCGACGGATGACCCCGGAGTCATAAAGGGCCTGCACCCGGGCCAGGACTTCGGCCTCGGTGCTCCCCACCCGGGCCGCCACCTCGGCGTACGGCCGGGGCAAAAGGGGAAAATGGGACTGAATCTCGTTTAGGATGGCCCGGTCCAGCTCGTCCAGGTTTCGATTTTCAGTGTCTGGTGTCATGGCTTGATGGTTCCCTGCCCCACCCCCTGAGAGGCCAGACTTGGGCCAGGGCAGTCAGGGCTTTCCGCGTCGACGGCCCCGGCCCTGAAAGGGGGGTGTGGGAGCCGGGGCTCTCTGGGCCTCCCCTTACGATTTCAGCCCATCGGCAGATAGGGGCAGATGGGGTCGTCGGCCAGGGGGTCGCCGGAGAGGGCCCAGGCCCGGGCCCGGCAGCCGCCGCAGACCTTGCGGTACGGGCAGGCGTGGCACTTGCCGTGGTAGTCGTCCACCGCCCTGAGTTGCCCGAAGAGCTCGGAGTGGGCCCAGATCTCCGGGAAGGGCTGCTCCCGGATGTTCCCCGCCACGATATCCAGGTAGCCGCAGGCCTGGACGTCGCCTCGGTAAGAGACAAAGGCGAAGCCCTGGCCCCCCAGGCAGCCCTTGGTCATGGCCTCCATGCCGTGGGTCTGGGGGGTGATCTTTTCCCCCCGGGCCCGGGCCTCCTCCCGCCACAGCCGGTAGTATTGCGGCGCGCAGGTGGGTTTGAGGTGGATGACCCCCTCCTTCTGCTTGTCCAGGAGCCAGCGCAGGGTCTGTTCGTACTCCGCCGGGGTGACCAGCTGGTCGGCCATCTCCGCGCCCCGGCCGGTGGGCACCAGCACAAAGACATGGTGGGCCGCGGCCCCCAGCCGGATGGCCAGCTCATGGATGGCAGGGAGCTCCGCCAGGTTTTCCCGGGTGAGGGTGGTGTTGACCTGGAAGGGCAGGCCCGCCTCCTTGGCGGCCTCAATCCCCCGCAACGCACCCTCGAAGGCCCCGGCTACGGCCCGCAGCTCATCATGGCTGGCCGCCCGGGCCCCGTCCAGGGAGATGCTCAAGCGCTGGATGCCCGCCTCCTTCAGGCGCCGGGCGAGGTCTGGGGTGAGGAGGGTGCCGTTCACCGCCATGACCATGCGGTGCCCCAGGCGGTGGCCGAAGGCGGTGAGCTCGAAGATGTCCTCCCTCAGCAGGGGCTCGCCCCCGGTGAGGATGATGACCGCGGGGCCCATGGCGGCCACGTCGCTCAGGAGTTTTTCCCCCTCGGCGGTGGTGAGCTCGCCGGGATACGGCCCCCGGCTGGCCGCGGCCCGGCAGTGGCGGCAGTCCAGGTTGCAGCGCCGGGTCACCTCCCAGGCCAGCAGGCGCAAAGGGGGGACTTTGGCGCTTTCACGGTGAGCTGTCTGCATGGAGTTATTTTAACCCAGATGAGGGGAGGTTGCAGCCTTCAGGGCTGTCTTCCGGGCGGCAGTCACCCGGGGCTTGGAGTATCCCTCCGGGAAACACTTTCGGGCCCCTGGGAGACGGCCCCCGACCCTTCCCGGGATACCCTCCCCTCCTTTCCCCGGGTCTCTTTATTCTGCCAGCCAGGGACGAAGTTCCCGGTCAATGTAGTCCCGGGGCAGGTTGTTTCTCTCCGCCCAGTGGATGATTCTTTTAAGATAGCCCTGCCGGGGAGCTCCCGGGGTCTCCTCAGCGGCGATATACATAAGGCAGGAATGCCTCTCCCCCGCCGGCGTGCTTATCGCCACCTCCTCCCGATAGTAAAAACCGGAAGCCGCTCCTTCATACCCGTCCAGTTTCCGGCAATCCTGGGGGGTGATCCCCCAGATGAGTCCGTAGGTCCGGGCCCCAGGCCGGGGGATCACGGTGCCCACCCCCCGGGAATTGATGCGGAATTGATACCCTTCAAAAACCCCGGGCCCACCACCCGGGCCTGGGGACAGCGCCAGGCCATCTGCTCCAGATCCATATTGGACCCGTAGGCGAAGTATTTCAGGTATGTCACTCATCCTCCCGAGAGAGTCCGGGCGGCGTCCTGGGCAAAGTAGGTGAGGATGAGGTCGGCGCCGGCCCGTTTGATGGCGGTGAGGGACTCGAGCATGGCGGCGGTCTCGTCCAGCCAGCCTCTGGCGGCCGCGGCCTTGATCATGGCATACTCGCCGGAGACCTGGTAGGCCGCGATAGGCTGGTCGAACTCGCCGGCCAGGGAGGCGATGATGTCCAGGTAGGGGAGAGCGGGCTTCACCATGAGGATGTCGGCCCCCTCCTCCACATCCAGGGCGGCCTCCCGCAGGGCCTCCCGGGCGTTGGCCGGGTCCATCTGATAGCCCCGGCGGTCGCCGAACTGGGGGGCGCTCTCCGCCGCCTCCCGGAAGGGGCCGTAGAAGCTGCTGGCGTATTTCACCGCGTAGGAGAGGATGGCCACCATCTCAAAGCCCCGCTCATCCAAGGCCTCCCGGATGGCCCCCACCCGGCCGTCCATCATGTCCGAGGGGGCCACCATGTCCGCCCCGGCCTCGGCGTGGGACAGGGCCACCTCCGCCAGCACCTCCAGGGTGGCGTCGTTGTCGATCTCCCGGCCCCCCAGCAGCCCGCAGTGGCCGTGGCTGGTGTATCCGCACAGACAGACATCGGTGATGACCACCAGATCCGGCAGGGCCTTCTTCAGGGCCCGCACCGCCTGCTGCACCGGACCTTTCGGGGAGGCGGCCTCGGAGGCGGTGTCGTCCTTTCGGGCCGGCAGCCCGAAGAGGAGCACCGCGGGCACCCCCAGGTCCCAGACGACCCGGGCCTCCTCCGCCAGCAGGTCCGGGGAGAGGCGGCTGATCCCGGGCATGGCCTCGATGGGCTGACGCAACCGGGAGCCCGGCACGGCAAACATGGGGTAGATGAAGTCCTCGGGCCGCAGGTGGGTCTCCCGCACCATCCGCCGGATGGCCTCGGTGCGCCTCAGCCGCCGGGGTCGAAACACCAGATCCATGGTCTCCCTCCCGGGATGGAATCCTGCCGCCTCAGGTGGCGGGCCTCCCTCCGGATGAACTGAACCGGCGGGCCGGGGGAGTCGTGCGCCCGGCCGCGCTCCATGCCCCCCTGGCCTTCCCCTCAGGACCCCGCCCCGGGCGCGGCTCCGGGACCTGGTGGCGTCCTGGTGGATCGGCGGGGAACGCAAGCCCCTCCGGCACACTCCGCACCGGACCCGGGTTGTGACCGCCCTGCGGGCCTTGGGGCCGCCAGGCAGGCTCCCGGCGGGCTGCCTTGATTATCCGGCCCCAACGCCGGGGTGTCAAGGCAAGGCTCCGGAGGCGGCTTCTCAGAAGGAGCCCAGGGGAACCGTCACCTCCAGGGGCCGGGAGGGCGCGCCCGCCGCCACCGTCACCGGGAGGAGCAGGCGCACCTCCCGGATGAGGCACATGCCCTTGCCGTCGCTGCGGCAGAGGTTGAGGACCAGGTCCAGGCGGAGCACCGTGCGGCCGGGAGCGGCCGTAAGGGGCAGGCTGAGGGGAAAGCGGGGCTGGCGCAGGGCCGCTGCGGCGCCAGGGGTGAGGCGCAGCACCTGAGGTTCTTGCACGTTCAGGCGCACCGACTGGGGGGCGTCGGGGGTGAGCTGCCAGCCCGGGGGCAGGGCCAGGGTGAGCTGAAGGATCACCTCTCCGGGGGCGGTGAGTTCCGGCGGGAGGTCCACCACCCCCTCGGGCGGGGCCGTCTGCCCCGGCGAGGCGGGGGCGAGGGCCACGGCCAGCCCCAGGAGGAGCATCCGCAGAATCGGGGGGAGGTTCAGGGTCATGATCACCTCCGGCAGGCTCGGCGAAGAAGAGGGGGCCGGCCTCTCTCTATCCGGATTATTGTATCAGGCCCGCCCCCGCCGGGATAATTTTTTGGGCTCTCCTCTTTCTTGACATTCCATGAGAAAGCCGGTAAAAATATGTGAATTTTGTCAGGCCCGCGGCGGGCAGGGGGGTGACACCTAACTCAGTCAAACCCTTACTAATTTTTCACAGGAGGGTTCTGCCCATGAAAAGGGAATTCCTGGTCCAGAATCCCCGGCCGGACGGATACCACATCATGCTGGAGCTGTTCGGCTGCGATCCGGAAAAGATCAACTCCCGGAAGTACCTGCACAATCTGGTCAAAAGCGCGGTGAAGGCCGCGGGACTCACCAATCTCGGGTCCCGCTTTCACCAGTTCCAGCCCCATGGGGTCACGGGGTTCACTCTGTTGGCCCAATCCCACATCTCTTTCCACACCTGGCCGGAATTCGGCTACCTGGTCCTGGACATCTTCACTTGCGGCGACCAGGAACAGGCCGATATGCTGGCGAACCATTTCCTCAGGCGATTGAAACCCCAATACGTGGACCAGCAGGTGGTGCGCAAGGGGTTTCAATACCCCAAGCAAGCGCAAGCCGCCAGTTAACCGGCGTCTCCCCGCCAGAAAAAGATTGACGCCACCCCGGTTCATGGCATAAGTACTGGGCATGCCGGACCGGAAGGGAAGAGTTTTGTCCATGAGGCTGAAAGGAGCTCTCATCCTGTGCCTGGGTGTGCTCCCGGTGCTGGGGGGGTGCGGCGGCCGGGCCCCGGTGATTCCTCCGCCGGCGGCAGAGGCCCCGCCCCCCGCGCCGGAACGCTACGAGAACCAGGACCAGGCGTTGCTCAAGGCGGCCCTGCAGGGGCGCTACCTCTCCCCCCGGGAGGTCCTGGAGCTGAGCGACCGGCTCCTCACCGAGGGGAGTCCGGCGGCGCAAGACCAGGAGACCATCGCCCGCCTGGAGCTCCTCCTCCTGGGAGCCCTGAAACAGGAGGACCGGGGCTCCCGGGCCGGGCTGCTGCGCAATCTGGGGATTGTCCGCTTTCACCAGAAGCAGTACAAATCCGCCCGTCAGGCCCTGCAGGGGGCCAACGAGCTCAACCCCCGGGATGCCCGGACCCATTACTACCTGGCCCGGCTGTTCGCCCGGCAGGAACAGATCTATCTCAAGCAGGGCCAGAAGGCCAAGGCCAGACAGCAGGCCAAACTGGCGGAGATGGAACTGGGTCTGGCCCGGAAATTCGATCCCGGCAACCCTCTGTATCGCCAGAGCCTGAAGGAGAACATACGACCAGAGTAGGTCCCTTGAAGATCGCCTGTCCCCACTGCGGCAACGACACGGATTTCTACGAAGTGGCCGAAGGCGTCACCATCACCACCTTTTACGTCCAGAATGATGATGGCAGCTTTTCGGCGGTGAGCGACGAATCGGAAATCCAGGGTGAGGTGCGCCTTTTTTGCGGCGAATGCCACAAGGAACTGAAGGAATATTACAACCACTTTGTGGACATGCTGTTCTGACCCCAAAACGGGGGTGAGCGGGAAAAAGCGCTCTGCCTGAACCGCTTCCCCGGGCCGCGGCGGCAGCCCCAACCGGGTGCCACCGCCCTATCCCCCGAATGACGGCCCCTCACCCGGCCCTATAGCGGCAGCCTCGCCCCAGGTGCAACGGGGTGACCCTGGGGAACCTGCTCCGTCCGGCGGCCGGCCCTTAACCGGCAGCCCCACCCCGGGCGCAACTGCCCTCCCCCCCGACTGATGGCCCCCTCAGCGCCTCAAAACCCGGCGTGCGTCTTCGGTCTCTTATCTTCCCGCCCCTGCTTCCTCCCCTGAACCCTCCCCTGAGCCCGAAAACGACGTCCGGCACCCGCCGGAGACCTCCGGGGCGCCGCCTCCCGCTCAGGCCCATGGGCCCGCTCCGGCAGAGCGGCCCCCTCAGGGGCGTTTGAGGACCTCTTTGTCCCGCCGGGAGCGGGCGTACAGGGCGGTATATTCCTCCTGTACCAGACGGGCCTCTTCCTGGGCCTTGAGAGCCTCTTCCTGCCACTGACTTGCCAGCCGGGCTTTCTCCTGGATCGCCTGGGCGCGGGCCTCCAGATCCTGCCTCAGGCGCTCATTTTCCCGGGTGAGCTGGGCCAGGGCGCGTTCCAGCTCCTCCACCCGGGCGGCCAGCCGGGCCCGCTCCTGCAAGAGCGCCTGGAGCTGCTCGCCGGCCAGGAGGCTGGCGCCGGCGTCCGCGGCGGCCGCCTCCGGATTGGAGGAGCGACGCATCATGACGGCCACAGCCAGGAGGAGGGCCACCCCTCCCAGCAGGCCTGCCCAGGCCAGGGTCTGGGCCAGACGCCGGGCGGGGGGTTTTGGCGGGGGCAAGGCGCGGGAAGGGAGCAGACGGGACAGCTTCGCCCGGAGGCCGGCAGGAGACGTCCCGGCGTTTGTTTCCGGCCCCGTCCCGGCGCCGGGCAGAGAGAAGGTCAGGGGGGCGGGACGCAGGACCGTCGGCAGGCCCGGAGACCCCCCGCCCCAGAGCTCCACGGCCACGGTGTAGGTGCCCGGGCCCGGCCCGCTGAGCCTGGCCAGCAGCCCCCCCGGAGAGGGGAGGTTAAGGAAGCGGCCCGCCCACCCCGAGTCGGGAGAACGGAGACCGAGCCAGCCCCGCCAGCCCCCCGGGAGGACGCCCTCGGGCTCCAGACGCACAATCCCCTCCCCTGCGTGGAGGAGACCGCCCCGGGCCGGGAGGACGGAGAGCTCCAGGAGCCTGCAGCGGTGCGCCTCCGGGCCGGCGGCGGTCACCCGGAGCTTTAAGCTCCCCGGAGCCAGGGCCGGGGGGAGGAGCCCGAGGCGGGCCCCGGCCGGCAGTCCGGAGGCCGCCGGGGGAGGGGGGTCGGAGAGCTCCAGCTGCTGCCAGGTGCCATCCGGCCGCTGCCACTCCAGGGAGATGGCGGCCGGCTCCGCACCCCCGGCCGAGGGTTCGGATGCCGGCCCTCCCGCCGCCACCCAGGGCCGCAGGTGGGCCGCCAGGGGCCCTGCCGGCAGCCAGACCCGCACAGGCGCCTGGGACTCCACCAGGCAGCGCCGGGGCGGCGGAGTCGCGCCGTGCACCCGCCACCAGCCGGGGGCCGGGTTTTTCAGATCCGCCAGGAAAAAGCCCTCTCCGGCCTGCCACGTCAGCCCCGGGGCCGGTCGCCCGGCCGGCAGCACCCTGCCGTCGGGGGCGATCAGGGCGGGCCGGCCGGCAGCAGGGGCCCGGGCGGGCAAAACCCACCTGGCCCGGGTCACCGTGGCGTCCAGAAAAAAGCCCCGCTTCTGGAGCGGTACCAGCTCCGGTGTGGTGAGATGGGTGTACAGTTCCAGGCAGGCGTCCGGCCAGAGGTCCGGCGTCCCGGCGGCAAAGCTCTTTACCCCGGCAGGGGGCCCAGCGGGGGCCTCGGACCCCAGACTCAGCCACAGGGGGGTCAGACCCAGCTGCCGGGCCGCGGCCAGAGCATCCGCCTGCTCCGGCGCCAGGGCCCCGGCGGTCAGGAGAACCAGAAATTCCCGGCCTCCCTGGGGGTCAGTCTCGCCCGCCGGGGGCGGCTTGGGGGCTCCGGGAAGCGATGGGGGATTAAAGCCCGGGGTTAGATGCCGCATCACGGCCTGGCGGTGGGCGGCCGTGAGGCGGTGGGCGGAGAGGACCCGACCCAGGCCGGGCAGGGCCATCACCCCTACCCGGTCCTCCTCCCCCAGCAGGGTTATAAGAAAGCGCGCCGCCTCCGCCAGGCGGCGGGTCTCCGGCCCCGGGGCGGCCGGGCCTGCCGCCAGCCACAGGGTCACGGGTTCCCGGAGAGAGGCTTCCCGCCAGACAGGGGCCGAGGCTCCCGATGGGGCGCCCACCAGGAGAACGAAAAGGAAGACCAACGCCCCCGCCACCATCCCGCATCGGTGGACCCGGCTCTCCCTTGCCGCGCCTCGCCCTGGCGCCATCAGCGACACCTCGCACTCTCCCCTCCCCCCCTGATCCCCTCCTCGTCAGCCGGGCAGAATTTCTTTAGTCCCTGGTGCATTTTTCCGGCGCGCCTGGTAGATAATGGCAGGCGGGGCCCGAAGCTCAGGCCGCCGTCCGCAGCCCTGCCCCGGTCCCTGTCCGGGCCAGCCCGGACCACCCTGACCTGACAGACGGGGGAAAAACTCTCTTCCCCGGAGCTTGGTGGGATGAAGCTGGCCGATCGTGCCGGTCTGGCGAAGCCAAATCCCATTTAGGGGATCGGGGGAGGGGGTTCGGGGGGAGCAGGGTCTGTGACCCTTGGCCTCCTTCCCCGAATCACGTTCAACCACCTGCTGAGGGGGCCGGAAAAGGATTTCTGGGGGCAGGCCGACGGGTGGCAGACCTGGGGCGAAGCCCCTGACTCCCCCCACCCGTGGAAAGGTGGGAGATGGGGTCAGGGAAGGGGCGCCCCTTGCCCGCGCTTCCGGCCCCCGGAGGCCACCGCTGCCGGTCATCCCAGGAGGGCGCGCTTTTCATGCCTGAACTTCCCGAGGTGGAGGTGATCCGCCGGGCCTTGGCCCCCCGGTTGCGGGGGCGGCGGATTATGGCGGTCATCTGGGGGGACAAGGGGCTCAGAGCCCAATCCCCCCCGGAGAAGCTCCGGGCCGGGCTGACGGGCCGGCGCATTCTGCGTCTTCTCCGCCGGGGCAAATACCTCCTGATGCAGGTGGAGGGGGGGGACACCCTGCTCCTGCACCTGGGGATGACCGGCCGCCTGCTCCTGGGACCAAGCCCCGGGGAAAAGAATCTCCCCCATGTGCATCTGGTCTTTGACCTGGATGACGGCAGCCGTCTCCTCTTTCAGGATGTGCGCCGCTTCGGCCAGGTGCTTCTCTATCCCCCCGGGGTGACCCCGGAGCCCCTGGCCCGGGTGGGCCAGGAGCCCTTCTGCCGCCAGGTCACCCCGGCCTGGCTTCAGGGGCAGGCCCGCCATCGCCGCCGGCCGGTGAAGAATTTCCTCCTGGACGGCCGGGTGCTGGCGGGCATCGGGAATATTTACGCTGCGGAAATCCTCTTTGCCGCCGGTCTGCACCCCGAGACCCCGGTGGGGGAGCTGACCCTTGGACAGTGGGAAAAGCTCCTGGCCGCTACCCGGCGCATCCTCCGGCGGGCCATTGCCCGGGGGGGCACCACGGTGAACGACTATCTCCAGCCCGGGGGCGGCACCGGGCTTTTCCAGGTGGAGCTGGCGGTCTACGGGCGGGCAGGGGAGCCCTGCAGCCGCTGCGGCACCCCCATCCGCCGGGTGGTGCAGGCGGGGCGGAGCACCTTCTTCTGTCCCCGATGCCAGCCGGCGCCTCCCGGCCCACTCCCTCCGGACGCCTGAGGCCCGGCGGCCCCGGCATTTTTTGCTGGCGCCTTCCCGAGATGACGGATAAAATAACTTGTTTGAATCACAGGCAAGGACAGGGACGAGATGAAAAAGGATATCCACCCCACCTTTCATGTGGCCCGGGTGCGCTGCGCCTGCGGTCATGAGTTTGAGACCGGCTCCACCAAGGAGAGCATCCGGGTGGAGATCTGCTCCAAGTGCCACCCCTTCTTCACCGGCAAGCAGAAGCTGGTGGACACCGCCGGGCGGGTGGAGCGTTTCCGGCGCAAATACGCCCATCTGGAAGAGAAGACCCCGGCGGACACCCCCGCGGAGTGATGGTGGCGCCGCCGCTGATGGTGGGGGGCCAGGCGGTCCTGGAGGGGGTGATGATGCGCTCCCCCCGGGCTCTGGCCATCGCCGTGCGCCTCCCCGACGGCTCCCTCCTCCTCCAGGATGAGCCCTACCTGGCCCTGGGCGAGCGCTACCCCCTTCTCAAAAAGCCCTTCCTTAGGGGGCCGGTGGTGCTCCTGGAGGCCCTCATCACCGGCATCCGGGCCCTGACGTTTTCGGCCCAGGCGGCCCTGGGGGAAGAGGAGGAGCAATTGGGCTGGGCCGGCCTGGCCCTCACCCTCACCGCCGCCTTTGCCCTGGCCTTTGTGGTTTTCGGCTTTCTCCCCCACTATCTCAGCGGCCTGGCCGGCTATCTCTGGGGGCGGGCCCTTTCCCCCGCGGATTTTACCTTTCACCTGATCGACGGCCTGCTGAAGGCCCTCTTTCTAGTGGCTTACATCTGGGGCATCTCCTTTATCCGGGACATCCGCCGGGTCTTCCAGTATCACGGCGCGGAGCACAAATCCATCTGCGCCTACGAGGCGGGGCAGCCCCTGGACCTGGAGCACGTGCGGCAGCACTGCACCTGCCACCCCCGCTGCGGCACCACCTTCATCCTGGTGGTGCTCCTGGTGAGCCTGGTGGTCTTCGCGGTCTTCTTCCCGTTGGTGCCGGCCCTGACCCATAAAGGCCTGCTGCAGAACCTTCTCCAGGTGCTGGTGAAGGTGGGGTTGATGTTTCCCGTGGCCGCGGTGGCCTATGAGATCATCCGCTGGGGGGGCAACCATCCCCGCCACCCCGTGGCCGCGGTGCTGCTGTGGCCCGGGCTGGTCATCCAGCGTCTCACCGCCCTGGAACCCGACGACGGCATGCTGGAGGTGGCCCTCGCCGCCCTGCAGGCGGTGCTGCGCCGGGAAGGGGTCACCCACCCCGCCCCGTAGGGTGGCGGGGACCGGAGCGCCGGCCGACCGCCCCGCGCCCGACCTTTAAGCCCCGGGGCTGCCGGCCCACTTCGGAATCTGAATGTTGCGCATCGGCACCGCCGGCTGGGATTATCGGGATTGGGAGGGGGTGGTCTATCCCCCGGGCCTCAAAGGCACTGACCGGCTGCGCTTCCTGGCGGGGCTTCTGGACGCGGTGGAGATCAACGTCACCTTCTACCGGCCCGTCGCCCCGCGCCTAGCGGAGCGCTGGCTGGCGGCGGTGGCCGACCTCCCCGCTTTCCGCTTCACCGCCAAGCTCCTCAACGTCTTCACCCACGAACGCCGCCTGCCGGACAAAGAGGTGGCGGAATTTCAGGCGGGGCTGTGGCCCCTGCTCACCGCCGACCGGCTGGGGGTGCTTCTGGCCCAGTTCCCCTACTCCTTTCACAACGAGGAGGAAAACCGCGCCTATCTGGTGCGGCTGAAGGAAATTTTCACCGCCTTCCCGCTGGCGGTGGAGGTGCGCCACCGCTCCTGGCAGCGCCGGGAGGTGCGGGAGTTCCTCTCCCAGGCGGGGCTGGAGTTTGTCAACCTGGATCAGCCCCAGGTGTCTTACTCCCTGGGCCGCACCGCCTGGGTCACCGGCCGGCTGGGGTATCTCAGGGCCCACGGCCGCCGCCGGGATGTCTGGTTTGAGTTCGGGGAGGACCGCCAGGCCCGCTACGATTACCTCTACGGTCCGGAGGAGCTGGCGGAGCTGGCGACCCGCACCCGGGAGCTGCTCACCAAGGCCCCCGAGGTTTACGTCATCTTCAACAACCATCCCGCCGGTCAGGCTGCCGCCAACGCCCTGGAGCTGAGCCGCCTGCTGTTGGGCCGGTGCCCCCCTCTTCCCCCCTGCCTCCTGACCGCCTTCCCCCGCCTGGCCGAGCCCCCGGGCCCCTCTGACCCCACCCCCCCGGCCTGAGTTCTCCGGGGTGCCCCCGGCGCTGGCTTCTGCTCTCATGCCAACGGCCGTCGCCACGGCGGTTCCGCCGGGAGGACATCACAGCTCGGCTGACGGCGCTGAGAAAAGGGATGTCCCGCCTTCGGGCCCGGGTGCCTGGTGGACCCTGGTCACGACAGGTCCGGCAACCCAGTGGCTGGCCAATCGGGGCTACGTCGTGGTCCGGGTCGATTTCCGGGCCCCGCCGGGAGGCACAGCGATCGCCCTCCGCCCATCATCCCTGGGAAAAGCAACTGCCCGGCCCCTTCAGGAATAATTCCCAGCGGTTTTTAATAAGAAAAGCTTAATCTTTCCCTTTTTTGATTGGATCATTATTGCCCGTGGGGTTGCGGTTTTCCAGGCGGGTCAGGAGCGGTTTCAAGGGGGGATATTCAACCGATAATGACGATCCCCAGGTAGCCGTCCACGGTTACCGGGTCGCCGGGGTGGATGAGGGAGGTGGCCTGGGGGACGCCGGTGACGCAGGGGATGCCGTATTCCCGGGCGATGATGGAGCCGTGGATCAGCATGCCGCCCCGCCTTTCCACGATGCCCCCGGCCAGGGGCGCCACAAAGGTCATGCCGGGGTCCACGGCGTCGCACACCAGGACGTCGCCGGCCCGGAAGTGAAAGAGCTCGGAGGCTTCCCGCACCACCCTCGCCGGTCCCCGGGCCAGACCGGGGCTGGCCGGCTGCCCCACGAGCTGCCGGGCCCTGAAGCGGGAAAAACCCTGCCAGCCCGTCTCACCCTGGCCGGGCCGGGGGGGTTCCGTCAACTCCCGCCACAAGGCCTGCACCTCAGGGGGAAGCGCCCGGAGGTCCCTCCCGCGCCGCTGATATTCCTCCACCGCCTTCAGAAACTGGGCCTTGATTTTCCCCAGATGCAGGTTGTCGTCGTCCCGGAGGCGGAAACTGGCCCGGCCCAGGTCCAGATATTCTGCCATCTCGGCTCTTTTGGGGCCGCCGAAGCGGGAAAGGAACCGCTCCGTGAGGGATTCCACCTCTGTTTCGGTCAGGCGCTCCCCCCGGCTCGGGGTGGCGGCCATTTCCCGAATCAGGTTCGCCAGCGCCTCCGGGTCCAGGGTGCAGGTGGAGGTGCCGCAGGCCAGGTCTCCGAATTCCCGGAGAAAGGCCTGCCAAACCGGCTGCAACCCCGGGTCCGTCACCCGGCCGGTGCGGATTTCCTCCAGAACTTCCGGCCGCTCCCGGACCCGGGCGGCCATATCCAGAAGAAGCCGGTTGCGCCTGACGCTGAGCAGCCCCGCGGCCCCCAGGAGATTGAGAAACTCATAGGGGTCTTCAGGCTTCACCGCATCGTTGTACACCATGCCGAACAACCGGATGCCGTGGGCCAGAGGGATGAAGTCGTCCCAATACACCTTATGCCACCGCCGATAACTGGTGCTCCGGAGGACGATCTCCTCCTGCAGCCCGGCATCAGAAAGCGCGGTCAAATCCAGGGCCGCCAGCCGCCCGGCCTCCCGGTCCATGGCCGGGAGCAGCTCCTCTTCCACCTTCCGGCGCAAGGCCTTCAAATTCCCGAAGCTGCGCCTGAGGCTCAGGTACCAGGGGCGCTGGTCCCCTTCCCGTCCCCGGGCGGCTGTGGTGATGGGCCGTGATTGTAAGACCACAAGCCGGCCCCCGGCGAAAGTCCACTCCATGTCCTGGGGGGCGCCGAAGAGGGCCTCGCCGCGGCGCGCCAGGTGAAAAACCTGAAGCACCTCGGCTGCGGTGAGGGGCGGGGTGTGGAGCTGTTCCGGGGAAAGACCCGCCAGGCGCACCCCTTCCTCTCCGGGCAGCAGGATCTCGCGTTTGGGGGCCGCCCGGTACTCCAGAATCCTTCCCGTTTCCCGGTCCAGGAGCCAGCGGTCCGGCTCCACGGTGCCGTCCACCAGCCCCTGGTTCAGGCCGTACACGGCTTCAATGACCATCTGGCCGGGGTCCTGGGGGTTTTCCCCGAAAACCACCCCGGATTTGTCCCCGGCCACCATCTCCTGAATGAGCACGGCCATGGCACTCTTCCGGACCTCCAGCCCCAGTTCCCGGCGGTAGAGGAGGGCCGCATCGGACCACAGGGAAGCCCACACCAGCTTGATATGCTCCAACACCGCGTCCAGGCCCACCACATTGACAAAAGAGGCGTGCAGGCCGGCAAAGGAGGCCTGGGGGGAATCCTCGCCGGGGGCGGAGGACCGCACCACGCAGCGCTCCGGCAGCAGAGGTCCCAGGGCGTCCTTCAGGACGGCGCCCAGGTCGGCGGGCAGGGGGGTGTTCAGAAACAGGTGGCGGAGGCGCAGGGATGCGTCCCACATTTCCTCCCAGCGCAAGTCCTTGAAGTCTTTGCGCCGAAGCTCCAACTGGATCCGCCCCTTCAGGCCGGTGGCCGCAACAAACCGCTCATAGGCCCGGGTGGTGACTGCCAGGGTGGTGGGGACATTCAGGCCGTTTTGGGCCATCACCGCCAGGGAAAACCCCTTGCCGCCCACGAGGCGGCGATGCCGGGGGCGAATATCCTCAAGGCTCAGGACGTAGCTCATGGGGCCGGGGAAATCTCCCGCACTTCCTGGAAGCGGGTCACCATGATGTATTTTTCCACCTGGACCCGGATGAGGGCGCAGGTGGGCGCGGTTGCGAATTCCTCAAGATAGGGATGTTTGGTCAGAAAGAGTTGCAGGCGGGCTTCCCGCTCCGGGCCCGAAACCTCCCCGGCGGTCCCCAGGACGGTCACGGCGGAGGCTTCGCCGAAATCGGTCTCCTGGTTGCTGCGGTTGTCCACGAGCAAGGACACCCGGGGGTCCGCCGCCAGGTTCCGGAACTTCCGCGTCGCCCGGCTGGTGGCGAAAATGATTTCCTTCAGGTCCTCGGTGGCGGCAAAGGCGATGAGGTTGCTGTAGGGCCGGCCGTGCTGGTCGGACATCAGGGTGGCCAGCACCGCCAGCCGCTGGCCGCTTAGCAGCTCCTGAACCATTTTTTGCATTTCCGCCGCATCAGTCATGGCTCACCCGCGAGGTCAGGGTCACTTCCCCTGAGAATGAGACCCACAGGCAATTCCTCGTCATGTACCGAGCTCCCTTGCCACCGCCTCCCCGGCCCGGCGCCCGGAGACCAGGGCCCAATGGAGGGAGGAGAGGCTCCGGTATTCCCCGCAGACAAAAAGCCAGGAGGAAAGCCGCACCGGCTGTTCCAGGGGATCAGGGGTGGGGGGACGCTGATCCGGGAGGGCGGGGTCAATCCGGTACAGCCGCAGCAACCGCCATTCTTCCACCTCCCGTCCGAACCAGCGGGCCAGCTGCGTCCGGGCGCGGGCCTCCAGCTCCGGATCGGAAAAGGGCGGATTCCCCACCACCGTGGCCTGGATCAGGGACCGCCCCGGGGGCGCATAGGAAGGGGCCACGTTGCTCACTACCGCCAGGTTGGTGACCGGACCTCTGTTTTCCCCGTCCAATACTAAAAGAGGCTCCGGGATCGGGGGGCAGGGAGCGGCGAAATAGAGGCAGGTGCAGGCCACGGTGGGGAAAGGTTCCTCTTTCCCGAGCAGCCGGGCGGTTTCCCGCCCGTCGGTGGCCAGGACCACCGCCCGGGCGGGGAGCTCCTCCCCGGAGGCCAGCACCACCTTCCCCTCCTCCACCCGGGCCACGGCCGCGCCGGTTCTGATGCTGCCGGGCGGCAAGGAGTCAGCCAACTGGGCCGGGATGGCGCCGATGCCCCCGGCGGGCAGGGCCGCGTCCCCCTCGGCCAGCATGCGGAAGACAAACTCAAACATGCGATTGGAGGAGGCCAGCTCCCGCTCAAAAAACACCCCGCTGAAAAAAGGCCGGAAGAAGCGCTCGATCATGGAAGCGGAAAAGCCTTGGGCCTTGAGGGCTGCTATGGTGGAGGTTTCCGGCCGGCGGAACAGCTCTTCCAGGGAACCCTGGCAGACCTGCCGGCGCAGCCGGGCCACCCTGAGCTTATCCGCAAAGGAGCCGACGGGGGAGAACAGCGTGGAGAAAAGGTGCCGCGGCTGGCGCAGAGGGTCCGCCACCCGGTGCAGCCGGCCGTCACAGTACACCAGGGCGCCGGGAGAGAAGGGCTTGAGCTCAAGGGCAGGATAATTGAGAACCCGCCGGGCTTCGGGGTAGGCGGTTTGCAGGACCTGAAAGCCCCGGTCCAGGAGGAAGCCCTCCACCCGATCGGTGCGCACCCGCCCCCCCACCCCGTCCGAGGCCTCCAAAATCAGGAAGGGAATGCCGGCCTGATGCAGAACCCGGGCGCATCCCAACCCCGCCAAGCCGGCGCCGATGATGACGACCTCCATGGAAATGATCCTTTCCGGAAATCAGGCTGGGGTCGGGGCAATCCCAGCCTGGGGCGGTCAGCGGCCGCTCACTGAATTTTAACAAGATTTATTAGCCTGGAAAGGTTGACAGAGAATAAAGAGTAATTACTCATTACATTAACTTTCAGAACAGGAGGAGGCAAGATGGCGGATAAACCCCAAGAGGAATTCGGCGGCAAGGGGGGGTCCGGCGATGTCGCCGGGAGCGAAAACCTGTTTGTCTGTCCCGAGTGCGATGAGGAGCATGCCTTTCCGGGGCACAAACCCGGCGAGCCCCTGATGTGCCCCAAGTGCGCCATTCCCCTGAAAGCCAAGTTTGTCAAGTAAGGTGGCCGTCGCCCCCTGCCCCGTCGGCCCCCCGGCCGTCGGGATCAAGGGGAGGGGAGTGTAACCCCGTCCGTATCCGGCGAGGGGGCGGTGGAGCCCGCCTCCTCATTTTTTTAGCTCCCCACGGGGGGATACGCCTGAATTTTTCAATTACCGGAGGCTGCGATGGTGGAAAGGAAGGAACTGGGCAAACGTTTTGTCAAGGTGAAGGACAGCTCGGGGAATGTGTGGCTCTGCCCCCTGGAGGCCCTGAAAAAGGCCTCCGAGGCCACCCCGGAAGAGCTGGAGGAGTGCGTGGAGTGGGACGTGGTCACGCATACCGCCGGCCAGAT
>JAILZL010000005.1 GCA_023512475.1 Syntrophobacterales bacterium
TGGTTAATCTCTAAGGGGAACCGGGCGGGGATTGGGGTGACCCCGCTTTTCGGTTCAAAAATTTTTACCGGCCCGGCGGGATCAAGGGCAATTTATAAGTATGTTATTGTAATTACAGCATATTTTTTTGGACAAAGTATTGCCTCCCCAGCCAAATTTTTTTCCTGCCCTCAGCGCTCCAGCAGCAGGTGGCCCTCCCCGGTGACCCGGCCGGTGAATTCCGGCAGGATCAGGTGCGTGGCAAAGTCCTCCCCGATGAGGAGGGGGCCCCGCACCCGCTCCCCGGGGGCCAGCTCCTCCCGCCAGCGCCAGGGAATCTCCCGCTCCTCCCCTTCCGGCAGGATGACCCGGCGGCGGCCTGGACCAGGAAGCCGTCGGCCCGGGAAGGCCGGGACCAGGGGGGGCAGGGTGGCATACCGGTCCGGAGCCTGGAAGTGGAGCCGCAGGGCCACCGCCTCCAGCTCCCGGTCCTCCCAGGCGTGGCCGTAAAGGAAGCGGTGCCGGGCAATGAAGGCCTCCCGGAAATCCGGCCCCAGGGGCACGGCCAGGGTGTCGGACTGCCCCCGGTAGCGCAGCTCCACCTCCCCGATGACGGTAAAGTCCGCCCCCTCCAGGCCGTCCTGGGCCAGCTCCATTCTGCCCCGGGTCTCCAGCTCCCGGGCAGCAGCCTCCAGGTTCTCCCAGGTGAGGGCCGGGCCGGAAAGGAGGAGGGTACAGGCGAGGTCCCGGCGCAGGCCGGCCAGGGCCAGGCCCAGGGCGGAGAGCACCCCGGCCTGGGCGGGCAGGAGGATGCGGCGGATATCCAGCTCCCGGGCCAGCTCGCAGACATGCAGGCCCCCGGCCCCGCCAAAGCAGACCAGGGTGAAGTCCCGGGGGTCGTAGCCCCGCTCCAGGCTCACTTTGGCCAGGGCCCGGGCCATGTGGGTGTTGGCCACCCGGATGATGCCCAGGGCCAGCTCCCGGGGTGGGACTCCAAAGGGCCGGGCCAGGCGCTGAAGGGCTTGGGCCGCGGCCCCCTCATCCACCGGCAGGCGGCCGCCCAGAAAGCCCTCGGGGAAAAGCCGCCCCAGAAAGAGCTGGGCATCAGTGACCGTCACCCCCTCCCCCCGGCCATAACAGGCGGGCCCGGGGTCGGCGCCGGCGCTCTCCGGCCCCACCCTCAGCGCCCCGCCCCGGTCCCGGCGGGCCAAAGAGCCGCCCCCGGCGCCCACGGTGTGGATATCCAGCACCCTCAGCCCCAAAGGATACCCCTGAAGCACGTAGTCGGAGGTGAAGGGGAGCTCCCCGGCCACCAGGGCCACATCGGTGGAGGTGCCCCCCATATCCAGGGTCAGGAGGCGCTCCTCGCCCAGGGCCCGGGCCAGCTTCCAGGCGCCCGCCACCCCGCCGGCGGGCCCGGAGAGCACCGTGGCCAAACCCAGGTGCACCGCCCGCCGGGCCGGAAGGAACCCGCCGCCGGAGTGCTGCAGGAAGAGGGAGACCCCGGGGAGCTCCCGCTCCCAGCGGGCGAGGTACCGCTGCAGCACCGGGGTGAGATAGGCGTTGAGGACCGTGGCCGCAGTGCGCTCAAATTCCCGGATTTCCGGGAGCACCCGGCTGGAGAGGGAGAGGGGGATCCCCAGGTCCGCCAGCCCCCGGGCCAGGAGCTCTTCATGCTCCGGCCAGGCATACGCATGGAGGAGACAGACGGCCAGGGCCTCCGGGGCCAGCTCCACCGCCCGGCGCCGCACCCGCTCCACCTCCTCCGGGGTGAGAGGAAGGAGGACCGTGCCGTCGGCGGCCCGGCGCTCCCGCACCCCCAGTACCTGCTCCCGGGGAAGGAGGGGTGGGGGCTTTTGGGGGGCCAGGCTGAAGAGCTCCTCCCGGGTCTGGCGGCCGATGAACAGGACGTCCTCAAAGCCCGCGGTGGTGAGGAGCACCACCCGGGCGCCGCTCCGGGTGAGGAAGGCGTTGGTGCCCACGGTGGTGCCGTGCACCACTTCGGCCCCGGCCAGCCCCTGGGGACAGAGCTCCTTCAGCCCCTTAAGCACCGCCCGCAAGGGGTTGTCCGAGGTGGAAGGGACCTTGTGCACCCGGCCCGCTTTTTCGTCCAGGGCCACGAAATCGGTGAAGGTGCCGCCGGTATCGATGCCGAGGCGCATGGGACGGGGCGGGGATCAGGCCCGGGGGCCCGGGGCGGGCCCTCCGTCCGGCGGGAAGGGGGCTGCGCCGGCCGCCCGCCGCTCCAGAAACCGGATCAGCCGGGTGACGGCCTCGTTATAGGGGGTGGGGAGGCCCATCTCCCCGCCGTAGCGGCAGATGGCGCCGTTTAAGGCCTCGATCTCGGTGGGGCGGCCGGCCTGGAGGTCCTGCCACATGGAGGGCCGGTGGGCGGCGGTGGGGGGGAGGAGCCGGGTGAGGAAATGCCGGAAGTAATCCTCTGCTTCGGGCCGTGTCAGGGCAACCCCCCGGGCCTGGGCCACGGCGTAGATTTCCTCAATGATGCGCCGCATGAACTCCCGGGTGTCCGGATGCTCCGCCAGGGCGCCATAGGGGACCCCCAGGATGGCGGCCAGAGGGTTGAGGGCGCAGTTATAGAGCACTTTGTCCCACAAAGGCGGCAGGATATCCGGGACCACCCGGGTGGGGATGCCGGCGGCGTCCAGGTCCGCGGCCACCTTCCGGAGGAGCTCCTGATCGGCCTCCGGAGACAGGGCGCCCAGGAGGACGGGGTCGGCATAGACCGTCACCGTGGCCCGGCCCGGTTCCGGGAGGCGGGCCCCGAAGATGACCCGGCCCCCCACGGTGCGCCGTTCCCCGAACACCCGGGCGATCTCCTCCAGGTTCTCCAGGCCATTTTGCATCGAAACGATGAGGCCCCGGGGGGACAGGAGGCCGCGGGCCGACTCGCAGGCGCTCCGGGTGTCGAAGGATTTGACGCAGAGGAGAATGACTTCGTACCGGTCGGGGTGGGGTCCCGGGACGGGGACCGGGCCCAGGGTGAATTCCCCGAAGAGGCCGTCGATGCTCAGGCCCCGGGTCCGGAGATGCTCAAAATGGGGCCCCCGGCCCAGAAATGCCACCCGATGGCCGGCCTTCAGGAGAAAGCCCCCGAAGATGCTGCCCAAGGCGCCGGTTCCCAGAATCAGGTAGCGCATGAGTGGGATGGAAGTGCGGCCGGCCGGGGAGGAGCCGGGATCTCCACCCCTCCGGCCCTGACCCTGCCTTCCGCAAGAATTTGACTTTGCCCGCCGGGGAAAATCAGCTATCGTGATTCCATCCGGTGGCAGCCCCTGCCCCACAGGAAGGAGTCCCGCGGCCGGGCCCGGTCTTGCTCCGGGAGAAGGGCCGACGCCGAAGGGTCCGGTTCCGGCGGGCCGGGGAAAGGCGCGACAGGCCGTCATGCTCACCCTGCGACAGGCTATCAGAGAGCTCCTTTTGGAGCAACCCCTTTCCGCCCTGGAGCTCTCCCGGCGGCTGGGACTGCCGGAAAAGGAGATCCTGGAGCACCTGGCGCATCTGGCCCGGGCGCCGGGTCCCGGTCTGGAGTTCGTCCTGGAGCCGTCGGTCTGCAAGCTCTGCGGCTTCGTCTTTGCCAAACGGGAGCGCCTCACCACCCCCAGCCGCTGTCCCCGCTGCCGGGGCCAGTCCCTCAGCCGCCCGCGCTTTTGGCTGCGGCCACGGGGCTCGGGGGGAAAGCCGGGCCAGGCCTCCTGAGCCGGGGAGACGGCCCGGGGACCCCGCAGGCCGGAAGGTGGGAGAGAGGCGGCAGGGTGTGGGACTCCGTCTGTCAACCGCCGGGCCCGGCGGCAGGTGAGGAGGGCGGCCAAGGATTTCTTCAGGTTTGTTCAGGGATTCAGGGTAGGGAGGAGAGGACCGGCGGCTCCCGCTCTCCCGGCCCGCCCCCGAACCGGCTTCTTTATCCCTCCCAAGACAGGTGAGCCCGATGCCGGCCTCCTCTTCACGCCCCGTCAGCGCCCCCGGCGGGTCTTCCCGGGTGCGGGGGCCTGTCCTCTTGAGCCTGGGCGTCACTCTGGCCGTGCTGGTTCTGGCCCTGGTGCGGTTTCCCCTCACGGAATTCTTCGAGTATAAGTTTGCCGACCTGAAATTCCGCTTCCGGGGTCCTGAGGCGCCGGGGCCGGAAGTGATCATCGTGGCCGTGGACGACGCCAGCCTCAAGCGGCTGGGGCGCTGGCCCTGGTCCCGGGAAGTCATCGCCGGGTTGATCAGCCGGATCAAGGCCGCCGGGCCCCGGGTGGTGGCGGCGGACATCATCTTTGCGGAACGCCAGGAGACCGCGGGGCTGGCGGCGCTGAGGCGCCTGGAGCAAGGGCTGGAGCAGGCCGGGCTCGCCACGCCCCCGGTGGCCCGCCTCCTGGCCCGGGAGGTGGAGCGGGCTGACGTGGACCGGCGTCTGGCCCGGGAGATCGGGGCGCCGCCGCCCACCATCCTCGGCTTTTTCTTCACCGGCGTGGGCGGGACCCGGGGCCCCGGGGCGGCCCCGGCCCCGGAGGCAGAAGCCCTGGGGGGCAGATATGCGGCGGTGCGCCGGTTGGAAGGCTCGGTGCGCCTGCCGCTCCTGGCGGCCGAGGGGGTGGAGAGCAATCTGCCGGAGCTCCAGGCCCAGGCGGCCGGCAGCGGCTATTTCAACATGATTCCCGACGCCGACGGCGGGGTGCGCTGGCTGCCCCTGGTCATCGCGTACGGGGGAGATTTTTTTGCGCCCCTGGCTCTGGTCGCCTGCCAGCAGTTTCGGGGGGGAGAGCCCCTGACCCTGACCCTGTCGCCAGGCGGGGTGGAGGAGATCCGCCTCGGGCCCACGACCCTGCCGGTGGATCGCTTCGGCCGCCTGCTCATCAATTACCTGGGTCCCCCCGGCACCTTTCCGGTGGTCTCCGCCGCTGACCTTCTGGAGGGGTCGGTGCCACCCGGGAGGCTGGCCGACCGCCTGGTGCTGCTGGGGGCTACGGCGGTGGGCATTTATGACCTGAGGGTGACCCCCTTTTCCGCCCTCACCCCGGGCGTCGAGATCCAGGCCACCGTCGTGGACAACCTCTTACGGGGCCGGTTTCTGGGTGCGCCACCGGGGGGCCGGCTGTTCCTCCTGGGGCTCATCGTAACGCTGGGGGCGGCAGGGGCGGCCTGCCTGCCCCGCCTGGGGGCGGTGGCGGGGTTTCTTGGGGCGGCCGGGCTGGCGCTGGGGTATGTGGCGGCCAACTACCTGGCCTTCCGCTCCTGGGGGTGGCAGATGGAGGTGCTCTACCCGCTTCTGGAGATCGGCGGGGTGTATATCGGGGTCACGGTACAGCGCTTTCTGGCCGCGGAGCGGGCCCGGAGCCAGCTGAAACAGGCCTTCCAGTCCTATGTGGCCCCGGCGGTGGTGGAGGAGATCATCCGCCATCCGGAAAAACTGAAACTGGGCGGGGAGCGCCGGGAGCTCAGCATCCTGTTCTGCGATATCCGGGGCTTCACCACCTTGGCCGAAACCCTGGAGCCCGAGGAGCTGGCGGCGGTGCTGCATGATTTCCTCACTCCCATGAGCGAGCTCATCGTGCAGCACGGCGGCACTCTGGACAAATACATGGGGGATGCCATCATGGCCTTGTTCGGGGCCCCCCTGCCCCAGGAGGATCATGCCCTGCGGGCCTGCCGGGCCGCCCTGGCCATGGTGGCGGAGCTCACGCGCCTGGACCGCACCTGGCTCAGCCGGGGGCGACCCAGCCTGGCGGTGGGCATCGGCATCAACACCGGCCCCGTGGCGGTGGGCAATCTGGGGTCAGACCGGCTCTTTGACTACACCGCGGTGGGGGATCATGTCAATTTGGCCTCCCGCCTGGAAGGTCTGAACAAATATTACGGCACCGCCATCCTGGTGAGTGAGTTCACCGCCGCCCGGGTTAAGGAGGCCGTCGTGCTCCAGGAGGTGGATCTGGTGCGGGTCAAGGGCAAAACCCGGCCCCTGCGCATCTATGAGGTTCTGGGGTCGGGTCCCGCGGCCCCAGAGTGCGCCCGCTTCCTGGCCGGGTATGAGGAAGGCCTGCAGCTCTACCGGGCAGGGCGCTTTGCCGAGGCCCGGGCCGTCTGGGAGGCCCTCTTGCCCCTGGATCCCCACAACCGGCACCTTAAACGGTTCCTCGCCCGGGTGGAGAGCTGCCTCCGGCAGCCACCGGGGCCGGGCTGGGACGGAGTGGCGGAGATGACAGAGAAATAGCCGCGGCCTGCGAGGTGCGGCGGCTACTTGGCCAGCTCCTCGATGACCTGGGGGATGAGGGTGTCCAGGACAAAGGTCCGATTCTGCAGATCCCGGGAATCCACCTTCATGTCCCGCAGGGTCTTCATCACCGCACCGGAGATGGCCATGAGATCCTCCAGGGAGAACTGCCGCGCGGCAGAGGGGTCGTGAGCCGTCATGGCCGCCACCGTCATCAGGGTGAGGCGGCTCACCTGGTTCAGCCGCTCGTTCGCCTGGGGGGTGATCTGGGAGCCGGTCAGGCCCAGCTTTTGGTGATGTTCCTTGAGCATGGTGGCCAGCACCAGGTCCACCACCTTCTTCTGCGCCGGGGTGGGGTGCTCGCTCCTGATGGCGGCCACCGCCGCGGCCACGTCGCCGCCGGTGAGGGTGGCGCCAGATCCCGGAGAACTCAGGTTCAGGAGCAGGGCCAGGCAGCCCACCAGGGTGAAAAACGGGATGCGCATCTGATTTTTCCTTATATAAGTGGCGGTTGGCGGTCAGGTGCCCAGGGCGGCCAGGAAAGCCTGCAGGGTGGCGGGATTTTCCACCTGCAGGCACCGGTCGGCCGGGAGCTGGGGCAGGATTTTCCGCAGCAGTCCCGCCAGCACGTTTTTGGGGCCCACCTCCACCCAGGTGTCGATGCCGTCGGCCTGCTGTTGCTGGATGAGCTCGGCCCAGCGCACCGGGCTGGTGAGCTGGCGGGCCATGGCCTCTCTCAACCGCCGGGGGTCGCTCTCCGGCCGGGCCGTGGCGTTGAGATACACCGGCATGCGGGGCGGCCGGAAGTCCAGGCTCTCCAGAAAGGCGGCGAAATCCGGCCCCGCCGCGGCCATCAGGGGGGAGTGCCAGGCGCCGGAGACCTTCAGGGGCACGGCCCGGGCCCCGGCGGCTTTGACCTGCTGAACCGCTTGGGCCACCAGCTCCGCGGTGCCGGAAATCACCGTCTGCTCCGGGGTGTTGAAATTGGCCAGGGCCAGGGGGCCGGCGGCGGTGAGGGGCTCCAGCAGGGCCGCCAGTCTTTCGGGGGGAAGGCCGATGACCGCGGCCATGGTGCCGGGATGGCGCTCGGCCTCCCGCTGCATCAGCAGGCCCCGTTGCCGCACCGCCGCCAGGGTGTCGGAGGCGGTGAGCACCCCGGCGGCGTACAGGGCGCTGTATTCCCCCAGACTGTGGCCGCAGACCGCCGCCGGCGTCACCCCGGCGGCCGTCAGGGCCTCAAAGAGGCAGAGATTCACCACCGTCACCGCGGGCTGCAGGTTCACCGTCAGGGTGAGCTCTTCCAAGGGGCCCTCGAAACAGAGGCGCCTTAAGGGCAGGCCGGTGATCTCCTCCGCCAGTTCAAACAGTTCCCGGGCCCGGGGCAGGGCGTCGTACACTTCTTTCCCCATCCCTACATATTGGGAGCCCTGCCCGGGGAACATCATGGCCAGTCGGGTCATATCCACCTCTGATGTGGTCGCGGGAGGGCCGGGGGCGGCCCTCCGGGGCTCGAAACCCCGTCTCCGCGGGCGCCGGGATGCCGGCGGCCGGCGCCAAGCGCCTCAGTAGGCGATGCGGAAATCGTCGAACTCCCCCTGGTAGGGGTGCCAGTCCACCTGCACCTCCTCCACGTATGCGTAGGGGGGTCCGTGCCGGCACCAGGCGATGAGGCTGTCAATCTGGCGGCGGTCGCCCTCCACCACCGCCGCCACCCGGCCGTCGGGGAGGTTCCGGACCCAGCCGGTGAGGCCCCGCTTGCGGGCCTCATCCCGGGTGTGGGCCCGGTAAAACACGCCCTGCACCCGGCCGCTGATCAACAGATGGGCACGGGCCAACTCGGCCATCAGCCGCTCCTTTCCAGGAATTCCAGGAAAGCCGCTTCATCCAGGACCGTCACCCCCAGCTCCTTGGCCTTGGCCAGCTTGCTCCCGGGGTCGGCGCCGGCGACCACGTAGTCAGTCTTGGCCGACACCGAGGAGCTCACCTTGCCGCCCCGGGCGGTGACCAGGGCCTTGGCCTCCTCCCGGGAGAAACGCTGCAGGGCGCCGGTGAAGACAAAGGTCTTGCCCGCCAGGCCCGGGGCCGCGGCCGGCTTCTCCGGGGGCAGGGGTCTGACCCCCAGCGCCGCCAGCTCCTTAAGCAGGCGCTGATTCTTCTCCTGTCGGAAGAACTCCCGGATACTGCGGGCCACCTGGGGCCCGATGCCCTCAATCTGCAGGAGCTCCTCCTCGCTGGCCTGGGCCAGGCGCTCCAGGCTCTCAAAGTGCTGCGCCAGGAGCTGGGCCGTGGCCTCCCCCACATAGCGGATGCCCAGGGCATAGATGAAGCGAGGCAGGGGCACGGCCTTGCTTTTCTGAATGGCGCTCACCAGATTGGCGGCGGACTTTTCCGCAAAGCGCTCCAGCGGAATGAGATCCGCCTCCGTCAACCGATAGAGGTCAGGGATAGAGCGCACCAGGCCATTTTCCATGAGCTGGTCGATGATCTTTTCCCCCAGGCCGTCGATGTCCATGGCGGTCTTGGAGGCGAAATGCAGGATGGCCCGGCGCAGGGCCCCCCGACAGTCCGGGTTGGGGCAGCGGGTCACCGCCTCCCCGGGGGGACGCACCAGGGGAGTGCCGCACACCGGGCAGTGGCTGGGCATCTGAAAGGGGACTTCCTGGCCGGTGCGCCTCTCCTTGATGACCATGACCACTTCGGGGATGACGTCCCCGGCCCGCTGCACCAGGACCCAGTCCCCCACCCGCACGTCCTTGCGCTTCACTTCGTCTTCGTTGTGGAGGGTGGCCCGGCTGACGGTGACACCCCCCACCTCCACCGGCTCCATGATGGCCATGGGGGTGACGGCGCCGGTGCGGCCCACGTTGACCTCGATGGCCAGCACCCGGGTGGTGGCCTGGGTGGCAGCGAATTTATACGCCAGGGCCCAGCGGGGGCTGCGGGTTTTGGTGCCCAGGCGCTCCTGCAGGGCCAGGGAATCCACCTTGATGACCACCCCGTCGGTTTCATAGGGGAGGCCGTGGCGCTGGTGCTCCAGACGGTGATGGTAGGCGATGGCGGCCTCAATCCCCCGGCAGCGCTCGGTGAGGGGGTTGACCCGCAGGCCCCAGCGCTTCAAGGTCTGGAGCACTTCCCAGTGGGTCTCAAAGCGGCGGCCCACCACCTCCCCGATGCCGTAGCAATAGATATACAGGGGCCGGGAGGCCGTGACCGCGGGGTCGAGCTGCCGCAAAGAGCCGGCGGCGGCGTTCCGGGGGTTGGCGAAGGGCGGCTCCCCCTTGGCCAGGCGTTGTTCGTTGAGCTTCCGGAACTCCTCCAGATTCATGTACACTTCGCCCCGGACCTCCAACAGCTCCGGCGCCGGTTCCTCGGTCTCCAAAAGCCGCAGGGGGATGGTGCGGATGGTCTTCAGGTTCTGGGTGACGTTTTCCCCCCGATAACCGTCCCCCCGGGTGGAGCCCACCGTGAAGACGCCCCGTTCGTAGACCAGCTCCACGGCGCAGCCGTCCATTTTCGGCTCCACCACGTAATCGAATTCCTCCTGGGTGCGGAGAAAGCGCTTCAGCCGGGCGTCGAATTCCCGGGCCTCGCCCTCGCTGAAGGCGTTCTCCAGGGAGAGCATGGGCTGGCGGTGGGGGACGGTCTCAAACTTCTCCAGGGGCTGGGCTCCCACCCGCTGGGTGGGGGAATCGGGGGTGACGAGTTCGGGCCAGGCGGCCTCCAGCTCCTCCAGCTCCCGGAAGAGGCGGTCGTATTCGGCGTCGGAGATGACCGGCTCATCCAGGACATAATAGCGATAGTTATGATAGTGGATCTGTTCCCGGAGCTCCTGGACCCGGGCCCGGATCTCCTCAGGAATCACCCTGCCCATGGCGCACCTGACAGGACAGCTTCAAGCTGTCGGCTTTCCTTCGGGTCAGCCCCGGCCGGGTGCCGTGACCCGGCCGCCCCCGACGGGCACAGAAGCCGGGCCCCCGAGGGCCCTCACCGGCCCCGGGCCGCCGCCGGGAAACCCTGGTCACCGCCCACACCCCGGCCGGAGACCTGACGGGCGGCGAGCTGACGGCTCCCAAGGCCAAAAGCCGCTGGGGAAGATAATACGGCCTTTTGCCGGGGGACGCAAGGGCGGGATGGCGGAAGAAGCCGTCCGCACCGGGTTTTCCCGGGGGGTGGAGATTGAGGTCCTCCCCGGCTCCCGGAGCGCCGAGGCGGGGCCGCGCGCCTCAATTCGAGGGCGCTTCACCCCGAGGGAAACGCCTGGGGCGGGGGGCCCGGTCCCAGTTCGTGAAAGGAGACCGGAATTCCCCGCCTGGGGCCGTCCCGCCCCGGAGGGAGGGACAGGAAGGGGCAGAAGGGGAAATGATCCGCCCAGATCCTAGAGGTATCCCCCCAGGCCGACCCGGGGGGCGGTTCACCCCATCTGCACCGGCGCACCCTTCCATCACCTCCCCAGCCCGTCCAGGGGGGGCAGGAAGATGATATGGGCTCGGGCACCCGGGTCCTCTGGTTGGTAAACCTTCCTAGACGAGACCCTGCCGATATGGCCGGGGGCACCTGGCTCCCCCTCCGGCGTCATCGGCTTGGGGGTCTGCAAAACCGACCTGAGCCCCGCACCTGGGTCCTCCGCCTTTGTTCCGCAGAGAAGGGCGCCCTCCTCCCTGCACCCTGGGCCCTGAACCAAGGGGAAGTGCTCCCCGCCGGGGGGCCGGGGCCGGCGGCGCCCTCAGGGGTGTTCGGAGAGGGCATGGGCGGTCCGGGTCAGAGCCTCCTCCTCCAGGGCCTGGGTATGGGCCCGGACGATCTCCCGGATGCGGGAGATGATCTCCAGGACCTGATCCAGCTTTTCACTGATCATGCGGATGTCTTCAAAGATTTCGGCGTCCAGTTGCCGGTCCAGAAGCAGGAGATCCACCAGGCCGGTGACCGCCGCCAGGGGCTGGGCCAGTTCGTGCAGCAAATGCCGGATGTCTCTTAACGGGTCCTGATGTGCCATGGCTCCGTCCCCCACCCATACTGAGTGTTTTTCCTATGGGCAAAAGCAAGATCCATGCCATGGGCCGGCCCGCTCTTTCGGGGTCAATCCCGGGGCACGGCCAGCATGCGGGTCACCGCACGGAGCGCTTTCTGGCGTACCTCTTCGGGCAGAGTGATGCGGTAGCGCTCTTCTTTGAGGGCGGTCAGGATGTCCTCCAGGGTGATACGCTTCATGTCCGGGCACAGCAGCCCCGGGGAGGGGGAATGAAAGATTTTCCCGGGGTTCTGGCGTTGGAGGGTATAAATGATGCCCTGTTCGGTGCCGATGATGAATTCGGTGGCGGGGGAGGTGCGGACGTACTCCAGCATGCCGCTGGTGCTGCGGATGGCGTCGGCCAGGGCCAGGACCTCGGGACGGCATTCAGGGTGGGCCAGGAAAAGGGCCTGGGGGTGCGCCTCCCGGCAGGCCTGGACCTGGGCGGCGGTGAGGGCGTCGTGGATATTGCAGCAGCCCTCCCAGAAGAGCACTTCCTTCGCCGTGTGGCGGGCGGTATAGAGGGCCAGATTTTTGTCCGGCACCATGAGGACCCGGTCGGCGGCCAGGGAGTTGACCACCCTCACGGCGTTGGCCGAGGTGCAGCAGATGTCGCTTTCCGCCTTCACCGCCGCGGAGGAGTTGACATAGGTGACCACCGGCACCCCGGGGAGCTCGGCCTTGCGGCGGCGCAGGGCCTCCGGGGTGATGGTGTCGGCCATGTAACAGCCCACGTCCAGGCGGGGCAGCAGCACGGTCTTGTCCGGGCAGAGGATGGCCGCGGTCTCGGCCATGAAATGCACCCCGGCAAACACGATCATCTTCGCCGGGGTCTGGGAGGCGGTCAGGGACAGCCCCAGGGAGTCCCCCAGAAAGTCGGCGAGGTCCTGGATCTCCGGGGGCTGGTAGTTGTGGGCCAGGAGGATGGCCTGGCGCCGGGCCAGCCATTCCCGGATTTCCTGTTGGAGGGCGGAGATGCTCATGGTGTAAGTCTAGACTTTCTGCACCGGCAGCATGGTTGGGCCCCCAAGTCTGGGTCGAGGGCCTCAGCCGGCCCCGGCCGGGTCCCGCACCACCTGCACCCCGGGGGGCGGGGTGAAGGTGAAGAAATTCGCCGGCACCTCATAGTTCAGCTGCACCCGGGTGAAGAGGAAGGCGGTCTCCTCCCCCAGGGCGTTGGTGAATTCCAGGCGCTCCACCTGGTAGGTCTCCGGGTGGACGGTGAGGGTGAGGCGGGTGAGCTCCGCCTGGGGTTTCACGGGGGTCAGCTGGATGAGATAGAGCTGACCGGGCCGGGGCGGCCGGGCCCAGGCCATCTGAAAATCCTGGCGCACCTGGGTGATCCCGGAAAAAAAGCGCAGCACCAGATCGCTTCTGAGCACCCGGTTCAGGGGATACACCATGGCCACGCCGTCCTGGGGGATGTAGAGATAGACCTGGCTGCCGTCGGAGATCACCTCCTTTTTCTGCTCCGGCGGCTTCTCATACTGCCAGCGCATGCGCAAGGGCCGCTTGAAATAGACCCAGCCCTCGGCGGTGTCGCTCCGGGCGCCGCCGTGGAGTCGGGACTCCTGGCGGAAATAGGCCTTGAAACCGCCGGCCCGGTCATACCGGGCCTGCACCTGGGCCACCACCTCCTCCACCGGGGGTCCCGACGGAACCCCACGGCCGTGAAGGGGGAGGCAAAGAATCATCAGCAGCGCCAGCCACGCAGGGAATTTCACCCGGCGCATCATTCACCTCATCAGAAAATCATGGCCCTGCCTCAGAGGGCCGGGATGTGAAGGCCCCACCTTATTCTCGGCCCTCTCCTCCGGGGGGCTGGGGAGACGGCGGGGTCTCATAGTAAAACAGTATAGTTTACCCGGCCGAAAAGACAAGGCCCCTCTTCCGCCGGGCGCTAAATATTACTATAACTTATTTCGGCAGTGAGGCGGCAAAAAGCGCGCCTAACCGAGGCAACCCGGTGATGAGCCCCACCCTGGAGGATTTTGACTACCACCTGCCCCCGGAGCTGGTGGCCGCTTATCCGGCCCAACCCCGGGATGCGGCCCGGCTGATGGTGGTGGACCGCGCCACCGGGGCCTTAAACCACGCCATTTTCCGGGAGCTGCCGCACTTTCTGGAGCCGGGGGAGGTGCTGGTGGTAAATGACACCCGGGTCTTCCCGGCCCGTCTTCCGGGGGTGAAGGAGAGCGGCGGCAAGGTGGAACTGCTTTTGCATCACCTGCCGGTACCGGAAGATGGCGGGGAGCCGGCGGCGGGTCGGGCCGAGGCGGGGTATCGGGGGCGGCTGCGGCCCGGGGTGCGGCTGTCTTTCGGGGCAGGGCTGACCGGGGAGGTGCTGGCCCTGCCCCGGCCGGGGGTGGCGGAGGTGCGCCTGGTGAGCTCCCGGGGGGGGCTGGTGGAGGCGGTCCAGGCCGCCGGGCAAATACCGTTGCCCCCTTATATCCGGCGGCCCCCCACCGCCGCGGACCAGGAGAGCTACCAGACGATGTTTGCCCGGAAAACGGGCGCCATCGCCTGCCCCACCGCGGGGCTGCACTTCACCCCCCGGGTGCTGGCGGCCCTGGCGGCCCAGGGGGTGGAGACCGTGGCGGTCACCCTGCACGTAGGGCCGGGGACCTTCACCCCGGTGCGCACCCGGGACTACACCGCCCACGTCCTGGCGCCGGAGTACTACGAACTGGCCCCGGAAGCCGCCCGGCGCCTCAACGCCGCCAAGGCTGCCGGCCGGCGGGTGGTGGCGGTGGGCACCACCACGGTGCGGGTCCTGGAGAGCTGCTGGGCCGAGGAGGGCTTCCGGCCCGGGGCGGGGTGGTGCGACCTGTACATCTACCCGGGGTACCGCTTCCGGGCGGTGGACCGGCTGCTCACCAATTTTCATCTCCCCCGCTCCACCCTGCTGTTGCTGGTCAGCGCCTTTGCCGGCCGGGACCTGATCCTTAGGGCCTACGCGGAGGCGGTGCGGCAGCGCTACCGGTTCTACAGCTACGGGGACTGCATGCTCATCCGGTGATGGGGGGCGGGCAGGGGAAGGGGAGTCATGCTCCTGGGGTGGGGAGGGCTCCGGGGGTGGCCCGGATTGTTTTCCCCGCGGCGGGTAAGGGGCCCTCAAGGGAAGAAGGCGGGCTCTGGGGTCCCCCGGTCTCCCCGCCCCTGACATGAAGGGAACTCTACGGCCGGGGGAACAATCCGGCCCTGGCTGAGCGCGATTTCATGTTCACCTTTGAACTTTTGACCGCTGCCGGCCCGGAGGGGCCGCGGCTGGGGGTGATGACCACGGCCCGGGGGCGGGTGGAGACCCCTGCCTTCATGCCGGTGGGGACCTATGCCACCGTGAAGACCCTGACCCCGGAGGAAGTCCGGGAGCTGGGGGCCCAGATCATCCTCAGCAATGTCTATCACCTTTACTTGAGGCCCGGGGTGGAGCTCATCCGGAGGCTGGGGGGCCTGCACCGCTTCATGAACTGGCCGGGCCCCATCCTCACCGATTCCGGGGGCTTTCAGATCTTCAGTCTGGCCCCTTTCCGGACCATCAGCGAGGAGGGGGTGACCTTCCGCTCCCACCTCAACGGCGATCTGCACCGGCTCACCCCGGAGCGGGTGGTGGCCCTGCAGGAGGATCTGGGGGTGGACATCATGATGTGCCTGGATGAATGCCCCCCCTACCCCTGCCCGGAGGCGGAGCTCCGCCGGGCCACGGACCTCACCGGCCGCTGGGCCCGGCGCTCCCTGGCGGCCTGGCGGCGGCAGGGCGCGGCCCTCTTCGCCATCGTGCAGGGCGGCACCCGGGCGGACTGGCGGCGGGCACAGGCCCAGGAGCTGGGGGAACTGCCCTTTTCCGGCTTTGCCGTGGGGGGACTGAGCGTGGGGGAGCCCAAGGAGCTCACCTACGCCATGATGGCCGCAACCCTGGCGGCGCTGCCGGCGGACCGGCCCCGCTACATCATGGGCATGGGCCTGCCCGAGGACCTGGTGGAGGGGGTGGCCCGGGGGGCGGACCTCTTCGATTGCGTCATTCCCACCCGCAACGCCCGCAACGGTCAGGTGTTCACGGCCAGCGGCGCCCTGATGATCCGCAACGCCGCCTATGCCGAGGATCCCCGGCCCCTGGAGCCGGGGTGCGGCTGCTACACCTGCCGCCACTACTCCCGGGCCTACGTGCGCCATCTTTTTCAGGCCCGGGAGATGCTGGCCTATCGCCTTTTGACGCTTCATAATCTATATTATTATTTCAGTCTGATGGTCCAGATGCGGCAGGCTCTGGCCGCCGGCCGCTTTCCTGATTTTTACCGGGAGTTTTACCGTCAACGACACAACGGAGGAGAGTCGAGTGGTTGATTTAACCTATGCCGCCAACGGTGCCGGCGGCGCCGAGAGCCCCCTGTGGACCATGGTCGTCCCCATGATCCTCATGGTGGCCGTGTTTTATTTTCTCCTGATCCGGCCCCAGCAGCGCAAGGCCAAGGAACACCGGGCCATGCTGGACAGCCTGAAGCGGGGCGACCGGGTGGTCACCGCCGGGGGGCTCATCGGGGAGATCGTGGCCATCAACGACCAGGTTCTCACCCTGGAGATCGCCGACAAGGTGCGGGTGGAGGTCTCCAAGCCCTATGTCACCGGATATGCGCCCAAGAAATGACGGCCTGCCGGGACCTGGGACCCCCCCGGGGGGCTGCGGGGCCCGCACCGGGGGCGTCTGGTTCCCGCCTGACGATCGCCAGGTAAGTCCAACCGGAGAAACGCTTTGTCTGTCACCACCCCTCCCGGCGAGCTGGCCGGGGAGATCACCCACCTTCTGGAACTGACGCAGGAATGGCAGGGCCTCTTCCCCCAAGCGGCGGAGCAGGCCCGGCATTGGCGGCACGTGCTGGAAGAGGTGCGGACGCACCTGGCCGAGGAGGTGGTGCGGGTGGCGGTGGTGGGCGCGGTGAAATCCGGCAAAAGCACCCTGGTCAATGCCCTCATGGGTCGGGAGGTCCTGAAACGGGGGGCCGGCATCCTCACCGCCATGATCACCCGGGTGCGGCCCGGCCCGGAGGAACGGGCCCTGCTCCGGTTCAAGGATCCGGACCTCATCGCCGGGGAGATCCAGCAGGCCCTGAACTTCCTGCCGGATGCCCGCCTGGAGAATCGTCCCGAACCTCTGGACCTCAGCCGCCCTCAGGACCGGGAACTCCTGGCGGCCCTGCTGGCCGGCCAGGAGGCGGCCTCCCTGTGGGCCAACGGCAGCCTCAACCAGAACTATGTGCTGTTGTCGGCCTATCTGGCGGGGTTCAGCCAGGTCCAGGAGGCGGTGGCCCGGGGCCAGGTGGAGCTCACGGGTCCGGAGGTTCAGCGGCACCAGGAGCTGGTGACCCGGGAGGAGCTGGCGATCTACCTGGCCGACGCCCTCCTCACCCTGCCGGCGCCGGACCTTCCCCCCTGGCTGGAGCTGGGGGACTGCCAGGGGAGCGACTCGCCCCTGCCGCAGCACCTCACCCAGGTCCTGGCCTACCTGCTGAAATGTGACCTGGCCGTGTATGTCATCAGCTCCCGCATGGGCCTGCGGCAGGCGGATTTTCAGTTTCTCCAGGAACTCCGGCGCATGGGGTTGGGGGAGCATCTGCTCTTTGTCCTCAACCTGGATCTGGCGGACCACAAGGACGCCGCCGACTGCGAGGCCCTGGCCGCCCGGGTGCGGCGGGAGCTGACCCCCTGGGTGCCCACGCCCCGGCTCTGCGCCTTTTCCGCCCTGGAGGTGCTCCTTAAGCGCCGCCGGGAGGCCGGCGGTCTCGAACCCCAGGAGGAGGCCCTGCTGGCCCTGTGGCAGGCGGACCCGGGCAAGACCGGGCTGAGCCGCCGGGGGTGGGAGGAATTCCAGCTCCTTTTCCGGCGCAGTCTGGAGGAGGTGCGGGCCAGGCGGCAGGCGGGGGGGGCTCTGCCCCAGGTGCTCATGGTGGCCCGGGGGCTGGCGGAGCAGGTGGAGTGGGCCAGACGGCTTCTTAACCGGGATGCCGGGGCCTACCGGGAGCTGGCCGCCCGACTGCAGGCCCGGCGCCAGCCCCTCGCCGCGGTCCGGGTCAGCCTGCACCAGACCCTGGAGGGTGCCTCCCGCCATCTGGGGGCGGAGCTGAAACGCCGGGTGGACGCCTTTCTCTCGGAGCAGGGCAGCCGGGAGGCATCGCTCATCAGTTTCGTGCTTCACTATGAGCCCGATTGGGAGCGCCTCCTGGCCAATCCGGAGGAGCCGCTGAGGCTCCGGCTGTACCGGCTGTTTCAGGAGTTCCAGCAGGAGCTCCTCAAGCTGGCCGGGGGGGAATTCAACCTCCAGGTGGTGGAATTCGTGCGCCGGCAGGAGGACTGGCTGCGCCAGGAGCTCCGCCGGATCTCAGAGCCCCTGATGGTGGCCCTGGAGGAGACCCTGACCCTTTATTACCGGGAAACCAGCGCCCTGGGTCTGCCCGGGGAGCCCCCCACCCTGCGTCTGGAGCTCCCCCCCACGCCGGCCGGGCTGGAGATCCCCCTGCTGTCCCTCACCCTGGAGCCGGGCTGGCGTTGGGCCGGGGAGGTCTGGCTGCGCTCCGGGGTGGGGGTGTTGGAGCGCCTCTGGCAGCGGCTGAAGGCCAAGGCGGGCTGGGGCAGCCTCGAGCCGCGCCGGCAGGAGGAGCGGGACCTGCGCCGGGCCCTGGCCGCCATCCGCCACTGGGTGCGGGAGGAGCTGAGGGTGCAGCTGGTGGATTTCGGGGAGCGGCTGAAATTCCGCTATTTCCTGCCCCTCGTGCAGGACTTGGCCCGGGGAGTGGAGGAGAGCCTGGACCGGCAGCTGACCAGCCTCCTCACCGACCTGGAGGGCCTCACCCAGGCCTTGAGCCACGGGGAGGCGGACCGGGAAGGACGACGGCGGCGGCTGGACTCCCTGGCGCCCCGGGTGCGGCTGGTGGAAGCCCGGCTGACCTCCCTGGCCGCGGCCATGAAGCGGGGGTGAGGTGCTGACCCGGAAACAGGCGGAGAAGCTGGCGGCGGACTGGGCCCAGGCCCTCAACCGCCGGGACCTGGAAGGCCTGCTGGCCCTGTATGCCCCGGAGGTGGAGCTCACCTCGCCCTTTGTGGTGCAGCTGTTCAACGACCCCTCCGGCACTCTCCGAGGCAAAGAGAACCTGCGCATGTATTACACCCTGGGGCTGTCTCTGTTCCCGGAGCTGAGGGTCACGGTGCTGCAGGTCTTCACCGGGGTCAACAGTCTGGTGGTGCATTATCGGGGGGCGGAGGATCTCCTGGCGGCGGATATGATGCTGGTGACTCCCCCAGGCCTGATCTCCCGGGTCTATTCCCACTATCTGGAGGAGCCGGCCTGATAAGGGCAGATGCGGCCGGCGGACCCGCCTGCGCCCCGGAACCATGACGGAGGCCGGAACCGGGGAGCGGAGGAGATGGGGATGCAGGGCCTGGTTCTGGGGATTCTGCTGGGGGGCTTTACCGCTGACCTGCATCCGGTGCCCGGCCCTTTTTGTAAAAAGAGAGATTGCCCGGGCGGCTTTTCTGCTCCTTCCGGGGGGTGACGGCGGCCGCCGGGTGCGGGGAGAGGGACCAAACGCCAGGTTCAGCCATAATTTTCTGGTCCGCACCGCAGCGGCCTAGGCCTGAGGTTTCACCCCGGTCACCCTCACTTCCCGGGGCATGACGGAGGATTATCCACCATCGCCCGGGGATGCTCAGCACCTCCGGTTTATTTGGGAGGAATTGTCCCGGCAGGGGGAAGTCTTTTCTGGTGGGGACCGGGGGGACCCGGTCCGCCGTCTCGCCGGCGGTCCACCTGGCAGATCCCGGAGTGCAGGGGTCATCCTCACCGCCGCGGTCACACGGGTGGGCGAGGGGGCCTGGCCCAGGATCACCCGCCCGGTGTTTTTGTCCATCAGGTGGCGGGAGGCTGCGGGGCCGGCCCTTGTCCGGAAGCCAGGCGGCTCAGCCATGAGCTGAGGCAGGCCACTCAGGTCTCCGTGGTGGAGATCGTCGGAGGCCGGAGGCCCCTCCGGTTCCTGCACGGGCCTGAGCTCTAACGGGGTTTTGAGGGTGGAAGAGGCCGCCGGCGGCGCCATGGTTTCCTGGGCTTCGGCTCAGGGAGAATATTGCTCCCTGCTCCCTGCGAGGGGGGCGCAATCCCGATTGCGGTGAGGCAGGTTCCCGGTGCCGCGCAACGTCGCCACAGGCCCCGGCAGCGATGAAAAGCTGGCCCTGCTGCCCTGGCTGGCCCTCCGGGCCGTCCCCGGGGTGGGGCTGGTGCTGTTTCAGCGCCTGGTGGCCGCCTTTGGCGACCCGGCGGCGGTCTTTCAGGCCCCGGAGGGGGAGCTCCGGGCGGTGAAGGGGGTGACCCCGGCCATCGCCCAGGCCATTCTCGGGTTCCGGGACTGGGACCGCTGGGAGGCCGAGCTGGGGCGGGCCCATTCCCGGGGGGTGCGGCTGGTCACCGTGGCGGACCCGGAGTTCCCGGCCCGCCTGCGGCAGATTCCGTATCCGCCGCCCTTTCTCTACGTCCGGGGCGAGGTGGCCTCTACCGCCGGGCCCGCGGTGGCGCTGGTGGGCACCCGGCAGGCGAGCTATTACGGTCTGCGCATGAGCCGGCGGCTGGCCCGGGAACTGGCGGAGGCGGGGGTGACGGTGATCAGCGGCCTGGCCCGGGGCATCGATACCGCCGCCCACGCCGGGGCCCTGGAGGCCGGCGGCCCCACGGTGGCGGTGCTGGGCTGCGGCCTAGATGTGGTCTATCCCCCGGAAAACCGGGAATTTTATGACAAAATTCCGGCGGCCGGGGCCCTGGTGAGCGAATTTCCCCTGGGCACGCCCCCGGAGGCCCGGAATTTCCCCATCCGCAACCGCCTCATCAGCGGCCTGGCCCAGGCAGTGGTGGTGGTGGAGGCGGGGGCCAAAAGCGGCACCTATATCACGGTGCAATACGCCCTGGAGCAGGGGCGGGAGGTGATGGCGGTGCCCGGGCCGGCGGATGCCCCCACCAGCCGGGGGCCGTTGCGCCTCATCCAGGAGGGGGCCAAGCTGGTGCAGGGGGTGGAGGATATCCTGGGGGAGCTCTCATTCCGGCCCGGGGTCCGGCCCCCCCGGGAAACCGGGGTGCGGGACCTAAGCGGACCTGCTCCCGGGGCCGATGCCTTCCGGCCGCCCCTGCCGGAGGACCCCCTGCTGCCTTTCCTGGGGGCGGAGCCCCTGCAACTGGAGGAGCTGGTGGTCCTGTCCCGGCTGCCGGCGCCGGAGGTCTTAAGCCGCCTCACCCTGCTGGAGCTTCAGGGCCTCATCCGGGAGCTGCCGGGGAAGTGCTATGTGCTGGCGGGCTGAAGTGGCCGGCGCGGGTAAACCCGGGGCGCCCGGGCGCAGGGATGAAGCCGCAGGGGAGAGGGGCGGCGGCCCGTGGGCGGCCTTGGCCTTTGGGGGTGGGCCGGGGACGGCGATGTCCGGGGGCCCCTACTGGAGAAGGGGAGGGGCCTGGGCTTCCCTGGAAAGACGTAAGACCGTTAGATCAGGCCCCGTGGCGAAACGGTGGTGCATCCGGCTCTCAGGGTGCCGATAAGTTAATGGGCGGCGCCTGGGCCCGGCGAAGACAAATGACTCTGATTGTGGCCATACCGGCGGTGGACGGCGTGGTCCTGGCCTCGGACGGGCAGGTGACCACCGGACTGGTGCGGGTGCCGGGAAAGAAGATCTTTGAGGTGAACGGCCGCCTGGCGTGGGCCGCCTCCGGGGAACTGGCCCTCATCCAGCGGGTGGCGGAACGCATCGGGGCCCTGCCCCGGGGGCGCAGCCTGGCGTCGCTCCGGGACGACATCGGCATGCTGGTGAAGCAGTGCGCCACCGAGCTCATCAACCTGGATTTCCGCACCAGCTTCTTTTCCCAGGACCCGGACACCCTGCTGAAGCTGCACCCGGCGGATTTCGTGTTCGCCGAATTCGACGGCACCCCCCGCATCCTGCACATCACGGTGGATGGGGTGCCGGAATGGATCCAGGAAGCCCCCTTCGCCCTGGGGTCCGGGGATCTCTTTGCCTACGCCCTGCTGCGCAAGTATCAGGGGCGCCCCCTGTCCCTGGGCCGGGCCGCCATCCTGGCCTACAAGGTCATGGAGGAGGCCATCGCGGTGGACGCCTACGGCCTGGGCCCGCCCATCGATGTCTGGCAGGTGGGGGTGGCGGAGGTGCGGTGCCTGCCCGAGGCGGACATCCTCCGTTTGGCCCGGGCCGCCGCGGCGCTCCGGGAGGCGGAGATCCGCCTGCTGCTGGAGAGCGATCTGGGCCCGGAGGATCTGGAGGCGGACTGAGATCCGTGAAGGGGGCGTCCGGGAAGAGGGAAAGGGAGGCGGCCCCGGCCAGGGGGAAGCGGGCGCAGGGCTTGCTCCCTTGCTTTTTCCTCCCTCCCCGGGCATGATGACTCTTTACCTGAAAAGCCCTGGCTGCCGGGGGAGCATCTGGCTGCCCGGCGGCGGCGCGTCGGGCCCCCGGGGACCCTCATCCCTTCGGCGGCGAAAATTCCATCCCAGGAGAGAAAATGGCAGGCCCTGGGCCTGCATTAATGGGAGATATGTCCAAATCCCTGCTCATTGTGGAATCCCCCACCAAGGCCAAGACCCTGCAGAAGTATCTGGGGAGCGACTTTGTGGTGCGCTCCAGCAAGGGTCACATCCGGGACCTGCCCAAAAACGAGCTGGGGGTGGACCTCAAGCACGATTTTGAGCCCACCTACGTCACCATTCTGGGCAAGGCCAAGGTCATCCAGGAGCTGAAGAAAGCGGCGGCAGGCATCCGAGATATCTACCTGGGGCCGGACCCGGACCGGGAGGGGGAGGCCATCGCCTGGCACATTGCCGAGGCCCTGGGGGAAAACCATCGCTTCCATCGGGTGCTGCTGATGGAGCTCACCCCCAAGGGCATCCGGGAGGCCCTGGCCCACCCGGTGCCCCTGAACCGCCCCCGGTATGAATCCCAGCAGGCCCGGCGCATCCTGGACCGGCTGGTGGGCTACCAGATCAGCCCGCTGTTGTGGAAGAAGGTGAAGACCGGGCTCTCCGCCGGGCGGGTGCAGTCGGTGGCCCTGCGCCTGGTAGTGGATCGGGAGCGGGCCATCGCCGCCTTTGTGCCGGAGGAGTATTGGTCGCTGACGGCCTGTCTGGCCGCGGCCCAGCCGCCGGCGTTTGAGGCCCGCCTGGTGCAGTATCAGGGGAAAGAGGTCAAGATCGGCAGCGCCGCCCAGGTGGATGAGATCCTGGAGGCTCTGGAGGGGGTGGCCTTCCGGGTGAGCAAGGTGGGGCGCAAATCCCAGCGCCGCCATCCCGCTCCCCCCTTCATCACCAGCAGCCTGCAGATGGAAGCCAACCGCAAGCTGCGCTTCCCTCCCAAAAGGACCATGCAGGTGGCCCAGCGCCTCTATGAGGGGGTGGAGCTGGGGGACGAAGGGCCGGTGGGGCTCATCACCTACATGCGCACCGATTCCACCCGGGTGGCCGCCGACGCGGTGGAGGAGGCCCGAAAATTCATCGGAGAAACCTTCGGGGCGCCCTATCTGCCCAAGAGCCCCCCCCGCTACAAAAGCCCCAAGGGGGCCCAGGAGGCCCATGAGGCCATCCGGCCCACCAGCGTGCTGAGGCGGCCGGAGGCGGTGAAGGCGTTTTTGAGCAAAGACGAGCTGGCCCTGTATGAGCTCATCTGGCGGCGCTTTGTGGCCAGCCAGATGGCGCCGGCCGTATATCAGGTGACTACGGTGGAGGTGGCGGCCGGGGACTACCTCTTCCGGGCCAGTGCCTCGGTCCTGGAATTCCCCGGCTTCACCCTGCTCTATCAGGAGACCCCGGAGACGCCGGAGCAGGAGCCCGAGGCGAAGCTGCCGCCGGTCACGGTGGGGGAGGTGCTGGAGCTGAAGGATGTCAACCCCCAGCGCCATTTCACCAAGCCGCCGCCCCGGTTCACCGAGGCCAGCCTGATCCGGGAACTGGAGGTCCAGGGCATCGGCCGGCCCTCCACCTACGCCACCATCTTGAGCAACCTGCAGGACCGCAACTATGTCCTCAAGGAAAAGAGCGGCCTGCGGCCCACCCGGCTGGGCATGGTGGTGAGCGACCTGCTGGTGCAGAACTTCCCGGACATCATGGACACCACCTTCACGGCCCGGATGGAATCCGACCTGGACCGCATCGCCGAGGCCCAGCTCTCCTGGCGGCAGCTCCTCCGGGATTTTTATGGCCCCTTCAGCCGGCAGCTGGAGCGGGCCAAAGAGGCCATGCCGGCGGTGAAGCGGGTGCCCACCGGCCTTTCCTGTCCCACCTGCGGCGCCGAGCTGGTGGTGCGCTGGGGGAAAAACGGCGAGTTCGTGGGCTGCTCGGCCTACCCCGCCTGCACCTTCACCGCCAACTTCACGGTGGATTCCCGGGGGCAGATCGTCCTGTTGCCGCCGGAGGCGGCCGGGGCCTTCCCCTGCCCCCAGGAGGGCTGCGGCGGCACCCTGGTAAGGCGGCGCTCCCGCCGGGGGACCTTTTATGGCTGCAACCGCTATCCCGACTGCCGCTTTCTCCTGAACAAGGAGCCGGTGCCGCAGCCCTGTCCGGAATGCGACTTCCCCTGGATGGTCAAGAAGGGGCGGAAGCTCGTGTGCCCCCGGGAGGCCTGCGGCTACAGCGAGAGCCAGGTGGCCGAGGCGGTCAATGAGTAGGGGGCCCGGGTGGGAGGCCAAAAGGGCGGAGCGATGGAGGCCAGGAGGGGGCCTGAGACCTCATAGCCCCTTCCGGCGGCTCTCTGTTTCTCCCGCCCGTCTCCTGGCCGGTCCAGCTCCAGGAGACGAAGCCGGCAGCGCCTTCGGGGAAGACCCGGGAGACTTCCCGTCTTCCTGCCAGCTCCCCCAGCCTCCCCGCTCCCATAAGGAGATGGAGCTCCAACGCCGCCCTGCCTGAAAAAATGAAGCATAAAGTTTTCCAGCAGGACTGGGATTGCGCCCTCCCCGCCCCCGGGGGGCGCGGCTCGGGTCTGCCATCCCTTTCCCTCCCCGAGGCGAGGTGATGACGGCGGCAACCCTCTTGTCCCCCGAGATTGTCATTATCGGCGGCGGCCTGGCCGGGGTGGAGGCGGCCTGGCAGGCGGCCCGCCGGGGGGTGCCGGTGCGCCTCTACGAGATGAAGCCCGGCAAATTCTCCCCGGCTCACCGGTCGCCGCTTTTGGGGGAGCTGGTGTGCAGCAACTCCCTGCGGTCCGCTGAGGTGGAGACCGCGGTGGGCCTGCTCAAAGAAGAGATGCGCCGCCTGGATTCCCTGGTGATGTCCGCCGCGGACGCCACCCGGGTGCCCGCGGGCAAGGCTTTGGCGGTGGACCGGGAGGCCTTTGCGGCGTTTCTCACCCGGGCGCTGGAGCAGGAGGCGGCGGTCACCCTCATCCGGGAGGAGGTGACGGCCCTGGATCCAGCGCGCCTCACCGTCGTGGCCGCGGGGCCGCTGGCTTCGGAGCCCCTGGCCCGGGCCCTGGCGGAGCTCACCGGTCAGGAGCAGCTGCACTTCTACGACGCCATCGCGCCCATCGTCACCGCCGACAGCCTGGATATGAGCAAAATCTTCCGGGCCTCCCGCTGGGGGGCGGGGGAGGACTACCTCAACTGCCCCTTGACCGAGGAGGAATATGCCGCGTTCTATCAGGCCCTGATGAGCGCGGAGCAGGTGCCCTTGCGGGACTTTGAAGAGCCCCGGTATTTTGAGGGCTGCCTCCCCCTGGAGGTGATGGCGGCCCGGGGTTACCTGACCCTGGTGCACGGCCCTTTGAAGCCCGTGGGCCTCATCGACCCCAGAACCGGGCGTCAGCCCTTCGCGGTGGTGCAGCTCCGGCCCGAAAACCGGGAGGGCACCCTCTTCAATCTGGTGGGGTTTCAGACCAAGCTCACCTACCGGGCCCAGGAGCGGGTCTTCCGCCTCATTCCCGGCCTGGAGCATGCGGAGTTCGTGCGCCTGGGGTCCATCCACCGCAACACTTTCATCCGGTCCCCGGGTCTGGTGAGCCCCTCCCTGAATTTCTTCCGCTTCCCCCGGATCTTTCTGGCCGGGCAGCTCACGGGCGTAGAGGGCTATGTGGAGTCCGCCGCCATGGGGCTCCTGGCCGGGATCAATGCCGCCCGCCTGGCCCTGGGCCTGCCTTTGGTGACCCCGCCCCGGGCCACGGCGTTGGGGGCCCTCGTCAGCCATGTCACCAACACCGCCACCCGGAATTTCCAGCCCATGAACGTGAATTTCGGGCTCTTTCCGCCCCTGCCCGGCCGCCTGCCCAAACGGGAGCGGGGCCGGGCCTATGCTGCCCGGGCCTTGGCGGAACTGGAGAGATGGATACTGGGCCTGGCCGGGGGGGCCACCGGCCGGTGAATCGAGGTGGCCCCGGCCCCGGGCCCGAGGGCACAAGGGAAAAGGAGGGGGAGCGGTGCGCCCCCCGCCGTCTTGAGGGGGGAAGGGAAGGGCTTGCTCTCCGGCCCCGCCCCCGGAAATGCCCCCGGTTTACGCTTCCCGCTTCAGGAGATAGGCCTCCACAAAGGCGTCCAGGTCACCGTCCAGCACCGCCTCCACATTACCCTCCTCGTGTTTGGTGCGGTGGTCCTTGATGAGGCGGTAGGGCTGCATGATGTAGGAGCGGATCTGGCTGCCCCAGGCGATCTCCTTCTGGGCCTCCTGCAGCTCCTGCTTCTTGGCCTCCCGTTTGCGGCGCTCCAGGTCATAGAGGCGGGCTCTCAGCACCTTCAGGGCCAGCTCCCGGTTGCGGTGCTGGGAGCGCTCCGACTGGCTGGTGACCACAATCCCGGTGGGCAGATGGGTGATGCGCACCGCCGAGCTGGTTTTGTTGACGTGCTGGCCGCCGGGACCGCTGGCCCGGAAGGTGTCAATGCGCAGGTCCTTCTCGTTGATCTCCACCTCAATGCGGTCGTCCACCTCCGGGAGCACCTGCACCGCGGCGAAGGAGGTGTGCCGCCGGCCGCTGGCGTCAAAGGGGGAGATGCGCACCAGCCGGTGGATGCCGTTTTCGCTCTTGAAATAGCCGTAGGCGTAGGGCCCCGAGGCGGTGAAGGTGACGCTCTTGATGCCCGCCTCATCGCCGGGCAAAAGATCGATGGTCTCGGTGTGAAAGCCCTTGCGTTCGGCGTAGCGCAGATACATGCGCAACAGCATTTCGGCCCAGTCCTGGGCCTCGGTGCCGCCGGCCCCGGCGTGGATGGTGATGATGGCGTTCTTCTCATCCTCCTCGCCGGACATGAGGAGCTGCAGCTCCCAGTTCCGGAAGTCCCGCTCCATCGCCGCCAGGTCCCGGTGCACCTCCTGGAGGGCGGCGGGGTCGTCCTCTTCCGCGGCCAGATCCAGGAGCACCTCCAGGTCCTCCAGCTGCTGTTCCCGGCGCTGGAAGTCCTCCAATGTGGCCAGGAGCGCCGCCCGCTCCTTGAGGAGGGGGGCGCCGGCGGCGGGGTCGTCCCAAAAGCCGGGCCGGCCCATGAGCTCATCCAGCTCCCGGATGCGGGCCTGTTTCCCGGCTAAATCAAAGATGACCTCGGAGTTGGGCGAGTTTCTCCCGCAGGGTTTTCAGGCGGCTGCGGGTGTCGGCAAGATCGGGCAGCATAAGTCCTCCTTGATCAAACAATATTCCCCAGGGTCCCGGTCAGCCGTCTCCTGGGCGCAACCGACCACGGCCGGGGTAACGGGGTGCGGGTTTCTGATCTCCAGGGAAGGGGGCAGTCTCCGACCCAGCCGGAGCCGAGTCAAGGATAGCCGGAGAGGGGAAAGCGGATCATAACACGTTCATTTTTAATATAACACAAAAACCTGCGGCAGGGAACCATCCGGGCAACCCGGCCCAAGAACTAACCGGCACTGAGGAGGGCCAGGGCCAGGATCTCCAGCAGTTCATTCGCCGCCCCCAGCACATCGCCGGTGATGCCTCCCAAAAGCCGGGTGAAGAGGCGGCTCAGGGCCAGGACCACCACTGCCGCGGCCCCCAAAAGCACGAGTCCCCGCAGGCCCGCCAGCATGAGGCCCCCCACGAGCACGGGCCCCAGCGCCCCCAGGACCACCTGGGAGGTGACCCCCTCGGTCATGGCCCGGCCCAAGCCGCCTTCCGGCCGGGCATAGGGGGAGAGCCAGGCCAGGAGGACCATACCGGCCCGGCTCACCGCCGGGAAGAGGAGCAGGGCGGCAAAGCGGCCGGCTGCCAGAAGGACCGCCAAAAAGACGCCCTTGAGCAGAAGGGCCAAAACCAGCCCCAGGGCCCCGAAGGCCCCCAGCCGGGAGTCCTTCATCACCGCCAGCCGGGAGTCCCGGTCCCGGCCGCCGCCCAGGCCGTCCAGGGTGTCGGCCAGGCCGTCCAGGTGCAGACCCCGGGTCAGGAGGACGGTGAGGGTCAACAGCAGCGCCGCCGCCCCCGCAGGGGGCCAGAACCTTAAGGCCAGGCCGCCCAAGGCCGCGTACAGGCCCCCCAGCAGCAGGCCCACCCAGGGAAACCAGATCAGGGAGCGGGCCAGTTCCTCCGGGCCGGCCACCACCGGCCGGGGCCAAGGCAGGATGGTGAGGAAGGTCAGGGCCAAAGGGAAGGTGCAGGAACGACCGCGGGGGGGCCGGGCGCCTGAGGCCGAGGTGTCTCTCTCCGGGCTCACGTCGGATCCTTCCATGGCTGGGCGGATTTTTCCGGCCTCGCAGGATGCCCCAGGGCACCCCGAGTCCCCCTCTCCCCCGCCCCCAGACGGGGCCGGGAGAGGCAGTGCCCGGGGAGGGCCAGAGACCACCGGCCCTCTCCCCCATCTCCCTGCTGCCCGGGTATCTGGGCAGGCCCCCGGGGCCATCCGTTACGCCTTCTCCGACACCCCGGCTTCGGCGAAGGTGGCCATCTCCCGGTAAATCCGCAGGCCCGCCTCCAAAAGGAGCATGCCCAGGGCGGCGCCGGTGCCCTCCCCCAGGCGCATGTGGAAGGCCAAAAGCGGCTTCAGGTTGAGGGCGTCCAGCATGATCTGGTGGCCGGGTTCGGCGGAACGGTGGGTGGCGATGAGGTAATCCGTCACTGTGGGCGCCAGATGGGCGGCCACCAGGGCGCCGGCAGTGGCGATGAAGCCGTCCAGCAGAAAGGCCTGGCGGGTCGCCGCGGCCCCCAGGATGAGGCCAGCGATGCCGGCGATCTCCAGCCCCCCCACCGCCGCCAAAGCACCTATGGGGTCGGCGGCCTCCACCCGATGCAGGGAGAGGGCCCGGTTGATCACCGCCACCTTGTGACGCAGGGCCTGATCGTCGATGCCGGTGCCCCGGCCGGTGAGGGTGGCCACCGGCCGGCCGGTGAACACCGCCCCCAGGGCGGCGGCGGCGGTGGTGTTGCCGATGCCCATATCCCCGGCGGCCAGGACCTCCACCCCGGCCTGGGCCGCCTCCCGGGCCCGCTCCACCCCCACCCACAGGGCCTTAAGGGCCTCCTCCCGGCTCAGGGCCGGCTCCCGGGCGAAATTGCGGGTGCCCCAGGCCACCTTGCGATGCACCAGGGGCAGCTCCGGGTGGAAGTCATGGTTGACGCCGATGTCCACCACCTCCACCTCGGCCCCCGCCTGCCGGGCCAGGACGTTGATGCCGGCCCCCCCCCGGAGGAAGTTATACACCATCTGATAGGTGACTTCCTGGGGATAGGCGCTCACCCCCTCGGCCACCACCCCATGGTCGGCGGCAAAGACCACCACCCGCTTTTGGGGCAATGGCGGCATCTCCACCTGCCGGATGGCCACGAAGCGGGCGGCCAGCTCCTCTAGCCGCCCCAGGCTCCCTGGGGGTTTGGTGAGGGCGTCCAGGCGGGCCTGGGCTTTGGCCAGCCAGGCGTTCTCCACCGGTTGAATCCGGTCCACAAGTTCGCGCAGGGCAGCTTCCATTCAGGGCAGTCCTTGGGAAGAAGGTTTGAGCACTACGGGCAGCCCGGCGACGCAGAGAAGCACCAGATCGGCCTGGGCGGCCAGGCGCTGGTGCAGCCGGCCGGCCAGGTCCCGGAAGCGCCGGGCCAGGGGGTTGTCCGGTACGATGCCGGAGCCCACTTCATTGCTCACCAAAATGAGGGGGCAGGCCACCTTACGGGCGGCGTCCAGGAGCCGTTCCTGGGCCGCCTCCAGCTCGCCTTCCGGGAGGTTGGCCAGCAGCAGATTGCTGAGCCACAGGGTCAGGCAGTCCACCAGGACGGCGCCGAAGCGCGGTGCGAGGCGCCCCAGGGCCTCCGGCAGCTCCCGGGGCACCTCCCAGGTCTCCCACGCGGGGCCCCGGGCTTCCCGGTGCCGGGCGATACGGGCCGCCATCTCGGGGTCCCCGGCTTCGCCCGTGGCCACATACAACAAAGGCGGCGGATGCCTTTCCGCCAGCTCCTGGGCCAGACGGCTCTTGCCGCTTTTGGCCCCTCCCAGGACCAGGGCCAGGCGGAAGTTCACGGGGCCGGGCATGGCATCGGTCTCCTGCACCCTGAAAACTTACCCCCTCAGGCGCCGAAGCACAAGCCCTTTCCCCTCACATGCCGGTCCCGGAGATTGCCATTGACCCGGACCGGCAAATCTGAAATCATGGAAGTCGCCGGGCGGCCGGGGAAGAGCCCCACGCAGTAAGGGCGGCTGCCCGGAAAGAAGGGGGCCTCCGCCGGACTCCCCGGAAAAGGCCCCAAAGCGCCCGGCACTCCGGGGCCCAGGAGGCAGGCGGCCATGGATTTCGCGCTCACCGCCACAGAACAGGAAATCCGGACCCGCGCCCGGGAGCTGGCGGCAGAGATGGCGGCCGAGGCAGCCCGGCTGGAGCGGGAGGGGCGTTTCCCGGAGCCGGTATTCCGCCGGTTCGCCCAGGCCGGCATGTGCGGCCTCGCCCTGCCCCGGGAATACGGCGGGAGCGGCTTCAGTTACCTCTCCTATTGCCTGGCGCAGATGGAGCTGGCCCAGGTCTCTCCCGCTGCGGCCTTGCTGGTGCACCTCAACCACTCCCTGGTGGGGATGGCCCTCAGCCGCTTCGGCACCCCGGTGCAGCAGGAGCGCTTCCTGCCGGCCCTGGCCCGGGGGGAGGCCCTGGGCTGCTTTGCCCTCACCGAACCCGGGGCCGGCTCCGACCCCGGCGGGATGGCCACGGTGGCCCGGCGTCAGGGGGAGGTCTTTTATCTCACCGGCACCAAGAACTTCATCACCGCCGGGGACCGGGCCGAAGTGGGCCTCGTCTTCGCCCTCACCGCCCCGGAACGGGGGGCCAAAGGCATCAGCGCCTTCCTGGTGGAGCCCGGCGCCACCCCGGGCCTGAGGCTCAGCCCGCCGGAAGACAAAATCTCTCTCAAAGGTGCGGCCTCGGTGACCATGCACTTTCAGGAGGCGCCGGTGCCCGCCGCCCACCTGGTGGGGGCCCCGGAGGAAGGCCTGAAGATCGCCCTGACTGTGCTCGACGGCGCCCGGGTGGGCGCCGCGGCCCAAGCCGTGGGGCTGGGACGGGCCGCGCTGCGCGCCGCGGTGGACCATGCCCGGCAGCGGCAGCAGTTCGGCCAGCCCCTCTCCCAGTTTCAGGCCATCCAGTTCAAGCTGGCGGACCTGGCCACTGAGCTGGAGGCCGCGGCCCTCCTCACCCTCAAGGCCGCCTGGCTCCGGGATCAGGGCCGGCCCTATGGCGCCGCCGCGGCCATGGCCAAGTGCTTCGCCACCGACGCCGCCATGCACGCCGCCCTGGAGGCGGTGCAGATCTTCGGCGGTTACGGCCTGCTGACCGAGAACCCGGTGGCCCGTCTCTTTGAGGACGCCAAGGCCGGGCAGATCTACGAGGGCACCAACGAGATCATGCGCCTCATCATCGCCCGGGAACTGCTGAAGTCATGACAAGGAGGGACCGGTGACCGAAGGCAGGCTCACCCGGGGCTGCATCCAGGTCTATACCGGGGACGGCAAGGGCAAGACCACCTGCGCCCTGGGGTTGTCTTTGCGGGCCGTGGGCCAGGGCTTCAAGGTCTTTTTCCTGCAGTTCATGAAGGGCCAGGACACGGGGGAGATGGCCGCGGCGGCGCGGCTGGCCCCGGACTTGACCCTGCACACCTTCGGCCGGCCGGGCCTGGTGAACCTGAAAGACCCCGCCCCCCGGGACCGGGAGCTGGCCCGCCAGGCCCTGGATCTGGCCCGGGAGGTCCTGCGCTCCGGCCGCTATGACGTGGTGGTCCTGGATGAGATCAACGTGGCCCTGGCCTACGGCCTGCTTCCCCTGGAGGAGGTCCTGGAACTCCTGAGAAACCGGCCGCCCCACGTGGAGGTGGTCCTCACCGGCCGGGCCGCCCCCCCGGAGCTCGTGGAGCTGGCGGATCTGGTCACCGAGATGCGGCCGGTGAAACACTACTGGGAGGTGGGCGTCACCGCCCGCCGGGGCATTGAGTACTGAGGGCGCTTGGGAAAAGGGGCGGGCCGGCGCGGGCCTGCCCCCGCCCCTCAGGCTCCCTTCCCCTCATTTCCACACGCCGTCGATGGCGGTGCCGCACTTGGGGCAGGCGCCGTCCTTCAGGATAAACCCCCGGATCTGGTAGCCCAGGCGGGCGATGAGGGTTTCGCCGCACCCGGGACAGAGGGTGTCCTCGCCCCCCCGGCCGGGGATGTTGCCGGTATAGACATAGCGCAGGCCCTCGGCCAAGCCGATCTCCCGGGCCCGGAGCAGGGTCTCCGGCGGGGTGCGGGGCCGGTCCAGCATCTGATAAGTGGGGTAAAAGGCGCTCACATGCCAGGGAATGCCGGCATCCAGGGAGCGGATGAAGCGGGCGATCTGGGTGAGCTCCGCCTCCGAATCGTTGAGCCCCGGGATCACCAGGGTGGTGATCTCCAGCCACACCCCCTTCTCCTTGAGGCGCCCGATGGTCTCCAGGACCGGCTTCAGCTTGGCCTTGCAGACCTTGCGGTAAAAATCGTCGGAGAAGCTCTTCAGGTCCACATTGTCGGCGTCCACAAACTCCGCCAGGGCGTCGGCGGAGAGGGGGGTCATGAAGCCGTTGGAGACAAAGACGTTGCGGATGCCCTTGGTATGCGCCAGGTGGCCGATGTCCTGGGCAAATTCCATGAAGATGGTGGGCTCCACGTAGGTATAGGAGATGGTGGCGGCCCGGCTGGCCTGGGCGGCGGCCACAATCTGTTCCGGGGTCCTCTCGGTGCCGATGATGCGGCCTTCATGCAGCCGGGGATACTGGGAGATGTCGTAGTTCTGGCAATGGAGGCACTGGAAATTGCAGCCCACGGTGGAGATGGAATACGAGCGGGACCCGGGGAGGAAGTGAAAGAGGGGCTTTTTCTCGATGGGGTCCAGGTTCTCCGCCACCACCCGGCCGTAAACCAGGGAGAACAAAGTGCCCTCCCGGTTTTCCCGCACCTGGCAGATGCCCCGCTTGCCGGGGTCGATGTGGCATTCATGGGCGCACAGATGGCAATGCACCTTGTTCTCGTCCAGTTTGTCGTAAAATCGGGCTTCGCGCATGGCCTGTCCTTGGGCGGTCGTGCCGGAGAGAGTGGTGCCCTCCGGCAGGGACTGCCTGTTCCGGAGAGAAACCGGGGACAAGGCGGCGGGGCCCCCTCTCCCCAAACGGCTCGCTGGCCCCGGACCTCCCGGTTTTCAGAAGGTGGGGGGAGAGCCAGGCCCCTTCCCCTTGCCCTGAGGCTCAGTCCTCATCTATAACAATAGGCCTCCCGGCGGAGGATGTAAAGATGAGGGCCCAGGCTTTTCCCCTGGTCAGGGCCGGGGAAGTCCGGCAGCCCATGGAAAAACACCCCTTCCTGCAATCTGGTGGGATGAGTCCGGCCGATTTTGCCGGATTGGCGAAGCCACCTCCCATTTATGGGAATGGGGAGGGGTTCGGGGGAGGGCAGGGAGCAGGGACCGAATAACCTTTTCACCCTTCCCTGGGCCGGGAAAGTGTGTTACGTTAATATTGTGTGGTGGGCGTAGCTCAGCTGGTGAGAGCACCGGGTTGTGGCCCCGGAGGTCGCGGGTTCAAATCCCGTCGCTCACCCCACCCCTGGCAGACCGAGGCAGGCACGGGCCTGCCTTTTTCTTTGGGTGCGCCCGCATCTCCCGTCACCGACGCCTCTCCTGCAGTCGGGCGGCCGCCAGGCGGGTGACCTCCTCCAGGGCCGGGAAGATCCCCGGCCGGGTGGCCAGCCGTCGCCCCAGGCCCCGGAGGGCCGCGGGGATGGCGGCGGCGAACGGAGACTTGCCCTGGACTGCGGTGAGGAACCCGAAGGCTCCCAGGACCTGGAGATTGCGGCACAGGGCCAGATAGAAATAACTCTCCCGGAAGGCCTCTGCCGCCCCGGGCAACTTTTGGCGGAGCAGGGCGAGGTAGAATCCTCCCAGCTCCTTCTCCCGGGCCTCCCCCAGATCCACATACGGATCCAGGAGGAGGGCCGCGGGATCATAGCCCGCGGGCCCCAGGCGGCCCCCCTGAAAGTCCAGGACCCACAGCCGCCCCTGATGGAGATGGAGGTTCCGGGACTGGTAATCCCGGTGCAGGAAGACCTCCGGGCCCCCGGGCAGGGCGGCGGCCACCAGGGTCCGGAAATCCGCCTCCAGCTCGGCCACGCCCACTTCCAGGCCCACATAACCCCTAAGGAAGGCCTCCACGAAGTAGTGACACTCCCGGGTCAACAGAAACTCCCGGGTCACCCGGGGGGTGTCGAAACACCAGGCGGGGTCGAAACCCTCCCGGCCCGCCACCTGCTGGCGGATAAGGATCTCCAGCGCCTCCCGGTAGAGGCGGCGCCAGTCCGCCCCGGGGCGGGTGAGAGCCGCCTCCAGACTGAGATCTCCCACATCCTCCAGGAGAAACCAGCCCTCCTCCCGGCAGTAAGCGTAGATCTCCGGCACCGGCACGCCCTGGCGCCTCAGGTGCCGGCCGATCTGGAAGTACGAGTCGTTTTCATTCACCGGGGCCCCGGGGGGCCGGGGATGATACAGGAGCACCACCGGGGGCGCCCCGGCGAGCCGGTAGAAACGGCGCACCGAGCCGCCGGGCAGGGGCCGGGCTCCGGCGAGACTCACCCCCAGACGCCGCACCTCGGCCCGGAGCCGGGGGCTTTCCGGCAGGCCGGGAATCATGCCGCCCCCGGGGGTGGCAGCGGCGGCCAGCTCTTCAGGTGCAGATCCCGCTGCGGGAAGGGGATGTCGATGCCGTGGGCCCGGAAGGCCTCAAAGATGGCGCGGTTGAGCTCATGGGTGGCGGGGACCCGGTCCCCGGGCGTGTTCACATGCACCCAGATGGTGAAGTTGAGGCTGCTGTCCCCGAAGGCCTCAAAAAAGACCTGGGGCGGCGGCTCCGGGGCCACCCGGGGGTTGGCGGCGCACAGGTCCAGCAGAATCCGGGTCACCAGGGCCACATCGGAGCCATAGCTCACCCCCACTCTCAGCGTAAGGCGGGTGGGCCCCCAGCCGTAGTGGGTCCAGTTGATGATCTTGCTGGAGAGGAGCTCGGAATTGGGGATGATGAGGACCGCTTTGTCCGCGGTCTGAAACACGGTGCTCCGCACCCGGATCTCCTTCACCGTGCCCCACTGGCCGTCCACCACCAGGAGATCCCCCACCTTGATGGGCCGTTCAAAAAGGAGGATGAGGCCACTCAGGAAGTTGTTGACGATGTTCTGCAATCCGAAGCCGATGCCCACCCCCAGGGCCCCGGCCACCAGGGCGACGTTGGCCAGCGGCACCCCCAGAACATTTAAGGCCAGCAGCACGGTGAGGATGAGCACCACATAGTGGAGGGTGGTGGAAATGGTGTAACAGACCCCGGGGTCCCAGTCCCGCCGGGGATAGAGGTTCATCTCCAGAAAGGCCCGGAGCAGGCGGGAAAACCAGAAGCCGCCGTAAACAATGAGGATGGCGGCGCCCAGGGCCAGGGGGCTGAGGCGGATGGGACCCAAGGCGGGGCCGTAATTCAGCCACTCCAGTATCCGGGCCAGGTGCGCCGGCCTCATCCCCCAGAAGGACAGGGCCACCACCAGGGTGGCGGCCACCACCACGGCCAGGAGGGTGTGCTTCAGGGTGCGGTAGGAGCGCTCCGCCACTTCCGGGCGCACCGGCAGCCGCCCGGTGACCCGGCCGTGCCGGGGATGGAAGAAGTGTTTCAGGGCGGCCCGGAGGCCCTGCCAGAACACCCAGGCCGCCACAACCGCCAGGCCGCTGCCGGCCGCCGCCTGGGCCAGATAGAGGGACAGGGCCTGGAAGCCCAAAAGCTCCGTCAGGATAATGAGGCCCAGGCACAGAAAGATCAGGCCCCTCAGAAGCCGGAGCACCCCCCGGCGTTGGAACCAGGCCGGGACGGGCAACTCCGAGACCAGGGCCTCAAAGTATCGGGGCCTGAGGATCCACAGGGCCCAGCCCAGGAGGCCCACCTGAAAGAGATAGGTGAGGAGCTCCCGGCTGCCGGGGGAAAAACCCAGCACCCGGGCGGTGGTGAGGCCCAGGACCCCGAAAAGGAGGATGTAGGTGGCCAGACGCCGCAGGTGGCGCCGGTAAAACCGGGCCGTGGCCTCATCGAGAGGCAGGATGCCCCCGGCCTGGGGCCCGGCAAAGACCCGGTTGACCAACTGCCGGGTCAGCCGTCGGGCCAGGAGCACCCCGCCGGCCAGGGCCGTCAGGTAGGCCGCGGGATGCGACCCCAGCTCCAGGGTCACCAGGGCCAGGAGGAGCCAGACCCACAGGGCCACCAGGGCCAGCTGGGAGGCCACCAGGTGGGCCAGATGGAGGATCACCCGGGGACTCAGTTCCTCCGCCGCGGCCTGCCAGTCCCCCAGGCGCGGCACCACCAGCCGGCCCAGGCGCACCGCGGCCACGGTCATCCCCACCAGCAGGAGCAGCAAGCCGGTGAGCGGGGCGGCTTTGGCCCCCAGATAGGCAGCCAGGGCCCCGGAGGCCGCCAGGCGCCTCCCGAGCTCGGCCACCCGGGCCGGCAGGGCCAGGAGGGCCTGCCAGGTGTCCGCCACCTGGGCCCGGAGGCGTTCCAGCCCGGCGACATATGTGGAGCGGGTGAAGAGCCGGGCCCACCAGGCCTGGTCCAGAGAGGCGGCCAGCTGCTCCCGGGCGGCGGCCAGCTCCGCCTGTCCCTGGCTGAGCTCCGCCAGCCTCTTCTCCAGCTGCCCCGTAAGCTGCGCCGCCTGGCGCTCGAAGTCCCGGGCCAGGGCCAGATACCGGCTGGCGGCCTGGCGCAACCCCGGCGTGCGGCTTAAGGAATGGCGGCTGGCGGTGAGCCCGGCCAGCTCCTCCTCCAGGGTGGCCCGGGCCTTGGCTTTGGCCTGCGCCTCCTGGACCACCTGGTCCCGCAGATGCCCCAGGGCCTTCAGGTCGGCGGCCAGCCGCTCCACCCCCTGGCCCAGCTCCTTCAGCTCCGCCTCCGCCCGCGGCAAGACCACCTCGCCTACGGCCAGGGAGGCCTTGAGGGTGGCCGCCTTGGCCTTGTAGAGCTGCAGCTCCCCGGCCGCCTTCTCATGCAGGCGGTCGGCCTGGGCCTGGAGGTCCTTCAGCCTGGCCCCGGCCTGTTCCAGGGCGGCGGCGCCCTCGGTGAGCACCCGGGGCAGCAGTTCGGGGCTCAGAGGCCCTTCCGGGGAGGGGGTGGCCGCCCCCGGGGCGCCGCTTTGCGCCCGGACGGGACAGGGCATCAGGGGGAGGCAGACCATCAGGGCCAGAGCCAACCAGAGGCGAAAAGGAGGCAAACCCATGCACCCTCCATGATCGGGCGGAATTTCTCCTGCCCCATTGGTTCTGAAGGATTTTCTGTTACAATAATTCGATTGCGACCTGCCGAGGCGGCGGGGTTCCTCACCGGGACCTGCCGCGCGGGTTTCCCGGCCGGGAAAGAGGGCGGCATCACCCGTCAGAGCCCTTCCTTTCCTCCCGGGCCGCCGACAGATCACTATATCATAACCCTCCCGCGCAGGATGAGCCCGATGACCACTGAGGGCGGCGCTGGCCGCACCCCCTATCTGTTTCGCCTCGCCCAGCCGCTCCTGCGGCCCCTTTCTGCGGCGGACCTGGTCGTGGTGGCTCTCCTGGGGGTGCTTCTGTGGGCTGGGGTGAGGCTGGGAGCGGCTGTCCCGGAGATCCTGCAGGCCAGCGAGATCTCCCTGGCCCCGGGGGTACTGCCGTATTACGCCGCCCTGTCCTGCGGCCGCATGCTGGCGGCCTATCTCCTTTCCCTCACCTTTTCCCTGATCTACGGTACCCTGGCGGCCAAGCACCAGCTGGCGGAAAAGATTCTGCTGCCGCTGTTGGACGTGCTGCAGAGCGTCCCCATCCTCTCCTTTTTGCCGGTGGCGCTCCTCACCTTCAGCGCCTTCCTGCCCCTGGCCGTGGCGGTGGAGCTGGCCGCCATTTTTCTCATCTTCACCAGCCAGGCCTGGAACCTGACCTTCGCCTGGTACCAATCCCTGCGCACCATCCCCCGGGACCTGGAGGAGGCCAGCACCGTCTTCCGTTTTCCCGCCTGGCTCCGCTTCAAGCATCTGGAACTGCCCTTCGCCGCCATCTCCCTCATCTGGAACAGCATGATGAGCTGGGCCGGCGGCTGGTTTTTCCTCATGGCCGCGGAGATGTTCAGCGCCGGGCAGCGGGATTTCCGCCTCCCGGGGTTGGGCTCCTATCTGCAGGAGGCCGCCAATCAGGGCTCCGTGGCCTCCCTGGTCTGGGGCCTGGGGACCATGGTGGGCATCATCGTGCTCCTGGATCAGCTGGTGTGGCGGCCCCTGTTGGCCTGGGCGGAAAAATTCAAGCTGCAGATGGTGGAATCGGAGCACCCCCCCACCTCCTGGTTTTATGATGTCCTGCGGGGCTCGTTTCTCCTTGGGGTCGTGTGGCAGCGGCTTTTTCAGCCCGTCTTGGCCCGCCTGGATCTGCTGTTGCTGCGGTGGTTCGGGGCCCCGGCGGTGCAGCCCGCCCCGGGGGTCCCGCGGCCCTGGCTGCGCCGGGCGGCCGCCGGCCTGGGGATGGTGCTCCTGGGGCTGGGCCTGTGGGAGACCAGCCGGTTCCTCTGGCAGGTGTCGGGGAGCCAATGGCTGGCCATCCTCATGGGGTTGGGAGCCACCCTGCTGCGGGTGGCCGCCGCATTGGTCATCGCCTTGGCCTGGACCATCCCGCTGGGGGTGCTCATCGGCACCCAACCCCGCCTGGCGGCCCTGCTGCAGCCCCTGGTGCAGGTGGTGGCCTCCATCCCGGCCACCGCCCTCTTTCCCGTGGTGCTCCTGCTCTTCCTGAAGTTTCCCGGCGGCCTGAACCTGGCCGCGGTGCTCCTCATGCTCCTGGGCACCCAGTGGTATCTGCTGTTCAATGTCATCGCCGGGGCCAGCGCCATCCCCCGGGATCTGCAGTACACCTCCGCCCTGCTGGGGCAGGGCCGCCTGGACCGCTGGCGCACCCTGATTTTGCCCGCCATCTTCCCCTATGTGATCACCGGGGGCATCACCGCCAGCGGCGGCGCCTGGAACGCCAGCATCGTGGCGGAATATGTGCAGTTCGGCGGGCGCAGTCTCGCCACCACCGGCCTGGGGGCCATCATCTCCCAAGCCACGGCCGCGGGGGACTACCCTCTGCTGTTGGCCGCCACCTTGTGCATGATCCTGGCGGTGGCCTCCATCAACCGGCTGTTTTGGCGGCGACTGTATCGTCTGGCCGAAGAACGCTACCGTTTGGATTGACACCATGAACGCTCGCGCCACTCTTCTGGATCTGCGCCGGGTGAGTCAGGTGTACTGGAGCGGCGGCCGCAGCTTTACCGCCATCCAGAACATCGACCTGCACCTGGAGGAAGGGGAGTTCCTCGCCCTGCTGGGGCCCTCCGGCTGCGGCAAGAGCACGCTCCTGCGCATCATCACCGGCCTGCAGGCCCCCACCTCGGGCCGGGTCCTCTACCGGGGCGAACCTCTCACCGGGGTCAATCCCCACGCCACCATCGTCTTTCAGACCTTTGCCCTGTTTCCCTGGCTGACGGTGCTGGAAAATGTGGAGGTGGCCCTGAAGGCCCGGGGGGTGCCCGCCAAGCTCCGGGCCAGCCGGGCCCTGGATCTCCTGGACCGGGTGGGTCTGGACGGCTTTGAGACCGCTTATCCCCGGGAGCTCTCCGGGGGCATGCGCCAGAAAGTGGGTTTTGCCCGGGCCATGGCGGTGGAGCCGGAGCTCCTCTGTCTGGATGAGCCCTTCTCCGCCCTGGACGTGCTGAGCGCCGAGTCCCTCAGGGGCGAGCTCCTGGAATTGTGGACCGGGGGCAACATCCCCACCCGGGCCATCCTCCTGGTGACCCACAACATCGAGGAAGCGGTGCTGCTGGCCGACCGCATTGTGGTTATGGATAAGGATCCCGGCCGGGTGATCACCGATTTCCGGGTGGATTACCCCCAGCCCCGGCAGCGCAAGGATCCCCGGTTTCTGGACCTGGTGGACCGGGTGTACATGATCCTGGCGGGTCACACCCAGCCCGAGCACCTGGAGTTGGGCACCGCGCCCGGCGAACCGGGCCGCACCCGGGCCCTGCCCCACATCAACATCGATGATCTGGCCGGCCTGATGGAGCATCTGGACGCCATGCCCGGGAACCGGGCGGATATCTACGCCCTGGCCCGGGAACTGACCATGAGCTCCGATCACCTGCTGCAGCTCATCGAAGCCGCGGAGATCCTGGGTTTCGCCACTGTGGCCCAGGGCGACATCACCCTCACCGGCCTGGGGGAGACCTTTGCCGAGGCCAGCATTCCCGCCCGCAAGGAGATCTTTGCCACCCGGCTGCGCCGCGTGCCCATCGTCCGCTGGCTTCTCTCCCTGCTCCAAGCCGCGGACCGCCGCCAACTGGAGTGGGACGTGGTGCAGAAGGCCCTGGAGCTGGAATTCCACGAGGAGGAGGCGGAGCGCCAGCTGGAGACGGTCATCTCCTGGGGCCGCTACGCGGAGATGCTGACCTACGACGACTCCCGGGAAATCATTTACCTGGAGCCCGGGGCGGCCGTGTCCGCGCCCCGTTAAGGGAGATCGGTGGAAGACACTCTCCGCACCATCCGGGCCGAACTCACCGCCCAGCACTGGGACCGGGTCAAGGCGCTGGTCAGGCCCATGAACCCGGTGGATGTGGCCGGGATCATCAGCGACTTCCCGGCCCCGGAGCGGGCCCTGCTGTTCCGCCTCCTGGACAAGGACCAGGCGGTGGCGGTGTTTGAATACCTGCCGGTGGAGGACCAGCAGGCCCTGCTGGAGAGCTTCAAGACCGAGCAGGTGCGCCACCTGGTGGAAAACATGTCCCCGGACGACCGGGCCGACCTTCTGGATGAGCTGCCCGCCAAGGTGGCCAAGCGCCTCCTGGCCCTCCTCACCCCGGAGGAACGCCACGCCACCCTGCTCCTCCTCGGCTACCGGGAGGACACCGCCGGGGGCATCATGACCCCGGAATACATCGATCTCAAGAGCTCCTACACCGTGGCGGAGGCCCTCAATCGCATCCGGCGGGTGGGCCTGGACAAGGAGACCATCTATTACTGCTACGTCACCGATGAGCAGCGCCGCCTCCAGGGCATCGTCTCCCTGAGGCAGCTCGTCCTGGCCGCCCCCGACGTGCGGGTGGCCGATCTCATGGAACGGGAGGTCATTTATGCGGTGACCGATGAGGACCAGGAGGAGGTGGCCCGCAAGATCCAGAAATACGACCTTCTGGCCCTGCCGGTGGTGGACCGGGAACTGCGCCTGGTGGGCATCGTCACCCACGACGACGTCCTGGACATCCTGCAGGAGGAGGCCACCGAGGACATCTACCGCCTGGGCGCGGTGCAGGTGCCGGAGCAGAATTACTTCCGGACCGGCATCGTCACCCTGGCCCGCAACCGGGTGGGCTGGCTGATGCTCCTCCTGGTCGCCAATACCGTCACCGGCAGCCTGATCCTGCGTCAATCCCAGCTGTTGGAGTCGGTCATCGCCCTGACGGCCTTCATCCCCCTCCTCATCGGCAGCGGCGGCAACATCGGCTCCCAAACCTCCACGGTGTTTGTCCGGGGTCTGGCCCTGCAGGAGGTCACCCGCAAGAATGCCCTGCTCCTCATCCTCCGGGAGGTGGGCACCGGCCTGCTTTTGGGCTGCCTCCTGGCCACCCTGGTGACCGCCTGGGCCTACTGGCTCCAGGGCAACGCCTGGGTGGCCCTGACCGTGGGGGTGAGTCTCGTGGCCATCTCCACCTTCGCCACCCTGGCCGGCAGCGTCTGGCCCCTGGTGTTTCACAAATTCGGCCTGGATCCGGCCTTGATCTCCGCCCCCCTGATCACTACCTTGGTGGATATTTTGGGGGTCTTCATCTATCTGCAGGTGGCCCGCCTGATCCTGAGCTGGGTGTGGTAATCTTTCCGGGCAGGGTGGGGGAGCCCGCCTCCGGGCCCTGCCCCCGGGAACTTGGCCAGAAACTTCGGGGAAGGAGAAGGATATGAAGGTCTTTGTCACCGGCGGCACCGGCTTTGTGGGCGGTTTTCTCTGTCAGGCCCTGGCCCAGGCGGGGTATGAGGTGACCATCCTCACCCGGCGCCCCGCCCCGATGGAGGGCTTTGCCTATCTCACCGGCGATCCCACCCGGGAGGGGCCCTGGATGGAAGAGGTGACCCGCCACGACTGGGTCATCAATCTGGCGGGGGCCTCCATCTTCGCCCACTGGACCGAGGAGAAAAAGAAGGTCATCCGGGAGAGCCGCATCCTCACCACCCGGAACCTGGTGAAGGCCATGGCCGCGGGCGACCGCCTGCCACTGTTCTGCAGCACCTCGGCGCCGGGCTACTTCGGCGACCGGGGGGAGGAGATCCTCACCGAGGAGTCCCCCCCGGCGGACGGGTTCCTGGCGGAGGTGGCCCAGGAGTGGGAATGGGAGGCCTTAAAGGCCCGGGAGCTGGGGGCCCGGGTGGTCATCACCCGCTTCGGGCTGGTGCTGGGGCGGGGCGGCGGCCTTCTGGGCACCCTGGAGCCCGCCTTCAAGGCCTTTGTCGGAGGGCCGGCGGGGGACGGGCGCCAGTGGATGCCCTGGATCCACCACGAGGACCTGTGCCGGGCCTTCCTCTTCCTGCCGGCACACCCGGAGCTCAGCGGCCCGGTGCACTTCTGCGCCCCCAACCCGGTGCGCAACTGGGACTTCGCCAAGGCCCTGGGCCGGGCGCTGGGCCGCCCCAGCTTTCTCACCGCGCCGGCCTTCATGCTCCGGCTGGTGCTGGGGGAGCTCTCCCAGGCGGTGCTCTCCAGCCAGCGGATGGTGCCGGACAAGCTCCTCCAGGCGGGCTTTGAGTTCCGCTACCCCACCCTGGAGCAGGCCCTGGCGGCCATCTACGGCCCCCGGGACTGAGTCGGGCCGGCCAAGCCTCCCGCCGGGGGGCCGGGCGGGCTCTGCCGGCCCTCCCCCAGGAACAGGGACAGCCCCGGGCCCAGGCCCCGTGCCGGTGGGCCCGGGGGCACCCCCCTGCCTCGCCGGCTGCAGCTTAAGGCTTGAACTGAAAGCCCACGGGGAGCTCTTCCGCCCGCCTTTTCAACTCCTTCAGGAGCTCCTCCAGCTCTCCCTGCACCTTCTTGTAGGTCTCGGCGCCGGCGAACTTCAGCTCCTGGAGCTTGCGCCGGGCGGTCCGCAGTTTGGGCTCCAGGGCCTGGAGCTGCTCCGTCACCCGGGCCCGGAGCTCCGGGGAGAGCTTCTCCAGCCGCTCCTGCATCTCGGCCACCAGGCGCTGCACCTCCTGCAGTTGGGCCTCCGCCTGCCGCAGATACTCCTCCCGCCCCGGAGGCTGGGCCTTCAACTCCGGGGTGGCGGGTGTGGCGGCCCGGAGTTCCGGTTCCCGGGCGCTGGGTTTGGGGGGGGCGGGCTCCTCCCCGGCGCCGCAGCTCCCGAGCAGCCCCAGCAGGAGCACCGGTATCAGCAGTCTCCACCTGTTCATGTCTTCAGACTCCCTGGGTGATTGTGAAAAAGGGCACAGGGGCCAGCCTAATCCATCCCGCCGGATTTGGCAAGAGGGGGAAGAGCTTTTGAGGAACGGGCTTCAGGAAGGGGCGGGAGGGGTCGGCGGGGCGGGGGCGGGGCCTGCCGGGGCCGCCGCCGCGGAGGTGTCCTCGGAGACCCCCGGCGCCTCGCCGAAAAGCAGGGCCAGGCGGATGGTCACCGTGGTGCCCACCCCCACCTGGCTGTCCAGGGTGATGACCCCCCGGTGTTCGTCCACGATCTGGCGCACAAAGACCATGCCCAAGCCGGTGCCGCCGATCTTGGTGGTGTAGAAGGGCACGAAGACCTTGTCCACCACATCCGGCGGCATGCCCCGGCCGGTGTCCTTGATGACGATGACGGCGAAGTGCTTCTCCAGGAAGGTCTTGACGGTGATGGTGCCGTGCGGGCCGGTGGCCTCAATGGCGTTCCGGAGCAGGTGGGCCAGGGCCACCTTGAGGAGGTGGGCGTTTAAGCGCCCCACGATGGGCTCCGGGTGGAGTTCGGTGACCAGCTTCAGCCGCTTGGCCCGGATTTCCGGCATGATGAGTTCCAGGGTGGTGCGCACGATGTCATTGAGATCCACCTGGGTGAAGAAGGAGGACTTGCGCCGGGCCAGGTTCTCAAAGCGCTCCACCATCTGCTCGATGCGCTTGGCCTCCTCGGCGATGGCCTGCAGCCAGGCCCGGGTGGGATCGGCCTCGTCCGTCTTTTTCAGGAGGCGGTGGCTGAAGCCGCCGATGACATGCAGGGGGTTGCGGATGCCGTGGGCCATGCCCAGGGCCATCTCGCTCATGGTCCGCTCCATCACCAGGGCCTCCATCTCCCGGTTCAGGGCCAGAATCTCATGGCTGGTGGCCTCCAGCTGGTGGTGGTCCTCCTGCATGCGCCGGTAGACCCGCTGCAGATGATGGAAGAAAAGGGTGATGGTGGCGATGACCACGTAGATGATGCTGTCAAAGCCCCCGAAGATGCGCCGCAACTGCCCCAGCAAGGTGGTGGCGCCGTGAAAGGTGATGAATTCTTGGATGAGGTGGGAGATGGCGTGGGAGATGGCAAAGAGGAAAAAGGCCAGGGTCAGCCAGCTGAGAAACAGGCCCAGGGGATTGTCCGGATCCCGGGCCATCAGCCGCCGGCTGTGGCGCAGGGCCAGGCCGGTGAACAACAGGGTCATCAGGGCGCTGGCCACCTCCACCAGCCAGATGGGCCACAGCGGGAGGCTGATCATGACTCCCTCTCCGCCTCCCCCGCCTTGAGGGCGAAGGTCTTCATGCCGCGATAGACCAGGTAAAAGGCCGGGATGAGCCAGAGGAAATGATTGATCTTGAAAAAATAGAACATCCAGGTGTGGAGGTCTTCCATGAGCAGGCGCCGGGAGAGGCCCTCCCCCAGGATCACCGGATTGTGCAAGGACCATTCCACCGCGTGCCCGATGATGGCATCCACATTCCAGAACACCAGAATCCAGCAGGCCCACCACAGATAGTTGAACCCGGGCTGGACCCGGTACTCCCCCCAATAGATCTCCCGGAGAAAGAAGAGCATGGCCAGGGTGAAGAGGAGGTGGGAGAACTGATGGACGTAGGAGCCCTGGGTGCCCCACTGGAACCAGCCCACCCAGGCCTCGGCCCAAGCCGGGGTGGGGAGGAGCGCCGCAGCCATCACCAGGCTCAGGCGGCCAAGGAGAGGGACCATCCGCATCGTAGCCTCGATAATCTGATTATGGCAGAGGTTTTGCGAGGTTGTCAATCAGGGCTCAATAGCCCAGGCGGCGCACCGCCTTGGGGTCCCGGCGCCAGTTTTTCCACACCTTGACCCAAAGCTCCAGATACACCTTGCTCTGAAGGAGCCGCTCGATGTCCTCCCGGGCCTCCTGGCCGATGATCTTGAGGAGTTTGCCGCCCTTGCCGATGACGATGCCCTTTTGGGACTCCTTCTCCACGTAGATCACCGCCCGGATGCGCACCAGCTCCGGGCGCCGGCTCTCATCAAACTCCTCGATGGCCACTGCCACGGCATAGGGGATCTCCTCCCCGGTGTGATGGAAGAGGCGTTCCCGGATGAGCTCCGCCACCAGGAAGCGCTCCGACTGATCGGTGAGCTGATCCTCGGGGTAGAGGGGCGGGGCCGCCGGCAGCCGGGAGATGATCTCCGCCACCAGGTCTTCCACCCCGTCGCCGGTGAGGGCGCAGAGGGGCACGATGGCCGCCTGGGGAAAGCTTTCGTGCAGGGCCGCCATCAGGGGCAGCAGCTCCGGTTTCCGGACGAGATCAATCTTGTTCACCGCCACCACCAGGGGCTGCGGCAGGGCCTTCAGGCGGGGCATGAGGAGGCGGTCCTGGGGGTCCGGGGGCCGGGGTTCGGTGAGCCACACTACCACGTCGGCGTCCGCCAGGGCTCCCAGGGCCGCCTCCAGCAGCGCCGCATTGAGGGGGCCTTTGGGCTCCAGGATGCCGGGGGTGTCCAGAAGCAGGAGCTGGGCCCCGGGCCGGTGGACGATGCCCAGCAGCCGGTGGCGGGTAGTCTGGGGTTTGGGCGAGGTGATGGCCAGCTTCTCCCCCACCAGGCGGTTGAGGAGGGTGGATTTGCCCACATTGGGAAATCCGATGAGGGCCACATAGCCGCAGCGGAAGGGGGCTTCCATCTTTGGAGCAGGGGTAGTTCTCATGGTCTTTGGTACAGGGCGGAGAGGGCCGGGGCTGCGCTGGCTCCCCGCCTCCCCTGACTCTCCCCTCCCACCGCTTGGATGAGGTGGGGGGAAAGGATCCGGGACAGGGGGGTCCAGGACTCCCGCCCGCACCTGCCCTCATTATACGTGACCGGGGCCTTTCCCGCCAGGCCGGGGGCGGGGAGGATGAGGGCGTGGCTTCGGGGAGGGAGGGCGGCGGGGCCGGTGACCTCTCAGCGCCGCCGACGGCCCAGGAGGGGCGCCACACAGACGCCGGCCAGGCAGAGCCAGGCAAAGACATCGCCCACCCGGCTGTAGAGACTGCCTCCGGGCATCAGGGGCAGCTCCAGGGTGTGGGCCGCGGTGGTGTTGAGGGGGGAGGTCCAGAGGATCCGGCCCTCCGGGCCGATGAAGGCGGAAATGCCGGTGTTGGCGGCCCGGGCCATGGCCACCCGGCCTTCCACGCAGCGGAAGACCCCCCAGGCCAGGTGCTGGTAGGGGGCGCTGGTCTCCCCGAACCAGGCGTCGTTGGTGATGGTGACCAGCAGGCGGGCGCCATTGCGGACCTGGGCCCGGGAGAGATAGGCGAAGATGGACTCAAAGCAGATGAGGGGGCCCACCGGCGCCTCGGGGAGATGCACCACCGCGCCCACCGGGCCTTCGGCGAAATCCCCCACCATGGGCACCATCTTGGGGACGAAAAACAGAATCCGCTGCAGCGGCACATACTCCCCGAAGGGCACCAGGTGGGCCTTGTCATAGTAGCCCGCCACCTGGCCCTCGGGGTCCAGGAGATAGGCCCGGTTGAAGAAGCGGTCCCCCGCCGGGGTGAGCTCATAAGCCGGGGCCCCGAAGAAGAGGTGGGCGCCGCTGGCGCGGCCGATCTCCTGCACCCGGGGGGTGAACTCCGGGTTGCGGAGGAAGAGGAAGGGCGCGGCGGTCTCCGGCCAGATGATGAGGCGGGCGCCCTGGCAGCGCCGGGTGAGCTCCGCATAGCGGTCCAGGGTGGCCGCCACCATCTTGGGGTTCCATTTCTCCCCCTGCTGGATGTTCCCCTGGGTGAGGCCCACCGGGATTTTAGGAGCGGCGGCCGCCACCTTGCCGATGGCGTCCAGGCGATAAGCGCCGTAACCCACCCACAGCATCAGCAGGATCAGGGCCAGGGCTTCCCGGCGCCGCTCGTGGCGCACCGCCTGGAAACGGGGACAGGCGGTGAGGAAGAGCCAGGTGCCGGCCAGGGCCAGCAGAAAGGAGACCCCATACACCCCCGCCAGGTCCGCCACCTGGATGAACAGGGGGAAGCGGTAGAGGCCGGCGCCGAGGAGCCCCCAGGGAAAGCCGCTGAAGAGATAGGTCTGGACGTACTCCAGGGCCACCCACAGAGCCGGCCCGAACCACAGGGGGTTGAGGCCCGCGGCGCCGGCCCGGGCCACCCCCCAGGCCCACACGGCCCGATACAGGGCCAGATACCCGGCCAGAAGCAGCATCACCCCCACGGCCAGCGGCACCGGCAGGCGGCCAAAGACATGGGTGACGTAGACAATCCAGTAGAGCAGACCGGCATTGGCCACCAGGCCGGCCAAGAACCCCAGTCGGAAGGCCCGGCCGGGAGAGACGTCTTTGAGGGCCCAGTACAGGAAGGGCAGGGCCAGAGGCAAAAGAAAGGTCAGGTCCCACTTGGGGAAGGCCGCGGCGTAACAGACCCCGAAGACCCCGGCTGCCAGCACCGGCCCCCAGCCGCTCCGGGAGTGGGGGGCAGCAAAAGACACAGGAAGGGTCATGGCCGGCCTCCCCGGGCCTCAGGCCGCCCCCCCTGGCCTGGGGCGGGCCTCACGATACCGGCTCCCGGGCCGCCAACGGCCGGATGCGCACCTGCTTGGCCCGGCGCTCGTCCGCGGCCACCACCAGGAATTCGTAGCCCCCCAGGATCACCCGGTCATTGACCTGGGGCACCCGCCCGAGGAGATGGATGAGGAGGCCGCCCACCGATTCAAACTTGCCCTCCGGCCGGCTGAGGGGGAGATGCTCCAGGAGGTCCTCCACGTTGAGGCGGGCATCCACCAGGAGCGAACCGTTCTCCTGGGGCAGGATGCGGGCCTCCTGGCGGTCATACTCATCGTAGATCTCGCCCACGATCTCCTCGATGATGTCCTCCAGGGTGACGAGGCCGGCGGTGCCGCCGTATTCGTCGATGACGATGGCGATCTGGATCTTGCGCTCCACGAAATCCCGCAACAGATCGCTGATCTTTTTGCTTTCGGGGATGAAGTAGGGGGGGCGCAGGACCTTGACGAGGTCGAAAGCCTCCGGCGGGGTCTGCCAGAACACCAGGAGGTCCTTGGCCAGGAGGATGCCGATGACGTGATCGATGCTGCCCTCAAAGACCGGCAGGCGGGAGTGGCCTTTCTCCAGGACCAGGGCGATGATGCGGTCCAGGGGGGTGGCGCGCTCCACCCCCACAATCTCCAGGCGGGGCACCATGATCTCCCGCACCAGGGTGTCCCGGAACTCGAAGATGGACTCAATCAGCTCGCCTTCCTCGCGGCTGAGTAAGCCCCGCTCCTCGCCCACGGTGATGATGTTTTGGATCTCCCGCTCGAGGTCTTCCGGTTGGGACAGGGTGCGGCGGACCAACCGCTGCCAGAGACGTTGGAGCAGGCCTGGCCGGGGACTGTCGCCCTCGCCCATGCATCAGCCTCGTATTGATTTGCGCTCTTCCCGGAGAAACCGTTCCACCGCCTTGACATTCCGGGGGAATTCCAGCCCCCGGTCCAACAGGTGGATTTCGTGGCGTCCGATGCCGAAGGTTTCCGTGGCGTAGGCCGCCGCCTTGAGATGGTCGAAGTCCTTGCAGGAGAAGATGTCCAGGCTGAGATAGGCCCGTTCCGGATAGGTATGGATACTGATATGGCTCTCGGCGATGAGGACGAAGCCGGACACCCCCCAGTCTTCCGGCACCTGAGCCCGGTACTTGAAGACGTACGGGGGCATGATCTTGGTCATGTGAATCAGGGTGGGACACCGATCCAGAAACTCATAGATCACGTCCAGATTGGCCAGCCGCTCCGGATCGCAGTCATACCCGTCCAGGGTGAGGTGCAGTCCGTAGCCGAGAGCAAGGTTTTGCAAGTTTCCATCCTCCTCCAACCAGGCATGCGGTCGTACCGGATGACTTGACTCGCCGGCCGGCCTGCAGCGCCGCTTTGACCCTGCCGCCCACCCCGGCCGTCAGCCTGGTGGCCCTGGCCGCGGCCCTTAAACGGAAATTACCCTTCCCTCAAGGAAAGGGTAAGGCTAGCCGCCTGCCATTGCCCCGCCAGAAGCGGTATTTCAAGTCAAACTTATATAACTTGTCGTCCCCCTGGGGTCAACAGTTTTTTTTCACCCTCCGTCCCCCCGGCGGGTTTTTGGAGAGCCGCGCTCTTGACGCCAGCCGGCCACGTGGTAAATTACCCAGATATGCATGGGAAGGAGGAGAGCCCGTGGCCTACGTCGCCCCGTTCCGGGGCCTCTATTTCAACCCCGCCAAGGTGCCGCAGCTCACGGAAGTGGTGACGCCTCCTTATGACGTCATCCGGCCGGAGGAGCGGGAGGCCTTCGCCGCCCGCCATCCCTACAACATGGTGCACCTCATTCTGCCGGAGGCCCGCCCCGGAGACGGCCCCTTCGAGAACCGCTACACCCGGGCCGCCGCCCGCTTCCGCCAGTGGCTGGCGGAGCAGGTCTTCCTCCGGGATGAGAGGCCCGCCTTGTATTACTGGGAGACGGACTTCCAGGTCCGGGGCCAGAGCCTGACCCGTCGGGGATTTGCCGCGGTGGTGCGTCTGGAGCCCTTCAGCAAGGGGATCATCCTCCCCCATGAGCAGACCTTTTCCGCCATCAAGGCGGACCGCCTGGAACTGTTCAAGCACTGCCGGGCCCATTTCTCCCCCATCTTCACCCTCTTCCCCGATGAGAGCCGTCAGATCCTGGAGCGGCTCAAGGCGGCGTCCGGGGAGCCGATCTTTGCTTTCACCGATGTGGAAGGCCGGGGCCAGCGCCTCTACCGGGTGACGGATCCGGACTGTCTGGCCTGGGTGCACCGCTCCCTGGCCCCCTCCCAGCTCTTCATCGCCGACGGTCACCACCGCTACGAAACCGCCCTGGCCTTCCAGAAATGGATGAAGGAGCGCTACCCCGACGCCGGCCCCCGGGCGCCCTTCAACTTCATGCTCATGTATCTGGCCAATCTCTATGACCCGGAGCTGGTCATCCTCATGGCCCACCGCCTGCTGGGCGGGCCCCGGCTGAAGCGCCTGGATGAGGCCTGGTTTCTGGGTCGGCTGGAGGACTACTTCGAGGTGACCCCCCTGGAGCGCCCCGGTGGCGATCTCACGGCCTATGCCGCCTTCCTCCAGAGCGAACTGGAGCAGACCCCCGGCGGGCGCACCGTCTTCATTCTGGTGGGGGCCCACGCCCGGGCCTGGCGCCTGGAGCTGAGGGAGGAGGTCCGGCGCCGCCTCCTTTCCCGGGAGATGCACCCGGCCTTGGCCCAACTGGATGTTTCCGTCCTCAATTATCTCGTGTTCGATAAATGTCTGGGATTGGACGCCAAGGCCCAGGATGACCCTGAGACCTGTTTCTATTCCAGCCAGGTGGAGGAGGTGCTGGCCACCGTGGCCCAGGGTCGGGCCCGTCTGGCCTTCCTTCTCAACCCCACCAGGATCGAGCAGGTGCAGTGGGTGGCCCGGGAAGGCCTGATTATGCCCCGGAAATCCACCTATTTCTATCCCAAGGTGATGACCGGGCTTATCCTCAATCCCATCCACCCGGAGGAGCGCATCCTCGTGCCCGGGGTGGATGGCTGAAGTCATCCGGGCTTTGTCCCCGGCCGGAGTCCCCTCCGGGAACCGACCTGCCGCCTGAGGTTGCCTTGCGGTCCCCCGGGAGGTAAAACGGCCCTGGGCGGAGCCGGGTGGGGGGAAGAGAGATGAGCCTGAGGCCCTGTCCCGCCTCCCACTCTCCCCTCTCCCACCCCGATGCGGGCGGCAGAGGTCCCGGGAAGGGGCAAGGGTTTACGACCCTTGGCCCCCCGAATGTAGGTGTAAAATCGTGGTCGAATTCCCGGAAAGGGGGTGATGGCGGGTGTCCGCACCCAGTTTCCCCAGGAAGTCCTGAAGTCCGGTCCTGGTCAGGGCCTTGGCAAGGCCCGTCCTCCGGCGTCGGTGCCGCAGACCGGGAAGGGCATCCGGAGCAGGACATTCCTGAAGTATCACACCTCGCTTCTGATTTTCTCTGTCCCGCCTGTCTGCGCTTCCCTGCGTTTTTCCTGACATCGTCGCCGGGCCTGATGAAGGGTGTGGCTGCTGCCGGCAGCGCCGGAGGGCGCCCGGCCGGCTGATCCCGGCCCGGGGGCTCTGCCTCCGGGGCGGCGGAGGCGCCGGTCGGTGGCGAACGCCGCCACTCCAGCTCAATCTCAAGGAGGTAAGGGTCGAATGTCGTCGGTGCGGGACTTTTTCGCCTCCCGGCTGGGTATCATCAGCGTGGGGGTCTTCATCGGTATCTTCGCCGCCCTGTTGCAGTATTGGGGCAATCCCGGCAACATGGGCATCTGCGTGGCCTGCATGGAACGGGACATCGCCGGCGCGGTGGGCTTCCATCGGGTGGCCGTGGTGCAGTATCTGCGGCCCGAAATCCTGGGTTTTGTCCTGGGGGCCCTGGTGGCGGCCTACGCCTTCGGGGAGTATCGGCCCCGGGCCGGCTCCGCGCCCATCGTGCGCTTCCTTCTGGGCATGATCGCCATGATCGGCGGCCTGGTGTTTCTGGGCTGCCCCTGGCGGGCCCTCCTTCGGCTGGCAGGCGGGGACGGCAACGCTATCTTCGGGCTTCTGGGCCTCACCGCCGGGGTCTGGATCGGCACCCTGTTTTTCAGGGGCGGCTACAATTTGGGGCGCACCCAGCACACCTATGCCGCCGTGGGCTGGCTTCTGCCCCTGCTGTTTCTCGGCCTGCTCGCGCTGCGGCTGATCTTTCCGCCCCTGCCGGACAAGGAGCTGAGCGGTATTCTCTTTTACAGCCTCAAAGGCCCGGGCTCCCAGCGGGCCGCCCTGCCCCTCTCTTTAGGGGTAGGCCTGGCGGTGGGCTTTTTGGCCCAGCGCACCCGTTTCTGCACCATGGGGGCCATCCGGGACCTCATCCTCTTCCGCCAGGTGCACCTGTTTTTGGGGATTGCGGCCCTGCTGGCGGCCGCCTTCCTCACCAACCTGGCCCTGGGCCAGTTCAAGCCCGGCTTCACCGGCCAGCCGGTGGCTCATACCATGTCTCTGTGGAATTTCGCCGGCATGGTGGTGGCCGGTCTGGCCTTCGCCCTGGCGGGGGGCTGCCCCGGGCGTCAGCTCTTCCTGGCGGGGGAGGGCGACGGGGACGCGGCGGTCTTTGTCCTGGGGATGATCGTGGGGGCGGCGGTGTCCCATAATTTCGGCCTGGCCAGCTCTCCGGCCGGAATCGGACCGTATGGCATGCATGCGGTTATCATCAGCCTGCTGGTCCTGGTGTTCATCGGCTACACCATGCGCCAGAAGCTGTCCTGAGGGAGGTGGAGGATGAGTGAGATGGTGGATGCCCGGGGGCTTTCCTGCCCCCAGCCGGTGCTGTTGACCATGGAGAAACTCAAGGCGCTGAACCAGGGGGAGGTGGTGGTGCTGGTGGACACCGACACCTCCCGGGAGAACGTGCTCCGGGCCGCGGCCAGCCTGGGCTGGGAGGCCGCGGCGGTCCAGGCCGAGGGCTCGGAGTACCGCCTGACCCTGAGGAAGGGCTGAGCCGGACATGGCCTTCTGGAAATTCTGGCGCCGGAAGCCCGGCCCGGAGCCGCCCTCGGCCCCGGTGGAGGACGGCCTTCTGGTCTTTGCCCACACCAGCGAGGTGATCCGGGCGGAGGCGGTCCTCAAGGAGGCGGGCTTCCCGGTCACGGTCATGGGCCCGCCGCCGGAGATCCAGAGCGGCTGCGACCTGGTCATCCGCTTTCCCCTGATCCGGCAGCTGGAGATCCTCCGGCTCCTGGCGGACAGAGGACTTTCCCCCTTGCAGGCGGTGCCGGTGCGCGGGCCGCTGCTGAAACCGGTGGACCTCTTTCAGGTCACGGACTTCGGCCGGTATCTCATGGTGCGGGCCGCCAACATGAAGCTTACGGTGGACAAGGAGACCCGGGAGATCGTCAACGTCTCCGGGGGCGGCTGCCCCGATGTGCCTTATCTGGCGGCGCAGCTGGTGGGGCGGACCCTGGAGCGGGCCCCCCGGCCCCGGGAGCTGGGCCACACCCTGTGCGGCTACGCCCTGGAGCTGGCCTTCACGGAGCTGGAGCGCCGGTGCTGTTAGTCATCGGCACCCTGCCGGAGCCGGACCTGCCGGTGGTGGCCGGACCGGTGACTTTGAGCCCGGCGGGTCTGGCGGTGGACGGCTGCCGTTTCCCGGTGACCCGGGGCACCGCGGCTCTGCTGGCGGCGGCCTGCCGCGCCCTGGAGGCCCTGGGCCAGCCGCCGCCTGTCGCCTTCCTGGCGGGGGACATCGGCCTGGGGGAGGGAAGCCATCGCCTGTACGAGTATGCCGCCGCCCATCTGGGGGAGCGTCCCGTGGGCGCGGTGGTGGGCCACTATATCCTGCCCCTGGTGGACGGGCACAGCCGGGTCTTCATGGCCCTGGAGGAGCTTTCCCCCCGGCCGAAGCTCATCGCCGACGCCGGGTTCATGTATGTGGCCAAGATGAGCGGCTATGCCCCGGCCTATGACCTTTTCACCCCCGATGCCGGGGAGCTGGCCTTCCTGGCGGACGAGCAGGCCCCCCACCCCTTCTACACCCGGGGCTTCATCCTCAAGGAGGAGGAGCGGGTGCCGGAGCTCATCGGCCGGGCCTACGCCCACGACAATGCCCCCCGCTGCCTGCTGGTGAAGGGCCGCACGGATTATGTGGCCTGCCGGGAGGGCATCCTGGCCACGGTCTCGGAGCCCGAGGTGCCGGCCCTGGAGGCCATGGGGGGCACCGGCGACACCCTCACCGGGCTGGCCGCGGCCCTCATCAGCGCCGGGAGGGAGGTCTGCGAGGCCGCCACCCTGGCCTGCCGCCTCAACCGCCACGCCGGCGCCCTGGCCCGCCCCACCCCGGCCAGCCCGGTGACGGAGCTCATCGCCCGGATTCCCGCGGCCTTGGAGGAACTCCTCGCCCGGGGATGAGATGAGTCGGGGAAAAAGTGCGGGTGGGGGCCGGGGGCGGCGGTTCCCCTGCCCCCTTCCACCCCTGATCCGGAGGCGAATGGGGCGGCCTGGGAGCGCCCGACTCCGGCCTTGCCCGCCATTCTCAGGGGGTGCAAAACGGCCAGGCAGCCCCGGACTTCAAAGAAGGGAGACCCATGGACTCTGAGCCCCTGACCCCGGACCTCACCCTGCTGGAGGTCCTGAGCCGCTGGCGTCAGACCGAGGCGGTGTTCCGGCGCTTTGACGCCCAGGCCGGGGTCTGCCTTTTATGTCAGGCCCTCTTCGACACCCTGGCTGAGGCGGCCCGGAAATATCATCTGGATCTGGAGCGGCTGCTGGCGGAGCTGCAGGCGGTGGTGTCGGCCAAAAAAGAAGGGGGAACGGAGGGGTTCCCCGCTCCCCCGGAGGGGCAATCATCGGGGGGGTGAGGCCCCCCCACGGCCCCCGATATACCCATGCCTCAGCCCTTCTTGATTTCGATGGCCTTGGGCTTCACCTCTTCCTTTTTGGGGCAGGTGATGGTCAGGACGCCGTCCTTGTAAGTGGCCTCGATTTTGTCCGGGTCCACCGGCGCCGGCAGGCGGATGCCCCGGGAGAAGGAACCGTAGCTGCGTTCCACCAGGTGGTAGCTCTCGCCTTTCTCCTCCCGTTCCGCCTTCTTTTCGCCCTTGATGGTGAGGAGGTCGCCGACCAGAGAGATGTCGATGTCCTTGACCTCGATGCCGGGAACTTCGGCCTTGATGGTCACCTTATCGGCGGTCTCGGAGACATCCACGGCCGGGGCCCACTGCTCAAAGGGCTCCAGCGCCCGGCGGGACGGCCCGAAGAAATCCTCCCACAGACGGTCCATCTCCCGGCGCAGCCGGGCCACTTCCCGGAAAGGACGCCATTCCATGATATCGGCCATAACGTTCACCTCCTCGGCGCGATGGAATTTTCACAAATCTGTTAATTCCGCCGGGGCCCCCTGTCAAGACCGCGGTAAAGTTTTCCTTGCGTCCCCGGGTGGGTGGTGGTAGAACAAAGGGCACCCGAAGGTGCCCCATGAGTCGCCAGAGGACAAGTTTGTGGAGCCCCCGCCTTCCTGCCTCCAGGGAGGCTTTTTTGTGCCGGGAGCCCGTGATGAGGCGCCTATGCGACTGAAGCGCAAGGATCTGTTGGGCCTCGCGGACCTGACCCCCGAGGAGATCACCCTCATCCTGGACACCGCCGCCTCCCTGAAGGAGATCTCCACGCGTCCCATCAAGAAGGTGCCCACCTTGAGGGGGAAGACGGTGGTGACGCTCTTCTATGAGCCCTCCACCCGCACCCGCATGTCCTTTGAGATCGCCACCAAGCGGCTGTCCGCCGACACGGTGAACCTGACGGTGGCGGCCTCCAGTGCCGTGAAGGGGGAGACCCTGGCGGACACCGCCGCCAACCTGGAGGCCATGAATCCGGACCTGCTCGTCATCCGCCACCAGGCCTCCGGGGCCCCCCATTTCCTGGCCCGGCGCCTGGCCTGCGGGGTGATCAACGCCGGGGATGGCACCCACGAACACCCCACCCAGGCGCTGCTGGACCTGCTCACCGTGCGGGAGGCCAAGGGCACCCTCTCCGGCCTCAAGGTGGCCATCGTCGGGGATATCCTCCATTCCCGGGTGGCCCGCTCCAATGTGCACGGCTTCCTCAAGATGGGCTCCGAGGTCTGGCTGGCGGGGCCGGCCACCATGCTGCCGCCGGGTCTGGCGGCCCTGGGAGCCCGGCTGACCACCTCCCTGAGGGAGGCCCTCACCGGGGCCGACGTGGTGATGATGCTCCGCCTGCAACTGGAGCGCATGGGCCAGCATTTCTTCTCCACTCTGAGGGAGTACAGCCGCACCTACGGCCTGAACCCCGACACCCTGGCCTGGGCCAAAGAGGATGCCATCGTCATGCACCCGGGGCCGCTGAACCGGGGGGTGGAGATCGACCCGGCGGTGGCCGACGGACCCCGCTCCGTCATCCTGGAGCAGGTGGCTAACGGCGTGGCGGTGCGTATGGCGGTGCTGCTCCTGCTCAGCGGCGGGGAATAAGGGGGCCGAGGAGGCTGCGCCGGCAGAAGGCGGTCGAAAGGGTGGGCGGTCCCGCCTGGGGACCATATTTCATGGAAGAGGCTTGGCTTATGAGTCTGCTCATCGCCGGCGGGGTGGTGGTGGATCCGGCCCAGGAACTGGAGGAGCCCCGGGACCTGCTCCTGGAGGACGGCCGGGTGGCGGCCCTGGAGCTCCCCGGGGTCATTCCCCGGGAGGGCCGCCGGGTCATTGACGCCACCGGCCTCTTTGTCTGTCCCGGGCTCATCGACATGCATGTGCATTTGCGGGAACCCGGCGAGGAATACAAGGAGACCGTCGCCACCGGCACCCGGGCTGCGGCCCGGGGCGGCTTCACCGCGGTGGCCTGCATGCCCAACACCCGGCCGGTGAACGACCAGGCCGCGGTGACCCGCTTCATCCTGGAGCAGGCGGCCCGGCACGGCAGCGCCCGGGTCTGGCCGGTGGGGGCCCTCACCCAAGGTTCCCGGGGGGAGGCCCTGTGCGAGTATGGCGAGCTCAAGGCTGCGGGCTGCGTGGCCCTCTCCGATGACGGCCGGCCGGTGATGAACTCCCTGGTGATGCGCCGGGCCCTGGAATATGCCCGCACCTTTGACCTGCCGGTCATCTCCCACGCCGAGGACCTGGAGCTCAGAGCCGACGGGGTGATGCACGAGGGCGAGGTGGCCCACCGCCTGGGCCTGAAGGGCATCCCCGGGGCGGCCGAGGAGGTGATGGTCTACCGGGATATCCGCCTGGCCTGGCTGGCCGGGGCCCGCCTGCACCTGGCCCACCTGAGCACCGCCGGCAGCGTGGCCATCGTCCGGGAGGCCAAGATGGCGGGGCTGGCCGTCACCTGCGAGACCGCCCCCCACTACTTCACCCTCACCGACGAGGCGGTGGCAGGCCAGGGACCGGACGCCCTGGTGCGCCCGGTGTTTGACACCCACGCCAAGGTGAACCCCCCTTTGCGCAGCCGCTTTGACCGGGAGGCGGTCATCGCCGGGCTGGCCGACGGCACCATCGACGTCATCGCCTCCGACCACGCCCCCCACAGCGTCCTGGAGAAGGAGGTGGAGTTTGCCGAGGCGGCCTTCGGCCTCATCGGCCTGGAGACCTCTGTGGGCCTGAGCCTGCGGCTGGTGCACGAGGGGGTGCTCCCCCTGAGCCGGCTCATTGCCCTGATGTCCACCAACCCGGCCCGCATTCTGGGCCTCCCCGGGGGCACTTTGAAGGTGGGGGCGCCCGGGGATGTGACGGTCATTGACCTCTTTCGGCCCTGGACGGTGGATGTGAACCTCTTCGCCTCCAAGAGCCGCAACTGCCCCTTCCACGGCTGGGTTCTCAAGGGCAAGGCGGTGCTCACCCTCCGGGGCGGGGAGGTGGTGTGGCAGGAGGAATAAGCGCACCCATCCCCCACAAGGGGGCGGCCAGGGGAGAGGGGAGACGGGGCGTCCGCCGTCGCCCCGGTCTGTGGCAATCTCAGACCAGCATCACTCATAGGTGAACCTATGCCCAGTACCGTGTATTTCATGGATCTCAGGGCCTCCCTGAAGGAGACCAATTTCCAGAAGTTCGGCAGACTGCTCAAGGCCCTGGACCTCAAGCGCATCATCCAGCGCAAGAAGAAGCGGCCCCTCATCGCGGTGAAGCTGCACTTCGGCGAAAAAGGCAATACCAGCTACATCCGCCCCAACTTCGTGCGCCTGGTGGTGGACGAGCTCTGGGCCGGCGGCGCCAATCCCTTTCTCACCGACAGCAACACCCTCTACATCGGCACCCGCCTGGAGGCGGTGAGCCACCTCACCACCGCCATCGAAAACGGCTTCGCCTATGCCGTCACCCGGGCCCCCATCATCATCGCCGACGGCCTCACCGGCAAGGCCGAGGTGGAGGTGGAGATCCACCAGGAGCAGTTCCGCACCGTCTATATCGCCGAGGCCATCCACGAAGCCGAGGGCCTCATCGCCCTGAGCCATTTCAAGCTCCACGAGATGGCGGGCTTCGGCGGGGCCCTGAAGAACCTGGCCATGGGGGGCGCCTCCCGCAAGGGCAAGCTGGCCCAGCACAGCAACATCGCCCCGGTGGTGACGGAAAAGAAGTGCACCGGCTGCGGTGAGTGCGTGGCCCACTGCGCCGCCGAGGCCATCCATATCAACCCGGAGACGGAGAAGGCGGTCATCGACCCCAAAAAGTGCGTGGGCTGCGCCGAATGCATCGCGGTCTGCCCCTACGGCAACATCCAGATCCAGTGGAACGAGGCCATTCCCGTCTTTCTGAAGAAAATGGTGGAGTATGCCTACGGGGTGCTCCTGAACAAAAAGGACCGGGCGGTCTTCATCAACTTCGTCACCCAGGTCTCCCCGGCCTGCGACTGCTACGGCTTCAACGACTTTCCGGTGGTGAGCGACCTCGGCATCCTGGGCTCGTATGATCCCGTGGCTTTGGATCAGGCCTGCGCCGACCTGGTCATCCAGGCCCCCGGACTGCCCGGGAGCCAGCTCCAGGACCTGAGCCCCGGCAGCGACAAGTTCCGGGACATCTACCCCCAGATCGACTGGCCCCTGCAGCTGGAGTATGCCGAGCGCCTCGGCTTGGGCACCCGCGAATACGAACTGGTGACGGTGTGAGCTGTGGGGCCTCGGGGGCGGGGGATGCCCCCATGCCCCCTTTCCTATCCCCTACGGGAAGCCGGGAGGGCGCGGGCGTCGGCCTCCCGGCTCTCCCCTGACTTTCGTCACCTGGAGGATCACATGCTGCCCATCGGACCGTTGATGGCGGAGCACCGGTTGATTGAGCGTCTGGTGCATCTTCTGGCCCAGGAGCTGGAGCGCCTGAAGAGCAACGTGGCCGTGGACCCGGAGTTCGCCTTTGTGGATCCGGTGTTTATCGACGCCGCAGTGGATTTCCTGCGCACGTATGCGGACCGCTGCCACCACGGCAAGGAGGAGGACCTCCTCTTTGCGGCGCTGGCGGCCAAGGAGCTCACCCCCGAGCACCGCCGGCTCCTGGAGGAGCTCACCCGGGAGCATATACAGGCCCGGGAGCTCACCCGGGAACTGATGGAGGCCAAACGGGATCACCTGCGCCAGGACCCCGGGGCTCTGGAGCGGATTCTCCGCCGGCTGGAGGCCCTGGTGGAACTCTATCCCCGGCACATCGCCACGGAAGACCAGGAGTTTTTCCTCCCGGTGATGGAGTATTTCAGCCCCGCGGAGAAAGAGGAGCTGCTGGCCCGCATGGCGGAGTTCGACCGCCAGCTGATTCACGAGAAGTACCGCAGCCTGGTGGAGGCGTATGAAAGCCGGCGGGCCTGTCAGCTCTGAGGCTGCCCCGTTGCCTTGACAAGGCGGCCGATTATGCTGAGCATTAGGTCAGAGCCCCATCACCGCATCCAGGGGGAACGCCCATGAATGAGGAGCTGAAGACTCTCATCGAGCAGGCCATCGCCCAGGAGGAGCTGTCCCACGAGTTTTACCGGCGCATGGCCGAGATCGTCACCCACGCCGACACCAGGGAGACCTTCCTCTATCTGGCCAAGGAGGAGATGGAGCACAAGCACTTCCTGGAGCAGTGCCTCACTCCCCAGGGCTGTCCCCTGGCCGGGCATCCCCAGGATACCAAGCTGGCGGAATACATGCAGGCCCCCGTCATCACCCCGGAGATGACCCCCAAGGAGGCCTTGCTGGTGGCCATGAAGCGGGAGGAGGCGGCCTACCATTTCTATCAGCATCTGGCCGGCCTGCAGCCCCCGGGGGAGGCCAAGGCCTTTCTGGAGAAGATGGCCCTGGTGGAGCTGGGGCACAAGGAAAAGGTGGAGTATCTCTACGATAATGTCGCCTTCCCTGAGGTCTGGTGACGGGCCGGTATGGCTCCGGGGTTCCTCATCGCCCTGGAGGGCATGGACGGCGCGGGCAAATCCACCCAGGCCCGGCTGCTGGCCCAGGCCTTGGCCGAGCGGGGTTATGAGGTCCTCCTCACCCGGGAGCCGTCCGACGCCCCCCTGGGGGTGCGGCTCCGGCAGTATCTGGTGGGGGGCGGCCGGCGCCTTCCCCCGGAGCTGGAGCTGGCCTGGTTCATGGCCGACCGGCGGGAGCATGTGGCCCGGGTACTGGCCCCGGCCCTGGCCGCCGGGAAGGTGGTGGTGAGCGACCGCTCCTATTATTCCTCTGCCGCCTACCAGGGGGCCCGGGGCCTGGATCCCGAGGCCATCATCGCCCTGAATGAAACCTTTGCCCCCCGGCCGGATGTGGTCTTTCTCCTCCTCCTGCCGGTGGCGGAGGCCCTGCGGCGGCGGCCGGAGGCCAAGGGGCTGTGGCGCCGGGGCGAGGTGCAGAGCTATCTCGGGCGGGTGAGCGCCTGTTATGAGCGGCTTCAGGGGCCGCACCTGGTGCGCCTCGATGCCCGCCTGCCCCTGGAGGCGGTGCATCATCAGCTGGTGGCCCTCACCCTGGCCGCCCTGAGGCGGGCCGGCCTTTTCCCCACCCCGGGGATTTGGGAGGGAAAGCCATGAGCATGTGGTTTTTCGACGACTTTCCGGACCTGGCGGATTATCAGGCCCTGCGCCGGGAGATGCGGGCCCTGGAGCGGGAATACCTGGAGGTGCGCCAGATTCAGGCCGAAGCGGAAGAAGCCCTGCGCCTAAATCCAGGGGATGTCTATCTCACCGCCCGGGTGGCCTACTATGCTAAGCGGCGGCGGGGTCTGGAAGCCCTGGCGCCCCGACTGGCGGATGAGTATCCCCTGGAGGTGGCCCTCTTCCTGCCGCCGCACGGGTAAGGCTAACGGGGCCCCGACTCTCCGGCCCCTATGGCCGGCCCGTTACTGAAAGGGGGCAGCCCCGGCGGTGCGCCGCGGGCTCGGCGGTGAATGCGGGATTCCGGGCGGCGCCCGGAGGGGAGGGCGGTGGGTGGGTTCTGGGACCGCCGGCCGGGGTGGAGGGGAAATTCGGCTCGCCGCCTTGACAAGCAGTGGCCTTGAGGTTAGAAAATATCAATACGGGCCGTTAACTCAGCTGGTAGAGTATCTGCCTTTTAAGCAGAGAGTCGTTGGTTCGAATCCAACACGGCCCACCACCGCCGGGTCCGCAAGGCCATGCTCTTCTCCCGGGAGCCTGGGTCCCGTGGCGGGAGCCACACCCCGGCCTGAGGAATAGCGCCTCTGGCGGCAGCACCAGCGGCACACCCTGCGTCCCCATCGTCTAGCCTGGTCCAGGACACCGGCCTTTCACGCCGGCAACCGGGGTTCAAATCCCCGTGGGGACGCCAATCCATCAAACCGACCCCCATCCAGCCTCTCTTCCCCACGCATTTCCCACCCCCGGGGGGATGCCGGTGCAAAAACCGGGCGGGGCAGGAACGGACTGCTGTCCCGGGCAGTTCATTTTCTTCCCGGTGGCCTTTCGGGTTTCCCTTGATTGAACATCTGCTGCGCCACCGGCCGGAGCCCGGGAAAGCCTTGCGGAACCCCCTCTTGGGACACTCCTGCGGCTTTCGGCCGCCGGTCGGCCCGCACACCAAGTCCCCATGGGGAAAAGGGCGGCAGAAAACCTCCCCATCGCCCCGGCCTGGAGGCTCACCCTGAGGCTACCCAGGCGGGCGGTGGGGCGGCACCAGGGGCCGTCACTCTCCCGGCCATCCTGCCCAGAGCCAAAAAGAGCCCAGGGAGAGGAGGAGGCCTCCTTCCCTGGGCGGCGTCACCCAGTCAAGGCCCGGGGGCATTGACGGCCCTCAGGGAAATGTGGGGGAGGCCGGCGGCCCCGGCCCTTCCCCCCTCATCCCGGGCGCCTCCCTGCCGGGGGGAAAGGAAGCGCCAATGTTACCCTCGGGCCAGGTCGAAGCGGTCCAGGTTCATCACCTTGTGCCAGGCGGCGATGAAGTCCTGCACGAACTTCTCCCGGGCGTCATCACAGGCGTAAAACTCGGCCACGGCCCTAAGTTCCGAATGGTGGCCGAAGATCAGGTCCACCCGGGTGGCGGTCCACTTGAGTTTCCCCGTGGCCCGGTCATAGCCCTCGAAAAGCTCCCTCTCCTCCGAGGTCGGCCGCCACTCGGTCCCCATGTCCAGGAGATTCACGAAGAAATCAGTGGTGAGGGTCTCCGGCCGGGTGGTGAAGACCCCGTGGGGCGTTTTGCCGTAGTTGGCATTGAGGACCCTAAGCCCGCCGATGAGCACGGTCATCTCGGGGACGGTCAGGGTGAGGAGGGAGGCCCGGTCGATGAGGAGCTCCTCCGCGGTCACGGCATATCTCTTTTTCTGGTAGTTGCGGAAGCCGTCGGCCACCGGCTCCAGGACCGCGAAGGACTCCACGTCGGTCTGCTCCTGGGTGGCGTCGGTGCGCCCGGGGGTGAAGGGCACGGTAACCTCAAAGCCCGCTTTGCGTGCGGCCTGCTCCACCGCGGCGCAGCCGCCCAGCACGATGAGGTCAGCCAGGGAGACCTTTTTGCCGCCGGTCTGAGCCCCATTGAACTCCCGGCGGATGCCCTCCAGGACCTGGAGCACCTTGTGCAATTGCGCCGGCATATTGACTTCCCAGTCCTTCTGGGGGGCCAGGCGGAGGCGGGCGCCGTTGGCGCCGCCCCGTTTGTCGGAGCCCCGGAAGGTGGCGGCCGACGACCAGGCGGTGTAGACCAGCTCGGGGATCGTCAGGCCCGAGGCCAGGATTTTCCCCTTGAGGGCGGCGATGTCCGCTTCGTCGATGAGCTCATAATCCCGGGGCGGCAGGGGATCCTGCCAGATGAGGTCCTCCGCCGGCACCTCCGGCCCCAGATAGCGGGATTTGGGCCCCATGTCCCGGTGGGTCAGTTTGAACCAGGCCCGGGCGAAGGCGTCGGCGAACTCCTCCGGATTCTCCCGGAAGCGGCGGCAGATCTTCTCATAGATGGGGTCGAAGCGGAGCGCCAGGTCCGTGGTCAGCATCATGGTGGGGACCCGCTTCGCCGGATTGTGGGCGGCCGGGGCCAGGTCCTTTTCCGCCACATTCTTGGGCCGCCACTGCTTGGCGCCCGCGGGGCTGGTGGTCAGCTCCCACTCATAGTCAAAGAGCATGTGGAAATAGCTCATGTCCCACTGAGTGGGGGTGGGGGTCCAGGCGCCCTCCAGGCCGCTGGTGATGGTGTCATCCCCTTTGCCGCTGCCGAAGCTGCTCTTCCAGCCCAGGCCCTGTTGTTCGATGGGCGCGGCTTCGGGTTCGGGCCCTACATGGGAGGTGGGCCCGGCGCCGTGGCATTTGCCGAAGGTGTGGCCGCCGGCGATGAGGGCCACCGTCTCCTCATCATTCATGGCCATGCGCTTGAAGATGAGGCGGATGTCCTTGGCCGAGGCCACCGGGTCCGGCACCCCCCGGGGGCCTTCCGGGTTGACGTAAATCAGGCCCATCTGCACCGCCGCCAGGGGGTTTTCCAGCTCCCCTTTCGGATAGCGCTCCTCCCCGCCGAGCCACTCGCTCTCGGGGCCCCAATACACTTCCTCCGGTTCAAAGACCTCCTCCCGGCCGCCGCCGAAGCCGAAGGTCTTGAAGCCCATGGACTCAAAGGCGACATTGCCGGCCAGGATCATGAGGTCGGGCCAGGAGATTTTGCGGCCGTATTTCTTCTTGATGGGCCACAACAGCCGCCGGGCCTTGTCCAGGTTGACGTTGTCCGGCCAGCTGTTCTGGGGGGCGAAGCGCTGCTGATCCATACCGGCGCCCCCGCGGCCGTCCCCGATGCGGTAGGTGCCGGCCAGGTGCCAGGCCATGCGGATGAACAGCCCGCCGTAGTGGCCGTAATCCGCCGGCCACCACTCCTGGGACTTGGTCATCAGCTCCTGAAGATCCTGCTTCAGAGCCCAATAATCCAGTTTCTTGAATTCCTCGGCGTAGTTGAACCCTGCCCCCATGGGGTGTCTCAAGGGGCAGTTGCGATGCAAGGGCGCCAGGTCCAGGCGGTCGGGCCACCAATCCCGGACGGTATAGCCTTTGCGACCGAAGGGTTTGCCGCGTCCCATGCTGCCATGGCTCATAGAGGGCCCTCCTTGGTGAAGACGAAAGTGGATGCAGTGATTATGAATCCGCTCTGGCCGGACTCCGCCGGGTGGAATAAATAAGTATTATCTCAGGAAAATTCTTTTCGATTAGGATATTAAGTTTCCTTTCCCCTGTCAAGGGTTTTTGCTCCCGGTCCCGCCCGCCGGAAAACCCGGCCCGAGCCGGCCGCCGGGCCTGGGAGAGATTCCCCACGCCACCTCGTCCCGGGGCCGGCGGGATGTGGCGCTCCTTGCCGCCTGGAGGTGCGCTTATCTTTTTCAGGGAAATGCTGAGTAAAATTATGACTAAGCAGAAGGCCCGGGCCTTAATATTCACCAATAAGAAGGGGCAGCTGCCCGGTGACCCTGTCCCGGTCTGGGGGTCTGGCCGGCGAGGAAGAACCGGCTGCTCCTCCTCTTCCTGCTCCCTGCTTTTCAGGTCCTCCGCCCTGTCCGCCCTGCATATCCTGAAAAAACCTGGGATGAGGCGGAAACTTCCTGGAACCCCTGGGCGGCCTGAAGGCCTGACGTGCGGAAGGGGCCGCTCGTGATCCGCCCACTGATGATGATGCGGCACTGTTTTGGGCCCTGCTGTGGTGCGCCCCGGTCCTTAGGGCGCAGCCTCTGCCGGACCGGGAAACGGGGTGACATCCTGACCCTGCGGCAAGGAGTCTCAGGAGGCCTGGGGGCGAGGCCCTCGGCTCCCTCCTGCGGGGTGGGGATCCTTGTCCCGGCCTGCCCCCGGACCCGCCTTTCGCCGGGATCTCCCTCGCTTCAGGGGTCCTCCCCGAAAAGACTGAGGTGGCGGAGGGCCGCCAGGTCGGTGAGGGAGACCATGGCCAGGCGCCGCCGCTCCAGGTCCAGCACGGCAAAGCTGAAGGCGGGATAGCGCCCCTCCTCCAGGGTGAAGGCCCCGGGCACGATGAGATAGACGTGGTCGGGCTCCAAGGGGAGGCAGGCCTGTCGGGGCCGGAATTCCTGGGGCCTTAGGGCGTCGTTGATGTAGAGCAGCCGGGGCGCCGGGGGCCGGTAGTCGGTGACGCTGGGGACATGGGTGTGGCCGTGGCAGAAAAGCAGCGGCGGCCGGCCGGAGGCCGGGGCCGCCAGATAGTCATGCAGTTCCCGGCGGAAGTGGGTCCACAGCAGGGCCCGGGTGTGGGCCAGAAAAATGTTGCCGGGCACCGCCAGCCCCATGCCGCAGGCGGTGGCCTCTGGCAGCAGGGGGCCATGGAAATCGTAGACCCAATACAGGCGGCGGTGCGGGCCGCCGGTCAGCCAGGCCCGGAAGGGCTCCGGGGGACAATCCCCCAGACAGGCCAGATCCGTGAGGCCCCGGGCGGCGAAAAATTCCAGGAGAAGCGGGAGACCGGCCGTGTAGGTGTGGGTGTCCGCCACAAGGGCCAGTCTCCCGGGGGCCCGTTCTGCCTGAGGGGCCGCAGGCGTCCGGCTATTTGAAGGGCCGAAAGCCGCAGACGTGCCCCTCCGTCCCTTTGATGCGCTCCATCAGCTTCTGGAGGAATTTCAGGGCTTCCTCCGCGTCCTTGTCGATGACGATGCCTTCAATATAGAGCTGATCCTGAGGTTCAAACACCACCTGCTTTTCCGCCATAGCAGCCTCCTTGCCGGGGTGGGGAGGTTAAACGACCTTGGGCCCGCAGGCGTGGCCGGGATGCCCCTTGATCCTGTCCAGAAGGTCGGAACAGAACCGCAGAGCCTCCTCCTTGTCCTTGTCGATGATGATGGCTTCCATGCGCTGTTGATCGGCATCACTGAAGGTGATGGTGACCGCCATAAGGACCTCTCTCCTTTCACGGTGGGCTGTTCCCAATTTACTCACGGGGGGGCCCCCTGTCAATAGAAGAAGGGGGGATTGCCCGCCGCGCCCAAATCCGGGATAATGAGATAAAATCCCGTCTGCGAGCCGCCGTCGCTTCGGCCCGGCGCCCCCCAGACCCTCTCCCAAGGAGAACCATCGTGCTCAATCTCACCCGGGAACGCTCCCAACCGGCGCTCTGTCCCTTCTGCCGGGGGCCGGTGCCCCGTCCCGAGCCCCTGCGCGACGGCCTGTGGTACGAATTCGACGGCGGCCTCTGCCCCACCTGCGGCGCCCACTATGCCCATGACCCCACGGCCCGGAACGGCGGTGCGACCATGCTCCAGGCCATGGTGCAGGCCTGCGGCGGCGACTGGGACGCCGCCCTGGAGATGGCCCCCGGTGAGGATTACGACGAGGCGGTCCTCACCCATTACGACGGCCAGCACCACCGCCTGGCGGAGCGGGCCTTCGGCTCCCTGTACTTCGTGCGGCGCAAGCCCTCCCGGGGTTGAGACCCCCGGGAAAAGACTTGACATCCCCGGCGCCCTGGGGTAGAAGGGCAGTGTGGAGTTATGTCAGGCCGCGCCCGGCCACCCAGGCTCCCCTGGGTGGCCGTTTCTTTTGGGAGCGTGCCTGGCCGGGCACCATCAGGGAGGAGCCGGCTGTGCGTCTGGTGATGATCGACAATTACGATTCCTTCACCTACAACCTGGTGCAGCTCTTCTGGGAATTTGAGGTGGACATCCGGGTCTTCCGCCACGACGAGGTGACGGTGGAAGAGATCGGGGCTCTCAAACCCCGCTGGCTGTGCATCTCCCCCGGACCCAAGGCCCCGGCCCAGGCCGGTATCAGCAAGGCGGTCATCGCCCGCTACTACCGGGATCTCCCCATTTTGGGGGTCTGTCTGGGGCACCAGGCCATCAATGAGGTCTTCGGGGGCGCCACCGCCCGGGCCCCGGAACCGGTGCACGGCAAGCGCCACCTGGTGTTTCACCGGGGGGAGGGGCTGTTTCAGGGTCTGCCCTCCCCTTTTGCCGCGGCCCGCTACCACTCCCTGGTGGCCCAGCCGGTGGCCCCGGAGCTGTGCCTCACGGCCTGGACCGCGGACGGGGTGGTCATGGGCTTAAGCCATCCGGACTATCCCCTCCATGGGGTGCAGTTCCACCCCGAATCCTTCCTCACGGAGCACGGTGACCGCCTGGCTCACAATTTCCTGGCACTGGCCCGCTGACGACCCGGGGTAAGCGATGTTCGGCCGCATCTGTGATCTGATCATCTCCTCCTTCCGCCCTCCCGCCGGGGTCACCGGCCTGGAGCAGCTCTTCCTCCCCCTTCGCCACCGGCCCTACGCCATGCTGCTCTTAAGCGGTGGGGCACTCGATTGCGCCCGCTACTCCCTCATGGGCTGGGATCCTTTCCTGGTGCTGACGGCCAAAGGGACCCGGGTTTTCTGTGGCCGGCCGCCGGAGCCGGCGGTATGGGTGGCCAACCCCTTCACCGTGCTGGAGGACCTGCTGGGGCACCTGGAGCTCCCCGGCCCCCCGCCCGTGCTGCCTCTGGCCGTCGGGGGTCTCGGTTTTTTGGCCTATGACCTGAAAAACCACCTGGAACGCCTGCCGGCCACCGCGGTGGACAACCTGAGACTGCCCGAGCTGGTGCTGGCCTTCCCCCGGCGGCTGCTGGTGCATGACCGCTGGGAGGACCGCTACACCCAGGTGGAGGTGCATTATGAGGACCGATCCGGTCGGCGTCTGCCGCCGGGAACGCCATTGCCTTTCCCAAAGGAGGGACCGGGGTCCTGCCGGGTGGGGCCGCCGGAGAGCAATTTCCGGCGGGAGGCCTATCTGCAGGCCGTGCGCCGCATCCGGAAGTACATCCGCCAGGGGGACGTCTACCAGGTGAATCTCTCCCAGCGTTTCGCCTTTCCCTGCGAGGGCGATCCGTACGCCCTGTTCCTCAAACTCTTCGCCCTCAATCCGGCGCCCTTTTATGCCTACCTCCAGGGCGGGGACTTTATCATCCTCTCCACCTCCATGGAGCGCTTCCTGTGGCGCCGGGGAGACCGGGTGGAGACCCGGCCCATCAAGGGCACCCGCCCCCGGGGGCGCACCCCGGCGGAAGATGAAGCCCACCGCCGGGAGCTGGCCCACAGCCCCAAGGATGATGCCGAGCTCTCCATGATCGTGGACCTGCTGCGCAATGATCTGGGCAAGGTCTGCCGGCCCCGGACGGTGAGGGTGGCGGAGCACAAGCGCCTGGAGGCCTACCAGAACGTCTATCACCTGGTGTCCATCGTCACCGGCGAGCTCCGAAGCGGCACCGGGCAGGTGGATCTGCTCAAAGCCGCCTTTCCCGGGGGCTCCATCACCGGCTGTCCCAAGATCCGGGCCATGGAGATCATTGACGAGCTGGAGCCCCAGGTGCGCCACGTCTACACCGGTGCCATCGGCTATCTGGGACTGAACCGCACCCTGGACCTGAATGTGGCCATCCGCACTGCCATTGTCACCCGGGGGCGGGGCTATTTTGCGGTGGGGGGCGGGGTGGTATATGATTCCGACGAGGTGGCGGAGTACGAAGAGACCCTCCACAAAGGCCGCACCCTGTTTCGGCTGCTGGCCGGAGAGGCCCCGGCGGGGGAGGCGGCTGCCGCCGGCCCCAGGCTGCCATGAGCTCCCGGGAAACCTTTGTCTGGCTGAATGATGAACTCCTGCCCCTGTCCCAGGCCCGGGTATCGGTCCTGGACCGGGGTTTTCTCTATGGCGACGGCCTGTTTGAGACCTTAAAGGCGGTGCATGGCCGGGTCGAGCTTCTGGGGCCGCATCTGGAGCGTTTGGCCAGCTCGGCCCGGGAGCTCCGGCTGCCTTTCCCCTCCCGCTACCCCTTCACGGAACGTCTGGCGCGCCTATTGGCGGTCAACCGCCTGGTGAGCGGCCTGGCGGCGGTGAAGATCATCCTCACCCGGGGAGAGCACCCGGAGCTGGGGCTTCCAGGGGTGTCCCGGGGCACCCTGGTGATCACCGCCCGGCCCTACACCCCGCCGCCGCCGGAGGACTACCGCCGGGGGTGGGCCACGGTCATCTTTCCGGCCAGACGCACCACCTTCCTGGGGCGCCTCAAGAGCCTGAACTATCTCTTTTACCTGGCCGCCCGGCAATACGCCCGGGACCGGGGCGTCCCCGAGGCCCTCATCCTGGAGGCCGACGGCCGGCTGTCGGAGGCCGCCACCGCCAACCTGGTGCTCCTGAGGGCCGGGGTGTATGAGACCCCGGCCGCGCCCAGCGCCCTGCCGGGGGTGACCCTGGCGGCCCTGGCCCGGGGACTGGCGGCCCGGGGCCGGGAGCTGGTCTGGGTGCCCCTGAGGCCGGCGGATCTGTGGGAGGCCGAAGGTCTGTGGCTGATCAATTCCTTGCTGGGGCTGCTGCCTGTCAGAGCTGTGGACGGCCGGGAGGTGCCGGTGAATGAGGCCACCGGCCGCTTCCTCACGGAGTGCCTGGCGGAGGCCGTCGCCGCCGCCGGGGAGTGGCCTCCAGAGGCGCCCTTGCCCTGACGGGGGCTGAGGGAAACATTCCCGGGTCAGGAGCGGGACCTGCGGCGGTTGACAGGCCCCAGGAAGAAGGCGCGGGGAGAAAGGATCTCCCGGCGCCTTTTTCTTCCCGATCGGCGCGGAGGCCCCCAGGGACGGCGGGCAGAGCCCGGTCCAGGGCGGCTCCGTGAGGAGGGGCGGCAGGACCTCCCGGATCTCTGGCAAGAATGGCCGCCAGCGCCGCCCAGGGGGCCGCCGGCACCCTGGGGTCAGAGCAGTGCGGGGGGCACCGATGACTTAGTGGGCGCGGTGGAAGGGGTCAAGGAGGTGGGACCCTGATCCCCGCAGGCCGTGCCGGAACGGCGGAGGAAGCCTCAGGCCCGCACCGGCGGGGCGCCCGGCACCGTTGGCGCCGATACCCAAGGCGGCGGGGAATAACCGCACCCCGGCGCCGCCATGCCCAGGGTGTCTGACGCCCCGCCCGGGTGGAGACGGTCCATGCGGCCTTCTCCAGGTGCCCCGGCGGGTTCAGGGACGGTCTCGGGACGAGATCCTCAGCGCCTCCTGGAATTCCCTAGGTCGCGGCTGGCAAGGATGATAGAGGTGTCGGCCACCCCCTCACCGACAAACTGCTGCGGTGCGGCAACGCCCACCCCAGACCCTCAAGCAGCGCCGCCCGACCCGGGGTGGCCCGCCGGGATCTTCCCGGTCATTGCGGCCGGGCGGCCTCCCTCCTCACCGCCGCCGTCCTGCCGCCGTGAGGCCCATCCGGGGTCTCAGGCCTCCTCTTCCTGCGGCGGCGGAGCCGCGGCCCTCTGATAGGCCCGCTGGGCCTGCTCCCGGGTTGCCAGCACCCGCAGACGCTCCCGGATGATCTCCTGCCAGGTCCGGCAGAAATCCAGCAGCTGCCGCTCCAGCTCCTGCAGGCCCGCCAGATCGCGCTCTAGCTCCGGGTCCGGCTCCCGGAGATCCAGCCGGGCCAGCGCCGCCTGGCGTTGGCAGAGCAGCCACTCCGCCCGGGGGAGATCCCCGGCCGCGACCGCCTCCGCCACCGCCCGGGTGAGGTCATGGAGCAGGGCCAGCCGGGAGGCGGTCAGCCGCACGCCATCGTGAGAAGCAGCCGGCTCCATTGCTCCACCAGGGGCAGAAGTTCGTATTCCAGCAGGTCTGCCAGCATGATGCAGTCCCCCTGCCGGGTCTGGTCCTCCATGTCGGTCAGGAGGAGCTCCAGGTGGCGGCAGAGAGGCGCCATCTCCGGGGGCAGGTCCGCCGAGCCGCCCTGAAGCACCTGCCCCCCGCCCACCCCGGTCTTAAGCAGCCAGCGCAGGGCCTCCAGCACCTCCGCCAGCACCCGGTGGGCCTCCTGCTCCGGCGCCAGGCGGAAGAGGCGGGCGCATTCCGCCACCGCCCGGGCCAGGACCTCCGCCTGGGCCGCCGCCTCCCGCAGGATCACCCGGGCCATCTCCCGGGCGGGCAGGGTCTTCACCTCCAGGCGCTCAATCTCCTCCCGCGACAGGTAGCGGGACTCCCGGGGATACCGCTCGCTGAAAAAGCGGCCGTTCAGGTGCACCTGATAGAGCTGTTCCCCGGGAGGCAGATATTTGGCGTGGATCTCGCTCAGGATCTCCTCCAGGTTCCCCAGGTGGGAAAAATCTGCCGGCAGGGCCTGATCATTGATGGTGATGTGCATGGCTCACCTCGCTTTTCGATGCTGACCGGGGCAGGGTGCTGGAAATTACTTGCAGGGGCTGTGCCAATGCCGGGCGGAGACCGGCCGGCGCCAGCCTGAGGGCGGCGTCCTGCAGGAGCTCCCCCAACCGGCGCAGTCGGCCGTAGGCCCGGCTGAGGTCCCGGGCCAGGGCGGGCACCTCCCGGGCCGTGGCCCGCCGCTGATCCTGGAAAAAGAAGGCCACCGGGGCCGCCAGCTCCGGGTGCGCCGCTGCCAGCCGCCGGAGGGCCTGATCAATGGCGGTGACGGTGGAGAGAGCCGCGGGCAGGGGTGCCCGGCAGGTGCGGTGGGCCAGCCTGGCGGCCGTCTCCTCGCCCCGCCGGGCCACAGAGATGAGCTCCGCCAGGGCGGCGAGACTGTCCGGCAGGGGGAGGCCCCCCTCGGGAAGAAGGAAGCGCTCCTGCCACAGATCCGCCAGCCACTCCGCCAGCCGCGGGGCAGGGGGGGCCTGGAGGAATTCCTCCCAGGCCAGGCGGTGCACCCCCCGCCAGAAATCCTCCCGGGACAGGGGGCGGCGGATGCCGGGCAGGAGCGCCTGGTGGCCCTCCGGGTCCAGGGTGGTATGATACAGCCGGATACTGCCCCATGGGCCGGTGGGATCCCGGAGTTCCCGGTCCGGGCCGGTCAGCAGGGCCACGGCCACCTGAGCCACCGCCTCCGGGGAGATGGCGGCATGGCACCGGGGCCGGGCGCAGGGCCGCAGGCAGGGGTGGCAGGCGAGATGGGGCTCCAGGACCGCGTGGCCCCGGCCGGCGGGACCGGTGTCCTGGGCCCGGGCGCTGGCCAGAAACAGGGCCACCACCGGGGTGCCCACCGCGGCCGCCAGATGCATGGGGCCGGTGTCATTGGTGATGAGGAGATCCAGCTCGGCGAGCCGCCGCGCCAGATCCGGCAGATCCGTCTCCCCGGCCAGCAGGGTGGCGCTTCCCGGGGGGAGCAGGCTCAGCAGGGCCTCGCCCAAGGGGCGCTCGCCGGCGCTGCCGAAAATCAGAAAGCGGCACGGGGCCGCATCCAGGAGCAGGCGGGCGGCGGCGGCAAAATTTTCCGGCGGCCACTGGCGCTCCGGACGGCTGGCCCCGGGACAGAGCCCCACCTGCACCGGGCCGCCGGCCCGGGGGGAGGGAACCCCCGGCACCTGCACCGCCAACCCCCTGCCGTCGGGCAGAAGCCCGGCGCTGCGCACGAACAGGTCCACCACATTGAAGGGGTTGGCCTGCCGGGCCTTGGAGACCACCAGGGAATAGCTGGCCCAGGCCGGGGAGGTGGCCAGTTCCCGGCCGTCACTCACCCACAGGCCCCGGAGCTCCGCGCCGGCGCTCAGGCGGGCCACCAGACCTGCGCTCACCGTGGGGGTGAGGTTGACCACCAGCTCCGGGCGGGGCCAAAGATGCCGCCTGGCCCAGTCAGCGAGGCGCCGCACGGCCGCCGGCCACCCCTCCCGGTCCAGGACCGGGGCCAGCTCGGTGCCGGGGAAGAGCAGCAGCCGGTCCACCCCGGGAAGGAGCCGGGCAGCCCCCGCAAAGAGATCCATGGCCAGAAAGGTGATCCGGGCCTGGGGATGGCGGCTCCGCAGACCCCGGAGCACCGGGCTGCTCTGCACCAGGTCCCCCAGGCGCATCAGGTTGATGACCAGGATCTCCCCGGGATGGCGCTCAGCCGGGCGTGTCATCGGGCCCTCCGCTTCTCGGGGTGCATGCTTGCCTGGGTGTGCCTTCTCCCTGCCATCCCGATATCCCCCGGGTATCCCCCCTTTTGCCGGGCTAAAACCTGCCCCGGGCCAGACCCTCCTGGAATTCGTGCACCAGCCAGAGGAGGGTTTCCCCCTCCCCCAAAGGCTCGGTGCCGGCCTGAATCCGGGCCACCACCTCCGCCAGCGTCAGGCCGGGAGGAGCCTGTTCGGCGAAGTCCCGCACGGGGTGGCCGGGGGGGAACAGCTCCCGCACCACCTCCCGGGCCGCCGGGGGCCGGGGGCGCCGGGGCAGACGCCCGGGCAGGTGCCGGTCCAGAAGTTCCAGCGCCTGGGCCAGCCGCGTCTCATAGGTGTGTTCCGCCAGGCAGCGCTGCCGGGCCCGGGCCGCCATCTCCTCCCGGGCCTCGGGGTGGGCCAGGAAATGGCTGATCCGCTCCCGGGCTTCGGCCAGGGAGCGGAAGACCGCCACCTCCCGGTCGGGGGTGAAGAACTCCGGCAGCTGGGTTCGCCAGTCCACCAGCTGAAAGGCGCCGGCGGCCGCCAGGTCAAAGACCCGGGGGTTGAGATAGTCCCCTTCCGGGTTGATGCCGGAGTAAAAGGGGGAGGAATGCAGATTGAGATTGATCTTGCTGGCCGCAAAGATCCGGGCGGCCTCCTCGTCGGTGACCCGGGCGCCGCGGTTTTGGATCAGGGGTGCCAGGGGCCCGGGGTTCTCCCAGTCCGAGCCCCAGATCTTGAAGTCGAAATCCAACAGCCCCTGGAAGAACTCCCGTCGGTTGGGGTAGCCGGCCCCCACAAAGCTGAGGCTGGCGGCGTACTGCTGATATTCCTCGGGGCTTAAGGTGAGCGGCCGGTAAATCTCCGGATCGGCGGCCAACGGCAGAAAGGCGGCCCGGGCCCCCAGGCGGGCGAGTTCCGTGAGGAAGGGCCCCCGCTGCAGGGTGAAAAACAGGTCCACCTCCGGGGCCAGGTCCCGCCAATAGGGGAACACCTGGTAATCTTCCACGAACCAGTAGGCGGTCAGCACCCCTTCGGCCTTCAGGGTGCGCAACAGCGCCCCTTCCACCGGCGCCTGGGCCAGGAAGAAGACCAGCTCGGGCCGCCAGTCCCGCACCTTGGCCAGCAGGGCCTCCCCCAAGAGCCGGAGCAGGCCGGAGATGAGGGGCTGCCGGGCCCCGGGGGCGGCCGCCTTAAGGGCCCCATAGGCAGGGTAAAAGGGGGCAAAATCCAGAAATTCCGCCGCCAGCCCCAGGCGCTGGAAGCCCCGGGTGCAATAGCGGGCCAGGGGATGGGAGCCGCCGTACAGAGGCCCCACCACCAGCACGCGCAAGAAACCGGGGACCTGGGGACCCCGACCGGCCAGATAATCCGCCAGCCGCTGGAATTTCTCCGGGAAGAGCCTGCGGGTGGGGGTATGTGCCAGCAGCTGGGCCGGGCGGGGCAGGGCCCCGTAATCGTCTTCCACCCGGAGCCGGTCCCCGGCCAGGAGCGGGGTGAGATCCAGGGTTTCCAAGGCCAGGCGGGCGGTGGGGGCGGAGGGTTCCACCACCCACAGATCGGCGCCCCGCTCCAGGAGCGCCAGGATGTGATATCCCAGCCCCAGCCCGAAGACCACCACCGGCTCCTCGGGGGGGCATTCCTGGGCCGCGGCCCACGCCCGCCCCTCCGCCTCGGGGTCATAGGCGGAGTGCAGATGCCGCCCCTGCACCACCAGGGTGGGGGCCCCCTGCCGGGAGGGCCGCAGCTCGGCGCCGCCCCCCATCGGGAGCTCCGCCAGCCTTGCCGCCAGCGGGGGATTGACCTTGCTCAGACAGGTGAGATTGGTCTCCCAGCGGCTCATGTCTCCTCCTTATCCGGCCAGGACTTCCAGGTGATGGGCAAAATCGCTTTCCAGGGCCGCGGTCAACTCCTCCCAGAGCTGCGGCCGGCCCTGGAGGAGGCCCTGCCTGGCCGCCTCCGCCCGGAAGGCCTTAAGGGGGCGCAACAGCTCCGCCTCCGGCAGGGACAGGGCCGGATTGTGCCGCCGCGCCGCCTGAGCCAGCCGGGTGAGGGAGGAGCGCAGGGGAAGAGGGAGCTCCAGCCGCTGCGGCCCGCCGTTTGCCAGACCCAGCAGCCGCGCCCCGAGGTGGCGGTAGGCCAGGCCCACCAGGTCCGGCAGCTCCGGCGGCCGCCCCCCCAAGGGGTTGAGGCAGGCCCCCAGAAGATCCCGGCCGGTGTCATAGAGGCGCACTTCCGGAGGGAGCGGCTCCTGATGCAAGGGCTCCCCCCGCAGCCGGGCGGCGGCCACGCGGGCCACCCGCTCCGGGGTGAGGAGGCGCAGGCAGACCGGGTCGGCACAGGGGTCCCCCTCCCGGCAGGGATGGCAAGGGGGCTCCGCCTGCAGCACCAGGTGGCCCTCCCCGTAGGGCCCGGTCTCCGCCGCCTGGGCGGGCCCGAAGTATAAACCCAGACAGGGCACCCCCAGGGCCGCGGCCAGATGCAGGGTGCCGGTATCGCCGCTGATGAGGAGGCTGAGGCCCTGGAGCTCTCCGGCGAGCTCCGCCAGACCGGTGGCCCCCAGGCGATTCAGGACCCGGTCCCGGAGTCTTCCGGGAAGCTCCCGGAAGATGGCCTCCCCCAGAGGACGTTCCGCCCCCGTCCCGAACAGCAGGAACCGGGCCGCGGTCCGGTCGGCCACAAGACAGATGAGCCGGGCGAAGGCCGCCGGTGGCCAGGTGCGTTTGGGGTGACGGGTCCCCGGCACCAAACCCACCCGGAGCTCCCCTCCGGCCCGCCCGGGGGTGGCGCCCGGAAAGGGTTCCTCCGGGGCCGTCGGGGCCAGGTGTCGGAAAACATCGCTGAGGTGCAGGCGGTTGAGGCGCCGGGCGTGGGCCAGGGCGAAGACATAGGCCAGCCAGGGCGGCCGCCCGAACTCCCGACCCCCCGCCAGGGGCTGGTAGCCCAGGGCCGGCGCCCCCACCCCGTGGGTCAGGAGCAAAGAGAGGCGGGAGAGGTTGAGATTGACCAGCACCTCCGGTCTCAGGCGGCGCAGGTCCTGAAGCCGCTCCCGCAGGCGCCGGGCGGCCGCGGCGGGGTTGTGCCGGGCCAACGCCGCCAGGCGGCCCACCTCCAGGCCGTGCACCCCGGCCAGGGGCGGCCCCAGATCGCTTAAGGAGACTAGCCCGGCCTCGCACACCAGTTCCAGGCGGGCCCCGGGCCAGGCCGCCTTAAGCCTCCTCACCAGGGGCCAGGTCTGCACCAGGTCCCCCAGACGGGCCAGCTGCAGCACCAGGACCCGCTCAGGCGTCATAGCGCCCTCCGGAGGTGGGCCACCATGGTCTGCACCCGATGCAGGTAAGTGTGTTCGCTAAGGACCCGGGACCGGGCCGCCTGTATCAGGCGCCGGCGCTGGCCGGGGTGCTTCAGGTAGTAGCGCACCAGCTCCGGGATCTCCTCCGGCTGCCGGTAACAGATGACCTCCCGGCCCGGCTCCAGCACCTCGGCCAGCTGCTCCCGGAAGTCCGTGAGGAGAAAGCCCCCGGCCGCGGGCACGTCAAAGACCCGCTGGTTCACCGCCGCCTTCATCTGCAGGCTGGTGGCGTTGAAATTGATCTCGCTTTCCCGATAGACCCGGGGGAGCCCGTCGTAATAGCCCACCTCCGGCCGCAGCCGGAAGGGGGGCCCCACCAGCTCCCGCCAGCCGGGATCGCCATAGATGACGGGCTGGAAGGGGCGCAGCCGCAGGACGCAGTCCAGCCGGTAGTCCCGGGTGGCGGCCCAGATCAGGGCGGCCGCCAGCTCCACCCGTTCCGGGTCCGTCAGGGAGGCCACCCGGGGATGGGCCGCCAGCCCCTCCTCCTTCAGCACGGTGTCCAGGTCCCGGTACGGGCGCCGGCGGTAGGAGGCGGTGAGGCGCTGAAAAACCGCCCGGAATTCTTCGTCCCGGGGCAGCCGGGCCAGTTTCTGGGCCACCGGCCGGGTGAGGGAATTGCCCACAAAGGAGACCGGGCAGCGGCAGGACCCCGAGGCGCCCTGGTCCCGGGGCTGGAAGAGGTCCGGATCGGTGGCCAGAGGCAGGGGATGGACGTGCACAAAGCCCAGGGCCCGCACCCGGGGGATGTAGGTGGGGTCCCAGGAAAAGATGAAGGTGAGGTCCCGGCCGCCCCCGGCATACAGCTCCAGGATGAGGGCGGGACTGTCCACAAACCAGGAGACCAGGGGCACCCTCAGACGCTCCAGGCACTGCATGAGCACCCCCTCCCGGTCCACCCCCAGGTGATTGATGGTGAACAGCAGATCCGGGCGGAACTCCGTCAGCCGGCCCAGGATGCGGCGCAGCACCTCCTCCCCCGGCTCCCGGCGCTTGTCAAAGGACAGGAGCCCCACCTCATGGCCCAGGCGGCGGAAGGCCCGCAGCACCTCCGGGATGAGAAAGTAATCGGGGTTGACCACCAGGACCCGAAGGCGCTCATGGTGCAGGCCGGGAGGGCGTCGGGGCGCGGGGGCGGGGCCGCTCAGGTGCCTCAGGAGGCGCTCATAATACCCCGGCCGGGCCCGCAGGGAGGCGGGGTGGCCCCAGACCCGGGGGGGCGGGCCGCCCGCCCCGAGCACCTGCTTGACCCGCCGGGCCGCGGCCTTGGGGTCCGGCTCCACCACCCACGACGTCTCCCGCCGGCTCAGGAGCGGGGATAAATCCAGGGTGCCGAGGGCGGCATACGCGACTTCGGGCTCGGGCTCCACCACCACCAGTTTCTGGCCGGCGGCCAGCCGGGGGAGGAGGGCCAGGAGATGATACCCCAGCCCCAGCCCCAGGACCACCAGGGGCGCCTCCGGGCTCAGGGGCACCCGGGCCGCCAGGGCCTCGGCCTCCTCCCAGGGCCGGCGGCCGTGGAGGGCGAGGTGGCGGCCCTGGGGGCCGGGAACCGTCAGCGCCGGGGGCGGGCCCACCGTCAGCCGCACCTGCCGGAGCCGCGGGGGCCGCGGCGGCAGGGGAAGCCCCCCCAGCCTCTCTTCTGCCGCCTGCCGGTTTGCCTGCCACCATTCCATGACACCCGGGCAGGGTAGCAAAAAAGATGCCAGGCTGCCTTATAGCTATCTATTTAAAATTGCCAGAAAAATAAGACAAGCGGGCGGGCCGCGGCAATTTCTGCCGGTGGGGGAGAGGCGCAGCGGGGAGAGAGGATCCCGGATCTTCCCTTATCTTTCGGCCCCCTCCCCGGGCCGTACCAGCTTCTCCAGGCGCACCCCCAACAGGCGGATGGCTTTCCGGTGCGGGTTTTCCCGCCGGTCCAGGAAGGGGAGAAAGAGCCTGAGGGCCTCGGCCCGCAGCCGCCGGCCCGAGGCCGTGGCCTCAGGCAGGGTGTGGGTCCGGGTTACGGTCTGGAAATCGTGAAACCGGACGGTCAGGACCACGGTGCGGAACCCCTGGAAACCCTCCGCCAGCAGGCGGCGGCGGGCCTGATGGCACAGATGCCACAGCCGCCGGCAGAGAAAGTCCGCCTCCAGGGTGTCGGTGGCGAAGGTCTCCTGCTCGCCCACGGATTTGGGCTCCCAGGTGAGGGTCAGCTCCTCCCGCCCCCGGCCCCGGGCCTTGTCATAGAGCTCGAGGCCCCACTTGCCCAGCCACGAGTGCAGGTCCTCCCGGGGGACGGTGCGCAGCTCCCCCACGGTGCGGATCCCCCGGGCCTTAAGAAAGCGCTCCGTTTTGGGGCCCACCCCGGGAATGCGCCGCACCGGCAGGGGCGCCAGAAAGGCCTCCACCTCCTCCGGCCGCACCACCGTGAGGCCGTCGGGCTTGCGGACATCCGAGGCGATCTTGGCCACCAGCTTGTTGGGGCCCACCCCCACCGAGGCGGTGAGCCCCTCCTGCCGCCGGATGGCCTCTTTGAGTTCCCGGCAGAGTTCCCGGGCCTTATCGTACGAACCGGTGAAACTGAGATCCAGGTAGGCTTCGTCCAGACCGGCCTCCTCCACCAGAGGCACCCGGGCCCGCACCAGAGCCAGGATGCGGCGGGAGACCTCTTCGTAGCGGCGGAAATTGGGGGGGAGAAAGACCACCGGCGGCTCCCCCCGGCGCCGGGCCGCCTCCGAGAGCTTCCAGGCCCGGGACACGGGCATGGCGGAGTGCAGGCCGTAGCGCCGGGCGGCGTAGTTGGCGGTGGTGAGCACCCCCCGGCCCCGGCCGCCTTGGGGATCGGCCCCCACCGCAAGGGGCAGACCGGCCAGCTCCGGGTGATCCCGCTCCTCCACCGCGGCATAGAAGGCGTCCATGTCCAGATGGGCGATGATGGCCATGCAGCGTCCTGGGTGTTCACTTCCCGGAGCAAAAACGCTCCCGGAAGGTTCCGGCACCGGCACCACGCCGGGAGGCTCCCCGGAAAGGAGTCAATGCTTTCAAGGAGTTATATCATGGCACCGGGATTGCTTACCGCACAAAAAAACCGGGAGGGTCCCCATGGCGCCCTACGTGCTCCTCAGCCTGGAACTGGCGGAGAGGCTGATCTTTCCCGTGGCGGAGGCGATTGCACAGCGGCCGCTGGCCGTGTTGCCCCTCCTGTCCATTTTAGCCGGCAGTGCCCTGATGTGGTTTGTGAGCCTGAACGACTGAGGCCGCCTTTTTCCTCCCCTGAGGTCTCCTTTTTCTCGCACCCGGCCGGCGATTGTCTTAAGATAGGGTGAGGAAGGGAAGGGAGGCTTGCCATGCGGTGCCGGTCGGCGGTCCTGGTGTGGGTGGGTCTGGTTCTGTGCATCACTGCTTCCGGGGCGTGGGCCGGAACGGTGGGGGTGTTCACCCAGGCGGAAGGCAAAGTGGAGCTCCTCAGGCAGGGGCGGCCGCCGGCCAAGCCGGTCCGGCTCCAGGATCCGGTGGAGAAAGGGGACGCGGTGCGCACCGGGCCGGATTCCCGGGCCCAGATCCGGTTTGTGGACGATTCGCTCCTCACCCTTGCCCCGGGAACCCTGGTCACCATTGAAGCCTTCCATTACGCAGACCGGCCCGGGGCCCGCAGCGCGGTCCTGCAGGTGCTCCGGGGGCTGGTGCACTGTGTGGTGGAAAAGCTCCTCCAGGCGGAGCGCCCGGATTTCCTGATGAAAACCCATACCGCGGTCCTGGGGGTGCGAGGCACCCGCTGGTTCACCCTGCTGGGAGCCCGCTATACCGCGGTCTATGGCGAGGCGGGCACCCTGGAAGTGGGCTCCGGTTCTCCGGACATCACCCGCCGGGTCTTCCTTAGGGGGGGCGAGATGAGTTCGGTGCCCCTGAAAGAGCCCCCTACCACCCCACGGCGCTTCCCGCCCGCCATGCTGGAGGTGCTGAAACTCTGGCTGCGGCAGGGGGTGCCCGCCTGGGTCCTCAGCCTGGATCCGGCCCAGGTTTTCTGGCTGGATCCGGGGCCGCCCACCCCGGGGCTGCCGCAACTGCCCGACAGCCTGTTCGTGCCGCCGCTCCCCAAAGCCCCCCCACCCCCGGAGCCGCCAGGTCCCGGACCGGAGCCGCCGGGTCCCGGACCGCAGCCCCCGGGTCCCGGACCGGACCAGCCGGGTCCCGGACCGCAGCCCCCGTTTGTCGGACCGCAGCAGCCCGGGGCGGCACCACAACCGGGCGGACCGGCATTTTAACTGCACCGGGTGTCTCTGTGCCCACACGGCATGGATTCCTGCCCGGGCCCGGGAAGATTGTCCCGGATCTTATCTGGCCGGTGGGGCGGGCGCCGCGGGGCGCCTTGACAACGGCCGCGGCTGAGGTATAACCCTGGCTAGAAAGCTGTGGAAAAAAACCCTGCCCCAAAATCCGGTGGGATCAGGCAGGCCGATTTTGTCGCATTGGCGAAGCCGAATCCCATTTCCGGGAGGGGGGAGGGAGGGATTCGGGGGATGGACAGGGGTCGGAGACCCCTGGCCCCCTTCCCCGAATAACCTTTTTCACCGGCCTCTCGGGTGAAGTCGTGAGAACCAAGTTCATCTTCATCACCGGCGGGGTCCTGTCCTCCCTGGGCAAGGGGGTGGCCGCGGCAGCCATCGGGGCCCTGCTCGAAGCCCGGGGGCTCAGGGTCACTTTCCAGAAGCTGGACCCCTACATCAACGTGGACCCCGGCACCATGAACCCCTTCCAGCACGGGGAGGTCTTCGTCACCGAGGACGGGGCCGAAACCGATCTGGACCTGGGGCATTACGAGCGCTTCACCTCCGTCACCCTGGGGCAGGCCAACAACTACACCTCCGGCCGCATTTACTACAACGTCATCACCAAGGAGCGCCGGGGGGAATACCTGGGAGGCACCGTCCAGGTCATCCCCCACATCACCGACGAAATCAAGGCCGCCATCCTGCATATGGCCTCCAAGGCGGATGTGGCCATCATCGAGATCGGCGGCACCGTGGGGGACATCGAGAGCCTGCCCTTCCTGGAGGCCATCCGCCAGCTCAAGGGCGATCTGGGGAAGCAGAACGTCTGCTATATCCACCTCACCCTGGTGCCCTACATCAAGACCGCCGGCGAGGTGAAGACCAAGCCCACCCAGCACAGCGTCAAGGAGCTCCGCAGCATCGGCATCCAGCCGGACATCCTCCTGTGCCGCAGCGAAAAGACCCTCTCTCCGGAGATCAAGGGCAAAATCGCCCTTTTCACCAACGTGGAGCCGGCCAACGTCATCACCGCCCAGGACGTCAACCATATCTACGAGATTCCGTTGCTCTTTCACGACGAGGGTCTGGATGAGCGCATCATCGAAGTGCTGAACATCTGGACCGGGGCCCCGCGCCTGGAGGTCTGGCAGGATCTGGTGCAGCGCCTCCGGCACCCCGCCCATCGGGTGGACATCGGCATCATCGGCAAATACGTCAACCTGCAGGAGTCTTACAAAAGCCTGCATGAAGCCCTGGTGCACGGCGGCCTGGCCAACCGCACCCAGGTGACGCTGCACTATATCGACGCCGAGGCGGTGGAACGGGAGGGCCCCGAGGCGCACCTGGCCCGCCTGCACGGCATCCTGGTGCCCGGCGGCTTCGGGGTGCGGGGGGCGGAGGGCAAGATCCTGGCCATCCGCTACGCCCGGGAGCACCGCATCCCCTACTTCGGCATCTGTTTCGGCATGCAGCTGGCGGTGGTGGAGTTCGCCCGGCATGTGGCCGGCCTGCCCCTGGCCCAGAGCGAGGAATTCGGCATCGAGCCCTCAGAGCCGGTGATCTACCTCATGCGCCAATGGTTCGATTACCGCAAAAACGCCATCGTCACCCGGGACCCGACCACGGACAAGGGCGGCACCATGCGCCTGGGGGCTTACCCCTGCGTGCTCACCGAGGGATCCCTGGCGGCCCGGGCCTACGGGGTGCTGGAGATCATGGAGCGCCACCGGCACCGCTATGAATTCAACAACGCCTACCGGGAGCGCCTGACCCAGGCCGGTTTGGCCATCACCGGCACCTCCCCCAACGGCGAGCTGGTGGAGATCGTGGAGCTGCCGGGCCACCCCTGGTTTCTGGGCTGCCAGTTCCACCCGGAGTTCACCTCCCGGCCCCTGAAGCCGCACCCCCTGTTCCGGGACTACATCGCCGCGGCCTTGGCCTTCAAAAAGGGGTCGCCCAAACATGCGTGAGGGGAAGGGGAATCGTCCGTCCCGCCCTCTCACCGGCCCCTCCCGGCGGCATGGGGCCAGGGAGGGCAAAGGGATGGGGGAGAGGCCTGCGACCCTTCGCCCCCTCCCCCCTGCTGACGGAAAACCATGAGCCATCCGGTGCGCATTGCCGACCTCCCTGTGGGCGACGGCGGGCTGGCCTTCATCGCCGGGCCCTGCGTCATCGAATCCGCCGCCCTCACCCTGGAGGTGGCCCACGCCCTGAAGGAGGCGGCCCGGGAGCTGGGGATTCCCCTCATCTTCAAGGCCTCCTATGACAAGGCCAACCGCACCTCCCTGAGCTCCTTCCGGGGCCCGGGACTGAAGGCCGGCCTGGAGATTCTGGCCCGGGTGCGGCAGGAGACGGGCCTGCCGGTGCTCTCCGACATCCATCAGGTGAGTGAGGCGGCGCCGGCGGCGGAGGTCCTGGATGTGCTCCAGATCCCGGCCTTTCTCTGCCGGCAGACGGATCTCATCGTGGCCGCGGCGAAAACCGGCAAGCCCCTTAATATCAAGAAGGGCCAGTTTCTGGCGCCCTGGGACCTGGGGCCGATGGCCCAGAAGGCCGTGGCTGCGGGCGCCACGGGGCTTATGCTCACCGAGCGGGGCACCTCCTTCGGCTACAACAACCTGGTGGTGGACTTCCGCAGCCTGGCCATTCTCCGGACCCTGGGCTGGCCGGTGGTCCTGGATGTCACCCATGCGGTGCAGCTTCCCGGAGGGCAGGGGAGCTGCTCCGGGGGCCAGCGGGAGTTTGTGCCCCTCCTGGCCCGGGCCGGGGTGGCCGCCGGGGTGGACGCCCTCTTCATGGAGGTGCACCCCGAGCCGGAGCGGGCGTTGTGCGACGGCCCCAACTCCCTGCCCCTGGCCCAGGTACCGGCGCTGTGGCGGGAACTGAGGGATCTGAACCGCTTCTGCCGCACCCTGGCTTCAGGGTAAGGACCGTCAGGAGATGGCACAGGAACTCCGGGCAACGGACGTTGGATACCCCCCCGAGGTCTGGGAGCGGGCCCAGGGAATCCGGCTGCTGGTGCTGGATGTGGACGGGGTCCTCACCGACGGCCGCCTCTACTTCGGCCCCCAGGGGGAGGCCCTGAAGACCTTTCACGTCCGGGACGGCCACGGCCTGAAGATGCTCATGGCCGCCGGGCTGGAGGTGGCCATCCTCTCCGGGCGCCGCTCCGATGCCGCCTACCACCGGGCCCGGGAGCTGGGCATCCGCCGGTTTCACGAGGGCCTGCGGGACAAGGTGGCGGTCCTCCTGGAGATCTGCCAGGCATTGGGGATCAGCCCGGAGCAGGCGGCCGCGGTGGGGGATGATCTGGTGGACCTGGCCCACCTCAGCCGGGTGGGGCTGGCGGTGGCGGTGGCCGACGCGGTGCCCGAGGTGCTGGCCGCGGCCCATTGGGTCACCCGGCTCCCCGGCGGCCAGGGTGCGGTGCGGGAGGTCTGCGATCTGCTGCTCAAGGCCCAGGGCCTCTGGGAGAAGGTGGGCGGGGTCGGCGCTCCCTGAGGGGGGGCCTGGCATCGGGGTCAGGGGATCATGACTCCGGGCCGCCTCACCCCGGGGCGCGAGGCGGTCGGGCCGGCCCGGATTTCGGATAGGGAGATGTATGACACCGCCTGAACCATATCTGCCCTCGCCCCGCCGGCGGCTGACGCCTGTGCGGCTCCTGGTGGCCGCAGTGGCGGTCCTGGGCCTGGGATGGGGAGGGTATGCCCTGCTGGCCCGCCGGAGTGCGGCCCCGCCCCCTCCCCCTCCGGCTGCGCCCACCCATGTCATGGAGGGCCTGTCCCTGAACGAAATTCAGGACGGGGCGAAGCGCTGGGTGCTGGAGGCGGATCGGGCCCGCTATCTCCAGGACCGCCGGGAGATTGAGGTCACCGGCATCCGGCTGGAGTTTTACGGTGAGGGGGGCCGGGTCATCCGCCTGAATTGCCGGGAAGGCCGGGTGGACATGGCCACCCGGGCCCTCACCCTGGCGGGGGAGGTGGAGGTGAGCGACGGCGACCTCACCGTCACCACCGGGCTGATCCGCTACCTTCCCCAGGAGCGGCTGCTGTTGGCGCCCGAGGAGGTGACCCTGACCACCCCGCGCCTGAGGGTGACGGGCCGGGAGCTGAGCATTTTTGTGGCCCACCGGCGCCTGGTACTGAAGGAGCACCGGGTGACCGAAGTCCGGGACATGGAGGGCTGGCGGCTGTGACCCGCTGGTGCATATGGGTTGTGTCTGTGGTGCTGGTTGCCCTGCCGGGCTGGTGGATCTGGCCGGCCGCGGCCCAGAAAGCCAGGAGTTCCCGGGGGTCCCCTCCGGCGGCGGCCCAGGACGCCGATCTGCCGCTGCGCATCACCGCCAGCAGCCTGGAAGCCGACCAGGAAAAGCGCCTCGTCCTTTTCCGGGGTGAGGTGAAGGCCCAGAAAGGAGGGGCGGTGCTGTATTGCGACCAGCTCTCGGTCTATTTTCAGCCGCCTGCCGCGGCACCGGCGGCGCCCAAGGCGGAACCGCAGCCGCTGCCGGGGGGCTTCGGGGGCGGCGAGAAGATCGACCGCATCGAGGCCCGGGGCCGGGTGCGCTTTGTCTATGAGGACCGGGTGGCCACCGGCGAGACCGCGGTCTATTACCAGGACCGGGGGGAGATCATCCTCACCGGCAATCCCAAGGTCTGGCAGGGGGATAACACCCTGAAGGGCGAGCGCATCATCTTCAACACCCGGGAAAACCGGGTGCGGGTGGAGAGCTCCCCCAGCCAGCGGGTGGAGGCCTTTCTCTATTCCCAGGGCGGGGACGCCGGGGGTCTTCTCCCGGCGGCGCCGGGACGCCCGCCCCGGGAGGCCCGGCCGGCGCGCTGAGACCGATGCACGAGCTCATCCTGGACAAACTGGTCAAAACCTACGGCCACCGCCGGGTGGTGGACCAGGTCTCCCTCGTGGTCCGCAGCGGGGAGGTGGTGGGGGTCCTGGGACCCAACGGCGCCGGCAAGACCACCACCTTTTACATGGTGCTGGGTCTCATCACCCCCGATGCCGGCGCCATCTACCTGGACGGCGAGGACATCTCCCCCCTCCCCATCTACCAGCGGGCCCGCCGGGGTCTGCAGTACCTGCCCCAGGAATCCTCGGTGTTCCGCAAGCTCACGGTGGCGGAGAACATTATGGCCATCCTGGAGACCCTGGAGCCGGACCCGGCGGTGCGGGAGGAGCGCCTCTGGCGCCTGCTGGGGGAGCTGAGGCTGACCCCGCTGGCCCACCAGAAGGCCTCCTCCCTCTCCGGCGGGGAGCGCCGCCGGGTGGAGATCACCCGGGCCCTGGTCACCTCCCCCCACTTCATTATCCTGGACGAGCCCTTTGCCGGCATCGACCCGTTGGCGGTGGGCGACCTGCAGAACATCATCCGCCAGCTCAAGGAGCAGGGACTGGGAGTGCTCATCTCCGACCACAACGTCCGGGAGGCCCTGGAGATCTGCGACCGGGCCTACATCCTCAACGAAGGGGTCATCCTGGAGGAGGGCACTCCGGCACACTTGGTGCAAAGCGAGCTGGCCAAAAGATTTTACTTGGGGGAGGGCTTTAAGTTATAATGAAGCTGGCCGGGCCCCTCAGGCTGCGGCCGGACGGCAAGGCAGACACCTATGGCTCTGGAAATCCGCCAAAACCTCCGACTGACCCAGCAGCTCATCATGACCCAGAAGCTGCAGCAGGCCATCCGGTTGTTGCAGCTCTCCCGCATGGAACTCCTGGCGGAGATTCACCAGGCCCTGGAAACCAACCCCGTATTGGAGGAGCAGCTCTCCGAGGAGCGCCCTCCGGCCAGCCCGGAGGAAGAGGCCTGGGAGGCGGCCCGGCCCCAGAGCAGCGCCGAGGCGGAGACTCCCGAAGCCGCCCCGGCGCCGGAAGAAGCCAGCTCCCCCCTGGATGACTGGGACTGGGAGAAATACCTCCAGGACCAGGAATTCGCCCCCCGCCAGGAGGAGTACGAGGAGCGGGAGCTGCCGTCCTATGAAAATCTCAACGCCCAGAAGACCACCCTCAAGTCCCACCTGATGTGGCAGCTGTCGCTGGCCGGGCTGGACCCGGAAGGCCGCACGCTGGGCACCCTCATCATCGGCAACCTGGACGCCGACGGTTATCTCCGGGCCACGGTGGAGGAGATCGCCCAGGAGGCGGGCGTCCCCCCGCCCCGGGTGGAGGAGGTCCTGCGGGTGGTGCAGAACTTTGACCCCCCCGGGGTCGCGGCCCGGGATCTGAAGGAATGCCTGCGGCTGCAGCTGGGCCCTCTGAACCTGGAGCACCCCCTGGTGAGCGCCATCATCGAGGGGCATCTCACCAACCTGGGAAACCGCAACTACCAGGCCATCGCCCGGGATCTCAAGGTCAGCCTGGAGGACGTGGCCCAGGCGGCGGAGATCATCGCCCAGCTGGATCCCAAGCCCGGGCGCCGCTTCGACGCCGAGGACCCGGCCTACATCACCCCGGATGTCTATGTCTACAAGGTGGGGGAGGAGTATGTCTGCGTCCTGAACGAGGACGGCCTCCCCAAGCTCCGGGTCAACTCCTTCTACCTGGAGTCCCTGCGCCACCCCGAAAAACTCTCCGACCAGGCCAAAAGCTACATCCAGAAGCACCTGGACAGCGCCCTGTGGTTCATCCGCAGCATCCACCAGCGCCAGAAGACCCTGCAGCGGGTGGCGGAAAGCATCGTGCGCTTCCAGCGGGACTTTCTGGATCACGGCCTGTCCCACCTCAGGCCCCTGACCCTGCGGCAGGTGGCCGAAGATGTGCAGATGCACGAATCCACCATCAGCCGGGTGACCACCGGCAAGTACATGCACACCCCCCAGGGGGTGCTGGATATGAAATACTTCTTCAACAGCGGCATCAATCTGGGGGTGGGGGACCAGATCGCCTCGGAGAGCGTGAAGGAGAAGATCCGCCAGCTGGTGCAGGCGGAAAACCCGGAAAACCCCTTGAGCGACCAGGAGATTGCCGACCTGCTGCGCAAAGAGGATGTGATCATCGCCCGCCGCACCGTGGCCAAATACCGGGGCATGCTGGGGGTGCTGCCCTCCAGCAAACGCAAGCGGCCAGCCCTGCGCAATAAGAACCGGGCCACGTCCCCGTCCTGACGGGGGGGAGGTATGCATGCAGATTTCCGTGACCTTTCGGAATCTTGAGCCGTCCGAGGCCTTGAAGAATTATGTCTCCGAGCGCTTGGGCAAATTCCGGCGCTATCTGGAGGGGCCCCAGGAGGCCCATGTGGTCCTGGGGCTGGAGAAATTCCGCCACCTGGCGGATGTGACCATCAACAGCAACGGCCGCCTCATCAAGGGACGGGAAGAGAATGCCGACATGTATGCGGCCATTGATCTGGTGATGGACAAAATCGACCAGCAATTGCGCAAACTGCGGGAAAAATCCCGGGACAAGGGCGACCGCAGCCGGGTGCAGCCGCCGGCGGCGGCCGAGACCCCCTCCCGGCCGCCGGTTCGCCGCCGTCCGGTGGAGGTCCCCTTGCTGGATCTGGAAGACGCCGTCCAGCTTCTCACCGACAAGGGCGAGGAGACGCTGGTGTTCACCGAGGTGAGCACCGGCACCCTGGCCGTGCTCACCCGTCGCCCGGATGGCAGTCTCCTCCTCCTGGAGCCCCAGTTGGAGTAGCCCTTCCTCCATGAAAATCATCGACTTCCTGGATAAAGACTGCATCCTGCCCGACCTTCAGGCCACCGGCAAGCGGGAGGTGCTGGAGGAGCTGGCCCGCCCTCTCCTCCCCTCCCTGCCGGGTCTGTCCCTGCAGGAGGTGGTGCATGTCCTGATGGAGCGGGAGCGCCTGGGCAGCACCGGCATCGGGGACCACATCGCCATCCCCCACGGCAAGCTGCCGGAGATCAAGGGCCTGAAGCTGGCCTTCGGCCGCAGCTGGGCGGGGGTGGACTTCCAGGCCATGGACGGCAAGCCCTCGCACCTTTTCTTTCTCCTGTTGGCCCCCAGCAATTCCGCCGGCCTCCATCTCCAAGTGCTGGCCAAGATTTCCCGCATGCTCATGAGCGCCAGTTTCCGGGAGAGCCTGATGCAGGCCCCCACCCGGGAGGACCTCTACCGGCTGCTGATGGAGAAAGACCGGGAGCTATGAGATCCGGGGGCTGCCGCTGCCAGGCCGCCCCATCCGGACCGGGCTCCCCCTGTGACCCCACTGCCATGACCCCGAAGCGGGCCCCCGCCCCCTCCGCCTCGGCTTCCGGCCAGGCCGCTTTGGCCTCCCCGCCGGTGCCGGTCCTCATCCTCACCGGGCTGTCGGGCTCCGGCAAGAGCACGGCCCTGCGGGCCCTGGAGGATGCGGGCTATTTCTGCATCGACAACCTGCCCTTGAGCCTTCTCGGGCCGCTTCTCCAGAAGGTGGCCCCCCCCGGCGGGGACGGCCGCAAGGTGGCCCTGGTCATGGATGTGCGCACCGAGGGCTTCCTCAAGAACTACCCCCGGGTCTTCAAGCGCCTGGAGCGCCAGGGCTACCAGGTGCATCTGGTGTTCCTGGAGGCCGAGGAGGCGGTCCTCGTCCGCCGCTTCAGCCAGACCCGACGCCAGCACCCCCTGGCGGACCACGACACCATCAGCGCCGCCCTCCGCCAGGAACGGCAGTCCCTGGCGGGGCTTCAGGCCCTGGCGCACCGCCTCATCGACACCACCCATCTCAACCCCCACCAGCTCCGGCAGCTCATCATGGCCCAGTATTCCCGGCTGAGCGAACGGGAGCGCATGATTCTGCACCTGTCCTCCTTCTCCTACCAGCGGGGGGTGCCGCCGGACGCCGACCTGGTGGTGGATGTGCGCTTCCTCCCCAACCCCTATTTCGTGGAGGAGCTGAGGGAGGCCACCGGCCTGGAGCCTGCGGTGCAGGATTTTGTCCTGGGGCAGGAGGTGACCCGGGAGTTCCTCGCCCGGCTCACGGCCTTTCTGGATTTCCTGTTGCCCCTGTATCAAAAGGAAGGTAAAACTCACCTGAACCTGGCCATCGGCTGCACCGGCGGCCGCCACCGGTCAGTGGTCATCGCCCACTACCTGAGCCGCCACCTGGCCCGGCAGCAATACCAGTTCACCCTGCACCATCGGGAGCTGATGTAGGAAGGGGGAGCCGTACGCATGATCGGAGTGCTCATTGTGACGCACAAGGACCTGGCCGAGGCGCTTCTGGCGGTGTGCGACCTCATTTTGGGCCGGCAGGACAACGTCACCGCCGTCTCCCTGGACCCGGGCGCCCCGCCGGAGGCCCTGCGGGAGCAGATTCAGCGGGCCTTGCAGCAGCTCAACGGCGACGGCACCGTCATCCTCACCGACATGCTGGGCGGCACGCCTTCCAACCTCAGCCTCTCCTTCCTCCAGAAGGGCAAGGTGGAGGTGGTCACCGGGGTCAACCTGCCCATGCTCCTCAAGCTGGCGAGCCTGAGGGAGCGCACCGACCTCGCCGAGGTGGCCCGCCTCCTCAAAGAGTCCGGCCAAAACGGCATCACCGTGGCCAGCGAGCTCCTCGCCAAGAAATGACCGGGGAGTTCCACATCCGCCCCGCCGGGTTTGCGGATGTGACGGCCATGCACCGCATCGAGACCCTCTCGTTCCTCACCCGCTGGTCCCGCTGGAGCTTCTATTCGGAACTCCTCAACCCCCTGAGCACCATCCTGGTGGCCACCCCGGCGGGCGACCCCTCCCTGGTGGTGGGCTACCTGATTTACTGGGTGGCGGCCGCAGAGATGCACATCCTCAACCTGGCGGTGCACCCCCGCTGGCGCCGGCGAGGGGTGGCGCGGCTGCTCCTCACCACCGGCCTGGCCCGGGCCCGGGAACAGGGGGCCCACACCGCCTGGCTGGAGGTGCGGCCCTCCAACCTGCCGGCCCTGGCCTTATATGAGAGCCTGGGTTTTGTGCCGGTGGGGCGCCGGCCCGGTTACTATGAGGACACCGGCGAGGACGCCCTCATCCTGGAGCTGGAGCTGGGGGAGCCGGAGGAGGCCTGAGGCTCGGCCCGCCGGGACCTTCCGGTTATTTCAGCAGGTGCACATTCCCCAGATTGACGTGTCTGAGGCCCGCGGCCAGGGCCGTCTCCCGGGCCCGGAAGGCGAACTCCCGGGAGGTGACGGGCAGATCCGGCAGGTAGAACTGGGGGTAGAAGGCCAAAAGGCTGTAGGGGATCTCCGGATTGAGGGTCGCCAGAAAACGGGCCAGGCCGTGGATCTCCTCCAGATCCACATACCCGGGCACCATGAGGGTGCTGGCGGTGAGGAGGGGCACCTGGGGGCGCTCCGGGAGATGCCGGGCCAGGGCGGCGACGTTGGCCAGCGTCTGGCTGTTGCTCACCCCGGTCAGGGCCCGGTGCATCTCCTCGCTGAAGGCCTTGAGGTCGATCTTGATGATGCCGCCGTTGGCCAGGGAGCTTGCCACCAGGGGCTTCAGCCAGCGGCTCTGCATGGCGCCGTTGGTCTCCCAGCAGATGCGCACCCGGTGCCCCAGGCGGGCGGCCCGCTCCCGGGCCAGCCGGGCGGCGGCCAGGGCGTGGGGCAGAGCCGGGGTGGGGTCGCCGCCGAAATAGCAGATGCAGGCGGTGCGGGGGGTGACGGCGCGGGCCAGCTCTTGGGCGCTTGCCCGCGCCCCGGAGAAGGTGCGGCGCTTGAAGGTCCAGTTCTGGCAGTAGAGGCAGTTGAAGTTGCAGGCGTGGTAAAAGACCGCCAGGTTGACATAGCCCCGCTCGGGGCCGTCCTTCAGGGCATAGTCCGGATAGCCCCGGCCGGTGCCCCCGGGGCAGAACCAATCCGCCACGCAGTTGGTGGGGAGGGGATCTTCATACCAGCTCACCCCCGCCCCGGCGGGCCCGCCCCCCCGCAGGCGGCCCCCCTCCACCCGCCGGGCGCCGCAATAGCCCACCCCCCCCTCGGGAATCCGGCAGGCATGGAAGCACAGGGTGCATTCCCTGCCCTCCGGGTCCCGGGGGGGTGCAAGGGGAAGGTGGAAGGCCCGGCGGCTTTCATGGTGGTAGGCCTCAATTTCGGGCCAGACCTCCCCGAAGTGCCGGCGGATGCAGGAGGCGCAGAAACCCAGCCGGCGGGAGAAGAGGCGCTCCGTGGAGCCGCAATGGCGACAGCCGCGCATGGGAGTCTCTCCCCCTCCCAACCCCCGGCCAGGGGTTGGGGGAGAGGGGGGGGAAGCGGGGGCAGGGATCCATGGCCCCTGATCCCCCTCCCGCTAAAAAAGGGTGGCCTGGCCTTTTTTCCGTGGGGGCTGGTGCAGATACTCCAGGGTCCGGGCCGTCACCACCCGGCCCCGGGGGGTGCGCTGCAGAAACCCCGCCTGGATGAGGAAGGGTTCATAGACCTCCTCCAGGGTATCCTCCTCCTCGCACAGGGCCGCGGCCAAGGTCCCCAGCCCCACGGGCCCGCCGTCGTATTTCTCCAGGATGGTCCTCAGGATCTGGCGGTCCATGCGGTCCAGCCCCAGTTGGTCGATCTCCAGGAGGGTGAGGGCGGCGTCGGCCATCTCCCGGGTGATGCGGCCGTCGCCGTGCACCTGGGCGTAATCCCGCACCCGCCGCAGCAGGCGGTTGGCGATGCGGGGGGTGCCCCGGGAGCGCCGGGCGATCTCCCAGGCGCCGGCCTCCTCCACCTCCACCCCCAGCACCTGGGCGGCCCGCCGGGTGATGGCCCAGAGCTCCTCGGGCCGGTAGAAATCCACCCGCAGCAGGAGGCCGAAGCGGTCCCGGAGGGCCGGGGAGAGGAGCCCCGCCCGGGTGGTGGCCCCCACCAGGGTGAAGCGGGGCAGCTCCAGCCGGACGGTGCGGGCCCCCGGACCCTGGCCGATGAGCAGGTCCAGCCGGAAGTCCTCCATGGCGGGGTAGAGGACCTCCTCCACCACCGTGGGCAGGCGGTGCACCTCGTCAATGAAGAGCACATCCCCGGGCGCGAGGTTGGTGAGCAGGGCCGCCAGATCCCCGGCCCGCTCGATCACCGGCCCGCTGGTGGTCTTGAAGCCCACCCCCAGTTCCTGGGCGATGATGGCGGCCAGGGTGGTTTTGCCCAAGCCCGGGGGGCCGTGCACCAGCACGTGATCCAGGGCCTCGCCCCGGCCTTTGGCGGCGGCGATGGCGATCTCCAGATTGCGCCGCACCTCCTCCTGGCCCACAAACTCGGACAGCGTCCGGGGACGCAGGCCCACCTCCAGGCCCTGGTCCTCAGAAAGCCGCCGAGGGGTGACGAGGCGCTCTTCCTCCATGCTCCCAGATTACCTGAGGCGCCCTCACTTTGCAAGGCGCAGGCGATCTGGTAGAGTAAAGGGGGCGGGGAGAAAGCACTGACTGCCGCATCCCCGGGTTTTGCCCCCGCCTCATCCCCCATCGCCCATGCCGCCGGCCATTGTCGCCCAGGGAGTCGTGAAGTCCTTCCCCACCGGCTGGTTTAAGCCGCCTCTTCCGGTTCTCAGGGGCGTGGACCTGGAGGTGCCCCGGGGCGGCATCTTCGGCATCCTGGGCCCCAATGCCGCGGGCAAGACCACCTTGATCTCCATCCTGGCCACCCTCCTGCTGCCCGACGCCGGCCGGGTGGAGGTCCTGGGGCTGGATGCGGTGCACCAGGCCCAGCTCCTGCGGCGGCGCATCAATCTGGCCTCCGCCGGGGCCCAGTTCCTCTGGTGCCTTACGGTGGAGGAGAACCTGGCCTTCTGCGGCCGCCTCTACGGCCTGGGGGGCCGGCACTTGAAGCGGCGGGTGGCCGAGCTCCTGGAGGTTTTTGAACTTCGGGAGCATCGCCGGGTGACCTTCGACAATCTGTCCACCGGCCTGAAGCAGCGCCTGGCCCTGGCCAAGACCCTCATCAACGATCCGGAGCTCCTCTTTCTGGATGAGCCCACCAGCGGCCTGGACCCGGAGATGGCCCGGCATCTCCGGGAGGAGATCGCCCGCCTCAACCGGGAGACAGGCCTCACCATCCTCCTCACCACCCACAATCTCAGGGAGGCGGAGCTCCTCTGCCACGAGGTGGCCTTCCTCAAGGACGGCGTGCTGGCGGTGCACGGGAGCATCCCGGAGCTCCAGGCCCGCCTGGGTCTGGGGGACCGGGTGCGCCTCTCCTTTGCCGGGCCGCCCCCGCCTCTCGACTATGGAGCCCTGCCGGGAGTGGTGGCCGCGGAGGTCACGGATTCCCAGGTGGTTTTGGTGGTGGACCGGGCCGAAGTCCGCCTGGCGCCGCTTTTGTGCCTCCTGCAGCAGAATGGCGCCCCGCCGGTGTCCGTGCGGCTCAAGGAGGCGGACCTGGAGGACCTCTACCATGAGCTGGCTCGGTGAAGGGCATCAGATCTGGGCCTTTGCGGCCCGCAGCCTCATCGTCAACCGGCGCAATGTCTTTGCGGTCTTCGAGATGCTCTTCTGGCCCGGGGTGGCCATCCTCTCCGTCGGGCTGCTCACCCGCTTCCTCCACCTGGACGCCGACACCGTGAGCTTCATCCTCATCGGCGCGGTGTCCATGAACACCATCCAGATCGCCCAGCTGGACCTGTCCTATTCCCTGCTTTACGATGTCTGGTCCCGCAGTCTGAAACACGCCTTCATCGCGCCGGTGCGGCTGGCGCATCTCATCCTGGGGGCCGGCCTGGTGGGCCTGGGGAGGGGGCTGTTCATCTTCGTGGTCATGGGGGTGCTGAGCCAGACGCTCTTCGGCATGGACCTGGGGCGGCCGGGGGTGGGGTGTATTTACCGATGCCAGAATTTGCATTGAGAATCTTGAAGCTAACCAGACTCCCGGTTTGGTAAGATCCCGCTGTCTCACAAGATGCCTCCTCCACTCTTTGTTCTGGAGCCACAG
>JAILZL010000036.1 GCA_023512475.1 Syntrophobacterales bacterium
ATGGTCGATGTGCCCAATCGTCCCCACATTCACGTGCGGCTTCGTCCGCTCAAACTTCTTCTTGGCCATGAAAGATCTCCGAAAACGTAGTCCCCTGCCGCGCCGGGCGCCCCCGGCGGATCTCCCCGGCTTCCTGCCCCGCCGGGGAACATGTCATAGCTGGAGCCCACGACCGGAATCGAACCGGTGAACCTCTTCCTTACCAAGGAAGTGCTCTACCTACTGAGCTACGTGGGCTCTGGAGCGGGAAACGGGACTCGAACCCGCAACCCTCAGCTTGGAAGGCTGATGCTCTGGCCAATTGAGCTATTCCCGCGGCACAGACAGGTGGTGGAGAGGGGAGGATTCGAACCTCCGAAGGCTGAGCCAACGGGTTTACAGCCCGTCCCCTTTGGCCACTCGGGAACCTCTCCCGGAAACACGCTGACGATGCCCGTCTTGCCTCAATTGGAGCTGGCGATGGGAGTCGAACCCGCAACCTGCTGATTACAAATCAGCCGCTCTGCCGTTGAGCTACGCCAGCAGCCCCTCTCCGACCCGGGGCCGGAAAGGTCCACATTTTAACTTTTTAAAATTATGCCATCTCTCTCGGTTTGTCAATGATTTTTTTGGGGCCTGACCGCCGGGCCGGGGCCGCCCGCGGGGCGGCAAGGGGCAAAAAGAGGGCCCGGAACCCCAGGTCCGTGCCCAGCTCATATGTATCACATTCCGGGCGGCGGCGAAACCCCCCTGGAAATTTCCCCTCCCCGGGCCACTCCCCGGCCCCGGGAAAAACCCCTTTGCCGGCGCCTCATGATAGAATGAGGCGGGCCTCATGGGCCGGGGCAGGGAAAACGGCCCCGGGCAAAAGTCTATCTTCCCGTCAGGAGATCAGCATGGATCCGCGTCACGCCCGGCTGCTGCGGCAAATACCCTCGGTGGACGAGCTCCTCCGGCACCCCGCCCTGGCAGAGGCAGTGGCGGCCCTCTCCCGGCCCCGGGCCACGGAGGTGGTGCGCCGGGTGCTGACGGCCCGCCGCCAGGAGATTCTCCGTCAGCCCCCGGAGACCTTGCCCCCCCGGTTGGAGCTGGCCGCCCTGGAGCAGGAGCTGGCCCAGGCCCTGGCCGCCGCCGCCCGGCCCTCCCTCCAGCGGGTGATCAACGCCACCGGGGTCATCATCCATACCAACCTGGGGCGCTCCTGTCTGGCCGAGGCCGCCCTGGAGCAGATCCTGCGGGCGGGACGGCATTATTCCAATCTGGAGTACGACCTGGAGGCCGGGCGCCGGGGCTCCCGGCAGGCGCATCTGGAGGGGGTGCTGTGCCAGCTCACCCGGGCGGAGGCCGCCCTGGTGGTGAACAACAACGCCGCCGCGGTCTTTCTGTGCCTCAGTGCCCTGGCCAAGGACCGGGAGGTCATCATCTCCCGGGGCCAGCTGGTGGAGATCGGCGGCTCCTTCCGCATGCCCGACGTCATGGCCATGAGCGGCGCCCGTCTGGTGGAGGTGGGCACCACCAACAAGACCTACCTGGCGGATTACGAGCGGGCCATCACCTCCCAGACGGCCATGCTCCTCAAGGTGCACCCCAGCAATTTCCGCATCCGGGGCTTCACCCGGGAGGTCCCCTTAGCGGAGCTCAGCGCCCTGGGACGCCGCTATGGCCTGTGGGTCATGGAGGATCTGGGCAGCGGCTGCCTGGTGGAGCTGGGGCGCTTCGGCCTGGAGCCAGAGCCCACGGTGCAGGAGGCGGTGGCCGCGGGGGCCGATCTGGTGACGGTGAGCGGGGACAAGCTCCTGGGCGGCCCCCAGGCGGGCATCATCCTGGGGCGCCGGGAGGCGGTGCAGGAGCTCCGGACCCATCCGCTGCTGCGGGCCCTGCGGCCGGACAAGCTCACCCTGGCGGGCCTGGAAGCCACGTTACACCTCTATTTCGATGAGACCCGGGCCTTTCGGGAGATTCCCACCCTGTTTATGATCGCCCGGCCGCTTCCGGAGCTGTGGGCCCAGGCCCGGCGCCTCAGGCGGGCCCTGCGGCGCCGGCTGGGGGAGCGGTTGGCGGTGCGCCTGGTGGAGACCAGCGCCCGGGTGGGCGGGGGCTCTCTGCCCGAGGAGGCCCTTCCCAGCGTGGCCCTGGCCCTCACCTCCCCCCACCAGTCCCCGGAAGAGCTGGAGGCTCGTCTGCGCCGGGCCGCGCCCCCGGTGGTGGCTCGCCTGGAACGGGACCAGCTCCTCCTGGATATGCGCACCCTGCGGCCCGAGGACCTGCCCCTTCTGCTTCAGGCCCTGGAGCAGACGGTGGCCGCCCCGGCCGCGGCCCCGGGAACCCCGGAGGAGGCCAGGGAACGTCCGTAAGGGAAGCGCCGGTTGCCCACAGCAGGCGCGGCCCTCCGCCGAGGCCCACAAAATGACGCGGGCCCTCCCCCGGCATCACGGGGATACGGCCCGCTCAAGGAGAAAGAAGGATAAAGGCTTCAGGGGCGGTCTTCAGGAGACCGTCGGACGGCTCCACTTTCCTCACAAGGGCACGGAGGGGCGGGCGAAAGACCGCCGGATGCGACATCGCGCCGGATGCCCCGCCGCCTCCCTGCGGCATGCGGATCCTGGCGGTCAACCGGGTCTGGGGAAAACGATGGGGTGAATGCCGCCGCCCGCCGGTTGACGTAGGGCCGTTGGGTCTATTTCACCAGATCTTTCAACTGCTTGCCGGGCTTGAATTTCACGACCTTGCTGGCCGGGATCTTCAAGGGTTCGCCGGTCTGGGGATTGCGTCCCTCCCGGGCTTTGCGCTCCGCCACCACGAAGGTGCCGAATCCGGCCAACGCCAGGCGTCCCTGGCTCTTCAAGGTCTCGGACATCACTTTGAGGAGGGCGTTCACCGCCTTTTCCGCGTCCGCCTTTTTTACCTGGGCTTCCCCCGCCACTTGAGCAATCAACTCTGATTTCGTCATACGTTCCCCCTTGTCGTCTCTGAGCTCCTCCTGGGAGTGGAAGGCCGTCACCGGTTAAACCTGTTCCCCGAAAAAAATCCCTTGAAAGCCAAACGCGGGTCTGTCTGCTGCGGGCATCACCTCCCTTTCCCTTTCCTTCGGAGGCCCGAAAAACCCACCCCCGGAGCGTCCGGCCGATGATTGTCCCTTGATAGCATAAATTTCAAAGCCGTGACAATAAAAAAGTTCAGGTTTTTCAAGCAGGATGCGGATTTCTGCCCTCAAGTCTCGGCCTCCCGGGGAAATATGTGCTTTTGTACCGGCTGATTCCGCACCATGGAGCGTATCCGGGGCGGGTCAGCGTTTGGCGTCCCTAAGAAAGAGCCCGGCCAGGAGGGCGAAACTCAGGTGCGGCAGCCAGGTGGCCAGGAGGGGGGGCAGGCGGCCCGCCTGGGCCAGGGAGGTCCCCAGCCCCGCGGCCAGCCAATAAAGGAACATCAGGCTCAGGCCCAGGGCCACCAGGATGGGCAGATACCAGGACTCATACCGCAGCACCAGCCCCAGCCCCAGGAGGGCCAGGATCAGGGGCGCCAGCCCCAGGGAGAGGCGGCTGTGGAACTCCGCCCGATAGGGGGTGGAGCGGTAGCCGTCCCGCTCCAGCCGGGCGATATAGCGGGAGAGTTCGCCCAGGTCCATCTCCCCGACCTTTTTCTCCAGGGCGCCGAAATCCTCCGGTTTTTCGGTGAGCTGAAAGGTGCGCCGGCCAAAGGTCTCCAGGGTCCCCGGGCCCTGGGGCTCCAGGTCCTGGCTGGTCCCCTCCTGGAAATGCCAGCTTCCCCCCTCAAAGACCGCCCGTTTGGCGGTGACCACCCGGGTGAGGCGGAACTGTGGGTCAAAGAAATAGACGGTCACCCCTTCCAGGATGCGCTCGCCTTTATGAAAGACCAGGATATTGTAGATGGCGCCGTCGCCCTTGTACCACAGGCGTTCCAGCCTGAGAAGGCTGCGGGCCGGGTTTTTCTGCACCCTGCCCTCCCAGAATTCGTTGAAATGGGTCTGGCTCCAGGGCACCAGGTAGAGGATCAAGGCCATCTGCAGCACCGCGGTCAGGGCCGCCAGTCCCAGCACCGGGCGGGTGAGGGCCAGGATATCCAGACCGGCCGTGCGCATGGCCAGGGTTTCCTGAAAGCGGGCCATCAGACCGAAGGTGAGCAGGGTGGCCACCAGCACCGCCGGCGGCAGGACCTGCTCCAGGGCGAAGGGGAATTTCAACAGCCCGTAGAGGCCAAAGTCCCACACCCCCAGGCCGGCCCGCACCAGGCGGTCGATCTTTTCAAAGAAATCCACCACCAGAAAGACGGAGACCAAGGCCGCCAGGCACAGGGCGAGCATCTGGGCATACTCCCGGGCCACGTAGGCCTCCAGGAGGCGGGGGCGGCGGGCTGGCAGGCGCTCCATGATTCTGGCATATATCAGAAAAAGGGCCCCAGGGTAAGTGCGTCGGGCCGTCAAAACCATGCGCCTGGGTTTTCATCTCTCCATCGCCGGGTCCTACCGCCGGGCCCTGGCGGAAGCCCGCAGCCTCGGCTGCCAGGCCGTGCAGATCTTCGTGCAGAATCCCCGGAGCTGGCGCTGGCGGGAGCCCGAAGCCCGGGATCTGGCGGCTTTCCGGCAGGCCCGGCGTCACGCCGGGGTGTGGCCCCTGGTGGTGCACCTCACCTATCTCCCCAATCTGGCCGCGACGGAACCGGAATTGGCCCGGCGCTCCCGGGAGCGACTCTTGGGGGAGCTGAGGCTGGCCCGGGAGCTGGGGGCCGAGTACCTCGTCTGTCATCCGGGACACGGCCCCCGGGAGCCCGCCACCTTCCGGCGGGTGGCGGACCTCCTGGCGGACGCGGTGCGTGAAATCCCGCCGCCGCCCCTGCTCCTGCTGGAGAACACCGCCGGCCAGGGACGGGAGATCGGCTCCCGGATGGCGGACCTCACCCTGCTGAAGGAGTGGAGCGGCGTGCCGCTGGGCCTCTGTCTGGACACCGCCCATGCCCTGGGCGCGGGCTATGATCTGGGGAAGGCCGCCGGCGTGGAGGGGCTCCTGGCCGAGGTGGCCCGGGGGCCGGGGCTGGCCGCCCTGCGGGTCATTCACCTCAATGATTCCCAGGCCCCGGCAGGTTCCCGCCGCGATCGCCACCAGCACCTGGGCCGGGGCTGCCTCGGGCTGGCGGGCCTGCGTTACCTCCTGGGGCACCCGGCTCTGAGGGTGGAGGCGGTGATCATGGAGACGCCCCGGCGCCGCCCGGTGGATGAGTGGCTGAACCTCCTCACCGCCCGCTCCCTGGTTCCCGGCCCGACGCTTCTCCCCCCGCCCCCGGAATGAAACCAAGCAAGAAACCCCCTCTTTCTGCCGGCCGTCCAGCCGGGCCCGCCGCGCCTGCCCCGCCCCTGGGATGAAGGGGTGTCCCCGGGCCGCCAGTCCCCCTGGCGCTTAGGCGGGGCACCCGGCCTCTCATCCGGTCCCCCAAGGCCCCCGGGGAGTCTGGCCCTTGTGGGCGGCTGGGGCTGCCGGTTATGCCCCCAACCCGAAGCCCGGCAGGGGGGAAGCCACCCGGGCCCCGGGCGGGATCCGAACCCCGCACCGCCGCCGGACTTGGGGGCCGGGTCCGGGCCTGGGCCGGGCGGCCCGCCACTCTCGCAGCTCGGCTCCGGGGGACCGGACCTCCGCCCACCCCGGACCGACCCCGGAAGAGAAGACAACGGCCCTTCCCTCCGGCGCCCTATGCCCGTCATCGCCCGCCGGCGTGCCCGTCACCACCCCAGCCGGGTGCCGGGCTGAATGGTCTTCAGGGTCTCCTGGAGTTCCTGGTGCAGGCGGCCCTGGCCCTCCAGCAGCCCGGAGGGCGCGGCCCCGGGGCCCGGCGGGGCGGGGGGAGGCACCTCCAGACGGAGATCCAGGTCTGGGGGGTTAGGCAGCATGACGATGATGCTGACCCGGCGGTTCTGGTAATCCAGGGGGTCCTCCGGCCGCCTGAGCTGCCGGTCGGCGAAGCCCCGCACCGCGTAGAGCTGGGAGGGTTTGAGGCCGGCCGTCTCCATCAGGCGCCGCACCGCGTGGGCCCGATCGGTGGACAGCTCCCAGTTGGTGTAGCTGGAGGTGCCGTACGGACGGCTGTCGGTGTGGCCTTCGAGGGTGATGCGGTTGGGCAGCCGCCCCAGCTCCTGGGCCAGATAGGCAAACATCTTCTGGGCCTCGGGCTTGACGCTGGCGCTGCCGATGTCAAAAAAGGTGGGGCTCTCCCGCTCCAGGAGCTCGATGCGCAGGCCCTCCCGGGTGATTTCCAAAGCCACCTGCTCCTTGAGCTGGCTCAGCTCCGGCAGTTGGGCGATGACCTCCTGAATGCGCTTCTTCACCTCCTCCAGGGCATCCCGCCCCTGATTGATTTCCGACTTCGCCGGCGCCGGGGTCTGCAGCTCCTGACTGTGCCCGGGGGTGGGCATCTCGCCCCCCAGGTCGCTTTTCTCCATGAGACCGTCGGCGCCGGGCAGCACCCCGGGGTTTTTGAAATACTGGGCCACCGCCAGGCGGATGGACTGGCTCTGGCTCATGATCCAGAGCACGATGAACAGGGCCATCATGGCGGTGACGAAGTCGGCGTAGGCCACCTTCCAGGCGCCGCCGTGATGGCCGCCGCTCACCTTCTTCTTCTTGACGATCCGGGGCTCGGTGGATTCCGGGGGCGGAGACGTCATCTGCACTGGCGCGCCCTGAGCGCGCTCTCCTCCTTGCCTGTCCTTGGGGCTCCCGGCCGCCGGGCCGTCGGGGCTGCCCCGGGTTTATGCCGCTTTGACCTTGATGGCCCGGCAGGCCTCCTCCACCTCGGCGTAACTGGGGCGGACATCGCTGGTGAGGACCCGGCGGGCAAACTCCACCGCCACGATGGGGGGCATGCCCTTGGCATAGGCCACCACGCCGGCCTTGATGGCCTTGAGGGCCAGATCCTGCGTCTCGGCCTGGTGCTCGATCTGGGCCGCCAGGGGCTGCAGGAAGCCGTAACACATGAGCACCCCCACGAAGGTGCCCACCAGGGCGGCGGCCACCTTGCGCCCCACCTCGGCCGCCGGGCCGCCGATGGCCCCCATGGTGATGACGATGCCCAACACCGCGGCCACGATGCCCATGCCCGGCAGGGAATCGGCAATGCGGCCCAGGGTGTGGGCCGGGCGTTTGCCCTCCGCCTCCTGGGTTTCCAGGTCGGCGTCCAGCAGCAGCTCCAGCTCCAGGGGCGGCACCCCGCCCACCACCAGGAGCTTCAGGGAGTCGGTGAGGTATTCCAGGGCGTGGGGATTATGGAGAATGGCGGGGTAGCGGCTGAAGATCTCGCTCTCCTGGGGCTTCTCCACATGCTCCTCCAGGGTGAGGAGGCCCTTCACCCGGGCGGTCTGGAAGATCTCGTACAGCCCCTGCAGCAGTTCGATGAAGGTCTCCCGTTTGGGGCCGGCGGATTTGAGGGAGCCCACCAGGTAATGCACAATCTTGTTCAGGGTGGCTTTGGGGGTGGAGATGAGGAGGGCGCCCAGGGCGGTGCCGCCGATGATGAGGAACTCCGCCCATTGAAAGAGGACGAGGACATTGCCCCCCGCGAGGATGAACCCCCCCACCACCGAAAGCGTCACCACCGCCATGCCGATGAGGACCAACATCGTCCAGCCGCCCCCTTCCTGCCTGTGTATCGGCCGGCGGCGACGGGTTCTTTAACGGCCCCAGGGCTGCTCGTCCCCTTGTCAACGAGGGGGGGCGGCCTTATAATTACTGATGCATCCGACTCTGGCCTGAGATCCCGGGCCCCCGGCGGGCTTCCCCCGGCGCCCCGAGAAAGGAGGAGTATATGCCCACTTACGAATTCCAGTGCCTCAAGTGCAAGGAAGAATTCACGCGCGTCATGAGCATCTCCGAATTTGAAAAAGGCGGGGTGGTCTGCCCCAAATGCGGCGGCGAGGCCAAGCAGCTCATGTCCCAGTTCATCCCCAAGACCTCCCGCAAGAGCTGATGGACTCCCTTCCCCAAGAGGCGGGCGGCGGCAGGCCGCCCCTTTTGCTCTGAAGAGCCGCATGCCCTCCGTCCCGAAAAAGTGCCCCCGACGCCAGACTCAGGGGCCGGACCACTGGGAGACCTGCACCCCCGCCGCAGTGAGCAGCACGGTCACCGCCCCCTGGCGAGTATGAAACCTGACCCCGGGAGCAGCCCGGGGGTCGAAACGGTCCCCTGTTCCGCCATAGAGCACCCAGCGGCGGGCTTTCACGGCCGCCCCTCCCTCCGGCGACGGCAGGCGGGGGGCGACGACGGCCTCCCACCCCACCGTCCCCGCTGCCGGCAGCTCCAGGTTTTCCCAGGCCCGCGGGGGAAGGAGCGCCACCCGGCGACCATGCGCCTCGAGCTCCAGCGCGAAGGCTCCCGGTAGCGGCAGAAAGCGCATGAACAGGGGGCCCCAGTCCAGCTGCCGGGGCTCCGGCCCCAGCCGCAGCACCCTTTGCCCCTCATCCCCCAGAAGGTTGAGGAGCGCCACCCCCGCGGGCGAGGGCTCCCGGGGCCAGGTCAGGGTCCAGGTGCCCACCCGGAACTGGCGGGCCACCTCCAGGAGTTCCGGGGCGTTGGCCGGGGTCAGGGCAAAAACCGCCACCTCGTCCAGGTGCCGGAATTGGCGGTGATGCAGATACCGGGGCACCACCTCCAGGAAGAGCTCCTCCCGGCCGGGGAAGCTGGGGCTGCCGGCAGACAGGAGCAGCCGCCGGCCTTCGGGGGTGCTGACCACGGCTGCCAGCCCGCCGGGGCGGTCCAGCACCGTGACCTCCACCCCCTCCGGCGCTGTCCGGGGCAGGACCACCGTGAGGAGCAGGGCCATGGCCGTCAGCGCCGCGCCGCCCCAGGCCAGCCGGCCCCCGCGGGGCAGGCCCAGAAAGGCCACCGCCAGATAAGCCAGGGCCACCTGCAGGGGCGTGGGGGTGGGACAGATGACCGCCGCGCCCGGCATCCGGGCCAGCCCGTCAATAATCTGCCATCCCAGCCACAGGGGCCACTGCCCCAGGTCCAGAAGACCCCGGGCCACCTGGGGGAAACCCAGCATCCGGGCCAGGGCGGCCAGCTCCCCCAGCGGCAGGGCCACACCCAGAACCAGGGGGATGGCCGCCAGGTTGGCCACAAAGCCCACCAGGGGCAGGAGGTTGAAAAACCAGGCCACAAGCGGCGCGGTGGCCACCGAGGCGGCCACGGAGGCGACAAAGGCCTCCGGCAGCCAGCGTCTCAGGCGGGGCCACCAGCTTCGCAGGCCGCCCTCCTCCGGCACCTGGGGCAGCCAGGCGGACCAGCGGGGTACTAATGTCAGGAGGCCCGCCACCGCAGTGAAAGACAGGGCAAAGGAGGGGGAAAAGAGCCGCAGGGGGTTGAGGGCCAGGATCACCAGGGCGGCCAGGGCCAGGGCGCTGACGACCTCCCGGGCCCGGCCCAGGAGCACCGCCGCCAGATAGGCCAGAACCATCACCTCCGCCCGCTGGGTGGCGGGCGAGCCCCCCGCCAGCCAGGCATAGCCCACCACCGGCACCGCCGCCGCCACGGTGGCGGCCTTCACGGCAGGGAGGTGTAACAGCAGCCCGGGAAAGCGCCGGAGCAGCCAAAAGACCAGGGCATAGGTCAGGGCGGCGGCCATCCCCAGGTGGAGCCCGGAGATGGCCACCAGGTGGGCGGTGCCGGTGCGGCTTAACGCCTGGCGCATCTCCCGGGTGATCTCCCCCTGCTCCCCCAGCAGGAGCGCCCGGTAAAGAGCCCGCACCTCCAAGGGGTACGGCTCCAGGAGGACCCGGATGCCCCCCCGCAGCCGCTCCCGGAGCGGCAGCTCCGGCCTCGCCAGCCAGAGGAGCTCCTCCGGCTCCCGGAGGCTGAGGGTGCGAAAGATCCCTTCCCGGGCCAGGTTCCGGGGACGGTCCGGAGCCCCGGGGTTCATCAGCCGTCGGGGGGCGGTCAGCTTCCCCCGGATTACCGCCTCACTGCCTATGGGCGGCGTCTCGCCCAAAGGGGCATGGATCAGCACCAGCCCGGTGGCCGGCCGCCACCCCTGGGGACTCAGCCAGCTCTCCACCTGGAGCACCAACTGCCTCCCCGCCGGCCCTGTCCGCGGGGGGCGGGCCAGCCGGCCCCGCAGGGACAGCTCCTCCTCCAGCGGCAGGCGGGTGATATGCTCAGGGGGAAAGGGCGGATGCAGGCTCTGATGATGAAAGGCGGCGCCCGCCAGGAAAAACCAGACCAGGGGCAGGAGGAGCAGCCGCCGGTCCGTCCACCAGCCCCAGAGGAGGCCCAAGCCCCCGCCGACCAACAGGGGCACGGCCCAGGTCCGGGACCAGGGGAGCCCCCAGGTGGCCGCCCCGATCCCCGCCATGAAGGCAATAACCAATGGCACCAGGGGCCGGGTAACGGCCGGCCTGGCCGGGGCGGGGCCGGGGGGGGGAAGGGGCGGCGTGTTCATGGCATATTCCGGCGGCAGGAGGGCCGGGGTCCCCTGACCTGCCCCAGGGGCATGGCCTCAGGCCGTCAATGCCCCCTCTTTCCGGGGCCGGAAAGGAGGCCCGGGCGGACCGGAACGCCTCGCTCCCCGGCCCGCCTCCCCCCATTCCTCGCCTCGTCCCCACTTTATAATGCCACCGGGATCGGCTGCAAGCGGGACAAAGGACTTTTCCGGTTGACAAAGGCCAGGAGATTCACCAGAATGCAGGGTATGTGGAGGAGTGGGTCATTTGCCGTCCTTATATTGGCGCTGGCGGTGCTCCTGGCCGCAGGCGCGGCCGCGGACACCCCGGTGGCCTCCCGGGAAGGCTCCCTGGTGCTGGCGGGCAAAGACGACCCGGGCCTTACCTCCCGGGACCGCCTCTCGGTGCTGTTGAGCAAGGAGGTGGAGGTCTATATCTTCAAACACAAGACCCGGGTGTGGCCGCAGGCCGTCTTCCGGCCCGGGGGATTTTCCCGTCCCTCAAGCCCCCCGCCGCATCTGGAGGCCCTGATCCAGAAATACTCCCGCCAGTACGGGGTGGACCCGGCCCTGGTGCGGGCGGTGATCCGCCATGAGTCGGGTTTCAACCCCCAGGCGGTGTCCCCCAAAGGCGCCCAGGGGCTCATGCAGCTCATGCCCGGCACCGCGGACCTCATGGGGGTACGCAACCCCTTCGACCCGGAGCAGAACATCATGGGCGGGGTGGGCTATCTGCGTTACTGCCTGGACCGCTTCGGGCACAACGTGCCTCTGGCGGTGGCGGCCTACAACGCCGGCCCGGAGCGGGTGGCCAAAACCGGCGCCATCCCCCCCATCCCGGAAACCCAGACCTTCGTCCACAATGTGGTGGGCACCTACCAGGGCCTGAGCCAACCCGGCCGCCCCCCTGCCCTCCCGGCGGCCAAGGGTGCCAAGATGCTCACCCCCCAGGGCGCCCCCACCCGGGTGGCGGCCACCCCCAGTCTCGCCGGCGCCGAGGAGGAGAGCAAACCCCGCCGGCCCAAGCCCAAGATCATCGAAGTGCGCTTCCCCAGCCAAAAGAGCCGCAACTGAGTCCGGAACACACGGGGGCCGCTTATCCGGCTCATGTACCGGGGCCTCGGATAAGCCGCCACGGGGCCGCTCCACGGAAGCGGGGCGCCGGCCTCGTTTTTTTCTTTGAGGGGCGGGGAAAGGGTCTGGGAAGGGGGCGGGGCTTTGCCGCCTGTGGCCTCCTCTCCCGAAAATGCGGGGCCGGTTTCAATCGAAGAAGCGGAAACGGATGATGTGGAAGATGGCGGCGATGCCATCCCGCCAGGTGATCTTCTTGCCTTCGCTGTAGTCCCGGCCGTGGTAGCTGATGGGCACCTCGTAGATGCGCACCTTCTTTTTGGCGATCTTGGCGGTGAGCTCCGGCTCCACCCCGAAGCGGTTGGACTTGATCTGAATATCCTTGATGACCCAGGATTTGAAAACCTTATACCCCACCTCCATGTCCGTGAGGTTGAGATTGGTGAACATGTTGGAGAGGGTGGTCACCGCCTTGTTGCCCAGGTAATGCCAGAAAAACAGCACCCGGTGCGGCTGGGCCCCGATGAGGCGGCTGCCGTAGACCACATCCGCCAGGTCCCGGAGGATGGGGTCCAAAAGGGCCGGGTAGTCCTTGGGATCGTATTCCAGGTCGGCGTCCTGGATGATGACCACATCCCCGGTCACCTGGGCAAAACCGGTGCGCAGGGCCGCGCCCTTCCCCATATTGCGGTCATGGAAGAAGAGGCGCACGTTGTCGTATTGCTGCGCCAGGCGTTTCAGGATCTCCCGGGAGCGGTCCTGGGAGCAGTCGTCCACCGCGATGATCTCCTTGTCATACGGGGTGGCCTGCACCCGGCGGAAGATCTCCTCCAGGGTCTTCTCTTCGTTATATACCGGCATGACCACGCTCAGTTTCATGCACCTGCTCCTTACAGGGATGGGAAGTGCTCAGGCTTGGATGTATTGCATTTCTCATGCCAAACAATGGCGCCAGCCCCGACCCGGACCGGCAGCGGCTCTGCCGCCGCCGGAAAAGCCGGGTGCCCGGGCGAGGATATCTGTTTATCAGGAAACCTGAGAAATATATCACAACAGCAAGGGGGGAGCATTGTCAAATTGAGAGGCGGCCCGGGGATACAGGCCCTCTTGGCCTCAGCCGCCGAGGCTGCGCATGGGCCGGGCCATCCCGGGGGTGGGCGGGGAGGAGCGCTCCGGCCGCCTGGCCTTGTGCCGCACCGCTTCCCGGAGCAGGTGCGCCAGCTCGGCATCCGAGGCGCCCCGGCGCAAGGGCTCCTTGACATCCAGCTCCGTGGCGGCAAAGAGGCAGGGTTTGAGTTTCCCCGCGGCGGTGAGGCGCAGGCGGTTGCAGGTGGGGCAGTGGTGGCTGCTCACCGGACTGATGAAGCCGAGCCGTCCCTTGAAGCCCGCCGGCTGCCACAGCTCCGCCGGCCCGGCGGTGGGCCCGGCCGCCACCGCCGTCAAAGGCCCCAGCTCCGCCAGCCGGGCCTTCACTTCCGCCATGGGGAGGAAATGCGCCTGCCAGCGCTCCGGCGCCCCCATGGGCATGAACTCGATGAAGCGCACCTCCAGGGGCTCATGCCGGGCCAGGCGGGCCAGGTCCACCAGTTCCTGGTCGTTGATGCCCTTGAGCACCACGCAATTGAGTTTCAGGGGCTGAAACCCGAGGGCGAGGGCCCGCTCCAGCCCGGTGAGCACCCGGGCGAGATGGTCCCCCCCGGTCAGGGCCGCATAGCGGCCGGCGTCCAGGGTGTCCAGGCTGAGGTTGAGGTGGCGCACCCCGGCGGCAAAGATGTCCCCCGCCAGATCCGCCAGCAGCACCCCGTTGGTGGTGAGGCAGACCTTGGCCACCCCGGGCACCCGGGTGAGGCGCCGGAGGAAATCCACCACCCCCTGGCGCACCAGGGGCTCGCCGCCGGTGACCCGGATCTTTCTCAGCCCCACCGCCGCCGCCACCCCGGCCAGCCGCAGGAATTCCTCATAGCTGAGGATCTCCCGGCTGGGGAGCTTCTCAAACTCCGTCCCCGGCAGACAATAGACGCAGCGGAGATTGCAGCGGTCGGTGATGGACAGCCGGAGATAATTGACTTGAGGGGGCTGGGTCTGTGGCATGCTGGGATGTCGCCTGGCGGCTTCCGGCGCCGGAACCGGTTGCCGGGCCCGCCGGGCCGTCAGGGCGGCCCCGGCAGGTAGCGCCGGGCCCCGGCGAAGGAGGCCCGCCACACCTCCGTCTCCAGGCGGGTGACGCTCACCCCCCGGGGCGCGGCGTGGACAAAGCGGCCGTTCCCTAGATAGATACCATTATGGCAGACCTCCTGCAATCGGCCCGGATCCATCAGCCCGGCGGAGAACCAGCCTCCCTTGGCCGTCTGGCAGAGGCGGTTGAAGAAGAGCACGTCCCCGAAGCGCAGCTCCCCCCAAGCCACCGGCCGCCCCACCGCAAACTGCTCCGCCACGGTGCGGGGCAGCCCGATCCCCGCCTGGCGGAAGGCCGCCTGCACCAAACCGGAGCAGTCCACCCCGGTGGGATCGGTGCCGCCGCTTTTATAGGGCGCGCCCAGATAACTCCGGATGGCCTGCTCCAGGGCGGCCTCCTGGGGGCTGGCCCACCCGGGCGGCGGCGGGGCCGGAGGCAGGGTGCTGACCGGCGCCGCGCAGCCGGCCAGGAGCGCGGCCAGGAGCCCCAGCCAGGCCCCCGTCAGCCATCCCCCCCGGGGCCCCTTCCCTCTCCTCTTCGCCATCCCTGCGGGTCCCTCCCCCTTACGGACCCCACCGGGCCTTATTCCTGCTTCTCCCCCTCGATGCGGGGGAAGAGGGGTTTCCCCTTCCTCAGGGTGGTCCCGGGGGTCAGGCCCCCCCAGACCAGGACCCGGGGGAGCGGCTGCGCCAGGAGGGCCGGGCCCATCCCCAGCATCTCCGCCATCTTTCCGGTGCTTTCCGGCATCACCGGCTGCAGGAGGGCCGCCAGCCAGCGCAGGCCTTCCAGGAGGTGATAGAGGACCGTGTCCAGGCGGGCCCCCGCGTTCGGGTCCTTGGCCAGCTCCCAGGGGGCGGTCTCCACGATGTAGTGGTTGAGGTGGCTGATGAACTCCCACACCCGGGACAGGGCCTTGGGGAACTCCAGCTCCGGGAAGAGGCGCAGGAAATCCGCCGCCGTATCCGCGGCCGCCTGGGCCACCTCCCGGTCCCGGGCCCCGGCTTCCTGGGGCGCCGGCACCACCCCCTGGCGGTATTTGAAGGACATCCCCAGACTGCGGGCGAAGAGATTCCCCAGATCGTTGGCCAGGTCCGCATTGAGGCGCTGGATGAGGAGCTCCTCGCTGAAGGTGGCGTCCAGCCCGAAGACCATCTCCCGCAGGAAAAAGTAGCGCACCTGATCGTTGCCGTACATGGAGATGAGGGTCAGGGGCTCCACCACATTCCCCAGGCTTTTGGACATCTTGCCCGTGGCCATCTGCCAGTAGCCGTGGACATTGAGGTGGCGGAAGGGAGGGATCCCCGCAGCCTTGAGCATGGTGGGCCAGTAGACCGCATGGGGCTTGAGGATGTCCTTGGCGATGAGGTGCTGGGCCGCCGGCCAGAAAGCGCGGAAGGCCTCCCCCTCCGGATAGTCCAGGCCGCTTACGTAATTGAGGAGGGCGTCAAACCAGACGTAGGCCACAAAGCGATCGTCAAAGGGCAAAGGGATGCCCCAGGAGAGCCGCCGGGCGGGCCGGGAGATGCACAGGTCCTCCAGGGGCTCCCGCAAAAAGCCCAGGACCTCGTTCTTATAGCGCTCCGGCCGGATCCAGTCGGGGTGGTCCTCGATATAATGCACCAGCCACTCCTGGTAGCGGCTCATGCGGAAGAAGTAATTTTCCTCCTTGAGATAGGTGGGCGCGGTCTGGTGATCCGGGCAGAGGCCGTCCACCAGTTCCCGCTCCAGGTAGAAGCGTTCGCAGCCGAAGCAGTACAGGCCGCCATAGTCGCCGAAATAGATGTCGCCGGTATCGTACAGCCGGGCCAGCACCTCCTGCACCACCCGGATGTGGGCCGCCTCGGTGGTGCGGATGAAACGGTCATAGGAGATGCCCATCTCGTCCCAGCAGCGCCGGAAGCTGGCGCTGATCCGGTCCACAAAGTCCCTAACCGGCACCCCGGCCTTGCGGGCCGCCTCCTGGACCTTGTCGCCGTGTTCGTCGGTGCCCGTCTGGAAGCGCACTTCCTCACCCAGGGCCCGGTGGAAGCGGGCCAGGGCGTCGGCCACCACCGTGGTGTAGGCATGCCCCAGGTGGGGCTCGGCATTCACATAGTAAATGGGGGTGGTGATATAAAAGGCCATCTCTGCACCAGCGCCTTTCCGCTTCCGGCCGGCAGGAGGGGCCACGGGCTCCCGACTCTCGCCGGCACAGATTCACCCGGCCGACCCGGCGGGGCAGGGGTCACGCCAGAGATCGCACGCCGGGCTCACTTCACCGCGCTACCCGCCCGCCCCCTCGGGGCCTCACTTCTGCCCCTCCTGCCCGCCCAGGTCCTTGAGGTGGGCCAGGGTGCGCTCCATCAGGCCCCGGTCCTTTTCCGGATCCGCGGCCTCCAGGAACTGCCGGTAGGCCCGCTGGGCCTCCGGGAGGCGGCCCAGCTTCTCCAGGGCCTGGCCTTTGTTGTAATAGGCCCGGGCAAAGTGGGGGTTGAGGGCCAGGGTGCGGTCGAAATCGGCCAGGGCCGCCTCGGCGCGTCCGGCCAGGAGGTGAGCCAGGCCCCGGTTATGCAGCACCTCCGGGGCCTGGGGGTTCAGCTTGAGGGCGGCGTCGAAATCCGCCAGGGCCTCCTGGGGCCGCTTCAGGTCCAGATAGGCATTGCCCCGGTTGTAGTAAATCTGCCAGTCATCCGGCAGGTGCTCCAGGGCCTGGGTGAGATCCGCCGCCGCCTTCTCCGGCCGGCCCTGCAGGGAGTGGATGAGGGCCCGGTTGTACAGGGCCTCTCCCAGACCCGGCTCCAGGGCCAGGGCCTGGTCAAAGTCGGCCAGGGCCTCGGTCAGCTTTCCCAGGCGGCGGTAGGCCACCCCCCGGTTCAGATAGGCCGTGGCCGACCGGGCATCCTTGCGCAGCACGGCACTGAACAGCTCCACCGCCCGGGCCGCCTCGCCTTCCTGCAGGGCGGTCAGGCCCTGCCGGAACAGCTGTTCGGCCGTCTCCGGCGTCTGAGCCGCGGCCGGCAGGGTGAGGCACAGCCACATCAGCCCCCACGACAACAACTGCCCCATACGCATTTTTTCCCCTTTTGCCCCCGCCCTGACTGCTGCATCCCGGGCAGGGGTGACATGGTCTCATTCCCCGGCCGGGAAATGTTCCCGCACCAGGCGGTCCACCTCGGCCAGCCACATCCGGCGCTCCTCCGGGGTGCTGGTGATCACCACGGAAAAGGTGCGGCGCTGGAAGATCTGCACCCCGCAGAGGGCGAAGATGCAGATGCGCCACAGGGTTTCCAGGGGATCCCGGAAGACCTGGACCTCCCGCTGGGCCGGGGTGTTGGAGGTGTTGAACACCAGGGCGGTGCGGGCCCGGAGCAACCCCAGGGGCACCCCCTCGCCGCCTTCGCCGGGGGCGAATTTATACGCCACCCCGGGGCGGAAGACCCGATCCACCCAGCCCTTGAGGATGGCCGGCGGCTGGCCCCACCAGTTGGGATGCACAATGACAATGCCGTCGGCCTGGGCCAGCTCCCGGCAGTGCTCCTGAATCAGGGGCGGCACCGGACCGTCCTCCGGGATCTCCGCCGCCGGCAGCACCGGATCGAAGCCCTCGGCATAGAGGTCGTGGAAAAAGACCGTGTGCCCGTGGTCCTTCAGGGTGGCCACGGTCTGGGCGGCGATGGCGTGATTGAAGCTCGCCGGATGGGGATGCGCCAGGATGACGAGGATGTTCATGGTTTCCTTATTCCGCCTCTGAGGATCAGAGGCGCTCCGGGTTGACCCAGACCTCCACCTGGCCCCGGGGCACCCGGAAGCGGGAGGAGAAGTCCTTCAGTTCAAAGTCCCGGTGAAAAAATTCCCGGGCGAGTTGCTGCACCTTGGCGGCCAGGACCTCGTCTTCCTTGTGAAAGTATCTGACATTATTGCTGATGTCAGTCCTGACCTCTTCCACCCCGGGGGCGGTGAAGCCCTGGGCCAGCAGCACCTCCCGAAACCGCCGGGCCTCCCCCTGGAGGTGGCTCCCCCGATATTGCACATATATCACGTTGGGGAAGATGGCGGCCAGACGCTGCGCCTGCAGGGGGACCCGCACCGGGGTCTCCTCCAGGTGTGCCGGGGAAGGAAGGTCCCGGCGGAAGCTGGCCAACGCGGCTTCGGCCTCCCGTTCGATGGCGGCGGCCCGGCGGGGATCCCTTTCCCGGATGATTTTGAAGGCCTGGTGTCCGCTCAGATCACTCAGGTCCTTTTGCCCGTGGAGGATGATCTCGGCGATTTCCACCACCAGTTCCGGCTGGCTGTCGCCGATGGCCCGGTTTAAGGCGATGAGGGCGATATCCTGTCGGACCTTCACCTCCTGGGTGGTGAGATCACTGATCAGGCTCCGTACCAGTTCCCCCCGCTTCAGGGAGTGGGCGATATTGTCCGCCCCCAGTTTGATGACGGTGGCGATGACGGCCAGAAAGACCACATTGACCAATTTCCCCACCACATCCAATTTTTCCCACAGGTCCTTACTTTTGGGGTCCTTTTTTTCCGGGTCCATCTGGTTCTCCGGATCCCCCCCGGGCCTGGAACGCCCGCCGGAAATCCTCGTGGGTGCACTGCGGGGCCAGGCCCGGGCAGGCCTCCTTGGCCGCCTCGAACTCCTCGGGATCGGCCAGGAGCGCCGGGAGAAAGGGCCACTGGCGGCAGATGCGGGGCTTCACCGGGTGCACCCGGCAGCGCCCCGCCGCCAAAAAGACGCAGGCACCGTCCCGGGCGGCCACCTGGGGGCCCAGGGGGGAGTCCACCAGATAGTCCCGGCCCAGCACCTCCCGGGAGAGGCCCAGAAAGTCAGCCAAAGACTCTATTTCCCGGGGGGTGACGAGAATACCTCCCACTCCCTGGCAGCACTCGCCACAGAGGCGGCAGACGAAGACCGCCGCCCCGGATCCGGGGGCCCCCCCGGACGGTGCCTGAGCCTCCATTGTCCCCTCCGCGGTCACCTTCCGCCTCAGGTGCAAGTGACCTGGGGAACGTTTTTTAAGGGCGGCTGGCCGGTGGACTCCAGGACACTGCGCCACAGGGGGGAATCCAGGTCCACCTCCTTGGATTTGCCCACCGCGGCCTTGATGGGCACGTGCACATAGTGGCCGTGCCAGCGGGAGACCAGCATGGCGGTCTTGCCGGCCATGCCGGCGTGCACCGCATTCTGCCCCAGAAAGCCGCAGAAGATGCGGTCGTTGTAGTTGGCCGGCATGCTGCGGATCATGTAGCTGGGGTCAATGTATTTCAGATTGATGTCGACCTTCCTGGCGGCGAAATACTCCTTGATGCGGTCCACCAGGTAGAGGCCGATGTCCCCCGGCTTGATGTTGCCGGAGGGGTCCCGGGGGAGCTTGTCCGGGTCGAAGAATTTCTGCCCCGCGCCTTCGGCCACCACAATCACCGCGTGGTTGCGGGCCTTGAGACGCTCCTCCAGGCTGGCCAGCAGGCCCTGGGGGCCGTCCAGGTCGAAGTCCAGCTCCGGGATGAGGACGTAGTTGACCTCCCTGAGGGCCAAAGTGGCGTTGGCCGCCACAAACCCGGAGTAGCGGCCCATGAGCTTCACCAGGCCGATGCCGTTGGGCGCGCCCAACGCCTCGGTGTGGGCCGCCCGGATGGCCTGGGAGGCCATCTCCACCGCGGTATCGAACCCGAAGGAGCGGGACACCAGGGGGATATCATTGTCAATGGTCTTGGGGATGACGATCACCGAGATCTTCAGCTCCCGGCGGGCGATCTCCTGGACGATGAGGTCCGCGGCCCTGAGGGTCCCGTCCCCGCCGATGAGGAAGAGGATGTTGATGCTCAGCCGGTCCAGGGCGTCCACGATCTCCCCGATGTCCTGGGGGCCCCGGGAGGAGGACAGGATGGTGCCGCCGAAGGAGTGGATGTTGGCCACCACCTCCGGGGTCAGGTCCAACATCTCGTGGCCGTATTTGGGGATGAAGCCCTGGAAGCCGTAGCGGATGCCATAGATGTGCCGCACCCGGTAGAGGTGGTGCAGCTGCAGCACAATGGCCCGGATGACATCGTTGATCCCCGGACACAGGCCGCCGCAGGTGGCGATGGCGCACCTGGTCTTGGAGGGGTCGAAGTAGATCTTGGCCCGGGGGCCCGCCACCTCGAAGGTGAGGGGTTCCTCCCCGGGGCGCAGTTGCTCCAGGTACTCCAGGGTGTCATAGACCAGGACCCGCTCCTGGTCGGAGACGAAGCTCTCCTCCATCAGCCGGCCCTCCCGGGTGAAGAGGGGGATGGTCCGGATGGGGGAGTCGATCTTGGCCTCTCCCAGGGTGGGGATACAGGTATCCACGGCATCGAACACCCGGGGGCGTTCGTCTTTCACCGTGACAATCTCGCAGGTTCTCATGGATGTGGGGTCCTCCCCTCTGAGGGCGTCATCCGCAATAACGGCAGGGCGCCGGGAATACTCAAGCCCGCGGGGCGCCGGGCTACCAGGATTCAGCCATGGCCTCCAGTTCGTCCTTGAGCTCCCGGGCCATGAGACGGCGGATGGCCTCCTTCAGAGACAGACCGGTATACAGGATCTGGTAGACCGCCTCCACAATGGGCATCTCCACCCCCAGACGCTGGGCCAGCAGATAGACCGCCTGCGAGGTCTTCACCCCTTCGGCCACCATCTGCATGCTGGCCAGGATGTCCTCCAGGGACTCCCCCCTCCCCAGGCGGTAGCCCACCTGATAGTTGCGGCTGAGGCGGCCGGTGCAGGTGAGGACCAGGTCCCCCAGGCCGCCCAGGCCCACCAGGGTCATGGGATTGGCCCCCAGACGCACCCCCAGGCGGGTGATCTCCGCCAAGCCCCGGGTGATGAGGGCCGCCCGGGGGTTGTCCCCCAGCCCGAAGCCCGCCAGCATGCCGGTGCCGATGGCAAAGATATTTTTCAGGGCCCCCCCCAGCTCCAGGCCGGTGACGTCGTAGCTGGTATAGACCCGGAAATAGGGGGTGGAAAAGAGGCGCTGCAGGAAGCGGGCCGCCTCCGGGCGGCGGGAGGCCACGGTCACCGCGGTGGGCTGGCGGTCCGCCACCTCCCGGGCGAAGCTGGGACCGGAGAGCACCGCGTAGGGGAGCTCGGCCCCCAGCTCCTCCCGCACCACCCCCTCCATGGTGAGCTGGCTGTCAATCTCCAGGCCCTTGGTGCCGCTCACCAGCATGACCCGGGGCGGCAGATGGGGGGCCAGCCGGCGCAGCGTCTCCCGGTAGACATGGGAAGGCACCGCCATCAGCACCACGGTGGCGCCCTGCAACACCGGAGCGAACTCGCCCTCGGGCCGGAGGCGGGAGGAGAGGGCCACGCCCGGCAGAAAGGTGCGGTTCTCCCCCTGGCGGATCTCCGCCAGCACCTCCGGTTCCCGCACCCAGAGGCGCACCTCGTGGCCCTTGTCCGCCAGGAGCTGGGCCAGGGCGGTGCCCCAGGAGCCGGCGCCGATGACCGCCACGGGGACCGGCTCAGAGGTCGCCTGCGCCTTCATCGTCCTCGCCCCGCTCCGCCACCTTGGCCACGCTCACCACCTGCTCCTCGGCGTCCACATCGATGAGCTTGACGCCTTGGGCCACCCGGCCCACCACCGGGATATCCCGGGCGGCCATGCGCAGGATCTTGCCCCGGTCGGTGACCAGCATGATTTCATCTTCGGGATTGAGTTGCACCAGGCCTAAAACCGGGCCGTTTTTGGCGGTGATCTGGAGCCCCTTGACCCCCTGGCCGCCCCGGTGGTGCCGGGGATAGGCGTCCGCCGGGGTGCGCTTGCCGTAGCCCCGCTGGGTCACAGTGAGGATGGTGTCCTGGGGCCGCATCACCTCCATGCCCACCACCTCATCCCCCTCGGCCAGCTCCATGCCCTTGACGCCCCGGGCCATGCGGCCCATGTCCCGGACCTCCGCGGCCAAAAAGCGGATGACCTTGCCCTGCCGGGTGGCCAGAAAGATGTCCTGATCCGGGGCGGTGAGGCCCACGCTCACCAGTTCGTCTCCCTCATCCAGGCTGAGGGCGATGAGGCCCCCTTTCCGGGGCCGCTGGAAGAAGCCCAGCTCGGTGCGCTTCACCACCCCCCGGCGGGTGGCCATCACCAGGCTCAGCCCCTCCCGGAAGTCCCGGACCGGCAGGATGGTGGCGATCTTCTCCTCCGCCCCCAGGTTCAGGAGATTGACTATGGCCTTCCCCTGGGCGCTGGGGGAGCCCACCGGGATTTCATGCACCTTCAGCCAATAGACCCGGCCGCTGGAGGTGAAGATGAGGAAATAACTGAGGGTGGAGGCGACATACAACTGGCTGACGAAGTCGTTTTCCCGGGTGGCCATGCCGGTGCGGCCCTTGCCCCCCCGACGCTGGCTGCGGTAGATGTTCAACGGCGTGCGCTTGATATAGCCCCGGTGACTGATGGTGACCACCATCTCCTCGTCGGCGATGAGGTCTTCGGCCCGGAATTCCTGGGCCACCGGGATGATCTCGGTGCGCCGGGGCTCCCCGAACTTCTCCTTGATCTCGGTGAGCTCCTGGGCGATGAGCTCCCTCACCAGGGTCTCATCCGCCAGGATGGCCCGGTAGCGGGCGATGGCCGCCTCCACCTCCCGGGCTTCGTCCACGATCTTTTGACGCTCCAGACCTGTGAGGCGCTGCAGGCGCATGTCCAGGATGGCCTGGGCCTGGAGCTCGCTGAGGCCGAAGCGGGCCATGAGCCCCTCTTTGGCCGCCGCCGGGTGGTCCGCCGCCCGGATGAGGGCGATGACCGCGTCCAGGTGCTCCAGGGCGATGAGGAGCCCCGCCAGAAGATGGGCCCGGGCTTCGGCCTGTTTCAGCTCATAGCGGGTGCGCCGGGTGATAACCTCCTTGCGGTGGGCCAGGAAGTGGTGCAGCAGGTCCTTGAGGCTCAGAAGCTCCGGCCGGTTCCCCACGATGGCCACCAGGTTGATGCCGAAGGTGACCTGCAACGGGGTATGGAGAAAGAGCTGGTTGAGGATGATCTCCGCCGGCTCATCCTTGCGGAGCTGGATGACCACCCGCAACCCCTCCCGGTCGGATTCGTCCCGGATGTCGCTGATGCCCTCGATCTTTTTGTCCCGCACCAGCTCCACGATGCGCTCGATGAGGCGGGCCTTGTTCACCTGGTAGGGGAGCTCCCGGATGATGAGGGCCTCCCGGCCGCCCTTGCGCTCCACCGTCACCTTGGCCCTCAGGCGCAGGAGGCCCCGGCCGGTGCGGTAGGCGTCGGCGATGCCGTCGGCGCCGTAGATATAGGCCCCGGTGGGGAAGTCCGGGCCGGGCATGATGCTCAGGAGCTCCTCTAAAGTAATCTCCGGGTCCTTCAGGTAGGCCAGCAGGGCCTCGCAGACCTCCTCCAGGTTGTGGGGCGGGATGTTGGTGGCCATGCCCACGGCGATGCCGGAGCCGCCGTTCACCAGGAGGTTGGGGAAGCGGGTGGGCAGCACCACGGGCTCCTTGAGGGAGCCGTCGTAGTTGGGGATGAAGTCTACCGTGTCCTTGTCCAGGTCCTGGAGGAGCTCGTGGGCCAGCCGGGAGAGGCGCACCTCGGTGTAGCGCATGGCCGCGGGGGCGTCCCCGTCGATGCTGCCGAAATTGCCCTGGCCGTCCACCAGGGGCGCCCGCATGGAGAAGTCCTGGGCCATGCGCACCAAGGCCTCGTAGATGGCGGCGTCGCCGTGGGGGTGGTAATTACCCATGACTTCGCCCACGATCTTGGCGCTTTTCCGGTAGGGGCGGTTCCAGTGGTTGCCCACCTCGCCCATGGCATAGAGGATGCGCCGGTGCACGGGCTTGAGCCCGTCCCGCACATCCGGGAGGGCCCGGCCGATGATCACCGACAGGGCGTACTCCAGGTAGGATTTGCGGATTTCATCCTCGATGTTGATGGGAACGGCGCGGCTTTCCATGGTGAAAAAATCGAGCTGCTTCAGGGTGACGTGCCTTCAGATCAGAAAAAATATATTTTTCTTAAAAATGAATTGTTTTGGCGAAGTTTTCAAATTTTTTCTTGTTTGCTCTAGTTAAATAATAATTTCTTATGATTGCCCCGTTATCC
>JAILZL010000006.1 GCA_023512475.1 Syntrophobacterales bacterium
TCTTCCGGCAATGTAATTAATTTTAATGTCAAACCGTGAGCGAGGCGTCCAGTTAAATATCTTTTTAATATCTCATAAAATTCAGTGGAGGTAAGAATCAACATGCGTTCAGGTGCCTCCACCAAAGATAAATAATATAATTATGCCAAAGAAGTATTGACCTTTCCTACCGGAAACTTACCGGTGGCGGTTTTGCCTCCGGCTGTCTTGATGTAACCTACAATATGCCCATCCTCAGAGACGGCATCAAATTCGTGGGTCCCACCAGTTATCAATTTTAATAATTTTGGTTCAAAATTTTCTTGTATTCTTCAGAAAGTTTTTGGCGCACAAAATTTTCCACGACATATTTCAGATAATTTGTATCTGCCATATACCAACCTTCCTCCCAGGATTATTCATTTTGACTCCGCTCCCCGGAAGAGGAAGCCCCCCTTGGCGATCTTTTCCGGCGCGCCCAAAATGATCAACAAATCCCCGGCCACCAGCTCCAGGTCCGGATCGGGGTTGAAGACCATCTCGCCGTTGCGGCGCACCGCCAGGACCGTGAGTCCATACTTTTTGCGCAGCTCCATCTGGGCCAGGGTCTTCCCTGCCAGGGGCGCACCCTCCGCCAGGCGCACGGTGGTGATCTCCATGTCCTTGAGATGCGGCCGCAGGTCCGCCAGGGTGGCGCCTTCCGGGGACGGGGTGCGCAGCATGCGGTAGCCCTCGGCCCGCACCTCCTGGATGAAGCGCTCAATCTCATCCCGGGGGAGCAGATACTTCCTCAGCACCCGGGTGAAGATCTCCACCGAGGTCTCAAACTCCTCAGGGATGACCTCATCGGCCCCCAATTCATACAGGACCGGCATTTCCAGGAGATAACGGGTGCGTACCAGAAGATACACCGTGGGATGGAGCTGCCGCACCTGCTCGGTGATGCGCCGGGTGGCCGCCGGATCATTGATGGCCACCACCACGATACGGGCCGCCCTCAGATGCGCCACCTCCAGGATCTCCGGGTTGGTGGCGTCCCCGTAGTAGATGGGCTCCCCCTTGCGGCGCTCGGTGCGCACCGTCTCCGGGTTCATCTCAATGACCACATAGGGGATGCCCCCCATCCGGGCGGCCCGGGCCAGGTTGCGGCCGGTGACCCCGAAACCCACGATGATCAGGTGATCCCGCACCGCAGCCTCGGGCGGAGCCACCGGCAGGAAGGAGCCCACCTGCCAGCGGGCCGGCAGAGGCAGGCGCAGGGCCAGCTCCGCCAACCGGGGGGCCCCGGCCATGATGAAGGGGGTGAGGGCCATGGTGAGGACCGAGACATCCAAAAAGAGCTGGTAATGATCCCCGGAAAGCAGACCCTGGGCCACCCCGGCCTTGGCCAGCACAAAGGAGAACTCCCCCACCTGGCAGAGGGCCAGACCCACCAGGATGCCGGTGCGCAGAGGATAGCCCAGCAGCACCGCAGCGCCGCCGGCAATCAGGGCCTTGACCGCCAGCACCAGGGCTCCGGAGCAGACAATGCTCACCGGGTGGTGCAGCAGAAACTCCACATTGAGGAGCATGCCGATGGAAATGAAAAAGATGCTGGAGAAGACATCCCTAAAAGGCAGGATGTTCCCCAGGGCCTGGTGGCTGTATTCCGTTTCCGAGAGCACCAGGCCGGCCAGAAAGGCCCCCAGGGCCAAAGAGAGGCCCGCCGCCGCGGTGCCCCAGGCCACCAGAAAGCACAGCACCAAAACCGCCAGAAGAAAGATCTCCCGGTCCCGGGTGCGGGCGATCTGATAGAGAACCTGGGGCACCACATACTTGGCGCCTACAATCACCGCGGCCACGATCACCGCGGCCTCCAGAAAAAGGAGGAGAAACCTGCGGCCCACTTCGTTCCCCCCCACCCCGGCCAGAAACGGGATGAAGAGCATCATGGGCACAATGATGATGTCTTGGAAAATAAGAATCCCCAAGGCGGTGTTGCCATGGGGCGTCTCCACCTCCGCCCGGCTCTGCAGCACCTTGAGCACGATGGCGGTGCTGCTCAGGGCCATGAGAAAGCCCACGAACACCGCCTCCCCCACCTTCAGGCCGGCCATCTTCCAGGACAAGAAAAAGAAGAAAAACCCGGTGAGCAGCACCTGAAGCGGCCCCCCCACCAGCACCGAGCGCCTAAGCTGCAGGAGATTGGCAAAGGAGAATTCAATGCCGATGGTGAAAAGGAGCAAAATGACCCCGATCTCCGCCAGGATCTCCACTTCGTGGGCCGCCTTGATGAGCCCCCACCCCTGGGGCCCCGCCAGAACCCCGGTGAGGATGAACCCCACCACAGGCGGGATCCCCAGGCGATGGCAGACAAAAATCACCGCCACCGCCAGGAGATAAACAATGAGGAGATCAAAAAGGATCGCCATCGCTCACGCCGTCGGCCGCGGGGCCTCCCTGCGGTTGAGATACTCCCGGGCTGCGGCCGCCCCCGCCTCCAGGGCCTTGCGGGCCGCCTCCCGGTGCCCGGGGGGGATGCGGGCGGCCACCGCCGCCTCCAGACTCCTCAGGGACACCACCCCGGTGAGGGTCACCAACGCCGCCAGGGCCACAATGTTGGCCATCATCCCCTCCCCCACCTCCCGCCGGGCAATCTCCGTAAAGGGCAAGGCCACCGCCCGGGTGGTGGGAAGATGCTGCACCAAACCGGAATCCACCACCACCATCCCCCCCGGCTTCACATCAAACACATACGCATCACAGGCCCGCTGACTCAGACACAAAAGGATGTCCGGCTGCATCGCCCGGGGATAATCAATCTCCCCGTCACTGATCACCACCTCCGCCCGGGACGCCCCACCCCGGGCCTCCGGTCCATAACTCTGCGTCTGAGCCACCTCCCGCCCCTCATACACCCCCGCCGCCTCCGCCAAAATCACCCCGGCCAAAATCACCCCCTGACCCCCAGAACCCGCCAACCGAATCTCCACCCTCTCTCCCATAAAATGCCTCGTGTGGGTTTTTGGGGGGAGGGGGCTAAGGGCCGTGGGCCCTTACCCCCTCCCCCAAGCCCCCTCCCCCAAACCCTTATAGGGTTGGGAGGGGGGCGTGGGGGAGGGCAGGGAACTGCGTTCCCTGGCCCTCCCCCCAAGGCTCGTCACCCTCCGCCCTTCAGGGCGGCTTGGGCGGCCTGTTGGATTTTGCGGTATTCCCGAGTGTAGCTGGGGAGGTCCCGGTCGGTGAGGATGCCGATGGTGATTTTGCCTCTGAGTTGTTCGGGGGTCATGGTCTGGGCTTTTTCCAGGCGCACGGCCACTTCTTTTTGCCAGCGGAGCATGTCGGCGGGGCCGCCCATTTTGTTTTTCCGGCCGTATTGGGTATGGCAGTGGCTGATGATTTCCACCACGGCGAAGCCTTTTTTGCGGATGGCGGTTTCGATGAGCTGGTCCAGGTGGCTGGCGTGGTAGACGGTGCTGCGGCCCACCCAGGCGGCGCCGGCGGCCACGGCCAGTTCGGCGATGGCGAAGGGTTGTTCCAGATTGCCGTAGAGGCTGGTGCTGGAGAGGGCGCCCAGGGGGGTGGTGGGGGAGTATTGGCCGCCGGTCATGCCGTAGATCTGGTTGTTGATGATGAGGGCGGTGAGGTTGAGGTTGCGCCGGGCGGCGTGGATGAAGTGGTTGCCGCCGATGGCGGTGGCGTCGCCGTCGCCCATGACCACGATCACCTGGAGCCGGGGGTTGGCCAGTTTGATGCCGGTGGCGAAGGTGAGGGCCCGGCCGTGGGTGGTGTGGAGGGTATTGAAGTCCACATACACGCTCATGCGTCCGGAGCAGCCGATGCCGCTCACCAGGACGATCTCGTCCTTGCTGAAGCCGGTGCGGTCGATGGCCCGGATCAGCGCCCCCAGGACAATGCCGTTGCCGCACCCCGGACACCAGACATGGGGGAATTTCTTTTCATGGCGCAGGTATTTGTGGATGAGTTTGGTGAATTCGGGCATGGCTTTTGCCTTTGCGGTCCCGTCTCCTTACATTTTCATCAGGCGCCCGAGGATCTCCTCCGGGGTGAGGAGGCGGCCGTCGATGCGGTTCAGCTTCTCCACCCGGGTGAGGCCCTGGTTGATACGGCTCACCTCCCGGGAGATCTGGCCCCGGTTGAGTTCCGGCACCAGCACGGCCCGCACCCGGCGCAGGTGAGGCTCCAGCCAGCGCCGGGGGAAGGGCCACAGGGTGATGAGGCGGACGAGGCCGGCCTTCACCCCCCGGGCCCGGGCCTCCCTGACCGCCCGTTTGGCGGAGCGGGCCACGCTGCCGTAGGCCACCACCAGGAGGTCGGCCTCCTCGGTGAGAAACTCCTCCACCCGGCAGATTTCGTGCAGGTGCTGGTGGATCTTGCGGAAGAGGCGGTCCAGGAAGGGGACGATCTCATCGGGCCGCTCGGTGGGGAAGCCCCGGACATCGTGGATGAGGCCGGTGACGTGGTAGCGGTAGCCGTCCCCGAAGCTGGCCATGGGCGGCACCCCCCGGGGGGTGTCCTCGTAGGGGATGTACCATTCCGGGGGCATGGTGGGCTTCAGGCGCTCCACCACCTCCACTTCGCGGGGGTGCGGCAGGGTGATCTTCTCCCGGGTGTGGGCCACCACCTCATCGGAGAGGAGGATTACCGGGATACGGAATTTTTCCGACAGGTTGAAGGCCAGGACGGTGAGGTCGAAGCACTCCCGGGTGGTGGCGGGGGCCAGGACGATGATGGGGTGGTCGCCGTGGGTACCCCAGCGGGCCTGCTGCACGTCCCCCTGGGAGACATGGGTGGGGAGCCCGGTGGAGGGCCCGCCCCGCATGACGTTGACAATCACGCAGGGCACCTCGGCGATGACCGCAAAGCCCAGGTTCTCCTGCATGAGGGAGAAGCCCGGGCCGCTGGTGGCGGTCATGGCCTTGGCGCCCGCCAGGGAGGCGCCGATGACCGCGCCCAGGGAGGCGATTTCGTCCTCCATCTGGATGAAGACCCCGCCCACCGCGGGGAGCCGGACGCTCATGACCTCGCTGATCTCGGTGGCCGGGGTGATGGGGTAGCCGGCAAAGAAGCGGCACCCCGCGGCCAGGGCCCCTTCCACCACGGCCTCGTTTCCCTGAAGCAGCATCACCCGACCCGTATCGCTCATGCCGCGGCCTCCTGCCGGCCGCGGGCCCGGGGCCCCCGGTCCGGGGCCACCGGCCCTGGAATCCTGCCTCCCGTCCCCTGGCCCCTGATCCACCTTTGCATCACCCTGACTCACTCCTCCCCTGCCGCCGGCGGGTGCTCGTCGCACTCCCGCACGCTGATGGCGAAGTCCGGGCAGTGCAGTTCACAGAAGCGGCAGCCGCTGCAGGCCGCCGCGTCGGCCACCACCGGCCGGCCGGAGTCATCGAGCTTCAGGCAGCCGGTGGGGCAGAATTCGGCGCACAGGCCGCACTCCTTGCACCAGGCCCGGTAGATATCAATGGCGAACCGCTTCGGGGCCGGGGCCTTGGCGGTTTCCGCCGGCGCCGGGGCTTTGGCCCTGGCCCGCCGGGGTTTGGGGAGGTCTTTCTTCCTTGCCTGTTCGGACTTCTTCATTTATTCAGGTTTACCCCATCCCCGGCCGCCCGGGAAGGGGATTTCCGGGGCGGGGCATCCGCGCCCCTGGCTCCGTTGCACTCCGGTCCTGGCGTTCCTTGCCGGCGTCATCCGCCGTTTCCGGACAGCCAGGTTTTCCCCGGGTCCTGGAGTGCCGCCGTATCCGGTTTTTCCCGGGTTTCCCCCTGGCACCCCGGGCTGCCGCCGGAGATATCCCCCCTCCTTCCCGTCAGCCCTTCTGCCGTTTCAGGAAATTCCGCAGGAGATTGAGGCCCTCCCCGGTGAGGATGGACTCCGGGTGGAACTGCACCCCGAAGACGGCGTGCTGACGGTGCCGGAGGCCCATGATCTCCCCCACCGCGGTCTGGGCCGACACCATGAGGCAGTCCGGCAGGCTCTCCCGCTCCACAATGAGGGAGTGATAACGGGTGGCCTCAAAGGGATTGGGCAGGCCCTGGAAGAGATCCCGGCCGTCATGGTAGATGAGGGAGGTCTTGCCATGCATGAGGCGAGGCGCCCGGACCACCCGGCCGCCGAAGGCCTGGCCGATGGCCTGGTGCCCCAGGCAGACGCCCAGAATGGGCACCCGGCCGGCAAAGTGCCGGATGGCGGCCACGGAGATGCCCGCCTCGTTGGGGGAGCAGGGGCCCGGGGAGATCACCAGATGCGTCATGGGGAGGGCTTCCAGGGCCGCCAGATCAACGGCGTCATTGCGATAGACCCGCACCTCGGCGCCCAGCTGCCCCAGATACTGGACCAGATTGTAGGTGAAGGAATCGTAATTGTCGATCATCACCAGCATTTTTCTGCCCCCGACCTCCAAGGGGCGGACCGGTCCGGGCCCGGAAAACCCGGCTCTGCCCCTCTCACCACAGGCCCGCCTCCGCCAGCTCCAGGGCCCGCATCAGGGCCATGGCCTTGTTCACGGTTTCCTGGAATTCCCGGGCCGGGTCGGAGTCGGCCACGATCCCCGCCCCCACCTGGAGATAGACCCGGCCCTGGTGCACGGTGAAGCTGCGGATGGTGATGCAGAAATCCAGATTGCCCCCGAAACCGAGGTAGCCCACGGCGCCGGCGTAGGGGCCCCGGCGGCTGGGTTCCAGCTCCTCGATGATCTCCATGGCCCGCACTTTGGGCGCGCCGGTGACGGTGCCCGCCGGGAAGGTGGCCCTAAGCAGGCCCAAACCGTCCTCGCCCTCGGCCAGCTCGCCCTCCACCTGGGAGACCAGGTGCATGACGTGGGAGTAGCGCTCCACCGTGAAGAGCTCCGGCACCCGCACACTGCCGATGGCGGCCACCCGGCCCACGTCGTTGCGGCCCAGGTCCACCAGCATGATATGCTCGGCCCGCTCCTTGGGATCGGCCAACAGGTCCTGTTCCAGGGCCAGGTCCTCTTCCGGGGTCCTGCCCCGGGGGCGGGTGCCGGCGATGGGGCGGTAGGTGATGTGGCGCCCTTCCAGGCGCACCAGGATCTCCGGCGAGGCGCCCACCAGCTTCAGGTCGCCGAACTCCAGGAAGAACATGTAGGGCGAGGGGTTGATGCAGCGCAGGGCCCGGTAGAGGTCCAGGGCGTCATGCTCAAAGGGCGCCTGAAAGCACTGGGAGAGCACCACCTGGATGACGTCCCCCGCGGCGATATACTCCTTGGCCCGGGCCACCATGGCCTCAAACCGCTTCTTGGTGACGTTGCTCGTCAGCCTGGGGCCCTTGCCGGGAGGAGGAGGCTGCGAGGCCGGCACCGGCTGGCGCAGGTGGGCGATGAGGTCATGGATGGCCGCCACCGCCCTCTCATAGCGCGCCTCCGGATCCTCCCGGTCGCTTAAGGTCACCAGGGCCACCACCTTGATGGTCTGGCGCAGGTTGTCAAAGATGAGGAGGTGCTCAGGAAGGAGCAGGCAGGCTTCGGGGAGCGGACTGGCCGGGGTCAGCTCCGGCAGGCGCTCGATATAGCGCACCATGTCATAGCCCAGAAACCCCACCAGCCCGCCCCAGAAGCGGGGCAGCCCCGGGACCGCCGCCGGCCGGAAGCTGGCCAGCAGCCGGCCCAGATGCTCGAAGGGGTCCAGCCCCGGGTCCAGGAGCTCCTCCCGGCCATCCCGGCTGAGAAAGCACTGCCGCTGACGCACCTGAAAGAGCAGCCGGGGATGGAAGCCCAGAAAACTGAAGCGGCCCCACTTCTCCCCGCCCTCCACGCTCTCCAGGAGAAAGGAAGGCGCCGGGGTGCGCAGTTTCTTGTAGGCCGACACCGGGGTCTCCAAATCCCCCAGGATTTCCCGATACACCGGGATGACATTGCCGCCGGCCGCCAACTGCCGGAAAGTGCGGAGATCCGGAATGACCATCGCAGCGTTGCCTCGGTGGTTGTACCGATTTTCCCTTATCCACTCCCGCCGCCGCCTGGCGGCAGGTGTCTGCGGTGCAGCCAACAAAAAAGCCGTGACCTTGCTGGAGCCACGGCGTTGCCCGGAAGCAAAACCGGGGCCCCCTCCCGTGAGGGGCCCCGGCGGATGAGGGTCAGAAGCGCTGGGTGCACCTCACGGGCTCAGGAGGCGCCACCAGCACCAGTTTCCAGTATGCAAGAGACAGGTCCGCTCAATCATCGTACTATAACTATATATGTTACCTGCGAGCCGTCTGTCAATCCTTTATTTGCCCTCCCCTGACCCGCACGGGAGAAAGGGGGCCAGGAGTCGGGGAAGTCCTCGCCTTCCTCCTGCCCTTCCCCTACCCTTCACCCCCCGGTTCCGGCTTCGGCAATTCGGGCGGCAGGCAGGCATCCTCCTGGGTCACCGTCTGACGCTGCCACAGACTGCGGGCCCGGGCTTCGTGAGCCCGGATGCTGCAGGGGTCATGGCCGCACACCGGACACACCGGCTGGGTGCAGGGGTCCAGGTGGATGAGCAGGTCCGCCTGGCCGTCAAAGGCCTTGGCAAAGATCTGCTCCAGCTCCTTCACCTCCCGGTGGCCCTCCTCCAGGGTGAGGTCCCGGGGCAGGGTGAGGTGGAAATCCAGGAGCACCCGGTCCCCGGCCCGGCGGGCCCGGAGGCGGTGCACGTCGATCCACAGGTCCTTGCGGTGCTCCGTGAGCACCTTCACCAGGCGCTCCAGGAGCACCGGGTCGGACTCATCCAGGAGGCCGCCCACCGCCTGGCGCAGCAGTTTGCTCCCGGTGTAGAGGATGTTGGCGGCCACCAGCAGGGCCACCACCCCGTCCAGCCACAAAAGACCGGTGAGGCTGAGGAGGCCCAGCCCCGCCAGCACCCCCACGCTGGTGCAGACGTCGGTGAGGAGATGCTGGCCGTCGGCCACCAATACCAGGGAGTCGGTGCGGCGGCCATAGTGAATCAGGGTGAGGCCCATGGCCAGGTTCACCAGAGTCACCGCGGCCACAAAGAGCAATCCCAGCTCCAGGCGGGGGAGCTCCCGGGGGGAGAGGAGCTGGGGCACTGCGGCGGCGATGATGCCCAAGGCCGCCAGGATGATGAGGGCGCCTTCAAAGCCGGCGGCCAGGTATTCGATCTTGCCGTGGCCGTAGGGGTGGCTGGGGTCGGGGCTCTTGGCCGCCAACACCACGCTGAAGAGGGCAAAACCGGCGGCCACCACATTGATGATGGACTCCAGGGCATCGGAGAGGATGGCGGCGGAGCCGGTGAGGTGATAGGCATAGAATTTCGCCCCGGTGAGGAGCACGCTCACCGCCAGGGCGGCGGCCATGACCCCCTGCCGGGTGCGGACCCGCCGGGTGATCGCCGGGACCTCGGTCATTCCCCCTCCCCTGGCCGGCCTCGCCTCAGAAGCTGCCGGCCTCCGCGGTGATCGCCAGCCCCGCCAGCATGGCGTCGTGCAGGCGGCCGTTGCTGGCCACAATCGTGGGGGCAAAGGGGTCATACGGCCGGCCCTCAAAGGTGGTGAGGCGCCCCCCCGCCTCGCTCACCAGCAGCACCCCGGCGGCGGTGTCCCAGGGTTTGAGGCCCTCCTCCCAAAAGCCGTCGAAGCGGCCGGCGGCCACATAGGCCAGGTCCAGGGCGGCGGAACCGGCCCGGCGCACCCCCTGGGCCCGGGCGATCATGTTTTGCAGCCGGGCCATGGTGGCGGGCAGGCGCTCCCGGATGTTGTAAGGGAAACCGGTGACCAGCAGGGCCGCCTCCAGGCGATCCACCGTGGAGACCTTAAGCCGCCGGCCATTGAGCCAGGCACCGTGGCCCCGGCGGGCCTCAAAGAGCTCCTCCCGCAAGGGGTCGTAGATCACCCCCGCCTCCACCGCGCCTGCCACCTCACAGGCGATGGAGACGCAGAACATGGGGAAGCCGTGGGCGTAATTCACCGTGCCGTCCAGAGGGTCGATGATCCAGCGGGGCCGGGAAGGGTCGTGCGGCCGGGGATGACCCCCGGGGCCCGGGTTCTTCTCCCCCAGGTCCTCCTCCGCCAGGATGTCGTGCTCCGGAAAGGCGCGTTGGAGGAGGGAGAGGATGATCTCCTGGGACTGCAGGTCGCTTTCCGTCACCGGGTCGATGACGCCCTTGAGGGTGATGTCGTGGGGGCGCTCGAAATTGAGGCGCAGGAGGGCTCCGGCGGCCAGAGCCGCCTGGCGGGCCACTTTCAGGAGGGCGTCACTCATGCCCCATCCCTTGAGGTGGCGGGGAAAGGACCGGAGGACATGCCCCCCGGCCCTGGCCCCGTCATAAATTTTTTTAGAAAAATCAATTTATTATCCTTTATCTCCCGGCTTCGAATGTGAGGAGGCTCTGGGGCTCCGGCCCTCCCTTGCCAACCCGCCCAGCCCCCGGTCTCGCCTCAGCCCCCGAAAGCGGTCAGGATTTGCGGCGGTTGCGGCCCGGACGCCGCCGGGAGGCGGGTCTCAGGACCTCGGCCACCGTCTGGCGCTGCAGCCGGGGCTCCAGGGGGGTGAAGAGATTCACGGCCAGAAGCCCGGTGGCAAAGCCCCCCAGATGGGCCACCCAGGCCACGGTGCCGCCCTGGCGCAGGCCGTAAAACTGCAGCCCCAGCCACAGCAGCAGCCAGACAAAGGCGGGCACCTGGGCGGTCTCCAGCCTCAGGCGCCAGAAGACCACGGTGAGGATGGGGCTTTGGGGCAGGCGCAGCAGATAGGCCCCCATCACCCCGGCGATGGCGCCGCTGGCGCCGATGAGGGGGGCATCCAGCCGGCTGGAGGCCAGGACATGGAAGAGACAGGCGAAAAAGCCGGCGAAGAAATAAAACAGGAGGAACCGGCCATGTCCCAGGTCGTCCTCCAAAGCCTCCCCAAAGACCCAGAGGAACCAGAGGTTCCCGAGGAGATGCACCCAGCCGGCGTGCAAAAACAAAGAGATGAACATGGTGGCCAGCAAAGACAGGGAGCCCTGGGAGAGGAGCTTGAACTGGCTCAGTTTGGCGGGCACCGCGCCGCCCTTGAAGTAGAGGTTCATGGTGGCCTGGGGGCCGATATACAGGGTGTAAAGAAACACCAGGACATTGGCCCCGATGAGGCCCACAGTGATCCAGGGAAAACGTCCTTTGGCCGCAGCGCCGCGCAGAGGAATCATGTCCGGACTGCAGTGGGACCCCCAGGCGGCCTGGGGGCGCCTTTTCCCCCTCCTGGTGGGGATTTTACTCCGCCGGGGCAGGCTTGTCCAGCAGGAAGGCCACCGGCGGCCCGGTTGACAAGGCCGGGGGATTCGGATTTAATAAAAACCATGGCGGCTCCGAAGAAAAAGCTGTATCTGCGCACGTTCGGCTGTCAGATGAACGTGGCAGACTCCCAGCTCATGGCCCAGGTGCTGGCGCCGGAGTATGAGCTCACGCCCGACCCGGAGGAGGCCGACCTTTATCTCATCAACACCTGCGCCATCCGGAAGAAATCGGAGCACAAGGTGCTCAGCCTCCTGGGGAGCCTGAGGGCCCTGAAGCGCCGCCGGCCTCATCTCATCGTAGGGGTGGGGGGCTGTGTGGCCCAGCAGGAGGGGGAGCGCCTCCTGGCCGCCGTGCCCCATCTGGACCTGGTCTTCGGCACCCACGGCGTCTGGCGTCTGCCGGAGCTGGTGCGCCAGGCCCGGGGGCGCCGCACCGTGGACGTGGACCTCCGGGAGGGCTATGCGCCCCTGCGCCGGGAGTGGCCCGCCGGGGTCATCCAGGGGTATGTCACCATCATGCAGGGCTGCGACAATTTCTGCACCTTCTGCGTCGTCCCTTATGTGCGGGGCCGGGAGGTGAGCCGGCCGCCGGCGGAGATCGAGGCGGAGGTGCGGGATTTCCTGGCCGCCGGGGGCAAGGAGATCACCCTTTTGGGGCAGAATGTCAACTCCTATGGCCGGGGCCTGCCTGAGCCCGTCACTTTCCGGCAGCTCCTGGACCGGCTGGCGGCCCTCCCGGGTCTGGCCCGGCTGCGCTTCGCCACCTCGCACCCCAAGGACCTCTCGGAGGACCTCATCGCCGCCTTCGGGGAGCTCCCGCCTTTGTGCGAGCATCTGCACCTGCCGGCCCAATCCGGCTCGGATCGGATTCTCACGGCCATGAACCGGGGCTATACCCGGAAGGAGTATCTGGAGAAGGTGGCCCGCCTGCGTCGGGCCTGTCCCGGGATCGCCCTGAGTACCGATCTCATCGTGGGCTTTCCCGGGGAGACGGAGGCGGACTTTGAGGCCACCCTGGAGCTGGTACGGGAGGCCGGCTTTGAGGCCGCCTTCTCTTTCAAGTACTCCCCCCGGCCCCGGACCCGGGCGGCGGACTTTCCGGACCAGGTCCCCGAGGAGGTCAAAAGCGACCGGCTGGCCCGGCTGCAGGCCCTGCTCGGAGACCTCACCCTGGCGGCGCACCGCTGGCTGGTGGGCCGGGTGGGGGAGGTGCTGGTGGAGGGGGAGAGCAAGCGGGGCGGGGAGCTCTCCGGGAGGCTCAGGACCAATCAGGTGGTCAATTTTGCCGGCCCCCGGCATCTGGTCGGGAAGCTGGCGCAGGTGGAAATCACCGAGGCATACGCCCATTCCCTCAAAGGGAGGTGGGTGCGGGAGGCGTAGGGCCGCTCGGTTGGGGGTCCGGCGCTCCGAGGAGGTGGTTATGTATCGGCAGATGGTGGTGTCGGGCCTGACCATTGACCCCTTTACCAACAGCCCCATCATGATTCTCAAGGATGTGGACTCGGACAAGGCGGTCCCCATCTGGATCGGTTTGCTGGAGGCCACCGCCATTGCCAGCGAGCTGGAGAACATCAAATTTTCCCGCCCCATGACCCACGACCTCCTGAAAAACATCCTGGACACCACGGAGATCAGCGTGACCAAGGTGGAGGTCTGCGATCTGAGGGACAACACCTATTTCGCCCTCATTCACCTGTTCCGGGACGGCCGGGAACTGAGCATCGACGCCCGGCCCAGCGATGCCATCGCCCTGGCCCTGCGGGCCAAATGCCCCATCTATGTGGCGGAGGAGGTCATCCGCAAAGCCCGGCGGGTGGATCTGGCCGCCCAGGAGGCCATCACCAACGAAGAGGCCAAAAAGTGGACCGAAATCCTGGAGTCCCTGGACCCGGAGGACTTCGGGAAATACAAGATGTAAGCCCGGCGGCTGGAAGCGGCCCGGACGGGGGAGCGCCGCGGGGATCCGGAGGGGGGCCAGGTTCCGGGTCCTGCCGGCCCGGGGCCGCCTCAGGACGGGCCGCAACCGGGGATGACCTCCTCCGGCCGGCGGTTGGCGCCCCTATCCCACCCTTATGATTGATCTGCACACCCACACCCTCAACAGCGACGGGGAGCTGCTTCCCGCGGAGCTGTGGCGTCGGGCCCAGGTGAAGGGCTACCGGTATCTGGGCATCACCGATCACGTGGACGCCAGCAACTTCCGGGAGGTCTTCGCCCGCCTGAAGGTGGCCGCGGCCAGCCTCAACCGGGGGTTGGCGCCGGTCCTCCTCCCGGGGCTGGAATTCACCCACGTGCCGCCGGAGCAGTTGGGCGGGCTGGTGGCCGAGGCCCGGGAGCTGGGCGTGCCCCTCATCGTCATCCACGGCGAGACCATGGTAGAGCCGGTGGCGCCGGGCACCAACCGGGCCGCCCTGGAGGCCGACATCGATATTCTGGCCCACCCCGGGCTTCTGACCCCGGAGGAGGCGGGCCTGGCCGCGGCCCGGGGCATCACCCTGGAGCTCTCCGCCCGCAAAGGGCACTCCCTGACTAACGGCCGGGTGGCCAGGCTGGCGGTGGCCGCCGGAGCCCCCCTCACCGTCAACACCGACGCCCATGCGCCCGGCGACCTCATCACCCGGGAGGAGGCTTGGCGGGTGGCGTTGGGCGCGGGCTTGAGCGACGCCGAGGTGGAGGCCCTCTTCCACCACGCCGACGCTCTGGCCCGCCGGCTGGCGGCCCGCCTGGGGTGAGGGGCATGCTCCTCACCTCCCTGAGGGACTCCCTCCGGAATCTCGCCCATTACGCCCTGGATTTTTTTCTGCCCCGGCTGTGCCTCTTTTGTGGGGAGGCGGTGGAGCCCCAGGCCGCCGCGCCCCTCTGTCCCGCCTGCGAGGCCCGGGTGGTGCGGGTGCAAAGCCCGCTGTGCCCCCGCTGCGGCCGGCTGTTCCTCAATCGCGCGGGGCCGGACCGCCCCTGCGGCTTCTGTCTGAAGGAGCCGCCGCCCTTTGCTGCGGCCCGGGCCGCGGTGGTCTATGAGGAAGACGGCCTCACCGGCCGGGCCATCAAGCAGTTCAAATATTACCGCCGCCTGGAGTATCTGCCGCTGCTGCGCCATTGGCTCACGGAGCCCGCCTGCCTTGAGTTCGCTGCCCCCTGCGACCTCATCGTGCCGGTGCCCCTGCATCGGCGGCGCCTCCAGGAGCGGGGCTTCAACCAGGCGCTCCTGCTCGCCCGGGGCCTTCCCGGCCGGGTGCTGCGGCACACCCTGGTGCGCACCCGCCACACCCAGCCGCAGACGGGCCTCAATCCCCGGGCCCGCCGGGAAAACGTGCGCCGGGCCTTTGCCGTGCGGGGGCCGGAGGCGGTCCACGGCCAAAGCGTGCTGTTAGTGGATGATGTCTACACCACCGGGGCCACCGTGCGGGAATGCAGCCGGGCGCTGCTGGCCGCCGGGGCCCGGGAGGTCCGGGTCCTCACTGTGGCCCGGGTGGCGCCCCCGGGATTCAGGGCCGGGTGAACGGAGACCGGCGCTCCGGGCTAGAGGGCCCGGGAACCGGGGGCGGTGGCGCCCTGAGCGCCCGGGCTTGACGCCAGGGAGCCTGGGCCGCGCCCGGCCGGGTCCCAAGGGGCAGGGATAAAGTAAGAGGGGCATGGGGGAACCGCCGCCCCCCCGGCTTGCCTGCACCCTCAACGCCATTTTTCCTACCCTGGAATCCGAGGCCCCAGGGTCGGACTACGGGACCATGACGGCAGGAAAGATCATCAGCCGGGAGGAAGCCGCCCGCTGGGTCAGGACCCAGCAGGCCCAAGGCCGGCGGGTGGTGTTCACCAACGGCTGCTTTGACCTGTTGCACCGGGGCCATGTGGAGTACCTGGAGACGGCCCGGGCATTGGGGGACGCCCTCCTGGTGGCGGTGAACACCGATGCCTCGGTGCAGCGTCTGGGCAAGGGTCCCGGGCGGCCCCTCAACCCCGAGGCCGACCGGGCCCGGGTGCTGGCCGCCCTGGCCTGCGTGGACCGGGTGGTGCTTTTCCCGGAAGACACGCCCCGGGAGCTCATCCGGGAGCTGGGGCCCGATGTGCTGGTGAAGGGCGGCGATTACCGGCCCGAGGAGGTGGCGGGGCGGGAGGAGGTCCTGGCCCGGGGCGGCCGGGTAGTGATCATTCCCTATGTGGCGGGGTATTCCACCACCGCCCTGCTGGCGCGCCTTCGGGTTCCGGGCGGAGGCTGAGGTTTAAGTTCCGCCTCCGAAATGCCGATGAGAGGGTAAACCCCCTGCGAAGGGAGCCCCCCATGAGGCCCGACTTTTCCCTTACCCGGTTCCTGAAGGCCGAGGAGGCCGCCAGCAGCGTGGAATACGGCTTCCTCATCGCCGGCATCGCCCTGGCCATCTTCGCTTCGGTGATCTTTCTGGGCCAGGTCATCATGGACCGGTTCTACGGCCCGGCCCAGCTCCTGTTCTCCTGAAGTCCCCGGCAGCAGGTGGTGGGGGAGAGGGAGCATCCCTATCCCTCCCTGCAGTACCTGTGCTCCTGTGGTCTCCGGCAGGCTGCGGGAGCCCCGCAGGGGCGGTCCTCCCGGAGGCAGCTTCTCCGAAGATCCCTTAAGGCCGCATCCGGTAGCCGTCCCGCCCCCTGATCTCCGCTGACAGCCCCCACCTCCCAGGCAGGGGTGCCGGAACCCCCCGCTTATCCCCGTGGACAGCAGGCAGAGCGCCGGTGGCATTAGCGGCAAGGCAGCACGCTTCCTTTCCCCCTTCCCTGGCAAGCGGGGTAGGTGTGATCGCTGAACCCCTTCATCGGCAAGGGGGGGGCGGCTTCCCAGGCCGGGCGCCTGTGGGGGCCCGGATCCTGTCCCGCACCTCCCGGTGCGAGCTGCGGCGGCAGGCAGAGCCTCCCCCCTCCCCTCCCGGGCGGGGGCTTTCCTCCGCGCCGCCTTCCTCTTTCCTGTCCCCCGCCTTTGGGATATATTCGGACATCATCCCGCCATTCTTCCCTTCACCCCTGAGGGCCCGCTCCCTGGCGGCGAACACACCCTCCGGCAGGGGGATGGGAACAGGCCCGGGGGTGGGAGGCACAGCCATCATGACCCAGCGACTGGAGATCGCCTGGCGGCCGGAGCTGCCGGACGCGGAAGGCGCCGCCGTGGCCCGCAAGGCCATGGAATATTTCGGCTTTTCCCTGGAGGAGGTGCGCGTCCTGCGGCTCCTCACCCTGGATCTGGACCTCTCCCCGGCGGAGTGGGAGGCAGTGCGCACGGAAGTCTTCACCAATCCGGTGACCCAGATCAGCAGCTACGCCCCGCTGGCCCGGGACTTTGACTGGGCGGTGTGGGTGGGCTTCCGGCCCGGCGTGCGGGATACCGCCGGCGCGGTGGCCCGGGAGGCCATTGCCGCCTTCCTGAAGCGGCCCCTGCCCCCGGCGGCCCAGATCTATACCTCCCGGCTCTATGTCCTTCAGGGCGCGGCGCTCACCCGGACCCAGGTGGAGCGGCTGGCCCGGGAGCTGCTGGCCAACGACCTCATCCAGGAGTACCGGGTCTATTCCCGGGCGGACTGGGACCCCGCCATGGGGGTGGGACTCATCCTCCCCAAGGTGGAGCTGGTCCACCAGCCCCAGGTGCTGGAGTTCCCCCTCGCCTCCCCCCAGGAGCTGGCGGCCCTGAGTGCTGCCCGGCACCTGGCCTTGCGGGAGCAGGACCTGCCCGTCATCCTGGAGTATTTCTCCCGGCCCGGGGTGCTGGCCCGGCGGGCGGAGCTGGGCCTCGGGCCCCTCACCGATGTGGAGCTGGAGTACATCGCCCAGGCCCGGAGCGATCACTGCAACCACAACACCTTCCGGGGCCGGTTTCATTACACGGATCTGGCCACCGGCGAACGCTTCCTCCTGGACAACCCCTTTGAGCACTGCATCAAGGCCCCGACCCTGGCCCTGGCCCGGGAAAAACCCTGGGTGCTGTCGGTCCTGTGGGACAACGCCGGGGTGGGGGCCTTTGATGAGGAGTTCTGCTATGTCATCAAGGGGGAGACCCACAACTCCCCCTCCAACCTGGAGGCCTACGGCGGCTCCCTCACCGGCATCGTGGGGGTCTATCGGGATCCCCTGGGCACCGGTCAGGGGGCCCGGCTCATTGCCGGGCTTTACGGCTTCTGCGTCGGCCCCCGGGACTACCCCGGGCCGCTGACCCCCCGGCTGCATCCCCGGCGCCTTCTGGACGGCGTCATTGAGGGCGTGCGGGACGGCGGCAACAAGAGCGGTATCCCCACGGTGGCCGGGGCCCTCTATTTTGACGAGAGCTATCTGGGCAAATGCCTGGTCTTTGTGGCCGCGGTGGGGCTGCTCCCCCGGGAGGTGGCCGGGCGGGCGGGCTACTCCAAGGCGGCCCGGCCCGGGGATCACCTCCTCATGTGCGGCGGCCGGGTGGGGGCCGACGGCATCCACGGGGTCACCGCCTCCTCGGAGGTGGCCACTCCCGGCACCCCGGCGGGCCACGTCCAGATCGGCGATCCCTATACCCAGAAGAAGCTGCACGATTTCCTGATGGAGGCCCGGGACCGGGGCTATATCCGCTTCATCACCGACTGCGGCGGCGGCGGGCTGTCCAGCGCCGTGGGGGAATCGGCCCGGCTGGCGGGAGGGGCGGAGGTCTGGCTGGAGCAGGTGCCTTTAAAATACTCCGGCCTGGACCCCTGGGAGATCTGGGTCTCCGAGTCCCAGGAGCGCATGGTGGTGGGGGTGGCCCCGGAGGAGGAGGCCGCCTTCCGGGAGCTGGCCCACCGCCACGAAGTGGAGGTGGCCACCATCGGCCGCTTCACCGATTCCGGCCTCCTGGTGGTGCGCTACGGGGAGAAAACCTGTGCGGCGGTGGAGCTCTCCTTTCTGGAACAGGATTTTCCCCCCTGGGAGTTTGAGGCGGAATGGATCCCGCCCCGGATGCGCCTCAGTGAGCCGGTGCTGGGGGAGGTGGCGGACCACGAAAGCCTCCTGCTCGAATTGCTGGTCCGCCCCAATCTCTGTTCCCGGGAGTGGATCCCCCGCCAGTACGACCACGAAGTGCAGGGAGGCAGCATCCTCAAGCCTCTGGTGGGCCGGGCCTGGCCCATCCCGGCGGACGCCGCGGTCCTGCGGCCCCGGCTGGACTCCCGCCGCGGCCTGGCCCTGGCTTTGGCCCTCAACCCCGCCTACAGCCGCATCGACGCCTATCATATGGCCGCGGTGACCATTGATGAGGCGGTGCGCCGGCTCCTGGCGGTGGGCGCGTCTTTGGAGCACATCGGCGGGGTGGACAACTTCTGCTGGCCCAGCGTGGAGTATCACCCCAGCCGCAATCCCGACGGCAAGTTCAAGGCAGCCCAGCTCATCCGGGCCTGCCGGGCCGTCAAGGACCTCTGCCTGGCCTATGGGGTGCCGCTTCTGTCCGGCAAGGACAGCATGTATGTGGACGGGGTGCATCCCGGGGCCTTCGGGGAGACCCACCGGGTTTCGGGGCTGCCCACCCTGTTTTTCACCGGCGTGGCCCCCCTCGCCGATCTGACCGCGGTGGTGAGCCCCGAGCTCAAGGCCCCCGGCGACCATCTCTATCTCCTGGGCGCCACCCGCCCGGAGCTGGGCGGCTCCGAATTCTACGAACTTTTGGGCTATACCGGCCTGAGCGTGCCCCAGGTCCGGAGCGATGAGTTCCTCCCCTGCTACCGGCGCCTGGAGGAGGCCCTCCGGCAGGGGCTCCTGGCCTCCTGCCGGGCCCTCACCCGGGGCGGCCTGGGGGTGCACCTGGCTCTGGTCAGCCTGGCGGGCGGCCTGGGGGTGGAGGCGGATCTCACCCCCGTCCTCCCGGGCGGCCCCGCACATGCCGCCCTGTACGCGGAATCCGCCGGACGCTTCCTGATCAGCGTCGCGGCGGCACACCGCCGGGAGGTGGAGGCCCTTTTCCAGGGAAGCCCCCTCACCTGGCTGGGCACGGTCCGCCCCGACCAAAGCTTTCGGGTCTTTTATCAATCGAGTACAATAATAAATATCAGCCTGCCGGAGCTCGCCCGCGCCTGGCAGAGCCGCTTCGGCGGCCTGGTGTGAGGTGAGGGCGGCCCCCAAGGTGATGGGAGCCCGGGCGGGGGAGGAGGCCATCTTTCTCCTGTCCCCCGCCCGCCGAACCTCACGCCGACCGGGGTCCACGGAATCGGCCCTCCCGTCAGTGCCGGGGGATCATGTCAGCCAGGACGACGCCATGCATGCCGAGATGCTCATTTTACGGTTTTCCAAAGAGGTGGTGGACAAGCCCATCATCTACCGGCTGGTCAAGGACTTTGACCTGGAGTTCAACCTCCTCAAGGCCACCATCACCCCCCGCAAAGAAGGGCTCATTGTCATGGAGCTCAAGGGGCACCCCAAGAACTTCCGCCGGGGCATCAAGTATCTCAAGGAGGCGGGGGTCAAGGTGCAGCGGGTGGCCCATGAGGTGCGGCGCAATGAGGAACGCTGCTACCAGTGCGGCACCTGCACCGCCATCTGCCCTTCCGGGGCCCTGTATGTGGAGCGGCCGGAGATGTCGGTGGTCTTTGACGCCGCCAAGTGCAGCGCCTGTGAGATGTGCTGCGTGGTCTGCCCCGCCCGGGCCATGGAAGTGCGCCTGAACCAGAAGGCCCTGGAGCGCTGAGCGGTTGCTGCTGAATCTCTTCATCAGCATCTACGCCCTGGTCATCTCGGCCCTCTACTTCTTCCTGCCCCTCTATCTCAAGGGCTCCCTGGGATTCAGCGGCGCCCGCATCGGCCTCCTGTACGCCGTCCTCAGCATCACCTCGCTTTTGGTCTCCTTCCCGGTGGGGATCACCGGCGACCGCTATCCGGCCCGCCTCCTCACCCAGGCGGGGCTGGGGTGCACCGCCGCCAGCCTCTGGGGGCTGGCCGCGGTCCGGGACTTCTGGCCTTTTCTGGCGGTCTTCTGGCTGTTCGGGCTGAGTCTGCAACTCTTCCGCCAATCCCTGGATATCCTGCTGTTTAAGGCCAATCCCGGCGGCGATGCCCGGCGCTTCGGCGGCTACAATGCCTGGCGCATGAGCGGCATGCTGGTGGGCATCCTCCTGGGCGGGCTCATCCTCCAGACCCTCCCCTTCCCCGCCCTGTTCCGGCTCTTCGGCCTGGGGCTGGGGGCGCTGTTCTGCCTCACCTTCTTCCTGCCCCGCACCCGGGGCCAGCGGGTGGAGCTGCGCCAGTACGGCCGGGATTTCCGGAGCGGCCCGGTACTCTTCTTCGCCCTGTGGCTCTTTCTGTTCACCCTGCATTGGGGCGCGGAGGGCACCAGCCTGGGGCTCTTCCTCCAGAGCGGCCTCGGTCTTACCCCGTGGGGCATGGGCCTGTATCTGGCCGGCGAGTTCGGCACCGTGGCCCTCTGCTCTTACGTCTACGGCCGCTTCCTGGAGGGCCGCCTGCCGCCGCTGGTGTTTCTCATCCTGGGTCTGGCCGCCTCCGGGCTGGGACACGTCTGCATGACCCTGCCACCCCTGTATTGGTCCTTTGCCTGGCGCCTGGTGCACGGCGTGGGGGACGGGCTCATCGCCATGCTCACCTACACCACCATCGCCCGGCTGTTCCATGTGGACCGCATCGGCGGCAACTCCGGCCTCATCTCCCTCACCACCACCCTGGGGGTGCTCACCGGCTCGCTGATCTTCGGACCCCTGGGCGCCGCCTGGGGTTACGGATGGCCCCTCATCATCTCCGGCGCCCTCAGCCTGGCCCTCATCCCGCTGGTGTATCTGGGGCTGCGGGAATAACCGCCCCTGGGGCTGCCTAGCCGGTCCTGACCAGCAGGGCCCCGAAGAAGGCGTCCACCCCGTGGGGTGCGGGCGAGGTGCGGAACCAGCCCGGGGCCTCGAGAAAGGGCCGCACCGGCGGAGGCAGAAGCTCCGGGTGCGGATGTAGGCGGAAGTCCCGGTGCTCCTTCAGAAAAGCCGCCACCACCTCCTCGTTTTCCTCCGGTTCGGTGGTGCAGGTGAGGTAGAGAAGCCGGCCCCCGGGGCGCACCGCCGGGGCGGCGACCTCGAGCATCCGGAGCTGGCGGGGGGGAAAGGTGGCCAGATCGGCCTCGGCTAGGCGGGTTTTGATCTCCGGATGGCGCCTCAGCGTCCCCAGCCCGGAGCAGGGCACATCCAGCAGCGCGGCGTCGCAGGCCCCCTCCTTAAGGGGCAAAGCCCGGCCGGCATCGGCCCGGAGGGGGGCCGCCACCGTAGCGCCCCAGGCCCGGAGCGCCTGGCGCAGTTCCCGGAGGCGGCCGGAATGCAGCTCCACCGCCGCCACCAGCCCCTGATTGTGCAGGCGCTCCGCCAGATGGGTGGTTTTGCCGCCCCGGCCGGCCCCCAGCTCCAGGACGGTGTCTCCGGGGGACAAGGGAAGCAGAAGCCCGGCCAGCATGGCCCCCTCATCCTGGAAGCGCCACAAGCCCTCACCGTAGGACGGAGCCTCCGGGGGCGGGGTGCGCCACGCCATGAGTACCAGGCCGTGGGGGTAGAAGGTCGTGGGCCGGGCGCTGATCCCCTCGGCCGCCAGGCGCGGGATCAGGGCCTCCGGCGTGGTTTTCAGGGTGTTGACCCGGACGGTGAGGGGCGGCACCCGGTTGTTGGCCGCCAGCCGGGCTTCGGCGGCCGGAAGGCCCTCCCGGCGGAGCCAGCGCTGCACCAGCCAGGGGGGGTGGGCATAGGCCAGACTCAGGTGCGCCACCGGGTCCCGCTCTTTGGGGGGCAACGGCGGCGGTCCCTCCCGGGCCAGGCGGCGCAGCACCGCGTTGATGAGGCCCCCATGGGCCTGGGGCAGACCGGCCGCCTTGGCCTGGGCCACCGCCTCATGGATGGCGGCCCGGGCCGGAATGCGGCTGAGGAACCGCAGCTGATAGGCCCCCAGCCGGAGGATGAGGAGCACCCGGGGGTGGAGCTTTTTCAGGGGCTGGGGGAGGAAGTGACTGAGGGCCCAGTCCAGCCAGATCTCCCAGCGTTTGACGCCCTGCACCAGCTCCAACAGCAGGGCCCGCTCGGCGGGAGGCAGCCGGGGGTGACGCCGCAGGACTGTGGCCAGGGCGTCCTCCACCCAGATGCCCCGACGCGCGTTCTCCGAGAGCACCCACAGGGCCAGATCCCGGGCGGCAGGTCGGGAGGCCATCACCCGGGAAGGTCAGCGCAGGGAACGGTAACCGCCCGGCACCCCCCGCTTCGACAGCACGATCTGCCAGACCTGGTTTTTGCGCACCCGGAAGGTGGCCGCGGCCGACAGGAGGTAATACCTCCACATGCGATAGAAGCGGTCGCCGTAGCGGGGCCGGAGGGCCTCCCAGTGGCGCTGGAAGTTGTCGTGCCAGGCCAGGAGGGTGGGGTCGTAGTCGGGACCGAAGTTGTGCCAGTCCTCAATGACGAACAGTCCCTCCACCGCCTGGGCGATCTGGGCCGCGGAGGGGATCATGGAATTGGGAAAGATGTACTTCTCGAACCAGGGATCCAGGGTGCGGCTGGAGATGTTGCTGCCGATGGTGTGCAAAAGAAACAGGCCGTCCTCCTGCAGGTGCCGGGCGGCCACCTGGAAGTAGGTGCGGTAGTTTTTGTAGCCCACGTGCTCGAACATGCCGATGGAAACCAGGTGGTCATAGATGCCGCTGATCTCCCGGTAATCCTTGTATTGCAGCTCCACCGGCAGACCGGCGCACAGCTCCTGTCCCAGGGTGAGCTGCTCCCGGGAGACGGTCACCCCGGTGACCCGGGCCTGATAGCGTTCGGCCGCGAAGCGGGCGAAGCTCCCCCAGCCGCAGCCGATGTCCAGCACATGCTGACCGGGCTCCAGGAAGAGTTTGCGGCAGACCAGGTCCAGTTTGGCCTCCTGGGCTTCGTCCAGGTTCTTGGCCCCCTCCCGCCAGTAGGCGCAGGAGTAGACCAGGCGTTTGTCCAGCATGGCCTGATAGAGATCGTTGCCGATGTCGTAGTGGTGCTCGCCGATGCGGTAGGCCCGGGAGCGGCGCTGGGGGTTGAGGAGCACCTGCCCGGCGCTGAGGAGGAGCTTTTTGACCCGGCCGAAATTCTCCTCCTCCAGGTTGGCGGCCAACAGGCGGGCGAAAAATTCATCCAGGCGCCCGGCGTCCCACCAGCCGTCCATGTAGGACTCCCCCAGGCCGAGGGACCCCTCCCGCAGCACCCGGCTGAAGAAGCGGTCGTCGTGCACCTGGAGATCCCACGGCCGGCTGCCGTTGATCCGGATGTCGGCCCGTTGCAGGAGCTGTTCCACCAGAGAGCGAGGGGTCTTGATGAGTGCCATGCCCGGACCCTCCTTATCCGCCGGCTCCCCTTGGCCCGGCAAGGGCTGGAGGAAGTCTCCGTGTCATCTTAATTCGGCCGCCCGCACCGAGTCAATGTGCACCAAATCCCGGCCAGAGGGAGGTGGGGGGAGGCCGCGGCCGGGGACAGCCCTGGGCAGGAAGGCCGCGGAGCACGGCTTCCCGGCTTTCTGCCTGCTGCACACCCCTCTCATGAGGGGCTCCGGAACAAGAGGCAGGGGCCAGCCCCTCTCCCTTCTTTCCCCGGCACCCGGATGGCCGGGTCGGTCCCCGAACCGGATGGCTTCAGGCCCCGCCGGGCGTCGGTTTCTTCAGGGGCCGTCCGGAAGAGGGGATCAGAAAGGTGGTGAGGGCCTCCTCCACCCGGGCCAGGTCCACCTGGGTGTCATAACAGGGCCCATACGGGCGCTGGTTGGTGATGCCGAAGACGGGCAGGGGGTAGCTGTCCTGGATGCCGCTGGCCAGATCCCGTTCGCAGGCCACCGCAATGATAAGGCGGGGCCGGCGCTCCACCACGATGCGCCGGGCCAGGGTGCCGCCGGTGGCCACCGCCAGGCCGACGCCGTATTTCTCCGAGAGCTCGGCCAGCCCTTTGATGGGGCATTTGCCGCAGCGCTTGCAATGCAGGACGTTGCCGGTGATCCGGAAGCGGCACTCATGAAACTGCAGGCAGTGGGGCATGAGGAGCAGCAGCTGCTCCGGGGCGGCCCGGGGCCGCTGCGCCAGCACCAGCTGGTTGTTGATCTCGATGAAGGAGCGCCGCACCCGATCCTTGCTGATGCCCAGAACCTGACCCACCCCGCTCATCAGGGGCAGGAGGAGCTTGATGAGCAGGCCCCGGAGCGGACGGGAGAAAGGCAGGTCCCGGCCCAGGGCCACGGTGAGGCCCAGGATTCCCACCGCCACCAAGACGAGGAGGGCCAGTCCCGCAAACACCAGCCCCAGAATCAGGGGCAGCCGGGGGTGCAGGTTGTGCAGGCCGACATAGGGGACATACCACAGCAGGCCCAGCAGGAGGATGAAGAGGCAGGCGGTGAGGACCAGGAGCCCGAGAAAGGTGCGCTTCTGAGGCTTGAAGGAGTTGCCGCCGTTGAGGGTCGGGGTGTCCGGCATTTAGTCCTGTCCCAGAATCTCTCCCACCAGGGGCCGGCCCCGGAGGAACTCCGCCGCGGGCAGGCGCGTGCCACCGGGCCACTGCAGCTCCTGCACCGTGACCAGGCCGCGGCCGCAGGCGATCAGGAGCCCGGCGGGGGTGAGCCCCAGCACGGTGCCCGGCGGCGCCGGTGCATCGGTCTCCTCAGCCACCCGGCCGCCGAAGAGCTTCAGGCGCTTGCCCTGATACAGGGTGTAGGCCCCGGGCTTCGGATCCAGCCCCCGGATCCAGCCCGCCACCTCCCGGGCCTCCCGGGTGAAGTCCAGCCGCTGCATTTCCGGAGTGAGAGGCGGGGCGTAACTCACCCCCGTCTGGGGCTGCGGGATTTTGATGACCTCCCCCCGACGCAGATGCTGCAGCGCCGCCACCAGCAGCCGGGCCCCCACCTCCGCCAGCCGGGCGCCGAGGGTGCCGGCGTTGTCCTCCGGGAGGATGGCTACCCGTTCCTGCAGGAAGACGGGGCCGGCGTCCAGCTCCTCCACCATCCACATGATGGTGACGCCGGTTTCCGGGTCGCCGTGGATGAGGGCCCAGTTCACCGGCGCCGCCCCCCGGTAGCGGGGCAGAAGCGAGGCGTGCACATTGAGGCAGCCCACCTGGGGCAGCGCCAGCAGTTGTGCGGGCAGCAGGCGTCCGTAGGCGGCCACCACCAGGAGCTCCGGGGCCATCTCCGCAAGCCAAGCCAGGAAGGCGGGATCCTTCAGCCGGGAAGGCTGCAGCACCGGCAGCCCCAGGGCCTGGGCCCGCACCTTGACCGGCGGCGGCGCGGGTTTCTGCCCCCGCCCCCGGGGCCGGTCGGGCTGGGTGACCACTGCGGCCACCTCCTCCCCGGCCGCGGTCAGGGCCTCCAGGGTGGGCACCGCAAACTCAGGGGTGCCGAAAAAGATCACCCGCCAGGGCCTGTCCCTCACGCCGTGGCTTCCCGCTGCTGTTTCTTCAGCCGCCGTATATAGAGATTCTTTTTCAGGCGGCTGATGCGGTCCAGAAATAGTCGGCCCTCCAGGTGATCCAGTTCGTGCTGCAGGACGATGGCCAACAGCCCCTCCGCCTCCAGACAGACGGGGCGGCCCTCCCGGTCGAAGCCCTCCACGCACACCCGGGCGGCCCGGCGCACCTCGGCAGAAAAATCCTTCACCGACAGGCAGCCTTCATTATAGACGATTTCCCCCTCCTGGGCCGTGAGAACCGGGTTGATGAGCACCTGAAGCCGGGGAGACCCCTCCCGCTGGTCCACGTCAAAGACGATGAGGCGCTTGAGCTCCCCCACCTGGTTGGCGGCCAGCCCCAGACCCGGGGCGTGATACATGGTGGCGGCCATGGCGTCGATGAGGGTCTGCAGCTCCCCGTTGATGTCCGAGATTTCCCGGGCCGGGGTGAGCAGCACCGGGTCCGGGTAGAGGCGGATGGGCAGTACGGTCATCTGCGTTTTTTTCTCTCTTCAGGGCGGAAGGCGCAAGGATAGCCCGGCGCACCGGCCCTGGATATTATCGGAGTGAGGAGAGTGGCCCGGAAAGGGGTGGCTACCCCGCCCGCCATGTTCCCTCCCACCCCCACAACAGGGTGGGGTCTCCAGAAAAGGCGGGGTCCATGGCCCCCCTGCTCAGGATTCCCACCAGGAACCTTTCTATAATTTAAGGTGTAAGGGGCTGAAGTGCAAGGAAGAAATCGGACTGGAGGGCCCCGGCCGGAAAAAGGGGAAAGGACCCCGCGGCCCTTTCCCCTGGGCAGGAGGCCCCGCGTCGGGGCCGGATATCAGAGGTTATTCCAGGCCGGGTTCGAAGGCCAGGAGGTCGTCACTGAAGTTCGCACCCAGATCGCTTCCGGGACCCGGGCCGGGAGGAGGCGGCAGGGGACCACGGCCCATTCCCGGGCCCATGCCCATGCCTTTACCCATACCCATGCCCATGCCCATGCCCATACCCATCCCCATGCCACATCCCCAGCCGCCCATGCCCCACATGCCCGCCTGGGGGGCGATCTTCTGCAATGCCAGGCGATGGGCCACGCCCTTTTCCAGAAGCTGGCCCTTCAGGGCGTTCAGCTCCTTCAGTTTGGCGGTGATGGCTTTCTCATCCGGGGTCTCCGCCTGCCAGAGGGCCATGAGTTCGGCCCGCTTGACAAACATCTCCTTGCGCAGGGCGGCGGTGTCGTTCAGGAATTTCTGGCGCAGGTCAAAGACCTGGGCCGCCTGCTCTGGGGTGAGCCGAGGCCCCGGGCCCCGGCCGCGGCCGGGTTGGGCCGCCGCCGGCAGGGCCACGGCCACCACCATCAGGGCCGCCACGGCCATCAGAAGTCCACGTTGCCGCACAGAGGTTGTCATGGATGCCACTCCTTCATTGCGGGATTTTGGAGATCACTTCCAGTTACCCCAATAAACCCATTCCCGCCCGACATCCGGCGGCAAAATTTTTTCCCGGGAAAACTCTGCCCGGAATTTTTCTCAGAGTGTATGATGAATCGGGGCGGAGGAGGCGTAAGGGGGGGCCTCCGGGCCTGGAACCCGAAAGCTTCCCGAGGCTTGCCCTGGGGGTGTCGGCCTGATGCTCTCTGCTCCTGCGCCCGCTGTCAGAAGCGGGGGCGTAAAGGGCGGAGCTCCCCCAGCCGTGGCTCCCTCCCCCAAAGACCATCTCAAGGAGCGGCATATGGCGGTTTATCATATCCACCCCCTGGTGGTGGGCATCAACGAGACCGACCAGGGCGTCATGACCTACCTCAAAGGCTACGGCAAGCGCATCTACCTGCCCATTTATGTCTTTTACCTCGAAGGCGGCCCCGAAAAGATCTTGGTGGACACCGGCCTGGAGCAGTTCATGGTGCCCCCGGGCGCCCAGGAGGAGCTGGGGCTGGAGATCCTGGAATTTGAAGACGCCCTGGCCAGATTCGGCCTGGCCCCGGAGGACATCGACATCATCATCCACACCCACCTGCACAATGACCACTGCGAAAACGATTACAAATGCACCAACGCCCGGGTCTATGTGCAGAAGCGGGAGTATGAGTTCTTCAAAAACCCCCACCCGGTGGACCACCGTTATTTCCCGGACCTGCTGGACGAAAACGAGGTGGTGACGGTGGACGGGGACGCCGAGATCGTCCCCGGGGTCAGGGTGATTCTCACTCCCGGCCACACCGTGGGGGGGCAGTCCGTGGTGGTGGACACCCCCAAAGGCCGGGCGGTGATCACCGGTTTCTGCTGCAATGATCAGAACTTCCCCACCTCAGGCCCGGTGGTGCCCCCGGGGGTGCACCTCAACCTCCTGGAGGCCTATGAGAGCGCCCAGCGGGTCCGGGAGCTGGGGGACATCCTCATCCCGCTCCACGACCTGAATGTGGGCCGCCAGGCCACCATCCCGGCGGATTGAGGGCGAAGGGCCCCTGAAGTATGAGCCTCCGGCAGCCGATAAAAAAGGGGCGGCCCGGTCCTTCCCGCAGGCCCGAAACGAGGAGGACACCATGATGGACAGACGCTGGCTTGACAGGCTGTGGAAAAACCCCCCTGCCCCGCCATCCGGGGGGATAAGGCCGGCCGATTTTGCCCGTTTTGCGAAGCCGGACCCCCGTTTCGGGTTTGGGGGAGGGGGCTTGGGGGAGAGGACAAGGGTCTGCGACCCCGGGCCCCCTTTCCTGCCGGCCGGGACGCCGCTCCCCCGGGGGAGGAGGGGCATGACCGTCAGACGCTGGCTCTGGACGGGGGCAGTGCTGGTGCTTTTGTGGGCCTCCCCGGGCTGGGCCCAGAGCCCCCGGATCATTCCGGTGCCCCCGGAGGTCACCCCCCGCTGGCTGCCGGCCCCGGGGTCCCCTCAGATTTATTACGCCCCCAATATCCCCACGGACGTTTTCCGCTACCGGGGGCAGTACTATTTTCTCTGGGAGGGGGTCTGGTATGTGAGCCGGAGCGTCCGGGGCCCCTGGAAGCGCACCCAGGCCCCCGTGGCCTTCCGGCGGCTGGATCCCTCCCTCTTCAAGATGGCCCGGGTCCCCGGCGGTCCGGGGCCGGGCCGCGGCTCCCGGGGTCTGCCCGGTCCGGGGCTGCCGGAGGGCTATGAAGGCCCCTCGGCCAAGGGTTTCACCCTGCCCCCTCCGGACCTGGACGACCGCTTCAAGCCACCGCCCTCTTTCCGGGGCCAGGTCCCCCGGGGCCCCGCTCCCGGTGTGCCTCCGGGCGGCGGCTCCCCCGGCCTGGAGGCCACCCCGGCGCCGTATTACCCCCTCCCGGGCGAGGAGGAGGCGCCAGTCCCGCCGACCCCGGACCCCTCCGGGCCGGGCTCTGATCCCCGGGTCCCCAAGGCCATGTGAGTCAAGGGGGGAGGGGCCCACGGGGCGCACCGGCACTCAGGGACCATAGCTCTTGGCGTGGAATGTCCAGGTGAATCCGGGGAAGGGGCCGCGGGGCGCTCCCCTGCCCCCTCCCCCACGCCCCCCGCCCATGGCCGGCCATAAGGACCTCAAGGCCTGGGGGCGGAAGCGGGCGGGTGAGGGGCAGGTCCGCTGACCCCCGGCCCGCCCCTCACAAGTCGTACCGGGCGGCGATGGGATAGCGCCGGCCCATGCCGAAGGCCTTGGAGGTGACCCGGAGGCCCGGGGCGGCCTGGCGGCGCTTGTATTCATTGTGATCGATGGCCCGGATGACCCAGCGCACCGTCTCCGGCTCAAAGCCCAGGGCGATGATCTCCTGGGCCGAGCGGGACTCCACCAGATAGAGCTGGATGATCTGGTCCAGGATCTCATAGGGCGGCAGGGTGTCCTGGTCCTTCTGGTCGGGCCGCAGTTCGGCGGACGGGACCTTGGTGAGGATGGAGTCGGGGATGAGGGGGCGCTCCCGGTTGAGGTAGCGGGCCAGCTCATAGACCATGGTTTTGGGCACGTCCGCCAGCAAGGCCAGTCCGCCGCTCATGTCGCCGTAGAGGGTGCAGTAGCCCACCGCCAGCTCGCTCTTGTTGCCGGTGGACAGGACCAAATGGCCGAAGCGGTTGGAGAAGGCCATGAGGATGTTGCCCCGGATGCGGGCCTGGATGTTCTCCAGGGTGACATCGATGGGCTCCACCGGGAAGTGCTCCCCCAGACTCCTTTTGTAGGCCTCATAGATGGGGGTGATGGGCACCACCTTGAGTTCAATCCCCAGGTTGGCGGCCAGGGTGCGGGCGTCCGCCAGGGAGGCGGGGGAGGAATACGGCGAGGGCATGGCCACGCCCCAGACGTTCTCCGGCCCCAGGGCCTTCACCGCCACCGTGGCCACCACCGCGGAGTCCACCCCCCCGGAGAGGCCCACCACCACCTGCCGGAAGCCGCATTTGCGCAGATAGTCCTTCAGGCCCAGGATCAGGGCGTCGCACACCGAGGCGATGGGCTCCTGGGGCTCATACAGGCCCGGCGTGCCCGGCCGGGTCAGGTCCACCGTCACCACCCCCTCCTCAAAGGCCGGCAGCACCGCCAAGGGGTCCCCCCGGCTGTCAAAGGCCAGGCTGCGGCCGTCGAAGATGAGCTCGTCGTTGCCCCCCACCTGGTTCACATACACAAAGGGGCGGCCGTATTTCCGGGCGTGGCGGCCCATGAGGCGGTAGCGCACCTCCTCCTTGCCCACCTGGAAGGGCGAGGCGGAGAGGTTGAGAAAGATCTCGCTGCCCTGCTCTGCCAGCAGGCGCACCGGGTCGTGGCTGTAAAGCCGGGAGCACCAGCTCTCCTCCTGGGCCCAGGCATCCTCGCAGATGGTGATCCCCAGGCGCACCCCCTTGAAGGGGGTGGGCTTGATGACCGGCGAGGGATCGAAGTAGCGGGTCTCGTCAAAAACATCGTAGGAGGGGAGCAGGCTCTTGTCCCGGCAGCCCACCAGCTGGCCCCGATAAAAGAGCAGGGCCGAGTTGAACAGCCCCTTGCCCCGGTCCTGGCCGGTGGGCCGGGGGGCGCCCACCAGAATACCCGTCTCCGGATGGTGGGCCGACAGCCGCAGCAGCTCCTCCACCGCCCGCTGCACCCCCTCCAGCAACGCCGGGCGCTCCAGGAGATCCCGGGGGGGATAGCCCACCAGGTACAATTCCGGAAAGACCACCAGATCACAGTCGGCCGGCACCTGGGCGAGCACGTCCCTGAGTTTGGCCAGGTTGCCGGCAATATCGCCCACGGTGGGATTCACCTGGGCCAATGTGAGGCGCATGCCGCTCTCCTTGTCAGATCGGACCGGTTCCGGAAACACACCGGCCACTCCGACCTCGTCCTTCTTGGCCTGCTTCGGCCATCTTAAAAAAATTACGCCCCCGGGGCAAACAAAAGCCCGGGGCCGGGGGCCGTTCCTTGACAGCCCCCGGGGAAAGGGATAAAAATGAGTGATTTTTCACATTCTTTCCGGGAAGCGGCCTCCAGGCGGGCCTGCGCCGCCGCCAGAACCGTGGCCTCCCCCGGTCATGACCGCCAGCCGTCGGGAGATACCCGTGTATTGGAACCCTGAGGTGGAAACCCTGTCTCCGGAGAAGCTCCGGACCCTGCAGCTGGAGCGCCTGAAAGCCACCGTCGCCCGGGCCCTTCAGGCCCCCTTCTACCGGGAGCGGCTCACCGCCGTCGGGCTGGGCCCCGAGAGCCTCCGGAGCCTGGAGGATGTCCGCCGCCTGCCCTTCACCACCAAGGACGACCTGAGGGCCCGGGGGCCGGATTTCCTCACCGTGCCCCGGGAGCGCCTGGTGCGCCTGCACGCCTCCTCCGGCACCACCGGTCAGGCCACGGTGGTCTATTACACCCGGGGCGACATCGAGGCCTGGGCGGATTTGGTGGCCCGCTCCATGTACATGACCGGGGTGCGGCCGGGGGACGTCTTCCAGAACATGATGGGCTATGGCCTCTTCACCGGGGGCCTGGGCTTCCATTACGGCGGGGAGCGGTTGGGCTGCCTCACCATCCCGGCCGGGGCGGGGAACAGCCGCCGCCAGGTGCAGCTCATGCAGCAGTTCCAGACCACGGTGCTGCACATCATCCCCAGTTATGCCCTGTACCTGCTGAATGTCTTTGCGGAGATGGGGGTGGACCCCCGGCAGCTGCCGTTGCGCATCGCCTTCATCGGGGCCGAGCCCCATACCGAGGACATGCGCCGGCGCATCGAGGCGGCCTACGGCCTCAAGGCCTACAACTCCTACGGCCTTTCGGAGATGAATGGCCCGGGGGTGGCCTTTGAGTGCCCGGAGCAAAACGGCATGCACGTCTGGGAGGACGCCTTCCTCCTGGAGGTGGTGGATCCCCACACCCTGGAGCCGGTGCCCCCCGGCGTGGTGGGGGAGCTGGTGTTCACCAACCTCACCCGGGAGGGCATGCCCCTGCTTCGCTATCGCACCCGGGATCTGGCCTCCTACGAGGAGACCTCCTGCCCCTGCGGCCGGGCCATGCGGCGGATCTCCCGCATCCAGGGCCGCACCGACGACATGATCATCATCAAGGGCGTCAACATCTTCCCCATGCAAATCGAAAAGGTGCTCCTGGCCCTCCCGGAGGTGCACACCAACTACCTGGTGGAGCTCAGCCGTCGGGATTTCAACGACATTCTGACCGTCAAGGTGGAGGTGAAGGAGAGCTTCTTCAAGGAGGATCTGCGATATCTCACCGGGTTGAAGAAACGCATTACCGAAGCGCTGAAGAGCGAGCTCCTGGTCACCCCGGTGGTGGAGCTGGTGGAGCCCAACACCCTGCCGGTGAGCGAGGGCAAGGCCCTGAGGATCGTGGACCGGCGGCACGAGGCCTGAACGGTGGCCCCCCCGGCCTGGGAGAACTGTTCCTGACCTTCCTGCACCTGGGCCTCACCGCCTATGGCGGCCTGGCCATGATCGAGCCGCTGCGCCGCCGGGTGGTGGAGGAGAAGGGCTGGCTGAGTCAGCGGGAGTTTCTGGAGGGGGTGGCCTTCTGCCAGGTGATCCCCGGAGCCACGGTGGTGCAGCTGGCCACCTACGCGGGGCAGCGCCTCAAAGGGGTGCCGGGGGCCTGGGCGGCCGCGGCGGGCTTCATCCTCCCGGCCTTTGTCCTCATGACCCTCCTCACCGGGCTCTATCTGCGCTTCGGACACCTCGCCTGGGTCAAGACCGTCTCCCGGGGCCTGAACACCGCGGTCATCGCCCTGCTCCTCCAGGCCCTGTGGCGTCTGGGCCGGGACCTCTGCCGCTCCTGGACGGAACTGGCCCTGGCGGTGACGGCTTTGGTGGCCTTTGCCCTCCGGGGGCATTACCTAGCCGTCTTTGCCGGGGCCGGGTTGGTGCGACTCTGTCTGCCCTCCGGGACCGCCCCGGAGGCCGGGGCGGCCCAGCCGGCCGCGCCGCCGCCCTCCCTCCGGGAGCTGGCCGTGGTGGCGGCCCTGCTGGCGGGCGCCGCGGGGTTGTGGCTGGGTTTGCGGCTGCACTCCCCCCTCCTGGCCCAGCTGGCGGCGCTGATGGCCAAGGTGGGCTTCATCAGTTTCGGCGGCGGCTACGTCATGATCCCGGTGTTGCAGCGGGAGGTGGTGGAGCACCTGCACTGGCTCACCCTCCCTCAGTTCCTGGACGGCATTCTGCTGAGCTATGTCACCCCCGGGCCGCTCATCATCCTGGCGGCCTTCACGGGCTATCTGGTCAAGGGGCTGACGGGCGCCGCGGTGGCCACCGTGGCCATCTTTCTCCCGCCCATCCTCATCGTGGTGGGCCTGAGCCCCCTGTTTCAGCAGGTGAAATCCGGCCGCGGCATGCGGCGGTTCATCCGGGGGGTGCTGGCGGCGCTGGCGGGCATGCTGGCCTGGACCATCCTGACGCTGGCCCGGCCCACCCTGACGGACGTCAAAAGCTGGGCCCTCATGCTGGGGGCGGCCGTGGCCCTCATCGGCGGGGAAGTGAATCTGTTGTGGGTCATCGGGGCCGTGGCCGGGATCTCCCTGCTGATCTTTTAAGAACGCCGGGGCCCGGATTTGAGGGGCAAGAGGGCCGCCGCTTTTCCCCCGGCCGGGAGGCAGGCTGTCCCCGGTGCGGGGGAAATGGGCGGGAAGCCTTGTTCCCGCATTGAGGTAAGCGATGGAAAATGCTGCTGATCTGGTGCGCCGTATCCTCTCCGGGGAAGTCAGGGCCGCGGCCCGCCTCATGCGGGATCTGGACGACGGCATCCCCGCAGCCCGGGAGGTGCTGAAGCACCTCTACCCCCACAGCGGCCGGGCCCACATCGTCGGCCTCACCGGCTCCCCGGGAGTGGGGAAAAGCACTCTCACCGACCGTCTCATCCAGCATCTCCGGGCCCAAGGCAGGACCGTGGGGGTGGTGGCGGTGGATCCCACCAGCCCCTTCTCCGGCGGGGCCATTTTGGGGGACCGCATCCGCATGCAGCGCCATGCCACCGATGAGGGGGTCTTCATCCGCTCCCTGGCCACCCGGGGGCACTTCGGCGGCCTCACGGCCTCGGCCCGGGCGGTGATCACCGTGCTGGACGCCATGGGGAAGGATTATATCCTGGTGGAGACCGTGGGGGTGGGCCAGGACGAGGTGGAGGTCGCCGCCACCGCCGACACCACCGTGGTGGTCACCGTGCCGGGGCTGGGCGACGACATCCAGGCCCTGAAAGCGGGGCTCCTGGAGGTGGCGGACATCCTGGTGGTGAACAAGGCCGACCGGGAGGGCGCGGAGCGCACCGTCCAGGACCTGCTCCTCATGGTGGACATGCGCCGCAGCGGCAAGGAGCCCGGTGGCTGGATACCCCAGGTCATCCGCACCCAGGCCAAGGAGGATCTCGGCACGGAGGAGCTTCTGGCCGCCATCGAGGAGCACCGGCGGTATCTCACCCAGGCCGGCGGCGCGGCCCTGCAGGCGGCACGGCGGGAGCGGCTGCGCCAGGAATTCCTGGAGCTGCTCAAGGAAGGGGTGGCCGACCTGCTTCACCGGCGCCTCCTCAAGGACGGCCGTCTGGAGCAGATCCTGGACGATATCCAGGCCCGGCGCACCGACCCCTACAGCGCCAGCGAGGCGGTGGTGGCCCGGCTGGCCGCTTCCTGTCCGGAATGAGGCGCTCCCACCCCGCCCAGGCCCCTGCCCTCTCCGTTGCCGGGCAGAAGCGGGGGGGCCTTTTGCCCCTCAGACGCCGCCCCGCCGCCTGAGAGTCGCCAGGGCCTCCAGATGGGGGGTGTGGGGAAAGAAGTCAAAGGCCTGGGCCGTTTCCACCTCAAAGGTCCCGCTCAGCCGGGCCAGGTCCCGGGCCAGGGTGGCGGGGTGGCAGGACACCACGAGGAGACGCCGGGGGGCCAGCTCCGTGAGGAGGGCGCTGACCGCCGAATCCAGCCCCGCCCGGGGCGGGTCGGCGATGACCACCTCCGGCCGGGGGAAGGAGGGATCGGCCAGGGCGGCCCTCAGGGTCCGGGCCAGGTCCCCGGCCACAAAACGGCAGTTGTCCCGGCGGTTCAGACGGGCATTGGTGCGGGCGTCCGCCACGGCGACGGCCGAGAGCTCAAAGCCCACCACCTGCCGCACCCGGGGGGCCAGGGCCAGGGCGATGCCGCCGGCGCCGCAGTACAGGTCCCAGACCACCTCCCGGCCGGTGAACTCCCCCCGCTCCCGGAGGGCGTCATACAACAGCTCCGCCGCCTCAGGGTTGGGCTGCAGGAAGGATTCCGGGGAAACCCGGAGGCGGACACCCGCCAGCTCCTCTTCCAGATACCCCGGGCCGGCGAGGATGCGCCCGGGGGGTGGCTGCGGCCGGGGGCGGCCGGGATAGTGCGAGTGGGCCAGGGTGGTGAGATCGGGAGCCAGGCGGCAAAGCTCCTCCGCCAGCCGGGCGAGGAGCTGAGGCCTTGCCTGCCCGGCGGTGAGGAGATGGAGGAGCTTCTGGCCGGTGCGTTTGCCCTCCCGCACCACCACGGCATGCACCACCCCCTGGCCGGTGCGGCGGTCATAGGCCGTCAGTCCCAGGCGGCGGCAGAGGTCCCGGGTTTCCAGGACCAGGGTCATGGCCCCGGGCGACAGGAGATGGCATTCCGCCACCGGGAAGATCTCCCCCGGCGCGTCGTGGCGGTGCAGGCCCAGGATGAGGCCGCCCTCTGCCGGCCCGCCCGGCGCGCCGGCAAAGGTCATCTTGTTGCGGTAGTGGCGCTCCCGGGGCGAGGGGACGGGATCCAGAAATTCCCGGGGGGCCACCTTGCCCAGGTGCCGCAGACACTCCTTAAGATGCCGCCCCTTCCAGCGCACCTGCTCCGCATAGCTCAGATGCTGCCAGCGGCAGCCGCCGCAGACCCCGAAATGCCGGCAGAAAGGGGGGGTATAATGGGGGGACTCCTGAAGGACGGCCAGGACCCGGGCCTCGAGATGGCGCCGGTGCCGGCGGGTGATCTGCACCCGCAGCCGTTGGCCGGGCAGGGCCTGGTCCACGAACACGGCCAGCCCTCCCACCCGGGCGACAGCCTGACCGCCGTAGGCCAGCCGGTCCGGAGTGAGCTCCAGCTCGGCGCCGGGGTCCAGGCACACTGCGGGGTCAGGGGGCGGGGTCATGGCTGAAGGGAGGGGGCCCGTCCCGGCCAACCCGGGCCCGCACCCCTGCCGGGAGGCGGAAGTGCAGGACGATGCTGACCAGCGGTTGACGTCCCGGGACCACTTGGGCGCCCTCTACATTTACACCGGCGACGGCAAAGGCAAGACCACCGCCGCCTTGGGGGAGGCCCTCCGGGCCGTGGGCCGGGGGCTGAAGGTATGCGTGCTGCAATTCCTCAAAGGTCGGCAGACGGGGGAAGTCGTGGCCGCCCCCCGGCTGGCCCCGGAGCTGAGGCTGGTGCTCCTGGGCCGCCCCGGCCGGATGAACCTCAAGGCCCCGGCACCCGCCGATCTGGCCCGGCTGGCCGCCGGCTGGGACCTGGCCCGCCGCCTCATCACCTCCGGGGACTATGATCTGGTGGTGCTGGATGAAATCAACCCGGTGCTGGACGCCGGTCTCATCCCCCTGGAGGAGGCCCTGGCGGTCTTTCAGGGACGCCCCCCGGGGATGACCCTCATCCTCACCGGCCGCCGGGCGCCTGCGGCCCTCATCGCCGCCGCCCGGGTGGTCACGGAGATGCACCCGGTGAAGCACTACTTCCAGGGCGGCCTCCGGGCCCGCCGGGGCATCGAGTGGTAACCTCCCCTTTACGCCTTACCGCCACCCGCAGCCCAGCAGGCCCCAGACGCCGGCCCCGGCCAGCCCCAGTCCCAGGGCGGTGAGCCCCGCCATGCTCAGGGAGACGGCATACAGGAGGCGCACCGCCTGGCGGTAGTGCCCCGCATCCACGGGCCGCGGCCCCGCATCGCCGATGGAGGGCTTGTCCACCTGCTCACCGAAATACACCGCCGGGCCCCCCAGCTGCACCCCCAGCGCCCCGGCCAGGGCCGCCTCGGGCCGGCCGGCATTGGGACTGCTGGCCTTGTGGCCGTCCCGGGCCAGAATCCGCCGGGCTCCGGGGCCGTCCAGCCCCAGGGGCCCGGCCCAGAGCACCACCAGCCCAGCCGTCAGCCGGGCCGGCAGGAAGTTCAGCACGTCGTCCGCCCGGGCCGCCACCCGGCCGAACTTCAGATAGCGGGTATTCTTATACCCCACCATGCTGTCCAGGGTGTTGGCTGTCTTGTACAGGGCCAGCCCTGGCAGGCCAAGGAGCAGGAGATAAAACATGGGCGCCACGATGCCGTCCGAGAGGTTCTCCGCCACCGTCTCCAGCACCGCCCGGCGCACCTCCGCCGGGGAGAGGTGGGCCGTCTCCCGCCCCACTATGCGGCTGAGCCAGAAGCGGGCGGCGTCCAGATCCCCGGCCGCCAGGGCTTCTTCCACCCGCAGGCTTTCCAGGTGCAGGCTGCGGGTGGCCAAGCCGGCATAGCACAGATACGCCGCCGCCAGAAATTGGACTGCATCCGGCAGTCCGGGCAGAACCAGGCAGAGCAGCACCACCGGCGCCAGCGCCCCGGCCTGCACCGCCAGCCAGAAGCTCAGCCCGGCGGCCACCGTGGGCTGATAAAACCGGCTCTCCGCGGCCCCAATGAGCCGACCGATGAGGCGCACCGGATGCGGCCAGGCGGGAGGGTCGCCCACCACCAGGTCCAGGGCGTAGCCCGCCAGAAAGGGCCAGGCCAGGTTCACGCCGCCGCCTCCCGCAGGACCTCCGCCAGGGCCGCCGCCAGCCGGTCATTGTCCTCGGGGCGGCGCACCGCCACCCGGACAAAACCCTCGTCCAGCCCGGGAAAATTGCTGGCATCCCGGATGATCAGTCCCCGGAGCAGCAGGCGGCGGCGCAGGTCCGCGGCCGTGAGCCCCGGGGTGGTGATCCTCAGCAGCAGGTAATTGGCCGCCGACGGGAACACCTGCAGTCCCGGCAAGGCGGAAAGCTGCCTAAAGAAACGCTCCCGGGCCGCTCGCACCATCTCCCGGCTGCGGACCATGAAGTCCCGGTCCTTCAGGCAAGCCCGCCCCGCGGCCTGGGCCAGGGTGCTCACCGACCAGGGCTCCTGCACCGCCGCCAGCCGGGCGACCAGCTCCGGGGCCGCCAGGAGGTACCCCAGGCGGATGCCGGGGAGGCCGAAAAATTTGGTGAAGGACCGCAGGATCATAAGCCGGGGCATCCGGGCCAGCTCGGTTTTGAGGGAGGCCTCCTCCACGAAATCAATAAAGGCCTCATCCAGGACCACCCGCGCGCCCCGGGCGCTGAGGCGCCGGACCGCCGCCACCATCTCCTGAAGGGAGAGCAGGGCGCCGCTGGGGCTGGCGGGGTTGGCCAGAAAGACCAGGTCCGCCTCTCCCGGATCAACGGGCTCCCTTAGGGTGAAGCCGTCGGCTGCGGCGGTATAATGCCAGTGCACCTCGGCTCCCGCCGCCTGGAGGGCCTTGTGGTATTCGCTGAAGGCCGGCGCCACGATGAGCCCCCGCCGGGGCCGAAGCGTCCGGGGCAGGAGGTAGATGAGCTCGGTGGAGCCATTGCCCACCAGGATCTCGTCCGGGCTGAGGCCGTGGTAGGCGGCCAGCTCCTCCCGGAGGGCCGTGCAGCGCCGGTCCGGATAATGCACCACTTCGGCCAGGGCTGCCGCCAGGGCCGCCGGCAGCCCCGGCGGAAACCCCAGGGGATTGATGCTGGCGGAAAAATCCACCAGCTCCCCCGGGGATCGGCCCAGCTCCCGGGCAATGCCGTAAATGTCCCCGCCGTGCTCCGGCACGGTGCGGGCCGGGGGCATGCTCGTCATTTCCTGATCATCTCCCGGATGGCGCCAAGATCCAGGTGCTGGCGCAAGGCGTCCGCCAGACGGTTGAACTGCTCTTCCTGAAAAGCCTGGAAGGAGTCCGACCCCGGAGTCAGCCGGCGGCCCCGCTCCCGGGCCAGACCCGCCAGGTAGGCCCGCCGGAAGCCGTCGGAGTCGAAAAGCCCGTGGAGATACGTGCCGGCAATCCGGCCGTCGGGGCTCTGCCAGCCCTCCAGGCCGGGGGCGGGCCGGCCGTTCACCGCCACCAGAGCGAAAAGCGGGGTTCCGGGTCCCTGGGCTTCGGTCACCCCCATGTGGATCTCATAGGCCGTCACCGCAGCCCCCCGGGCCTCCCCGGTGAGGGCCCTCGCCTCCACCTGGGTCATGGTCTTCTCCCCGGCCATGGTGGTGCGGACCGGCAGCAGCCCCAGCCCCGGAGCCTTCTGGCCCGGCGGACCTTCCACCCCCAGGGGATCATAGACCTCCAGCCCCAGCATCTGATAGCCACCGCAGACCCCCAGGACATGCCCCCCCGCCTGGGCGAACGCCGTCAGCTGCCGGGCCAGTCCCGTCTCCCTCAGGTAGGCAAGGTCGGCGAGGGTGTTTTTGCTGCCTGGCAGGATGATCAGGTCGGCCTCCTCCAGCTCCTCGGGGGCCTCCAGGTAGCGCAGGGCCACCCCCGGCTCCCGCTCCAGGGGGTCGAAATCGGTGTAATTGGAAATGTGGGGCAGCCGTATCACCCCCACCCGCAGGCGGTCGTCGTCCGGCCAGCCCCGCCCCGCCGCGGCCCGTTTGCGGGCCAAGGCGACGCTGTCCTCCTCCGGCAGGGCCAGATCGGAAAGATAGGGCAGCACCCCCAAAACCGGCCGCCGGGTGCGCCGGGCGATGATCTCCACCCCCTCGGCGAACAGGGCCGGATCGCCCCGGAATTTGTTGATGATGAACCCCCGCAGCCTGCGCCGCTCCGCCGGGGTCAGGAGATGAAAGGCCCCGATGGTGGCGGCAAAGACCCCGCCCCGCTCGATATCCGCCACCAGCAGCACCTGGGCGTCCGCCCGCCGGGCCATGGCAAAATTCACCAGGTCGTGGGCCTTGAGGTTGAGCTCCACGGCGCTGCCGGCCCCCTCCAGAATGATGAGCTCAGACCGCGCCGCCAGACGCCGGAAGCTCTCCATGACCCGCCTCAGGAGCCGGGGTTTGAGGCGGTAGTAGTCCCGGGCGCTGAAGTTCCCCAGCACCCGGCCCTGCACGATGACTTGGGACCCCACGTCGGAGCTGGGCTTGAGGAGAATGGGGTTCATGTCCACGTGGGGGTCCAGCCCGGCCGCCCGGGCCTGCACCACCTGCGCCCGGCCCATCTCCCCGCCGTCCGCAGTGATGAAGCTGTTCAAGGCCATGTTCTGCGCCTTGAAGGGCGCCACCTTGACCCCCTCCTGGGCGAACACCCGGCAGAGGCCCGCCACCAGGATGCTTTTGCCCACATCCGAACCGGAACCCAGAACCATCAGGGGGCGGAATTTCACGGTCCGGTCCCCCCTTCGGCCAGGACGTATTTGTCCCGGTAGCCCCGGGGCGTGATCAGATACCCGCCATAGATGAAGCTGCGGGAATTCCCCACGATCACCATGGTCTGCATGTCCACCGGATGGCTGAGCATCTCCCCCAGGGTGGTGAGAATGACCTCCTCGCCCGCCCGCATGGCCCGGCGCACGATGCCCACCGGAGTCCCGGGGGCTCTGGCCGCCAACAGCAGCCGCTGCACCGCCGCCAGCTGCCAGTCCCGCCTCTTGCTGAGGGGATTGTAGAGGGCCAGGACGAAATCAGCGGCCGCCGCGGCCCGGACCCGTTTTTCAATGATCTCCCAGGGGGTCAGCAGATCGCTTAGGGAAATGGCGCAGAAATCGTGCATCAACGGCGCGCCCAGGAGTGCCGCGGCCGCGGTCATGGCCGGCACCCCGGGAATGACCTCCAGGTACAGGTCCACCGGGCCCGGATCCCCGGGGGGCGCCACCTTCAGTTCCTGAGCTGCGGCAAGCTCCAGGATGACCCCCGCCATGCCGTACACGCCGGCGTCCCCGCCGGAGACCAGGGCCACCCGGGCACCGCCTTGGGCCCGGGCCAGGGCCAGGCGGCCCCGGGCCAGCTCCTGCTTCATGGCCCCGGCCACCACCTCCCGCCCCGCCAGCAGGGGGGCGATGAGCTCCAGGTAGGTCTGATAGCCCACCACCACCTGGGCCGCCTCCAGGGCGCTGCGGGCCCGAGGGGTCAGGTGTTCCAGGGCCCCGGGCCCCAGGCTGACGACGCTCAGGGTTCCCGGGCCACCGCCAGGGTGAGGTGGGGGCCCTTCACTTTGGGCACGAGGAGTCTGCCCCCCGCCGCTCTCAGGGCCGCGGCCTCGGCCACGCTGGGGGTCCCCAGATGCCGGGCCGCCACCGCCGAGGGGTTGGGAGCGCGCACCTCCGCCAAATCCGCCGCGGTGAACCATAAAAACTCCCCTCCCAGACGCCGGGCAGCCTCCCGGAGCCCGGGTTCATCCTTGCGGGCCGCCACCGTGGCCATGGCCCGCAGACAAGCCAGGGACAGCTTCTCCCGGGAAAAGATCTCCCGGATCAACCCTTCCACCGCCTCGGCCGCAATCCCCCGATGACACCCCACCCCCACCGTCAGGATCCGGGGCCTCAGTCGCACCCAGTCCGGGGGCCAGCGGTGTTCCCGGCAGCCCACGTAGACCCCGGGGCCGGGCCGGGTCAGCGCCTGGCTGAGGTCGGCCTCCGGGAGGAAACACTCCGGATGCGCCGCGGTCAGCGTCGCCAGCCGCGCCTCGGGGTCCACCAGGGTCACCGGTTCGCCGGCCAGAAGCGCCATGGAGACAGCCCGCACCGCCGCCAGGTTTTCCAGCCGGAGACCCAGGCGGGGCGCCAGGGCGTCCAGCGCCGGGAGGCCGGCCACATCCGTGGCGGTGGTGATGACCGGGGTGCCTCCCAAAACCGCGGCCACCTGCCGGGCCAGGTCGTTGGCCCCCCCCAGATGCCCGGACAGCAGGCTGACGGCGAAACGCCCCCCCTCATCCACCACCACCACCGCCGGGTCGGCGGCTTTGTCCTGCAGCAGGGGGGCGAGGGTGCGCACCACAATCCCCGCCGCCATGATGCAGACCAGGTTTTCCCGGCGGGCAAAGGCTTCATGGGCCACCTCGGCAAAGCGGCTGAAACCGTGGCAGCCCGGCTCCCCGGCGGCCAGGTGTTCCGGCAGCCAGCAGGCCGCGCCGGGGAGTCCCCCGGCCAGCCGCCGGGCCAGCGCTGCGCCCCGGGGCGTCAGGGCCACCACCCTCAGGGGCCGGGGGTTGTCAGGTCCAGGAGCCGGAGCCGGGGGCATGGCAGTGAAAGTTGAGAAATGTTATGAGAAAATTGAGCTTATTTTTTGAAATACTTGCATATTTCCGGTTTCATCCCTAAGGGGAAGGCGGAGAGCGGTGCAGCCCCCACCCCCCCTCTGCCGGGCATCTCACAGGCAAGAGCCTGAATCCCTTAAAGAAAACAATAGAAATACCGTCAGGGAACTGGCCGGGGCTCACTGCCCCGCGGCCGCCTTGCCCCAAACAGCCACCTGAGCCCCCCTTCCCTGCCGGGAGCAATCGGGCTGCCCGCCTCGCCCCGCCGGGTGGGAGAAGGGTGCCCTCCCCTCCGGGGGTTTGGAATCAGGGGCCCGCCCCTTCTGGAGCAGGTTGGTGAAATAAGCTTATTCGAAGAAGGGGCCAGGGGCACCAACCCCTGCCCCCGCCCCGAACCCTCTCCCCACCCTATAAATGGGATGTGGCTTCGCCAAACTCAAAAAATCGGCCGGCCTCATCCCACCAGATTTCGGGGAGGGGTGTTTTTCAACCGCCTGCCAGGCTTCGATGTCCTTGACTTTCAGGGCTGCGATGGGAGCGGGGACCAGCCTCCCCCATCACTTTCGCCGCCCCAGATGGCCCCGCGGCCCGGCCCCGGGACCGGGTCCGCTCACCGGGGCTTTCGCCCCGGCCGCCGGCCATGGCTGAAGCCGGAGTCGTACAGCCGGGAGGCGGCTGCTGGAGGCCCGGACCCCAGGGCGGGACCCACCAGGATCAGGGCCTGCCGGGTGATGCCCGCCGCCGCCATGGCGGCCGGGAGTTCCGCCAGCGTGCAGGTGAGGAGGCGCTCTTCGGGCCAGCTCACCCGGTAGGCGATGGCCACCGGGGTATCCGGGGGATAGCCCTCCTGCAGCTCCCGGGTCACCTCCTCCACCAAGTGGGCGCTCAGGTAAATGGCCAGGGTGGCCCCGTGCTGAGCCAGCCGCCCCAGGGCCTCCCGCGCCGGCACCGGCGTGCGGCCCGCGGCCCGGGTGAGGATCACCGTCTGGGTCACCTCCGGCAGGGTGAGCTCCCGTTGCAGGGCCGCGGCGGCGGCACAGGCCGCGGTCACCCCGGGGATGATGCGATAGGGCACGCCTTCCCGGTCCAGGAGGGCCAGCTGCTCCTGCAGGGCACCGAACAGAGCCGGATCGCCGGAATGCAGCCGCACCACCCTCCGCCCGGCCCGGTACCCCTTAAGCAGATGGCCGATGATCTCCTCCAGACTTAAGGGGGCACTGTCGATAAGCTCCGCCCCCGGAGCCGCCCAGGCCAGCACCGCCGGGGAGACCAGGGAGCCGGCATACACCACCAGGTCCGCCCCGGCCAGGGCCCGCTGGCCTTTCACCGTGATGAGCTCCGGATCCCCAGGGCCGGCCCCCACAAAGATGACCGGGTGCATCATCCCTCCTCCCGGCTGCCGGCAATCAGCCACACCGGGTTAGCCGCCGTCAGATAGGTATCCCCGGCCAGGGGGCGGCCGCGGCTCACCTGCACCTGCACCACCTCGGGCCGGAGCCTCTCCCGGCCCAGGACCTGGCGGGCCGTCTCCAGGCTGCTGAGCAGGGTGGCGGCCACCACCACACGGCCGCCGGGTTTCAGCCGCGCCGCCGCCGCGGTCAGGATGCCGGCCAGCTCCCGGCCGCCGCCGCCCACAAAGACCCGGTCCGGGTCCGGGAGCGCCGCCAGGACCTCCGGGGCCTTCCCCTCCACCGGCAGGAGCCATACCGCGCCGAAGCGGTCCCGGTTGGCCTCGATCTGGGCCAGGCGCTCCGGCCGCCGTTCCACCGCGTATACCGTGAGCCCCGGCGCCAGCAGGCCCGCCTCCAGCCCCACGGAGCCGGAGCCGGCCCCCACATCCCATAGGGTCTGCCCGGGAAGCAGGCGCAGGAGGGCCAGGGCCACGGCCCGCACCTCCAGCTTGGTCAGCAGCCCGGCTTCATGAGCCAGAGCCTCCTCCGGCAGGCCCAGGTGCAGGGCCGCCCCGGGCTCAGGCCGCTCCACATACACCAGGTTCAACGGCGCAAAGACAAGCCCTTGGGCTTCGGCCGGGGTGTACCAGCCCAGGCGCTCGTCCGGTTGCCCCAGGTTTTCCAGCACCGCCATCCGCGCCCCCGCCGCCCCCCGGGCCAGGAGTTCCCGGGCGACAACCGCCGGGGAGTTCTTCGGGTCGGTATACACAAAGAGTTTGCCGGCGGCCGCCAGGGCCGGCCCCAACTCCCGGGCGGAGCGGCCGTGCAGGCTCACCACCCGGGCGTCCTGCCAGGCCACCTGCAGGCGGGCCGCGGCGGCCTGCACCGCCGTGAGGTTGGGAAGAATCTCCACCCGCTCCCGACCGAAAATTTCCACCGCCAGGGGGCCCACTCCGTAAAAATTGGGATCCCCCGAGGCCAAGATCACCAGGCGCCGGGATCCCAGCCGGGTGGCCAGCTGCCGCAGGGTGGCGGCCACCTGCCGCTCCAGCACCACCTTTTCCGCCGGATGGTCCGGGAAGTAATCCAGCAGGCGGCGGCCCCCGGCCAGAATCTCCGCTGCGAGGAGGCGCTCCCGGGCCGTGGGGGTCAGGTCGGCGGGGGACATCCCCAGCCCCAGCACCGTCACCGGCGCCATCTCCCCCCTACCCTTCCCCCTGCCACCGCCGCAGGCCGTCATAATCCAGAATCACCACGCTCAGTTGCAGCTCCGGGCCGGCATAAAGTCGGAGGGCGGTGAGCAGCCGGCCTCCCACCTCTTGGGCCACCTTCTCTTTGGCCGCTGGGGGCAGCATCTCCAGCACCTGCCGGACGGTGTTGGCCCTGGCCGCTTCCCGGGCCAGGAGGGAATCGCCCGTCGCCGCCCCTACCCACCGTCCCAGGACGGCGAAATCCACCAGGCCCCGGGAGGCGTGGGTCTGCCCGAATCCCTGGGCCATTTTCACCGCCTTGCCGAAAAAGGCCCCCACCGTCACCCGCCGGAAACCCAAATGCGCCGCCGCCCGGAGGGAAAAGCGCACATAATCGCCCATCAGCACAAAGCACTCCGGCGGCAGCTCCGGCCTCAAGCCCCGCAGGGCCGCCTCGCTTCTGCCGCCGGTGGTGAAAACCGCCTCCCGCCGGCCCTGGGCCCGGGCCACCTTGAGGGCAGCCACGATGGTGGCCCGCCAGGCGGCGTGGGAGTAAGGCCGCACCAATCCGGTGGTTCCTAAGATGGAGATGCCCCCCACAATCCCCAGGCGCGGGTTTAGGGTATGCCGGGCCAGTTCCTCCCCCCGGGGGACAAAGATTTCCAGCCGCAGCTGCAGGGGCCGGCCATGGCCGTGGGCCTCCCACACCTGGCTCAGGGCCTGCCGCAGCATACGCCGGGGGACCGGGTTGACCGCGGGCTCGCCCACGGCCACCGGCAGCCCCGGCTTGGTCACCCGCCCCACCCCGGGGCCGCCGGCGATCTCCAGGCGCTCCCCCGGGCCCGGCCCCGTGGCCCAGCCGACCCATACGCCGATCTCCGCCCCGTGGGTGACATCGGGGTCATCTCCGGCGTCCTTGATGACCACAGCTTCCCCCCGGGAGCCCGCCCGGCCGTGGCGGGCCAGGGGGATGCTCAGCGTACCCCCGCCGGGGAGGGCCACCTCCACCCGGGACGGGCAGGGGAGGCCCAGGAGTTCATAAAAAGCCCCCTGGGCGGCCGCGGCGGCCGCGGTGCCGGTGGAAAAGCCGCTGCGGAGGGCCCGTCCGGCCCCCGCCGGTCGCGGGGCGTCACTCTCCGGCATCGCAGTGGGGAACACCAACCCTTCCTTACCCCTCCCGGGGACCTGGCAGCCTATTGAAACCAGCCCTCCCCGAAATCTGGCGGGATGAGGCTGGCCGATTGTGCCCCTTCGGGGAAGCCACCTCCCATTTACGGGGTTGAGGGAGGGGTTCGGGGAGAGGGGCAGGGTTCTGCGACCCTGGCTCCCTCTCCCGGATAAGCTTTTTCAACGATCCGGGAGTGCCACCGACAGCCCCACAGGGCGGAGGCTGCCGACGGCCCTTACCGGTGCCTGGGTTTTTTCACAATGATCATGGAGAGATACGGCAAGGGAGCCCCTTTGAGCTCCCTCAGATCCCGGACCACCGTCTCCCCTTCCAGCCCCACCCGGCTGATGAACGTGGCGCAGTCCAGGAGATCCAGCTCCGCCAAGGCCTGGTAAATCTCGGGAAAATGGCGGTAAGTCTTGAGGATCACCACGGTGTCGGTGCGGGCCAGGGCCTCTTTGAGCCGGGCCGCGCCCAAAGCCCCGGAGACCACGTAAAAAGACTCCTCCCCTTCGGAGAGGGGGGTCTGGCTCAAGGCCGCGGCGGCGCTGTAGGAGGTCACCCCCGGGATGGTCACCACCGTGAGATCCGGCTGCAGCTGCTTCAAGGTCTTCAGAAGATAGCCGAAGGTGGAATAGGTGAGGGGGTCCCCCAGGGTGACGAAGGCGGCGTCCTGCCCCTCTTTCAGCGCCGCCAGCACCCGGCGGGCGTTTTGCTCCCAGGCCGCCGCCAGGATCTCCGGATCCTTGGTCATGGGGAAGGGCAGGTTTTCAATGCCGGCGCCGTTTAAGTGGCAGCGCACGATGTTCAGGGCGATGCTGTAGGTATTCTTGGAGGAGGCGGCGGCAAAGATCCGGGGCACCTGCTTCAGAATTTTCAGGGCTTTCAGGGTGATGAGCTCTGGATCCCCCGGCCCGACCCCGATGCCGTAGAGGGTTCCCGTCCTAGTCGTCATGGCCGCCTTCCTCCAGGGCCAGGATGGCCAGGGCATTCACCACGCTGGCGGCCACCGCCGAGCCGCCTTTGCGCCCCAGCGCGGTGATATGGGGATAGTCGGTGCGGCTCAGGGCCTCCTTGGCCTCCGCGGCGTTGACAAAGCCCACCGGCAGGCCCACGATGAGGGCCGGCGGCGGCGCGCCCTGGTCCAGCAACTCCAGCAGGCGCCACAGGGCCGTGGGCGCGTTGCCGATGGCCACAATGCCCCCGGCCACCGCCGGCAGCAGCCGCTCCATGGCCACCGCCGCCCGGGTGAGACCGCGCCTTGGGGCTTCGGCCGCCACGTCCGGGGCATCCATGAGGCAGCGCACCTCCACTCCCAGCCGGCGCAGACGCCCGGTGGAGATGCCTGCGGCCAGCATGCGGGTGTCCGTGGCCACCGGCCGGCCCCGGCGCAAGGCCGCCACCCCGGCGGCCACGGCCCGGGGGTGAATGCGGGTCTGGGTCAGGTAATCGAAATCGGCGGTGGTATGGATCATGCGGCGCACCACCAGCCAAACCTCCGGGGCGAAGCCGTGCTTCCCGGCTTCCGCCTCGATGCGCCGGAAACTCTCCGCTTCTATCTCCCCCGGGGGGAGTCGCCAGGCAGGCATGGCATCTCCTCAGGTGTGAACGGGCGGCCCCACCGGCAGGGGGCGGGCCCTCAGTCTCCGGCCCCCGGCCCGGCACTACCGCCAGCCAGCATGTTATAGATAAAAAACTATTAAATTTAGTAAGTTACTTAATTATTTTTATAACTGTTCTTAAATTTCTTGCAGGCCGCCACCAAGGCCGCCGCCGCCACCGGCTGGCTCCCAAAATGCAGGTGAATGTAACTCGCCAGGATATTCCCCCGGGTATAGCCTTCCCGGGAGCCGGCGCCTCCCCGCCGCGGGGTGATGCAATACACCCGCTCCAGGGCCGCGTCCGCGGCCACGATGTCCGAATAATGAAATTCGTGCCCCCGGAGCACGGTCCCCGCCGGCCCCAGCAGAGTGTCGGCCGCCAGGGTGACCTCCCGGTAGCCCAGGGCCGCCAGGCGGGGGCGCAGGCGGAATCTCAGGGGCAGAATCCCGGCCATGGCGTGGGCGGTGCCCTGAAGATCCCGGATCTCCTCTCCCAGATACATCAGGCCGCCACACTCGGCATAGATGGGCAGCCCCGCCGCAGCCTTCGCCCTCAGGTCGGCCAGAAAGGCGGTGTTGGCGGCCAGCTCCGCCGCGGCCAGCTCCGGATAGCCGCCCCCGAAATACAGACCGTGCACCTCCGGGGGCAGGGCGCGGTCCTGAAGGGGGGAAAATGCCACCAGCTCGGCGCCGCTGAGGCGCAGCCACTCCAGATTGTCCGGGTAGTAGAAGCAGAAGGCCCGATCCCGGGCCACCCCCAGGCGCACCTCCGGCGGGGGGGCCGCCTGAGGCGGCTGGGGGGGCAACGGCACCTCCGGCAGGGCGGCCCAGAGCCCCTCCAGGTCCAGGTGGGCCTCCACCAGATCCGCCAGCCGCTCCAGGTACTTAGGGGACAAAGGGTGATCCTCCGCGGTGGTCAGACCCAGGTGGCGCTCCGGAATCCCCACACCCTCTTCCCGGGGGACCCCCCCCAGGCAGGGGACCTGGGGGACCTGGGCCATCGCCTCCCGGAGGTATTCCAGATGCGCCGGGCTGCCCACCCGGTTGAAGACCACCCCGGCGAGGCAGAGCTCCGGGTCAAAGGAGGCAAAGCCCAGTACCAGGGCGGCGGCGCTCCGGGCCAGGGAGCGGGCATCCACCACCAGCAGCACCGGCAGCCGGAGCCACTTGGCCATCTGGGCGGTGGAGCCGGCCTCGCTTTGGCCGTCCAGCCCGTCAAAGAGGCCCATCACCCCCTCCACCACCGCCACCTGGGCCCCCGCGGCCCAGCGGGCGAACACGGCCAGATTTTCCTCCCGGGGGAGCATCCAGCCGTCCAGGGTGGCGGAAGGACGGCCGGCCGCCTGGGTATGATGCCCGGGGTCAATGAAATCCGGGCCCACCTTGAAGGGCTGCACCACCAGGCCCCGGCGACGGAAGGCGGCAATGAGTCCCAATGTGAGGGTGGTCTTGCCCACGCCGCTCATGGCGCCGGCCACCACCAGCCCCCGGAGGGCGGCCTGGCTCACGGGGCCCCCTCCCCGGCGCCCCCGCCGTGCAGATAACGGGCCAGGAGCTCCACCGCGGCCACCGCCCGGGGCCCGGGCCGGGAAAACATCTCCTCCTCCACCATCAGCACCCGGCCTTGTTTCACGGCCGCCAGCTCCTGGAAGTTGGGCCGGGTGTGAATATCCTGGGGGCTTTTGTTCATGGGCCCCCGTTGAATGACATAGACCTCGGGGTTGAGGGCCAGCAGCGCCTCCAGACTGAAGGGCACCAGCTTCTGGGGGTGGGTGAGGACGTTTTCCCCTCCGGCCCGGGTGATGATGTCGTTCACCAGAGAGCCCCGGCCGGCGCCCAGGAGATTGGGATAGCGCACCTCAAAGAACACGGTGGGCCGGGGCTTGCCCGCCACCTCCCGGGCCACCTGGCCCAGCCGGGTCTCCAGCTGCGCCACCAGGGTGTGCGCCGCCGTCTCCCGGCCGGTCAGGGTCCCCAGGCGCCGGATGGTGGCGAACAACCCGGCAAAATCCCGGGGATCGAAGAGGGCCACCGGCACCCCCTCGGCCGTGAGCCGGGCCAGAGCCGGCAGGCCCTTGGCCACCCCGCCCTGCACCACCAGATCCGGCTTCAATGCCAGGATCATCTCCACGTTGGGCTGCAGGTGCGTGCCCACGGTGGGCACCCCCTCCACGGTGCGGTCGCCCTGGATGCGGCCCACCAGGCGGTCGGCCATCCCCAGGGCCGCCAGGATGTCCGTGAGCCCGCCTGCCAGGGAGATGATCCGCTGCGGCGGCGCCGGCAGGCGCACCACCTGACCCCGGTCGTCCTGAACGGTCAGGACGGCGGGAGCAGCCAGCCGGGGCGCCAGACTGAGGAGCCCCGCCAGGAGCCCGAAGACCAAGGCCCGGCGTCTCACGACGCGCCCCCTGAGGCCGCCTTGGCCACCCCGGTCGGATGCAGGGGCAGGGTCAGGGCGTACGGACGGCCGTAGCCCGGATGCATGATCACCTCCATGGGGGTGTCATAGACCCGCTCCAGGGTGGCGGCCGTAAACACCGCCTCGGTGGGGCCGTCTTCCAGCAGGCGCCCCTCCTTGAGAAACATCAGCCGCCGGCAGTAGAGGGCCGCCAGGTTCAGATCGTGCAGGGCGCAGATGACGGTGAGGCCCTCCCGGTTGAGGCGGCTTATCAGTTCAAAGATCTCCACCTTCTTGCGCACATCCAAAGAGGAGGTGGCTTCGTCCAGAAGCAACACCGCCGGCTCTTGGGCCAAGGCCCGGGCAATGATCACCCGCTGGCGCTCCCCCCCGGAGATGCCGGTCACCGGCCGGTCCGTAAACTCCGCCGTGGTGGTCTCCCGCATGGCCCACAAGGCCGTGGCCAGATCCGCCTCCGTCAGGCTGAAGGCCCGGCGCCGGTGGGGGTAGCGGCCCATGAGCACGATCTCCAGGCAGGTGAAGGGAAAGCGGATTTCGGTGGATTGCGGCACCACAGCCAGGGTGCGGGCCCGCCGCCGGCTGCCCAGGGCGGCCAGGGGCTCGCCGTTCAGGAGAATCTGGCCTTCCCGGGGCCGCAATAATCCGGCCAGGGCGTGGATGAGGGTGGTCTTGCCGCTGCCGTTGGGGCCCAACAGCCCCACAAATTCCCCGGGCCGGACCGCGAAACTGAGCCGGTGGAGCACCGGCCTCTCATAACCCAGAGTGAGGTCGTTGACCTGAATCACCAGATCCCCCTGGCCCGCCGGGTCTTCAGCAGATAAAAGAAAAAAGGTCCCCCCAGGAGGGCGGTGACCACGCCCACCGGCAGCTCCTGCCCGCTGGCCAGGAGATTGCGGGCCACCACATCCGCCCAGATGAGGGTGAGGGCCCCCCCGAGACCGGAGAGCAGGAGCAGACGGCCATGGGCCGGCCCCAGCCACATGCGCATGACATGGGGCACCACCAGCCCCACAAAGCCGATGACGCCGCTCACTGCCACCGCGCCGGCGGTGAGGAGGGAGGCCCCCACCAACAGGATCAGCCGCACCCGGGTCACCGCCACTCCCAGGAAGTGGGAGTGCTCCTCCCCCAGGGCCAGGATATCCAGCTCCCGGGCATAGCGGGCAAGAAGCACCACCCCCGCCAGGGCATACGGCAGCAGCAGCCCCACATGCACCCAGCCCCGGCCGGAAAAACTCCCCATGATCCAAAAGACGATGGCGGAGAGGGACTCCTCATCCAAGCTCTTGATGAGGCTGATGAGGGCGGAGAGGAAGGTGCTCACCACGATGCCCGCCAGGATCAGGGTTTCCTTGCGCACCCGGCCGCCCTCCCGGGAGAGCACCAGCACCGCGCCCAAAGCCCCCAGGGCCCCGGCCAGCGCCCCCAGAGGCAGGGGACTCAAGCCCCAGAAACTGCCCCCGACGCCCAGCAGCACCAAAAGCGCCACCCCAAAGGCCCCGCCGGTGGAGACCCCCAGGGTGAAGGGGTCCGCCAGGGGATTGAGGAGCAGGCCTTGGAACACCACCCCGGCCACCGCCAGGCAGGCCCCCACCAGGGCGGCCAGCATGACCCGGGAAAAGCGGATGCCCCAGACCACCACGTCGGTGGTGCGGTCCACCGTGGCCGGCGCCAGCCCCAGTTTGGCCAGCAGCACCGCCCCGATGGCTTCCCAACCCACCTCCAGGCGGCCCAGGCGCACCGCCAGGGCCAGCGACAGCACGAGGGCGCCGCTCAGCAGCAACACGGCCGCGGCAAACTGCCGCCGGCCTCGCCGGTGCCGGGCCAGCGTCCGGGCCAGGGCCTCCCCCCCTGCCGTTACCGACGTCACCGCCTCGGGCATCCCCTCCCTATAAAAAAATCCTTAAGCCCGGAAAGGACTTAAGGATGCACCCAGTTTGCTTGTCCTTAAGATCGGAGCCGCTTGTCCAGGGCGACTCCCATGCCTGGGCCCTCGTCATCCGCGAGGGGGTCCAGACCGTCGGGCAGGTCTTCTGGCTTCCGGATCTTCCTACTGCCTGCGCCTTCCCATCCCCCTAAAGAGGGACAGTGGCATCCTGCAGGGTTCGTCCCCGGTCACAGCGGCGGGACCGCGACGGCTCTTCCGTCTTCCCTTTTACATCCCGAAGGATACCCGACTGCCGCTTATAGTACTCCCGGAAGCCGGGCTTGTCAAAGGAAAAAAGGCGGAGCAGACACCGGGGCCGGCAGGGACAGGCGGGGCATCTGAGCCGGGATGCGCAGGTTTTCTGCCGCCTTCGCCGGGGTGCGGGTCCGGAGCCCTGGCCGCGCAGGCGCCCCCTCCGGGGGATGCGGGCCCTCTCCCCCTCCCTGTGCCCTCATAGGGTTGGGGGCAAGGCGGTTTCCACCCCTATCCGGGGCCGTCCCGGCGACGGGTGAACTGGCTTTCCCGCCAAGTGTATTCCTGGAGCACCCGGCTGACGAAGTCCTGCGTCTCCGGGATCGGGGGCACCCGCCAGCCGTGCTCCAGCACCCGGCGGAAGCCGGCGTTGTAGGCGGCCAGGGCCAGGGGCAGGTCCTGGCCGAAGAGGTTGAGGAGCAGCCGGAGGTAGCGGCTGCCGGCGTGAATGTTCTGGCGGGGGCAGAAGGGATCGTCCACGCCCAGATCCCGGGCGGTACCGGGCATGAGCTGCATCAGGCCCATGGCGCCCTTGGGGGAGACGGCATGGGGGGTGAAATTGGATTCCACCCGGATGACCGCCTCCACCAACGACACCGGCAGGTCATAGGTGCGGGCGGCCTCCAGGGTGATGGGGCGCAAGGTGTCGGGCGGGGGGGAGGGCCCCCGGGCAAGGGGACGGGGCGGCTCGCTGACGATCTTCAACCTGCCGTCCCGGTCCCGGCGTATGGCCACCCGGGCCCCCTGGGGGTCCTTCAGGACCGGGACGGCCACGGATCGGGATCCGAGCCCAAGCCGGGGGGCGGGCAAAGCCGCAGGCACGGCCTCGGGCGGTGCCGCCGCGGCCCCCATGACCGGCTGGGTCCGGCGGCTGACGATGTGCAGCACGCCTTTCTGGTCCCGGAAACGCCGGACCGTCCGGGAGCCCGGGGGCGTCAGCGGTCCGGACGCCGCCGTCATGGCCGCCCGTCTGGCCAACGCCTCCGGCAACCGGCTTTCAGCCGCCAGAGGAGCGCCGGTCTCGTGTGCCGGAAGACCGGCCGTCCGGGGCAGGTGGGCGGGCCACTCATAGCCCGCCAGCCGGATGAGGTCATCCTTGAGCTTGGCCGGGGCAGTAGTGATGTGGATGGTGCCCTGCGCATCCCGGAAGGTGGTCACCGGCAGGCCCTGGGATGGTTTGGAAGGGTCAGAGGGAGGAAGCGGAGCCTCCCGCCGGGCCGCCACCGGCCGGGGAACCGGCCCCCGGCCCCCGGCAGGGGAGGGAAGGACGTGTTCCGGCCCCGGGCGGGATCCGGCCCCTGGTTCAGGGCTGGCGGACTGCGGCTCCGGCGGGGGTTCCACCGCCGGCACCTCCGGCTCCGGGGGGACCGGCGGCTCCGGCATCACTGAACCCGGGGCAGGCGGCCCCTTACCCGGCCTGGGAACCGGCGGGGCGGCCGGTTCCGGGGAGGGGGCCGGAGGCGCCCCCAAATTGGTGATATGCACCGTGCCCTGCTCATCCACAAAGCGCTCCACCGCAGCCTCAACCGGCCCGGCCGCAGCCAGAAATCCCGCCGCCAACAGCGGCAGCAGGCGGAGCGCCTTCAGGAGCATGCCGCGGGATGCCACCCTTTCCGGGAAATCAACTCAGGGAAGCGGAAGTGAAAAAAAACGCCCAGTTTCCCCCTTATCCGCCATATGCCAGACATGTCCATCTTTTTCAAGCATTTTTTCCTTCCGCATGGAAGAAGTTTCGGGGGCCCTTGCCGCTCCGGGTCGGGCGGGCATGCGCAGCCCCCTCTCCCGCCTAGACGCACACCCCCGGGTCAGGGCCCGCAAGGCTCCGGGCGCCGGGAAAGAAGCGGGACGGAGCACTCCGAGGAGCCGGCAAATCACAGCTCTTGGTCGGCGGCGGCAAAGTTCTTGGGTGAGGAACCCTGATACATCTCGCTCCCCCAATGAAAAGCTAATGATAAAAATAACTTATCTTGAGAGAGAGCGATCTTGTGGGGCCCCGACCTCCGTCTGAACGCCATGTTCCGCACATGTCCCCGGAAGCCCGTATGCCAAAAGACCAGCCCCTGAGATCGCCCGGCAGCGGGAAAAGCTGGCCTGGCAGGAACTCTCCCGGGAATTTCAGGCCATCAGCTCCCGGGAGAGCGTTCTTCTAGCCCTCCGGGAGAAGCCGCTCCGGAGCGTGCTCCTCCAGTGTCATACACCCGCTGGACCCGCCTGTGGCCGGAGCGCCTCACTGACAATCTCCTTTGCCGTGGGGTTGTGGGCCTGTCCCTGGCTGGGGAGGTCGGAGACCCTCGGCCTCCGGGAACCGGGAGCCCTGGCTGCGGTCAGAGCCGCCTCCAGGCGCAGGCGGCCCAGGTCGGACGGCTCCAGGATGAGGATTTCACCGTCAACGGCCCCCACATCCAGGCCTGGGGTTCCAGACGAGCTTACGCCCCACGAGACCCCGCCCCCCTGGACGGCGCCGGCCGCCACCCGGAAATGGACTCTTAAGGGGGAGGCGCCCGGACCGGGCCCATGCCTCCCCACCGATCCGGGAAAAGGCAAAGAGAATAGCCGGCTTCCGGGGCTGTGCGCCCATGGAAAACCGCCCCGGGTTGTGGATCACGCCCTGCCTCACGGCGGCTACCGGAATAAGAGACGGCTGAGGATGGGAGGAAGACCTTCCCGCCCCTGTGCCGGCTTTCGGCCAGGCCTGGGGTTGCGGCCAGGGAAGCCGGCAGCTGTCGGGTTTGCCCTGCATTGGCTCCCTTAGGACCACCTTGAGGCCGGGCCGAAGCGTGGGGTGGGGTCTTAACCGGGGGGCCTGCCGGACGCGGCCGCAGCGGGCCCGATTTTTTAGGCATCAGAGACCAGACACGGATGCCCCGCCACCCAGAGCCGGAGCCGCCCCCACGGATTGCTGTGCCGGAGACCTGGGCTTCCCGCAGCTCCCCCGGATGAGGCCGCAGGAGCGTCCCCACCGCAAGCGGCCCTCCTGGCGATGGGCCGCTCTGTCCCCGGGCCCGCGTGGCGTCCCTACCCCTGGCCGGTTATTTGCGCCAGAAGAACAGGCGCTCCTTGAGGCGCTGCCAGCGAGTGGGGGGCGGCGAGGGGGCGCGGGGCTCCGCCGGGGGTTTCTGCTCGGCGCGTTCGGGCTCCTGAGGAGCCGGTTCGGCCGGGGAGGGACGGTCCGGCGCAGGCGGCCCGGGGGGTGGAGAGGCCGTGACCCGGGCGGCCGGGGTTGCCGGCGGGGGAACGGGGGTCTCCGGCGTCGGCGCCGCGGCCGGCCGGGCTTTTTCCGGCAGGGTTGCCGGGTCAGGGGCCGGGTCGGGGGAGGAGCGCAGCGCCGGGGCGCGGTGGGCCTGGCGGGAGCGCACCGCCCTGAGGGGCGGCACCTCCACCCCCATAAGACCCATCTGCCCGGCCAGGAAGCGCAGCCGGTGCTCCGCCATGGCCGCCAGGGGGAGATAGGCCGGGTCGCCGCCCACCCGGGCCGTCAGAAACCGGTAGCGCAGGAAGGCGGCCTCAAACCTGCCCAGCCGGAGCTCCTCCTCCGCGGTTTCATAGAACCGCAGGGCCCCTTTCTCCCGGAACTCCCGGGTGAAGAGCTGGGCGTCGGACACTCCCCCGGGGGCGCTCTCCGACGCCGCTCCCCCGGCCGGTATAGCCAGCAGAGCCAGCGCCATCAGGCCCGCCGCGGCCTTGCCTGCACGCTTTCCGGCAGCCATCTCGCCTTTCTTTTCGGCTGGCGGCCCCCTTTTCTCCAAACCGGTCCCGGGGTCCGGGAAAAATTCCGCCTTTGTCTTAAGTCAAGGATTCCGCTGTCCGGCCTGGTTAAGTTCCTAGGCAGGATTTACCTTAGGTTCACCCCGGGGCAGCCACCCGGATGCTGAACCCGGCCGGGACAACCGGGAAAATCTCCTTTCGCAAGGAGGACGTTATGTTCTGTTATCAGTGTGAACAGGCCGCCAAAGGCGAAGCCTGCACCGTTTTGGGCGTCTGCGGCAAGGACCCCGAAGTGGCCGCCCTGCAGGATCTCCTCATCTATGCCCTCCAGGGACTGGCCCAGGTGGCGGTGGCCGGCCGCCAGGTAGGGGTCAGCGACCGGGAGGTGAACGTCTTCACCTGCGAGGCCAGCTTTGCCACCCTCACCAACGTGGATTTTGACCCCGAGCGCTTCGTCACCTTCATCCAGAAGGCGGTGGAGCTCCGGGAGCGCCTGAAGGAAAAGGTCAAGGCCGCCGGCGGCAAAACCGACTGGAGCGGCCCGGCGGTCTTCCAGCCGGAGAAGACCAAGGAGGGCATGCTCACCCAGGCCGAGGCGGTGGGCCTCAAATCCTACCCGGCGGCCAACCCCGATCTCCTATCCCTCAAACACATCCTCCTGTTCGGCGTCAAAGGGGTGTGCGCCTACACCGATCACGCCCAGATCCTGGGGCAGGAGGATGAGAAGGTGTATGCCTTCATCCACGAAGCCTTTGCCGCCCTGCCCGACCCCAACCTGGGGCTCCAGGAGCTCCTCAGTCTGGTGCTCAAATGCGGCGAGATCAATCTTAGGGCCATGGAGCTTCTGGATGCCGGCAACACCGGCCGCTACGGCCACCCGGTGCCCACCCGGGTGCCCCTGGGGCACAAGGCCGGCAAGGCCATCCTGGTCTCCGGCCATGACCTCCTGGACATGGAGGAGATCCTCAAGCAGAGCGAGGGCAAGGGCATCTACGTCTACACCCACGGCGAGATGCTCCCCTGCCACGGTTACCCGGGGCTGAAGAAATACCCCCATTTCTACGGGCACTTCGGCACTGCCTGGCAGAACCAGATCAAGGAGTTCGGCCAGTTCCCCGGGGCCATCGTCATGACAACCAACTGTCTGCAGCGGCCCCAGGCCTCCTACGCCGACCGCCTCTTCACCCGGGGCCTGGTGGGCTGGCCCGGCATCCCGCACATCCCGGACCTCAATTTCACGCCGGTGATTGAGAAGGCCCTGGAGCTCCCCGGCTTCCCCGAGGACGCCGACGGCCGGTATGTCATGGTGGGTTTTGCCCGCAACACCGTCCTGGGGGTGGCGGACAAGGTCATCGAGGCGGTGAAGTCCGGCGCCATCCGCCACTTCTTCCTGGTGGGGGGCTGCGACGGCGCCAAGCCCGGCCGCAGCTATTACACCGAATTCGTCCAGAAGGTGCCCCAGGACTGCGTGGTCCTCACCCTGGCCTGCGGCAAGTTCCGCTTCTTCGACCTGCCCCTGGGGGAGATCGGCGGCATCTCCCGGCTCCTGGATGTGGGCCAGTGCAATGACGCCTACTCCGCCATCCAGATCGCCGTGGCCCTGGCCAAGGCCTTTGGCACGGAGGTGAACCAGCTGCCGTTGTCCCTGGTGCTGTCCTGGTATGAGCAGAAGGCGGTGGCCATCCTTCTCACCCTGCTCTACCTGGGCATCAGGAACATCCGCCTGGGGCCCAGCCTGCCGGCCTTCGTCACCCCCAACGTCCTGGACGTGCTGGTGAAGAACTTCAACATCCAGCCCATCACTACCCCGGAGGAGGACCTCAAGGCCATCCTCGGCTGAAGCGCACGGCGGGAAACATGATACCCCGGGAAGGGCGCGGCAGCCGCCGCCCCTTCCCCGGATTCCCCACCCCGTTACCCCCGGCACCTTGCCCCCCTTCCCTTCCCCCCCTATAATGAAGGCGAACGGCGGCCACCTCAATTTCTTTGAAGGATTTCGGGAAAAGAGCCGAAGGGGCTGAGGGGGGATGCCACCTCCTCCCCAGGCGGCGGAAACCTGGGCTTTCGGAGGGGAAGGGCCGGGCCGGCACGATGCAGCCCCGTTGAGGGGAAGCGGCCCGGGGAAGAGGCAGGGTGGGTTCCGGGATCGGTCTCCCTTCCTTCAGAAGAACCGGGAAACGGCGGCCCCGGGTTCCCGGCCCCGGCCTGAGGCATGCTGTTCCCCGGCCCGGGACGGATCCATCACCCCTGGAAACGGTGAGCCATGATCATTCTTCTCCTTGTCCTCGGCCTGGCCCTGCTGGTCGCCCTGAGCGTGGTGGCCATCTACAACCGCCTGGTGAGAAACCGCAACCTGGTGCAGGAGGCCTGGAGCGGCATCGACGTGCAGCTCAAACGCCGGGCCGACCTCATCCCCAACCTGGTGGAGACGGTGAAGGGCTATATGCAGCATGAGCGGGGGGTGTTGGAGCAGGTCACCGAGCTCCGCACCCGCTCCCTGGCGGCCGGCACGGTGGCGGACAAGGCCCAGGCGGAGGGGCTCCTCACGGGAGCCCTGCGCACCCTGTTCGCGGTGGCGGAAAATTATCCCGATCTCAAGGCCTCCGCCAATTTCCAGGACCTGCAAAGGTCACTGGCCGACATCGAGGAGCAGCTGCAGCTGGCCCGGCGGTATTACAACGGCGCCGCCCGCAACCTCAACATCCTCATCGAGTCCTTCCCCAGCAACCTGGTGGCCCGGGCCTTCAACTTCCAGACCGTGGAGTACTTTGAAATCGAGGACGCCGGAGAGCGGGCTGTGCCCCGGGTGAGTTTCCCGTGAAAGGGGCCGCCATGCGCCTCCGCCTCGCCTGCCTCCGCCTTCTTCTCCTCCTGGCGCTGCTGAGCGGCGCCGTCGCCCCCTCCGGGGCCGCGGAGGAGAGCATCCTCCATTTTCACAGTTTTCTGATCATTCACCCCGACGCCACCCTGGAGGTGACGGAGACCATCCGGGTGCAGGCCGCCGGCCGGGAGATCCGCCGGGGCATCGTGCGGGAGTTTCCCACCCGCTACCGGGACCGCTTCGGGAACCCGGTGACGGTGGATTTTGACCTCCGGGAGGTCCGGCGGGACGGGCGCCCGGAGCCCTACCACCTCAAATCCGTGGCCAACGGGGTGCAGGTGTATATCGGCCACAAGGAGGTTTTCCTGCCCCCGGGGACCTACACCTACACCCTCCGCTACCGCACTTCCCGGCAGCTGGGTTTTTTCCCGGATTTTGACGAGCTCTACTGGAATGTCACCGGCCACGGCTGGGTCTTTCCCCTTCTGGCGGCGGAGGCGGTGGTGCAGTTGCCGCCCGGGGCCCGGATGCTCCAGGCCGCGGCCTGGACCGGCCCCTACGGCTCCAAGGAGCAGGCCTGGCGACTGAGCCGGGACGCCGCCGGCCGGCCGGTCTTCACCACCACCCGGCCCCTGGCGCCCCAGGAAGGGTTCACCATCGCGGTGGCCTGGCCCAAAGGTCTGGTCACCCCGCCCTCCCCGGCCCACCGGGCCCGGTTCTTTCTCCGGGATCATCTGAGCACCCTGGCCGGCGGGGCCGGGTTCCTTCTCCTTTTGGGGTATTATGTCGTTATCTGGCGACGGGTGGGCCGGGATCCGGAACCGGGCTTCATCATCCCCCTCTTTTCTCCCCCCGCGGGCTTTTCCCCGGCGGCGGTGCGCTTTCTCACCCGGATGGGCTTCGATGACCGGGCCCTGGCCGCGGCGGTGGTGGATCTGGCGGTCAAGGGGCATCTCCTGATCCGCCAGGAGAACGGTACCTATCACCTGGTCCGCCGGACCGGCGCTACGGAGGTCCCCCGGGCCGAAGCCCGCTTTCTGTCCCGGCTGTTTGCCCAGGGGAACGAGGTCCCGCTGGGCGAGGCCCATCAGCCGCAGCTCCGGGAGGCCCGGGAGAGCCTGCAGGACAGCCTGGACCGTGAGCTGCATCGGGTCTATTTCCACACCAACTACCCCTATCTTCTTCCCGGCGGCCTCCTCACCCTCCTCATTCTGGCGGCCATGGTCCTTGCCTCCCCCTCCGGATGGGAGGCGGCCCTTCCCGCCCTGTGGCTCACCGGGTGGAGCGCGGCCTGCTTTTTCTTGGGCTACCAGGTCTGGCAGGCCTGGCGCCGCTTCCGGGGCAGCCGCCGGGGGGGCGCCTTTCTCGCCGCCCTGGGACGCACCCTGTTTTTCCTGCCCTTTTTCGCCTTCCTTTTCCTGGGCCTCTTCTTTCTGGCCCAATCCCTGTCCGCCCTGGGGGCCCTCCTGTTTGTGGGTCTGGCGGGCACCAATGCCCTGTTTGCCCATCTCCTGAAGGCCCCCACCCTGCAGGGCCGCCGGCTGCTGGATCAGATTGAGGGCTTCCGCATGTTTCTCGCCGTGGCGGAGAGGGAGCGCCTGGAGGTGCTCCATCCTCCGGACAAGACGCCGGAATTGTTTGAAAAATATCTCCCTTACGCCCTGGCCCTGGAAGTGGAAAACGAGTGGGCGGCGCAATTCACCGAGGTGCTGGCGGCGGCGCAGCAGGAGGGGCGGGCCTATGCCCCCCGGTGGTATCAGGGTCCCGACTGGAGTCCCACCCGGCTGACCACCTTTGCCGGCAGCTTGGGGGAGGGCTTTGCCGGCGCCATTGCCGCTGCGGCCTCCCCGCCGGGGGCCAGCTCCGGGAGCGGCGGCGGCGGCTTCTCCGGGGGCGGCGGAGGGGGCGGGGGCGGCCGGGGCTGGTGACAAGCTGCAGGCCACCTGGGTTTTTGTCCCCGGCCTCCGGGCTGCGGCGTTATCGGCTCCCTTCCTGGGTTCCGGGAAAAATTCAGAAAAGATTAACATAAGATATTTAAGTTTTTTAAAATGTTATATTCCAAAATTCATAATTATGGCCCTGCCGGGCTCCCGGCTCCTGCCGCCGCCTCCACAGGGGCAGGCCCCGCCCCTCCCTTCGGGCGCCGGAAAACTCATCACCCCAGTAAGCCGTAATATTTTGAAATATTAGATAGTTGACTGCAAAATCTCACACCTCTGCCCCCATGGATGCCCTCCCGGACCTGACCCCGATCTCCCTGGCCGGCACTCCCCCGGAACTGGGCCGGGCCCACGGTCTGCTCCTGGCCCGGGAGATCCGCCTGCTGCGCCGGGCCTTTTTCCGCTTCCTTTTGCGGGTGGGGATGCTGGTGGCCGCCTGGCCCCTGGCGCTCCTGTTTTATGCCCTGGGCGGCCGCTTCTGGAGCCAGGTGCCCCCCTCCCTCAAGGAGGAGATGCGGGCCCTGGCCGCCGCCGCGGACCTGGATATGGCCAGCGTGCTCCTCATCAACGTGCTGGATGATGTGGCCAACGCCCTGCCCCGCTGCTCCGCCCTGGCGGTGACCCCCCGGGCCAGCGCCACCGGCGGCGTGCTGGCGGGCCGCAACCTGGATTACCCCCTGTTCCTGGAGGTGCTGCTCCGCCAGCAGCGCCTCTTCCGGGTGAGCCCCGCGGGCGGCGTGCCCTTCCTGTCGGTGGCCTGGCCCGGATATGTGGGGGTCTGCACCGGCCTGAACCGGGCCGGGGTGGCCCTGAGCCAGCTCACCGCCATGTCCCGGCGCACCACCTTCCGGGGGGTGCCCGCGGCCCTGCGCTTCCGCCTGGCCCTGGAGCGGGGGGCCCATATCAGCGCCGCGGTCCGGGAGATCCTGGCTCATCCCGCCACCATCGGCAACAACGTGCTCCTGGCCGATCCCGCCGGGGCCCTGGTCCTGGAGCTGGCTCCGGGGGCCTGGGCCTGCCGCCGGCCGGTGGCGGGGCTCCTCACCGCCACCAACCATTTCCAGGCGCCGGAGATGGCTGGCCTCAGGGGGCGCTTTCCCCGGCGCCCGCCCGGCTCCCCCCTCTCCCCCGGGCATTTCACCTTTGCCTACAGCGTGGCCCGGGACCGCCGTCTTCAGGAACAGGCCGGGGGGCGGAAGCTTTCGCCCCGGGAGATCATGGCCATCCTGGCCGATCCCGGGATCGCCAACCCCGGTACGGTGGTCTCCGCGGTCTTCGCCCCGGCCGCAGGAACCCTGTGGCTGGCCCGGGGGCACGACACGCCGGTGAGCCGCCACCGGTGGGGGGAGATCCGGGCTCCGTGGTGACCCGGGCGGCTTACGGCCGCACCAATCCTGGGCGGGAAGTGTTCTCCGCTTCTTTGCGCCTTCCCCCGTTTTTGTGAATTGACAGCGGCAGCGAGGTGCGTTACTATACTGATAGCGGGCGATTAGCTCAGGTGGATAGAGCGTTGGTCTCCGGAACCAAAGGTCGGGCGTTCGAGTCGCCCATCGCCCGCCATGTTCCGGCAATCCCACCTCGGATGCCCTCCCGGGTGGCCCTGAATTTCCCCCCACCCCATTGAGGCGGTCACCCTGGGGCATCTTCCCCTTCCCGCCAGTCAGGGAGCTCTTATCTTATATCATTGTGGTGTCTCCCCCACCCAAGGGAAGACCGTCAGCTTCCCGGCCGCCGGCCTGAACCTCTCACCCCGGCCTGCCCTGGCTTCCGGGGGAGAGGGTGCCTGTAAGCTACCGCCCCGCCTGATACCCTCCACCCACTCCCTGGACCCGATGGTGGAAACGGGCGCCGGCCGGGGCCCATGCCCTTTCCTTGCCGGAACCGGACCGTCAGGTCATCCGCGGTCCGGGGCCCGGTCGGGGGACGGTCAGGTCCTGCCTGAATCCGCCGCCTGCCCGGGGGCCATCGGCCCGGGTCGGTCCGGCCCCTTGTCCCTGCCCCGGGACGGAAAGACTGCATGACCGAGCGTGCTGACCTGAAGCTGGCAACGCCCGCGGCGGACACCCTCCAGGTGATCCTGGCCGGGGACTGGACCCTGGGCGGCGAGCTGCCCGGGACGGCGGAGGTGGAGCGGACCCTGGCGGCCGCCGCCCCGGTGCGCACCGTGACCTTCGACTCCCGGGGCCTGGGCCATTGGGACACCGGGCTGTTGACCTTCCTCCTCCATCTGGAGCAGGTCTGCACCCGGCACCGGATCCGGCTGGACCGGGAGGGGCTGCCCCCGGGGGCGAAAAGACTCCTGGAACTGGCCGCGGCGGTGCCGGAGAAGAAGGATGCCCGCCCCCCGGAGGGGCGGGTGTCCTTCTTTGATTTTCTGGGCCAGGAAGTGGTGCGCTTCGGTCGCGCCGCGGCGGAGCTGCTGGAGTTCATCGGGGAGGCGACCGTGGCCGTGATCCGGCTGGTCCGGGGCCGGGCCCGGTTCCGGCGGGCGGATCTTAGCCTCTATATGCAGGCCGCCGGCGTCCAGGCCCTGCCCATCGTCTCCCTCATCTGTTTTCTGGTGGGGCTGATCCTGGCCTTCATCGGTGCCATTCAGCTGAAGCTCTTCGGGGCCCAGATTTACGTGGCGGATCTGGTGGGCATCGCCATGGTGCGTCTCATGGCCGCCATCATGACCGGCATCGTCATGGCCGGCCGCACCGGGGGCGCCTTTGCGGCCCAGCTGGGCACCATGCAGGTGAACCAGGAGATCGACGCCCTCAAAACCCTGGGCATCTGTCCCATGGAGTTTCTGGTGCTGCCCCGGATGCTGGCCCTGGCCCTGATGATGCCCCTTTTGTGCCTGTATGCCAACGTGATGGGCATTCTGGGGGGCATGGTGGTGGGCGTGGGACTGTTGGGTCTGGGCCTGGTCCCCTATTACACCCAGACGGTCCAGGCCGTGGGGCTGTGGAACCTGGGGATCGGGTTGTTTTCCGGGACGGTCTTCGGGGTGATCGTGGCCCTGGCCGGGTGCATGCGGGGCATGCAATGCGGCCGCAGCGCCGCGGCGGTGGGGGAGGCAGCCACGTCCGCGGTGGTCACCGCCATTGTGGGCATCATTGTGGCCACCGCGGCCATCACCGTCATCTGCGATGTGCTGGGAATCTGAGGGCATGACGGCCCAAGACGCCCATATCACGGTGCGGGATCTCACCATGGCGTATGGCGACTTCGTCCTCATGCGGGACCTGAACTTCACCATCCACCGGGGGGACATCTTCATCATCATGGGGGGGAGCGGCTGCGGCAAAAGCACCCTGATGACCGTGCTCGTCGGCCTCAAGGCCCCGGCCAGGGGTCAGGTCCTGTACGGGGACACGGATTTCTGGGGGGCCGATCAGGAGACCCGGGACCGCCTCCTCCGCCGGGCCGGGGTGATGTACCAGAGCGGGGCGCTGTGGAGTTCCATGACCCTGGCCGAAAATATCGCCCTGCCCCTGGAGACCTACACCACCCTGCGGCCGGCCCGGATCCGGGAGGTGGTGAAACTGAAACTGGCCCTGGTGGGCCTGGCCGGCTTTGAGGAGTTCTACCCTGCGGAGATCAGCGGCGGCATGCAGAAGCGGGCCGGGATCGCCCGGGCCATGGCCCTGGATCCGGAGATCCTGTTCTTTGATGAACCCTCCGCCGGGTTGGATCCGGTGAGCGCCCGGCGCCTGGATGACCTCATCCTGGAGCTCAATGAGAGTCTGGGCACCACCATGGTGGTGGTCACCCATGAGCTGGCCAGCATCTTTGCCATCGGGACCAACTCCGTCTTTCTGGACGTCTCCCGGCGCACCATGACGGCCACGGGCAACCCCCGAAAGCTCCTTAACGAAACCAAGGACCCCGTTGTGCGCCAGTTTCTGACGCGGGGCGAGCAATCCTGAGGGCAGGATGAGTGTTCATGGCTAAGCAAGCAAACCGTACCATGATCGGGATTTTTGTGGTGGCGGCGGTCCTCCTTCTGGCCGCCAGCCTGGTGGTCTTCGGGACCGGCAAATTTTTCAGGAAAACCGTCTCCTGTGTCCTGTACTTCGATGAGTCCGTCCGGGGCTTAAACGTGGGGGCGCCGGTTCTGTTCCGGGGGGTGCAGATCGGCTCGGTCACCGAGGTCGCCCTGCAGGTGGACCCCGCCAGGCTGGAAACCCAGATTCCCATTGTCGTCGAATTTGAGCCGATGAAATTTCAGCTGCAGGAGAAAGACCGGCAGTTCACCCGGGACCCCCGGAAAAACCTCAGCCTGCTCATCGAGCGGGGCCTGCGGGCCCAGCTCACCATGCAGAGTTTTATCACCGGCCAGCTCCTCATCGAAATCGATTTCCACCCCGGAACCCCGGTGGTGTTCAAAAGCCGGGACCGGGACCGGATCGAGATCCCCACCATCCCGTCCACCACCGCCCGCATCGCCCGGACCTTTGACAAGCTGGACCTGGAAGGCCTGCAGAAAAGCCTGGAAGCCACCCTCGCCGGCATCGAACGCTTCGTCAACAGTCCGGAGATGACTGCCACCCTCAAAAGTCTCCAGGACCTGCTGCAGGATACCGGCAAACTGATTAGGCGGGCGGACAAGCAGGTGGATCCCCTGGCCAATGAGGTCAGGGGTTCCCTCAAGGATATCGGCAAGCTGGCCCGCAATGCCGACGCCAAGCTGATATCCATGGAAAGCGGCATGGACAAGACCCTGGCTTCGGCCCGGGGGGTGCTCTCCGCGGACGCCCCCCTGATGGTGGAGGTGGAGAACACCCTGAAGGAGCTGGCCGCCATGAGCCGCTCCTTACGGCTTTTGGCCGACCAACTGGAACAGCAGCCCGAATCCCTGGTGCGCGGCAAAAAGAATCCGGGAGGCAAATGACATGCAGATCCTATCGTATTCCCGGGGAGCCGTGCTCAGCCTGATGGCGCTGCTGGTCTGCGGCTGTCTCGGCCGCAGTGAGACGCCCCGTTTCTACTCCCTTTCCCCCACCCTGGAGGTGCAGGAATCCTCCCGGGGGAACAACCCCGGCCCTGGTCCGGCGGTGGGACTGGGTCCGGTGCGGGCGGCGGACTACCTGGACGACGCCCGGATGATCACCCGAACCGGCGAGCATCAGGTGGTGAAGGCCGAGCAGCACCGCTGGGCCGGCTCCCTCAAAAACAACATCGTGCACGTGTTGGCGGAAAATCTGGGGACCCAGCTTAACACCGACCGGATCTTTCTCTTTCCGTGGCGTGCCAGCGTGCCTTTGGACTACCAGGTGGTGGTGGAGATCCTCCGCCTGGACGGCCGCCTGGGTGAGTCCGCCATTCTGGTGGCCCGCTGGAGCGTGCTGGCCGGCCCGGAGAAAAGGCTCCTGCGGGCCCAGCGCTCCAGCATCACCGAACCTGTGACCGGCGGGGATTATGCCGCCCTGGCCGCGGCCCAGAGCCGGGCCCTGGCCGGCCTCAGCCGGGAGATCGCCCAGGCGATCCAGGGGACCTCCGGCCGCCCGGTGGCAGCCGCCGGGAAGCCCTGAACCGCCACCCTCACAGGTGATGGGAAAAGGGAATTCGGGGAAGGGGGCCAGTTGTCACAGGACCCCCTCCCCAACCCCATAAATGGCAGGTTGAAGAAAACCACAAGGAGAAATGGCAACGTGACGACAATGACGGGTCTTTGGGGCCCCATTCTGTGCGCCACCGTGGTTCTGTGTTCCGCCCCGGCCTTCGCGGCCGGCCCCTACGAGACTCCCACCGACAAGCGGGCTTCCGAGGTCCTGCCCGCTGAGCTGCGCTCCGGCCCGCATTTCACGGTGCAGGAACAGGTCCAGGCGGACGGCTGCATGCTCCGCTTCACCGTGACGTCCGATTACGGCACCTTTGCGGTTACCGGCGAATCCGGCCTGCGCAAGCTCATCCGGGAGATCCAGGCCATCGCCGCCCTGAAAGAGATGAGCAAGGGCGAGGCCTTTGCCAAAGGGGTGGGCGGCAAGGCCCAGGAGACCCTGGAGTTCGGGGCCAACCTGGTCACCGAGCCCGGCCGCACCTTGGCCAGCGTGCCCCAGGGGGTGGCCAAGCTGTTCGACAACCTGGCCACGGGCATGCAAAAGCCGGCGGAACCCCGCCGGGACCGCGTCGGGGAACAGCTTCTCAATGTCTCGGAGGCCAAACGCAAGCTCGCCTATGAGCTGGGGGTGGATGTCTATTCCAGCAACCGGGTGCTTAAGCGGGAACTGGAAAGCCTGAGCAAGGCCCAGGCCCTGGGATCCCTGGGGGTCTCCGCGGCCATCCCCTATGGCGGCGGCACCGTGGTAAGCCTGAGCCGCATGTCCCAGACCGCCGGCGAGATCCACCGGCTGCTCCGGGATGAATCCCCCAGCGGCCTGCGCAATCTCAACGAGCGCAAACTCCAGGCCATGGGGGTGGACCGGGGCATTGCGGAACGCTTCCTCAGCCACACCCCGCTCAGTCCCCGCCACCAGACCATCATGGTCGCCAGCCTGGAGAAGCTTGCGGGCGCCCGGGGCCGGGAGGCCGTCGTCCAGTTCGCCTGCCAGGCCCATGACGAGGACTCGGCCACCTTCATGCAGAACCTGACGGAAATCCTCGCGGCCTATCACCAGACCGTCTCCCCCCTCCGGGAGGTGACCGCCCCCGGCATCATCCTGGCCCGGGCGGCCAACGGCACGATCCTCATTCCCTTTCCCCTGGACTACGGCGTCTGGACCCCCCGGGCCGACCGGGTGGTGACAGGCACCCTGGCGGGCTACCGGACCCCTGACGGCCAGCCCGCCCGCTATGAGTTCTGGGTGACGGGCGCGGTCTCGCCCCTGGCCCGCCGCCAACTGGAGGCCCGGGGAATCACCGTCAAGGAGGGTATGGGCCGCCGTCTCGCCCTGATGATTTGACACCCGGCCACGCATCCGTCGCGGGAGGCACTCTCGCCCTCCCCTCAGCCGCCCCTCCCGACCCCGGGAAGGGGTGGGCACACGGGCAGAGGCCACAATTCCCCCTTCCTCACCCGGTTTGCTCACCGTCCCTATGAAAGGAGTCGCACATCATGGTCAGTCATCAGCGAACCACAACCCTGCCTGCTGTGGCCCTGGTCGCCCTGCTAGCCGGGGTTCTTTTCTCCGGCGGCGCCGCCCAGGCAGCCCCGGACCCCTGGCCCAAGCGCTTTGAGCATCCCCAGGCCACGGTCATCATCTATCAGCCCCAACCGGAGGATATGCAGGACGATAAACTCACGGCCCTGGCGGCGGTGTCGGTCAAGAAAAAGGAATGGAAACAGCCGGTCTTCGGCGCCATCTGGCTGGCCGGCCGGGTGGTGACGGACCGGGATACCCGCATGGCCACCATTGATGAGGTCAAGGTCACGGAAGCCAAGTTTCCCGAGGCCACCCCGGAGCAACTGGCCAAACTGCGCGCCTTTCTCAATGAGGGGATGCAGGGCTGGAGCACCACCATCTCCCTGGACCGGCTGCTGGCGGCCCTGGCGGTGGTGAAACAGGAGCAGCTGCAGGACGCCGGCCTCAGACACGACCCCCCCGCCATTCTGTTTGCGAGCCACCCCGCGGTCCTGGTGCTCCTGGATGGGGAGCCCAAACTCCTTCCCATTCCGGAATCCCCCCTCCTGCAGGTGGCCAACACTCCCTTTGTCATGGTCTATCATCCGGAGGACCGCCGCTATTATCTCAAAGGCGGGGAGGCCTGGCTGAGCGCCGCCGAGGTGACCGGCCCCTGGCAGGCGGCCGCACCCCTGCCGGCGCCGGTTAAGGCGCTGGCGGAGCAGATGAAGGCCGCGGCCGCTTCGGGGACCCCTAAGGGGGCCAAGTCGCCGGCCAAAAAGGAGGTGCAGACCACCGCAGGCCGGATGCCGGAGGTGATCGTCAGCACCGTCCCGGCGGAACTCCTGGTCACGGACGGCGAACCCCAGTTCACCCCCATCAGCGGCACCGGCCTCCTCTTTGTCAGCAATACTGAAAGCAATATTTTCATGAACACCGCCTCCCAGGAGTATTTCATCCTTTTGTCCGGCCGCTGGTTCAGGAGCAAGTCCCTGAAGGAAGGGCCATGGTCCTATGTGGCCCCGAACCAGCTCCCCGGGGACTTCGCCCAAATCCCGCCCGCGTCCGCCAAAGGCTTCATCCGGGTGAATGTGGCGGGCAGCGCCGAAGCCCAGGAGGCGGTGCTGGACAACCACCTGCCGCAGACGGCGGCCATTGACCGCCGGAAGGCCACCACCCAGGTGAAGTATGCCGGGGCCCCCAGCTTTGCCAAAATCCCCGACACCAACCTGGAATACGCGGTGAACACCGGCAAGAGCGTGTTCAAGGAAGGCACCACCTACTATGCGGTGGATCAGGGGGTCTGGTATGAGGCGACGTCGCCCACCGGGCCGTGGCGGGTGTGCGTCAATCCGCCCCCGGAGGTGAACAGGATTCCCCCCAGCAACCCCCATTATGCCGCCAAGTATGTGAAGGTCTACGAGGCCACCGAGGATGTGGCCTATGTGGGCTACACCCCAGGCTACACCGGCTCCTATGTGGACAACGGGACCGTGGTGTACGGCACCGGATACACCTATCCGGCCTATACCAGTGCCGAGGCCTATATTCCGCCCCCGGCGCCGCCCACCTACGGTTATGCCGCCACCTATGACCCCTACGCCTCCACCTGGGGTTACCAGCCTTCCTATTACAACCCCTACACCTGGCTGGCCCCCGGCCTGGTGGGCTTCGGCGCCGGCATGCTCACCGGTTATGCCATCTGGGGCAGCGACCGCTACTACGGCAGCGGCTGGTGGGGCAGCGGGGGGTACAACTACAACAACGTCAATATCAACCATAATTACCTCAACAACCGGACCTGGAATGCGGGAGACCGCTGGGCCGGAGCGCGGCCCGGCACCGGCACCGGCGCCGTGGGGATCCGGCCGGGGGTGGGGGCGCGACCCACTCCCTACCGCAACAATATCTACAACCGGCCCGGCACGCAGAACCTGCTGGCCTCCCGGCCCGGCGGCCCCGCCACCCGGCCGGCGAGTGCGGTGGCCGGGGCCCGGACCGGACCGGCAGGGGACCGGATGGCGGCCCGGCCGGGGCAGGGAACCGGCCGGCCCGGGGAGCGCCCGGCGGCCCGTCCGGCCCCACCCGCGGTCAAGCCGGCCGGCGGCAAAAACAATGTGGTGGCCGACCGCAATGGCAATGTCTACCGGCGGGACAACCAGGGGAACCTGCAGCAGCGCCAGGGGAATCAGTGGAGCCCGGCCGGAGGCGAGCGGCCCGGAGCCGGAGCCCGGACGGAGGCCCGGCCGGCCGCCCGGCCCAGCCCACCGACGGCGCGGCCCTCGGACCTCACGCAGCGGGGACCCCGACCGGAGACCCGACCCCAGCCCCGGGCTGAGGCCCCCCGGCCCAGCCCTCGGCCGGATATGGACGCCAGCCGCCTCAACCGGGAATTTCAGGCCCGGGATCGGGGCGAAGCCCGCACCCAGCAGTTCCAGCGGGCCCAGAGTTCCCCGGCCTTTGGCGGAGGCGGCGGTTTCAGCCGGCCGGGCGGCGGGGGCGGCGGTTTCCAGGGCGGAGGCGGCGGACGCGGCGGTTTCCAGGGCGGAGGCGGCGGACGCGGCGGCGGACGCGGCGGCCGGCGCTAATGCCCTTCCGGGGCCCGCCCGGCGGCACGGTTTCAGGACTGTCGGGGCCGCCGGCCCCGGCAGGAGCGGGGGGCGGTGGAGGCAGGGCTCTGGAGGGCCCGGAGGCCCGATCCTGCTCTGTCGCTGCGCTGCCCCGGTTCAGGGACAATGCCCGCAAGCGGTGCCTTGCCTTTCCGCCCGGCCGGGTCCGCATCGCTGCCGGACCATGACATTAACTGATTCCATCCCGTCCAGCCTCAAGGGAGCCCGGGGAGACAGGCGGCAGGGCTTGAGGGCCTGGGCACCACCGCTCACACGAAAGTTCCCTGTGCAGGGGACCGCAGACCGAAAAGGGAGGTTACCGCCATGCACCTTGTCACCTCAGCCGAGGCCCGCACCTTTCACTTCCTCGGCCTGGCCCAGCAGACCCTGGCCGGTCCGGAAACCGGTCTCTCCACCGTGGAGGTGTGGCGGATAACCCTGAAGCCCCGGGGCGAATCCCCGCCCTATCAGCACCCGGGCGAAACGGTCTGGGTCATCCTGCAGGGGTCCGGTCAGGCCGTGGTGGACGGGGAGGTGGCCCAGGTAGGACCCGGCACCGCAGTGTCCATCCCCGCCGGGGCCTCCCGGCAGCTGGTCAATACCGGAGACGTGGAGCTGGTGCTGCTCACCGTCCGGGGCGCGCCGGTTTCCGGGAGCGCCGGAGAGGACCGGCCGGTTTGCTAGCCCCGGAGCTCGGGGGGATGAAAATTGTGCGAAGCCACCTCGGGTTTATGGGGTCGGGGAGGGGCAGGGATCTGGGTGGCCCCCTTCCCCGAATCACCTCATTGGATCCCGGTCGCCCTCGCCCACTCCGGTCAGCCGGCCACCCCGGTGCGCCTGGGCCCGGAGCCTTGCCCGGGACGGGGAAGGTCCCCGAAACAGTTCGGAGCAGAGCAAACCCAGTGCCGCCTCCGGGTCGCACAAGCCGGTCTTTGTGGCCCTGCCGGGGCGGGTGCAGGGCCCCGGGCCACCATCCGGGCCGCCCGCCGCAGGCGCCGGCTCCAGGGAGAATCCTGTGAACCTCCTGGCAAAAGTGTTCTTAGGGGCGGCCTTGCTCCTCATTCCCCTGACCCTCGTTCTGGACCGGGTGGGGGGGGTGCCCCAGACCTGGCTGTTTTTCCTGGCCGCGGGAGCCATAGTGCCCCTGGCGGCGCTGCTGGTGCAGGCCACCGAGCACCTGGCGGGGTACACCGGGGATACCATCGGGGGGCTGCTCAACGCCACCTTCGGCAACGCCCCGGAGCTGATCATCGCCCTGGTGGCCCTCAAGGCCGGGCTCCACGACATGGTGAAGGCCGCCATCATCGGGGCCATCCTGGCCAACATGCTCCTCGGGATGGGACTGGCCTTTTTCCTGGGCGGCCTCAGGCGCCATGTGCAGGAATTCAACCCGGTGGCCTCACGCAATTACATGACCATGATGCTGTTGGCGGTCATCAGTCTGGCCATTCCCAGCACTTTTCACAACTTCGTGACTGCGGACACCCTCCTTGAGGAACACTATCTCAACCTGGCCGTGGCGCTGGTGCTGTTGCTCACCTATTTTCTCAGTCTGGTCTTCATGTTGCGCACTCACCCGGACTTCTTCACCAGCGTGGAGCAGCCGGCGGGGCCCGGGGCGGAAGCGGGCTGGAGCCTGACCCGGGCCGCCCTCACCCTCCTGGCGGCCTCGGTCCTGGTGGCTCTGATGAGCGAGATCCTGGTGGGGGCGGTGGAGGAGACCGCCGCCACCCTGGGCATGTCCCAGGCCTTCATCGGCATCGTCATCCTGGCGGTGGTGGGCGGCGCCGCGGAAAGCAGCGCCGCGGTGGTCATGGGGGTGAAGGACCGCGTCGACCTCAGCGTCTCCATCGCCATCGGCAGCTCCATCCAGATGGCCTTGTTTGTGGCCCCGGTGCTGCTCCTGGCCAGCTATGCCGTCGCCCCCCGTCCCCTGGATCTGGTGTTCGATCGGGGATTGTTGGGCGCCATCCTGTTGACCGTGCTGATCAGCGCCATGGTGGCCGGAGACGGCAAAGCCAATTGGTTTAAAGGGGTGCAACTGGTAACCGTATATCTTATTCTGGCAGTCATGTTCTACTTTCTCCCCGGTTCGTAATGATCAGGTTCGCCGAGTTATGTGACACGATAGTGTGAATCCCACGTGAATCATCTGCGCCTGCCCCCCCATCGTCTCCGGTTCGAGGAAGCCGGTCTTACGGGCCTCCTGATCTTTTTCCTGGGGTATTTCATTGTTCTGAATTCCTTAAGCGATTTCGGCGTCGGCAGGATATTGGCCCTGATCTGCTTTTCCCTGATCATCATCACCGGGGTGGTGACCACCTTTCGGCAGAGGTGGCTGAGCTTTTTCGTCATCCTGCTGGCTGTGGTCCTTCTGGCCCTCAACTGGCTGGAAGAATTCCGGCCGGGGCGGGCCCTGGCCCTGGCCAGCCACGGGCTCAGCCTCATCTTTCTGGCCACCCTCCTGGCCGTGGTCATCGCCCAGGTGTTTCAGGAGGGGCCGGTCACCGGCCACCGGATCCGCGGCGCCGTTACCATTTACCTGCTGCTGGGGGTGCTGTGGGCCATCATGTACCAGCTGATCGCCCTGATTTTCCCCCAGGCCTTCCGGCTGCCGGCGGCCCTGCCGGCCGGGGACCCGGAGGCTTTGCGGCGGGAGCTGACCTATTTCAGTTTCATCACCCTCACCACCACCGGATACGGCGATATCACCGCGGTGCACCCGGTGGCCCGCACCCTGGTGATGCTGGAGGCCCTGGCGGGGCAGCTCTACCCGGCCATCGTGCTGGCCTGGCTGGTATCGCTGGCGGTTATGGACCGACAGGACAAATCCACGCAATAGAGAAATGAGGTACAGCCGATGATTGTGAAGCATGCTCTGACCACCGCCGGGTCTCCCGCTTATGTCTGGGCGGCGTGTCTGGCCCTGGGCCTTTTGGCCGGCTGCGGCGAGCAGAAGGCCTCCGCCCCCGCGGCCCCCGCCGTGGAAGTGGTGGAAGTGACGGTGAAGGACGTGCCCCTCGTCCGGGAGTGGGTGGGCACCACGGACGGCCTGGTGAACGCCAAGATCAACGCCCAGGTTCAGGGCTATCTCATCCGGCAGCATTACCAGGAAGGCTCCCTGGTGAAGAAGGGCCAGGTCCTCTTCGAGATCGACCCCCGGTCCTTCCAGGCGGCCCTGGAACAGGCCAAGGGGCAGCTGGCCATTGCGGAAGGTCAGCTGTACGCCGCCAAGGCCAATCTGGAGAAGATCCGGCCCCTGGCGGCCATCAATGCGGTGAGCAAAAAGGACCTGGACGACGCCATCGGCCGGGAGGCCTCGGCCCGGGCCGCGGTGCAGGCCGCCAAGGCTGCGGTGCAGAAGGCCCAGATCGACCTGAGTTTCACCAAAATCACCTCCCCCATTGACGGCATCGCCGGCATCGCCAAGGCCCAGTTGGGGGATCTGGTGGGCACGCCGGGAGGTCCGGAGCTCACCACCGTGTCCACCGTGGATCCCATCAAGGTCTATGTGCCCATCAGCGAGCAGGAGTATCTCCACTTCCGACGGCAAGCCGAGGGCCGGAAGGAATCCGGCCAGGAAGAACCCAACCTGGAGCTGACCTTGGCGGACGGCAGCACCTTCCCCCACAAGGGCCGGGTCACCTTCGCCGACCGCCAGGTGGATGAGCGCACCGGCACCATCAAGGTGGCCACCGTCTTCCCCAACCCCGGCAACCTGCTCCGGCCGGGGCAGTTCGCCAAGGTGCGGGCGGTACTGGAGGTGCAGAAAGGGGCGCTCCTGGTGCCCCAGCGGGCGGTGAATGAAATCCAGGGCCGCTTTCAGGTGGCGGTGGTGGGGCCGGAGGACCGGGTGGAGGTGCGCTGGGTCAAGGTAGGGGAGCGCACCGGCTCTCTGTGGGTCATCCAGGAGGGCGTCCATCCCGGGGAGCGGGTCATTGTGGAGGGCCTCCAGAAGGTCCGGGCCGGCACCCGGGTGACCCCGGTGCCGGAGAAGCCCTCCGGGGCCTCCCCGGACCGGCAGCAGGCAGGGTGAGGGGCCATGGCGCGCTTTTTTGTTCACCGCCCCATCGTGGCCATCGTCATCTCCATCGTCATGGTGATCGTGGGGGTGGTGGCCCTCCTGGGCCTGCCCATCTCCCAGTATCCCAACATCGTGCCGCCGGAGATCGCCATCAACACCACCTATGTGGGCGCCGACGCCCAGACGGTGGAGCAGTCCGTGGCCACGCCCATCGAGCAGGAAATGAGCGGCGTGGACAACATGAATTACATGTATTCCCTCAACGCCAACAACGGCGAGTTGAGGATGTATGTGAATTTCGACGTCAAAACCGACCCCAACATTGACCAGGTGCTGGCCCAGATGCGCCAGAGCCAGGCCGAGCCCAAGCTGCCGGCGGATGTGCGCAATTACGGGGTGACCGTGAAGAAGTCCACCGCCGCGCCCCTGATGGTGGTGAACCTCATCTCCCCGGAGGGGACCTACGACGACATTTTTCTCGCCAATTACGCCTATATCAACCTGAACGACCAGCTCACCCGGGTGGCCGGCATTGCCAGCGTCACGGTCTTCGGGGCGGGCCAGTATGCCATGCGTTTCTGGGTGCGGCCTGACCAGTTGGCCAAGCTGAACATCACCATCCCGGAGATCGTGGATGCCATCCAGAAGCAGAACACCGTCAACCCCTCGGGCCAGGTGGGCGCCGAGCCCGCCCCCCCGGGTCAGGAATACACCTATGCCATCCGCTCCCAGGGCCGCCTGGAGCACCCGGAGGAATTTGAACGCATCGTGCTCCGGGCCAACCCCGACGGCTCACTGGTGCGCCTCAAGGACGTGGCCCGCATCGAGCTGGGGGCCCAGACCTACGCCATCAAGGGCCGCCTGAATGGCAAGGCCGCGGCGGTGCTGGCCCTCTACCAGCTCCCGGGCACCAATGCCATCCAGGCGGTGGACGGGGTGAAACGGCTCCTGGAGCAGGCCAGAAAGTCCTTCCCGCCGGACATGGACTACGTCATCGCCCTGGACACCACCCAGGCGGTGCGGGAGGGCCTGAAGGAGATCGTCCACACCCTGTTTGAAGCCTTGGTCCTGGTCATCCTGGTGGTCTTCCTCTTCCTCCAGGGCTGGCGGGCCACCCTCATCCCGGCCCTGGCGGTGCCCGTGTCCCTCATCGGCACCTTCGCCTTCTTCCCCCTGCTGGGGTTCTCCCTCAACACCATCGCCCTCATGGGGCTGGTCCTGGCCATCGGCATCGTGGTGGACGACGCCATCGTGGTGGTGGAGGCGGTGGAGCACCACATCGAGCAGGGCCTGAGCCCCAAGGAGGCCACGCTGAAGGCCATGGAGGAGGTGACCGGCCCGGTGGTGGCCACCACGCTCTCCCTGACCGCGGTCTTTGTGCCCACCATCTTCATTCCCGGCATCACCGGCCGGCTGTATCAGCAGTTTGCCATCACCATTGCGGTCTCCGTCATCATCTCCTCCTTCAACGCCCTGACCCTGACCCCGGCCCTGTCGGCCATGATCCTGAAACCCAAAGGGGCCTCCCGGGGCCTGCTCAGCCGCTTCTATGCCGGGTTCAACCGCATCTTCGGCCGGGCCACCGAGGGCTATGTGGGCTGGTGCGCCTCCTGTATCCGCAAAGCGGGCATGAGCCTCCTGGGTCTGGCCCTGGTGGCGGGCCTGGCCGTCCTGGCGGGGGGCAGGCTGCCCGGCGGCTTCCTGCCGGAAGAGGACCAGGGATATCTCTATGCCGGGGTGCAGCTCCCCGACGCCTCCTCCCTGCAGCGCACCAGCGCGGTCGGCCGGCAGATCGAGGAGATCATGCTGGCCACCCCGGGGGTGGAATACGTCACCAGCGTCATCGGCTACAGCATGCTGAGCGGGGTCAGCAACACCTACAGCGGCTTTTTCTTCGTCACCCTGAAGCCCTGGCATGAGCGGCACCGGCCGGAGGAGCAGTACGAGGCCATCATGGCCGGCCTCAACCGCAAACTGGCCCAGCTCCCCCAGGGGGTGGCCTTTGCGTTTTCGCCCCCGGCCATCCCCGGCATCGGCACCTCCGGCGGGGTCACCTTCCTCCTGGAGGACCGGGCCGGCAAGGACCTCCCCTTCCTGTGGGATCAGACCCAGAAATTTCTGGCCGCCGCCCGGCAGCGCCCGGAGCTCGCCCGGGTCACCACCACCTTCGTGCCCACCGTGCCCCAGATCTTTGTCCAGGTGGACCGGGACAAGGTGCTGAAACAGGGGGTGGACATCAGCGAGGTCTATCGGGTGCTGCAGGCCTTCATGGGGGGCTACTTTGTCAATTATTTCAACCGCTTCGGCCGACAGTGGCAGGTGTACGTTCAGGCCGAGGGGGAATTCCGGGCCGCAGCCGGGCAACTGGGGCAGTTTTATGTGCGCAACGCCCACGGTGATGCCGTGCCCTTGAGCGCCCTCACCACCCTGGAGCAGCGGGCCGGCCCGGAGTTCACCATGCGCTACAACCTGTATCGGGCCGTGCAGATCAATGCCGTCACCGCCCCGGGCTACAGCTCCACCCAGGGGATGGGGGCCCTGGAGGCGGTCTTTCGGGAGACCATGCCCCCGGAGATGGGCTATGATTATCTGGGCATGTCCTACCAGGAGAAGAAGGCCCAGGAGGGGGTGCCCGCCGCGGTGATCTTCGGCCTCTCCCTGTTGTTTGTCTTCCTCATCCTGGCGGCCCAGTATGAAAGCTGGTCCCTGCCTTTCAGCGTCCTGCTGGGTACGCCCATCGCGGTGTGCGGCGCCTTTCTGGGCCTGCTCCTTAGAGGAATGGAGCTCAATCTCTATGCCCAGATCGGCCTCATCCTGCTCATCGGGTTGGCGGCCAAAAACGCCATCCTCATTGTGGAGTTCGCCAAGGTGGAATACGAAAAAGGCAAGGGGTTCGCCGAAGCCGCCCTGGAGGGGGCGCGCCTGAGGCTGCGGCCCATTTTGATGACCAGTTTCGCCTTTATCCTGGGGTGCATTCCCCTGGCCCTGGCCTCGGGCTCCGGGGCCGTCGCCCGGAAAGTCATGGGCACCGCGGTCATCGGCGGCATGCTGGCGGCCTCGGTCATCGCCATCTTCCTCATCCCGGTGACCTTCTATGTGGTGGAAAAGCTGGCCCATCGGCGGGCCAAGGAAACCCCGGCCCCGGCCCCGGCCCCGCTCCCGGCCAACCCCGGCGGCCAGGAAGGAGACCAGTCATGAGGACCCGGGTCTTCGCCCTGGGACTGCTCCTGTTGTGGGCCGGCTGCGCCGTGGGCCCGGACTATCAGCGGCCCGCCTATCCGGTGCCCCCCACCTTCCGGGGCCAGGAGCCGGAGCCGGCCCCGGAGGCCCTGGCCACCTCCTTCGGGGACCTGGCCTGGTTCGACGTCTTCCGGGACGACCGGCTCCAGGAGCTGATCCGCATCGCCCTCCGGGAAAACTATGACGTGCAGATTGCGGCCCAGCGGGTGCTGGCGGCCCGGGAGCAGGTGACCATCCAGCGGGCTTCGCTCTTTCCCTGGCTGAACGCCGGCGGCCAGCTGGAAGCCGTCCGCACCTCGGAGCGGGGCTTCACCCCCGGCGTGCCCCGGACGGAGCGCACCGTGGGCCTGCTCTTCGGCGACCTCACCTGGGAGCTGGACTTCTTCGGCCGCATCCGCCGGGCCACGGAGGCCGCCCGGGCCGAGTTCCTCGCCTCCGAGGAGAACCGCCGCTTCGTCCTCCAGACCCTGGTCACCGATCTGGCCCGGGCCTACATCGAGCTCCGGGCCCTGGATCAGCAACTGGACATCAGCCGGGAGACCGTGAAGACCCGGGAGGAATCCCTGAAACTGGTGCGGGCCCGGTTCGAATACGGCTGGGACTCCCTCACCCCGGTGCTCATGACAGAAAACCTGGTCTACGGGGCCCGGGCAGTGGTCCCGGACCTCGAGCGGGCCATCGAGCAGCAGGAGAACCGCATCAGCGTGCTGGTGGGGCGCAATCCCGGACCCGTCACCCGGGGCAGATCCCTGCTGGAACAGGACCTGACCGTCACCATCCCCCCGGGCCTGACCTCCGCCCTGCTGGAGCGCCGCCCCGACATCCGCTTTGCCGAACAGCAGCTGGTGGCCGCCAATGCCCGGGTGGGGGAGGCCAAGGCCCTGCTCTTTCCCAGCATCCGTCTCACCGGGGCCGCCGGCTGGGAGTCCGCCGCCTTGCGGGGGCTGTTCACCGGGCCGGCCAGTTTTTGGGATATCGTCTCCCCCAGCCTCCTGCAGCCCCTTTTCCAGGGGGGGCGGCTGCGGGCCAATGTCCGGGCCGCCGAAGCCCGCCGCCAGGAGGCCCTCCTGACCTATAAAAAGGCGGTGCAGCAGGCCTTCCAGGAGGTCTCCGACGCCCTGGTGGCGGTGCGGCGCCTGAGGGAGGTGCGCCAGGAAGGGGAAAAGCAGGTCCAGGCCTTAAGCCGGCAGACCAGGCTGGCCTCTGAGCGCTACTACGGCGGGGTCACCCCCTATCTGGAAGTGCTGGATTCCGAACGGCAGCTCTTTGAGTCCCAACTCCGGCTCATCCAGGCCCGGGCCAACGAGCAGCTGGCGGTCATCGCCCTGTACCGCGCCCTGGGCGGCGGCTGGCAGCAGGACCGCCCCTCCGCGGCGGCCCCGCCCCGTGCCTCTGAAAACCAGGACCAAGGGGGGCATAAATAACTCTGAATCACCCACGGGCGAAAACGAGCCGCCTCCCGAAAAGAAAGCCCTTGGGGCCGTTGGGGCCCCGGGAAGGTGGCGGGAAAAGCCAGAGGCACTTCCAGAGGGGAGGGGTGGGTCGCCAGGCGGCTAAGGAAGCCGCGAGGGGAAGACCCGGCCCGGACAGAAGGACTGGAATATGGAGCGCCAGGCTGGCCGATTCTGCCCGTTGGGCCACGCCTGGGTTTGGGGAGGGGGCAGAGGTCTGTGACCCTGGCCCCTTTCTCCCGAATTACTTTTTTTAAACCTGCTCGGGCAGGATCCGGCGCCGCGGCAGGCCCTGAACCGCGCAGACCTGTCTCAAGCCTCCCTTCCCCCGGCCCCCTTTGGATTGCCCTGCCAGGGAAAAAGTTCCGGGCGTCTTGGGGCCCGGGAAGCTGCCCGGACCCTCAGGCGTCCTCATCCCGACGACACGCCCATCCCCCTGGGCGGTCTTCCGGGGGAAAACCGTGGCCCGGCCCAAGCGGGAGGGAAAGGGGGGCGGTGCGGCCGGGGGCGGGGCCCCCGGCCGGCGGCAGAAGTCAGTTCCGGACCTTAGACCATGCGGGCGCGGCGGCGGGGCGAGGCCAGGCTCCCCTGACGCTCCCCGTCCAGCTTGGGGAAGAGGCTCAGATAGACCAGCGCCCCCAGGCAGACCAGCCCGGCACCGACGATGGTCTCCCCCTCCACCCGCAGATCCTCCCCCAAGCCAAGGGACGGCCGCAGGCTCACCTCCAAAGAGAGGAGTTCCTGGAGGAAATCCGTGCCGTTCCGCCACCGGGAGGAGGCGGGCCGGGGCATCCGGCTGTGGAGGGCCTCCACCGCGTCCAGGGCGTAGCTCTTCAGGAGCTTGGCGTAGTAGCGGGTCAGATTCTCTTCGGAGTCAAAGGCCTCCAGCCCCGCGGGCTGCCCCTGGATGGCCGCCAGAAACCCCTTCTGATGGGGAACCAGGGGAAAATTCCGGGTGAACTGCTGCAGCTCATCCTCATAAGACCGGTAGATGTCCGCCATGGCCAGGGTGCGGGTGGAGACCTTGAGCCGGTCGGCCTTCAGGCGCACTTCCTCCCAGACCTCCATCTGATCCGCCCGATACCCCTGGCCGAAATTGAGGGAGCGGTTCACCTGGCCCTGCACCTTGGCCTTGAGGCGGGGGGCGCACACCCGGCGCTCGCTGGTAAACTCCCGGCCCTGATAGGACCAGCGGCCCTGTTCCACGCAGGACACCGGCACGGTCAGCTTCGCCTCCCCCGGCACCATGATGGTGGTGTTGAGGATGCGGTTCTGTTTGGCCCCCACCACCTCCTCCCCCGCCAGCAGCAGCACCGGGGTCTTCCCCCGGTTGACGATGCGGATGTGGGGCACCATCCCTTCCTCGCTGATTTCGGTGATCTCCAGGAGATCCTGCTCCACCGCGGTGTCCAGGGAAACATACGGCAGGGCCGGAACCGCCTCATAGAAGAGCGGCCAGAGGGTGAGATTGCGGAACGTGGTGGAGGGGCCCGCCTCCAGATACGGGAGATAGTGGTCGATCTTTCCAGACATGGGACACCTCCGCATTTTGAACTATGTCTCCCCCGGAAAAGATGCTAAGATGCCAATGTTCCAAAATGCGGAATGGAGCAAAAAAATTTTGGGAGGGCCCCGTGCCGGAGAAACTCAACCCCCATGCCTCGCCGGCGGCGAAGATGCTCAACCTCTATGGGCTGCTCCTCTTCAGCGGCCGGCAGTATTCCCTGCCCCAGCTGGCGAAGATGCTGCGCTGCTCCAAGCAGACGGTTCTCCGCATGCTGGAGCAGATCGAGATGAGCCGCACGGTGATGGTGGAGAGCTGGCGGGAGGGCCGCCGCAAGTGGATCCGGGTGAAGACCCCTCCCGTCCCCCCCCGGGTCTGTCTGGACGCCCGGGCCATCCAGCTCCTCCTCCTCTGCCGGGATTTCGTCTGCCACCTCCTGCCCCCGGAGCTGCGGGAGGAGGTGGACCAGACCATCGCCCGGACCGCCACCCTGCTGTCGGACCCGGCCACCAAGCCCCAGGCCCTCACCCCCCTGGGCCAGGCCTATGCCCGGGGGGTGGTGGACTATTCCGCCCACCAGGAGCTGGTGAACACCCTCCTCCAGGCCATGACCGAGAGGCGCATCTGCCGGGTGCGCTACCATTCCCCCCGCCAGCCGGAGCCCCGGGAATATGCCGTCGCCCCCCTCTTTTTCCTGTCACATTACTCCAGCCTATATGTGCGTTGCTGGCGGATGACCGAAGACGGCCCCCCGGAGATCGTCTATGACAACATGCTCCTGGCGGTGCAGCGGCTCCTGGCGGTGACGCCCACGGAGCGGACCTTTTCGCCGCCGGAACTGCCGCCGGAGAGCAGCCATCGTTTCGGCCTTATGCAGGGGGACCCCTTCCGGGTGCGCCTGAAGGTGAGCCCGGCGGTGGCGGCCTATGTCCGGGAGCGCTGCTGGAGCGATGACCAGAGCCTCACCCCCCAGCCGGACGGCGGGCTGCTGGTGGAATTCACCGCCACCAGCCGGCCGGAGGTGGTCTCCTGGGTGCTCAGCTTCGGGCCGGAGGCGGAACTGCTGGCACCGGCGGATCTCCGGGCCGAGGTGGCGGACCTGACCCGGCGGATGGCGGCGAAATACGCCGGGGACCGCGCCGGGTAAAAAAGCCTGGGATCATTGACCCCTGCCCCTTCCTCCACCCTGTATGGAGCACCGGCTGCGCCTGGCCGCCGGGCTCAGGCGGGGAGCAGCCGGACAAAGACCGGCGCCCGGAAATGGCCGCGGGCGGTCTTCTCCTGGTAGCTGACCAGCGCCCGGAGCTGGGGCCGGACCCAGCGGGCCCCCTTCACCCGCACCCCGGCCACGGGCGGGGTTTCGGTCTCCAGAGCCCTGAGGCGAGGGGTGAGCTCCCCGAGGGTGGCCTCGTCGAAGCCGCTCCCCACCCGTCCCCGGTACACCAGCCGCCCCCCTTCGGGGCCGGCCACCAGCAGGGCCCCGAAGCTCTCCTCCCGGCCCCCTTTCCCCGGGGTGTAACCGATGATCACGCATTCCTCGGTGAGGCGGGGCTTGATCTTCAGCCAGAAGCGGGAGCGGGTGCCGATGAGATAGGGGCTCCCCAACGCCTTGGCCATGACCCCCTCAAAGCCCTGGGCCACGGCCTCGGCAAAGAAGGCCCGGCCGTGCTCATAAACGGCCCGGGAAAGCACCAGCCGGGGGGACTCCCTCAGGCAGCCTTCGAGCAGGGCCCGGCGCTCCTCCAGGGGCAGGAGGTGGCGGGGCCGGTCATTCAAAAACAGCAGGTCAAAGGCGATATAGGTGGCGGGCAGGCGCCGGGCCAGCAGGCTGATCTTCAGGGGGTCGGCCGCCTGTTCCCGCTGCTGGAGCAAGGGGAAGGAGGGGCGGCCGTCCGCCAGCACCACCAGCTCCCCGTCCAGGATGGCATTGGTGGCCTGAAGATCCCCGGCCAGCCCGGCGAGCTCCGGATAACGGTGGGTGATGTCCTCCAGGCGGCGGTTCTGGAGGCGGAGGCGGCCCTGGTCCAGAAACAGGAGGCAGCGGGTGCCGTCCCATTTGATTTCAAAGAGGTGCCGGGGGGAGTCGAAGGGCGGGGCGAAATAGGCCAGCATGGGCGGGATGCGGGCGGTGAGCATCTCCGGCCCGGTGAAGGCCGGTTTTTCCCCCGGGGGGCGCGGTTGTTTCATAGTCCTGGCTGGAAGGGGAAGAGGGAAGGCAAGGGCTCCTCAGCTGCCGCCCTTGGCCTTCCGGGGGGCCCGGGTCCCCGCGGCCTTCCTCCCTTCCCCTTTGGCCGCGGCCACGCTCCGGGCCAGGGCCTCCATGAGGTTGATGACCTTCTCGGGCTCGGGCCGGGCCGCCACCCGGTATTCCTCCCCCGCAGCCTTGGCCTGGATGAGGGACAGGACGCTCTGGGTGTATTCGTCGGGGTATTTCTCCGGGGTGAAGGGGCCGGCCAGGGCCTCGATGAGGGTGCGGGCCAGGGCCAGACCCTTCTGGTCCACCGGCACCTTGAGCACCTCCGCCGCCTCCTCCAGGCGCTCCACCGCCACGATCTCCTCGGGGTAATGGAGGGTGAAGGCGATAAGGGCCCCCTGATAGGGCCGGATGGCGAAGAGGTGCTGGCGCTGCCGCAGCACCCCCTTGGCCAGGGCCGCCCTCTTGGCCTCGAAGAGGGCCCGGTGCAGGAGGGCGAAGGCCTCGGTCCCGGCCTGGCCGTCGGGCACCAGATAGTGGGCGTCGGCGTAATACAGAGGATGGATCTCCCGCTCATCCACGAACTGGAGGATCTCCATGACCTGGGAAGCCGCCGCCCGGGCCCGCTCCAGCTCCTCGTCGGTCACGGTGATGTAGAGGTCCTTGCCGTAGCGGTAGCCCCGGATGAGCTCCTCGGCGGCCAGCACCTTCCGGCAGTGGGGGCAGTAGCGCTGCTGCACAATCTTGGTGCCGCAGTCTCTGTGCAGGAGCTCAAAGCTCAGGACCTTGGGGGTCAGGGCGTGATAGAGGCGGACGGGGATGGTGACCAGGCTGACCTTAAGGTAGCCCTTCCAGATGGCTTTCATGGCCGAGGCCCCGGGAGGAAATGGGCGGCAGGCGCCTGCTTTCCTTATATCCGAGGGCCGCGGCTTTGGCAATGTCTGTGGGAAACCGGGGGAGGAGGGGGATGTTTCCCTGGGCCTCCCCCGGCCCCCCGCTTCACTTGGCCGGCCACTCGTGGAACTGCACCCACAGCACCGCGCCGTATTCCGCGTCCTTTTTCCTGCCGTCCTTGTCCGGCACTGCCTGCTTTTCCGTGGTCAGGGCGGCAAAGCCCCACCAGCCCGGGGCCGGGGGCGAGAAGGTGAAGACCCCGTTTTTGTCCGTCTTCACCACCTGGGCCACGAAATAGTCATTGGGAGCCTTCACCCGGCCGCCGTCGTTCCAGAATTCCACCTCCACGTCGGCGTCCGGCAGGGGTTTCCCCTTGAACTTCACCTGGCCCTGGAAGACATTGCCGGCGTAGAGCCCGAAGGGCCGGGTCAGGGGGATGATCTCCGCCTTCAGCCCCACCTCGGCGTCCCAGCCCTCCTCGGCCCCGAAGGCGGCCACATAGGTCTTGGTCTGGTGGATGATGAACTTATTCTCCGCCGGCTCCCAATAGGGCTGGGGGTCGAAGTAAAAGGCGTAGATACCGGGCTTTTTCAGGGCGAAGGTGGTCTGCCAGGCGGGCTGGCCCAGGACCTGGGTCTCCTTCAGGGTGGCCAGGAGATCGGTCCTGTCCTTGCCTGCCTTCACCCCGAATTTCACCGGCCTGGCCATCACCATGCCCTTCTGCTCAAAGGGGTGGCAGAAGGCCAGAGTCAGGGCAATCTCCGGCTTGTCCTCCTGCATCACCATGGCCTTGTCCGGCAGGAGGAGCCCGAAGTGGGCCCCGGCCACCCCGGCCAGGCCCAGGATCACGGCGCACCCCAACACGACTCCCGGCAAAACAAAACGCGGCATCATTTTCCTCCTCAGCTTGGCAGGTTAGTGACAAAGGTTATTCGGGGAAGGGGCCGGAGATCCCAGCCCCCTCCCCTGCCCCTCCCCCAACCCCGGAGATGGGAGCTGGCGGCGCCACACCGACCAAACCGGCCCGCCTGCTCCCACCGGATTTCCGGGAAGGGGTGTTTTTCAGGCGCCTGTCAGGTGGGGGGCAGGGAAAGCCTTTCCCCGGATCATCTTTTCCGCCAGGCCTCCCACACGGGATGACCCTGGGCATCCCGGAGCACCAGGACAAAGCCGCCTTTGGTAAGCTCAAAGGCGATGACCCTCAGCCCCTTGTCGGGGGATTTTTCGCACACCCCCTTGACCCGCACCTCATCCCCGGGCCTGAGCTCGAACTCCTGGCGCTCCAGGAACCACACCGGGCCCAGATGCACGTGCACCCGGCCTTTGGTCTTGGTATCCAGGAGGAGTGCCATGCCGGGATACATTCCCTCCGCCAGGGTTTCGGTGAGGACCCTCACCACCTTCCCCTGCTCCTGAAAATCCTGGCAGGTGGCGGTGACCGGACAGAGGTAAGGGGCATAGGGGCAGGGCCGGAACCCCTGACCCCGGCCCTGGGCGTGGGCCGTCGGGTCCATCCCGGCCGCCGTAAGCAGCAGCCCCATCGCCAGGCCAAAAACGAGCATCTGCCAGCGCTTCATCCGCCGGTTCCTCCTTTAGGCTTTTTCAGAAAGCGTACACCAAAGACAAAAGCGGTGTTACTGCGGCATCGGCGTTTTTGCCGGCAAGGTCGATATTGACCCCGAAGGCAAAGGAGAGCTTCTCTGTGGCCATGTATTCAATACCCGGCAGCACGGAGAGGAGCGCGGCCGGCGGGGTGTTGGCCTTGTGCCCGAAGAGCCGGCCGCCGTCCCAGAAGCTGGTGAGCTCCAGGAGGGCCACCCATTTCCTGGTCAGGGGGTATTCCGCCGCCAGGTTCACGGTGACAAAATCCCGGGGATAGACCCGGCCCTCGTCGCCGGTGTAGGCGGTCTGCATGGAGTACCACAGGTTGCCGTAGAGGATCAGCGGCCGGAGCCACTTCTGCAGGTTCAGCCCCACGGTGAAGACATAAGCGCCCCCGCCGATGGCATCGGTGCCCAGGAAGCGGGGGTTCAGGTGCTTGTAGTGCCCGGAGGGGAAATCCACCGCGAAGAGGGCGGTGACGGTGGGGATGGTCCGGGTCTCCTCCACCAGGCGGTACTTCAGGGTCAGGTTGATGTCGCCGATGCCCCCGAAATTGGCGGAACGTTCGCCCCCCGGGGCCGGCTCATCCACATGGCTGGCCCAGTTGTGGATGTACGGGAGCACCACAAAGGCCTCCAGGTTGTTCATCAGGCCGTAAGTGAACTTGTATTCCATGCTGAAGGAGCGGAAATCCCCCCCGGGGGAGACCCGCCGCCAGCTCTGGGTGAAGCGGTGGGTGACAAAGGCCAGCCCGAAGGTGGGCTGGAGGGCAAATCTGCCCTTCTCAATGGGAATGGCGGTATCCGTGATGATGGGTCCGAAGGTGGAAGGACATTCATCGCCTTCCTCTTTCTTCTGCCCCTCCTGGCCTCCCGGGCCTTCCTGGGCCTCCCCCGTGCCGGGGGTGACCTCCGGCGGGGCCGCCCCGCGGCCCGCCTGCGGCAGACCCAGGTTCAGCGGCCAAGCCAGAATCAGGGCCATCAGCATCAGCCACAATCTCCTTATCATACGTTCATCCCCCTTCTGCCCCCCTTACTCCGGTTGGCAGCAGTGTGTATGCACATGGCAGCATTTCTTGACGGTTTCGTTGAGGAAATCCCGCTCATGGGAGACGATCATGTATGGAATCGTCAGCTCCTTCAGGATGTGGGCGAGGCGGTGCTTGGTGGCCTCGTCCAGGCCGGCGGTGGGTTCGTCCAGCAGCAGGAGCTCCGGCTCCATGGCCAGGACGGTGGCCAGGGCCACCAGTTTCTTCTCCCCGCCGGAGAGTTTGTAGGTGATGCGTTCCTCAAACCCCTCCAGTCCCAGTTTCGCCATGGTCTCCCGGGCGAGAGCGACGGCTTCTGCCGTGGTCTTCCCCTGATTGAGAGGACCGAAGGCCACATCCTCCAGCACCGTGGGGCAGAAGAGCTGATCATCCGGATTCTGGAAGAGCAGTCCCACCCGCTGCCGGACCCAGGCAAAGTCCTTTTCGGTGCTCACCTGCCGGCCGAAGATGAGGATGCGGCCATGTTGGGGTTTCAACAATCCCATGAGGAGGTGGAGAAGCGTGGTCTTGCCGGCGCCGTTGGGGCCCACCAGCCCCAGGTGCTGCTCCGGCAGGAGCTCAAAAGTGAAGTCCTGGAACACCGGCCGGGGCGCGCCGGGATAGCGGAAGGTGAGGTTCTCCACCCGAATAATGGGCTCGCTCATGGCCGCTTCACCAGGCCCCCAGGCGCCGGGCAGCCAGGGGCAGGAGCCACTCCACCCCCGCCACCCCCAACAGGCCCAGGCCCGAGAGGGTGAAAAAGATCCGGTCCCGGCGCTGCCAGGAGAATTCCTTCAGACTGTAAAACCGCCCCCGGAAACCCCGGCAGAGCATGGCCTGATAGACCCGCTCGGAGCGGTCGTAGCTGCGCACCAGGAGCATGGCCGCCAGATAGGCATAGCTCCGATAGGTGTGGAGGTCGGTGCGGGGCCGAAACCCCCGGATCTTCATGGCCGTCACCAGGCGCTGGTATTCCTCCTCAAAGACATAGAGATAACGGTAGGTGAAGAGCAGGAGATGGCAGAGCTTGTCCGGCAGGCGCAGGCGGTGCAGGGCCTGCCCCAGATCCACGATGGGCACCGTGGCCGCCAGGGCGATGAGCCCCAGGAGGATGGCGTTGGACTTCAGGGTGATGAGGCCGGCGGCGGCCAGACCCTCCCGGGTGGCCGCCAGCCAGCCCCAGCGCCAGAGCACCTCCCCGGGATAGGTGAGGGGGAGCACCAGCCAGAGAAAGACCACAAAGCCGTTCACCACCAGCAGCCGGGCGGCCACCCGGCGGGGGGGGAGTTTGGCCAGGGCCAGCCATAGGAGGGCCAGACCCAGCCCGGCCGCTGCCGTCCGGGGCGAGGCGGCCACCGCCACCAGCACCGCAAAGGTCCCGGCCACCAGCACCTTGCCCCGGGGATCCAGGCGGTGGATCAGGGAATCCCCTTCAGAAAAGGGCTCCCGGATGAGGCTCACGGGCGGTTCTGCCTCCGGCTCTGAAAGTAGGCCCACAGGCCGAAGAAGCCCAGGATGTAACCGATCCCCCCCAGGATGTCCGGCAGGGTGGTGCGCCTCTGGGAGAGCTGGGCCAGCATCTCCTTCACCGGGGCCAGCTGCCGCTCCAGGGCCCGGTTCAGGAGGGCCTCCAGCTCCGGGGCCTCCGGGGCGGCCGGGGTCCGGGCCGCGCCGGCTGCCGTCACTGGGGCGGGGGAAGCCGGGACGGCCGGAGGAGCCGGCGCCGCCGCAGGCGGGGGGAGGTAGGCCTCCGCCTTCAGGAGCCACTCCCCCCGATGGCCGAGGCCCGCCTCCACCACGATCTTCAGATCCAGGCGCTCCGCCGCGGCCGCCTCCGGGATCCTGAAGGAGAACTTTCCCTGGTCATCGGTGGCGCCGCTGAGCAGCTCCCGGCCGTCCGGGGCGGCCAAAACCAGGATTTTCCCCTGGCGCACCGGGGTGTCCGGCACGAACTTGGCCTCCACCTGGATGTTGTCCCCCTCGGCGAAGGCGAAGACGAGCACCCGGTGGGCCAGGGCCGGGGCGGCGGTCAGGAAAAGGGCCAGGGTCAGTGCCCCCCCGAGCGACGCGGGCCGCCAGAGGGGCTGTTTCCCGGCAGCATCAACCCGTACCATAGATTCCCTCCAACATTTCCGGGCGCACCTTTTTCAGAAAGAGAAAGACAAACAGGGTGATGATGCCTTCGATGATCATCACCGGGAGGTGGGCCAGGGCCACCAGCTGGGCCACCCGGAGGAAGGCCTCCCCGGTGAAGAGCAACGCCAGGGCCACCAAAAGGCCGCTTAAGAGAATGGCGGTGGCGCCGCAGGCAAAGGCCGCCACCGAAGCGCCGGGGCCCCCCCGCCGGAGCAGGCCCCGATAAGCATAGAAACAGACCACCGCCGGCACCGCCATGGTGAGGGTGTTCACCCCCAGAACCGTGAGCCCCCCGAACTGGAAGAGCAGGGCCTGCAGAAAGAGGGCGATGAGGATGGCGGGGAAGGCCGGCCACCCCAACAAGAGCCCCATGAGGCCGTTGAGGACCAGATGCAGGCCCACCGGCCCCACCGGCACATGGATGAGGGTGGCCACAAAGAAGGCGGCGGAAAGCAGGGCCACCCGGGGGATGGCCTCATAATCCAGCTTCTTCAGACCGAGGGCGGTGCCCGCCGCCGCCAGGGCCGCTCCTCCGGCCAGCACCGCCGGCGAGAGCACCCCTTCCGAAATATGCATGCCCTTCCTTCCGCCGGTCGCCCGAAAACTTCCGGCGCCGGCCAATAAAAAAGGCCCTGAAGGCCCCTCCCTTCCGGGAGGCCGGCAAGCCTTCATGGCCTGAGTGAGCACTTCCGCGACGTCCGCCGTGGGGCTTCATGCCCCGTCCGTGACTTTATATATTCCGTGGCCACGGAAAATGCAAGGGATTTTCCTGTCGCCCGCCGCCCCGACCCCGGGCCATTGACATGCCGGGCCGTGGGATTAATATGAAGATGGAATTTCTCCGGGAGATTTTCTGATATCGACATAACTTGACCGGGCCGGCCCCACCCGGGCGGCGGCAGGGCTTGCCACCACCCCTGGCGGGCCGCCCGGCGGACCGCGATGATGGACGCCCCCAAAACTCCGGAACCCGAAGCTCTGAGGCCGCTCCCGCCCCGGGACACCCCTGGGGAGGCAACCGCCCCCGCCACGGAACAGGCCCTGCGGGAGGCCCTGGCCTTCATGGAGAGCATCGTCGAGACGGTGCGGGAGCCTCTGGTGGTCCTGGACGCCCAGCTCAGGGTGGTGGCGGCCAATCCCTCTTTTTACCGCACCTTCCAGGTGACCCCGGGGGAGACGGAGGGCCGTTTTCTCTATGACCTGGGGAACCGGCAGTGGGACATCCCCCGCTTACGGGAGCTGTTGGAGAAGATCATCCCGGAAAAAAGCGTCTTTGAAGACTTCGAGGTGGAGCATGACTTTCCCCATATCGGGGTCAAGACCATGCTTTTGAACGCCCGGCTGCTCCCCGGGCGGGCGGGCCGGCCGGACATGATCCTGTTAGCCATCGAGGACATCACCGAGCGCAAGCGGGCCCAGGAGGCCCTGCGCCGGGCCTACG
>JAILZL010000007.1 GCA_023512475.1 Syntrophobacterales bacterium
TCCCCCGGCCTGGGGTTCAGGGCCTGAATGAACTCCTCCGCCTTGACCTTGCCCAGTGCCTGGGTACGGAAGCGGGTGATGCGCACCGCCCCGCCGTTGACCGCCACGGTCACTCCCAGATCCGGATGCACCTCGATGATCTCGCCGGGGGGCAACTGGTGCTCCAGATCCTCCAGGAAGCGGGCGTTAAAGAGCTTCACCTTCTCGCCCCGGAAGGTGGTGGTGGCCCCGGGCTGGGGGTCGCAGCCCCGGATGAAGTTGAAGACCTGCCGGCCGGGCTTGCTCCAGTCCAGGCCCGCCACCCGCTCATCGCAGGGCGGGTCATAGGTGGCCTGGGAATGGTCCTGGGGGATGCGGGGGGCCTTGCCCTGGGCGATGAGCTCCACCGCCTCAATGACCGCCTCCACCCCCAGGGGGTAGAGCTTGTGGAAGTAGAGTTCGCCGGTGGTCTCCTGGGGGCCGATCTCCACCTCCTTTTGCAGGAGGATGTCCCCGGTGTCAATACCCTCATCCACCCAGAAGATGGTGAGCCCGGTCTTGGTCTCGCCGTTGATCACCGCCCAGTTGATGGCCGAGGCCCCCCGGTATTTGGGGAGCAGGGAGGGGTGGTAGCAGATGGCGCCCAGCTTGGGGACCGCCAGGACTCTCCCGGGCACGATGTCGGTGACAAAGGCCAGCACCGCCAGATCCGGCTGGAGGGCCACCATCTGCTCATAGGCCTCCGGATCCTTCATGCGCCGGGGCTGGAAGACGGGCAGATTATTCTCCAGGGCTGCGGCCTTCAGGGGGTCGGGCTTTCCTCCTTTGTCCGGCGGGCAGAAGACCCCCGCCACCTCATGCCCTTTGGCCAACAACCCTTTCAGGACATCCGCGCCAAAGGCCGCCTGACCGATCAACGCAATGCGCATGGCCTGCCCTCCCTTCGGGGGTGGTGAAAAGCGTCGTCGGGGGCTGCCGGCCGCCGGGTTGGAAGGACCCCTCATCCTCTTGCCGCCGCGCTCAGGCGCGCCGGGATCCCCCAGGCGGCCGCCCCCCGGGTTTCTCAATGATGGTGCAGTTCCGGAGGCGGCTCGGGCTGAATCCAGGCCCCCAAAAGGGCAAAGACGATGCCCAGGGCGATGGCGCCGGTGGCCAACAGGGCGTTGGGGGCCACGAAGGCCGCGGCAATACACACAAACACCAGCAGGCAGTAGATGGCCTGTTTTTTGCGGTATGACTGATCCGGCTGCGGGGGATGGTGGGTTTCCGCCATAGATTTCTCCCTCCCAAAGATGCATCAGACGTCTTTGCCGATGAAATGCAGGGCGTTCTCGAGGCGCCGGCAGGTCTCCTCCCGGCCCAGGATGGGGATGAGCTCCGTCAGGCTGGGGCTGGCGGCCCGGCCGGTGAGGGCAACCCTCAGGGGCTGGGCCACCTCCACCACCTTGCGGCCGGTTTCCCGGGCCAGCTCCTTAAGCAGGGCGGTGAGGCCCTCCTCGGTGAGCTCGGCCCCGGCCCGGAAGCGCTCCAGGGCCAGGGAGAGCACCGGCGCGGCCGCCGGCGTGAGGTATCTGGCCGCCGCCTCCTCGTCATAGGGCCGTGGGTCCTGGTAGTAAAAGCGGGCCGCCTGGGCCATCTCCACCAGGGTTTTGGCCCGCTTGTTCAGGGTGGCGGCCACCCGGGCCGCCTTGGCCACATCGTCGGTGGCGATGCCTTCCCGGGCCAGAAAAGGCAGGAGCAGCCGCCCCAGCTCCGCAGGCGGGGTCTCTTTCAGGTAATGGCTGTTGAGCCACAGGAGCTTGTCCTCGTCGTGGATGCCCGGGGCTTTGCCCACATGCTCCAGGCTGAAGTAGCGGATGAGCTCCTCCATGGAGAAGATCTCCTGATCGCCGTGGGACCAGCCCAGGCGGGCCAGGTAGTTGTTCAGGGCCTGGGGGAGGATGCCCCGGTCCCGGTAGGCCAGGACCGGCAGGGCGCCGTGGCGTTTGGAGAGCTTGGTGCGGTCCTTGCCCAGCATCAGGGGCATGTGGGCAAAAAGGGGCGGCTCGGCCCCCAGGGCCTGGTAGATGAGGAGCTGGCGGGGGGTGTTGCTGATATGGTCGTCCCCCCGGATGACGTGGCTCACCTGCATGGTGATGTCATCCACCACCACGGCGAAATTGTAGGTGGGGATGCCGTCGGCCCGGCGGATCACCAGGTCGTCCAGCTCCTGGTTTTCGAAGGCGATGTGCCCCTTGATCTGATCGTGCCAGAAGGTGACCCCGGTCTGGGGGGTCTTGAAGCGCACCGCGGTTTTGGGGCCCAAAGGCAGGCCCCGCTCCCGGCAGCGGCCGTCATAGCGGGGCTTGTCGCCCCGGGCCAGGGCGGCCTGGCGCCGGGCCTCCAGCTCCTGGGGGTCACAGTCACAGCAATAGGCCTGCCCCCCGGCCAGCAGGCGCTGCACGAATTCATCGTACAGGGGCAGCCGCCGGGACTGGAAATAGGGGCCTTCATCCCACAGAAGCCCCAGCCAGCGCAGGGATTCCATGATCTCATCCACAAAATGCGCCTGGGAGCGCTCCATATCGGTGTCTTCGATGCGCAGGATGAAGACCCCGCCGTGGTGGCGGGCGAAGAGCCAGTTGAACAAGGCGGTGTGGGCCCCGCCCAGATGCAGGGCGCCGGTGGGGCTGGGGGAAAACCGGGTGCGGACCTGGGTAGCCATGGCTTTGCCCTTTTTATCACGAATACCGGCGCATTTCCAGCATTTTTGTCAGGGGGCCGCCGGGGCGCCTGAAAATGTCAAGGCGCCCTTGACACCGGTGGAAGCGATCCCCATAATATGAACAAATGTTAATATTTCATGTGGGAGGAAGGGAAGGAATACTGCCTCTCCCTTATTCTCCCCGGGGGAAAGAGGTGAGGCGGGGAAAGGGCCAGAGGTCACTGGCCTCTGCCCCTCCCCACCCCATCAGTGGGACGGGGCGTCGCCCCACCGGCCAAATCGGCCAGCCTCATCCACCCCGGCCGGAGGGAAGGCGAGGGACATGGTTCTTTCGGCCCTTCCTCCAGTATGTGCCCAAAAGGAGAAAAAAATGCCTCAGAATCAGAATCGGGAAAGAAACCGCTGCGGCTGCGGGTGCTCCGCCGACCCCCCCGGGCGGCAGGCTGGGCCGCCCCAGTTTTGCCGCTGCCCCGCCTGTGGGGAAAAAGTGCCGCATCAGCGGGGCATCCCCTGCCGGGAGATGACCTGTCCCACATGCGGCGCCCAGATGGTACGGGAGGATGCCCCCGGGCCGGGGCCCCGGCCCTGAGGCTTAGCCTCCGACCCCCCAGACCTGCGGGAGGGGGCCGGGAACGCCGGGCCTCTCCGACCACCCCATCTGGAGGGCGCGGGGAGGGGCACCGAAAGAAAGGGGAAATCCGCTGATCTCCCCGTCCCTCAGCCCCTTTCCGCCTGAGGCCCGCCGCGGCCCCAGGTGGGCTCCCACCAGCGGGAGATGAGGGCCAGAACCTCGTCGGTGCCGATGGCCCTGAGGCAGCGGTTGTCCGGGCAGCGGCGGCGCAGACACGGGTTTTCCTGGCAGATGCCGGGGTGATGGATAAAAGTCCCCCAAGGCACCTGGTAGGGGCCGATGCGGGCCGGGTGGTCGGCGCCGATGAGGGCGATGGCCGGCACGCCCACAGCCAGGGCCAGATGCAGGGGCCCGGAATCATTGCCGATGAACAGGCGGGCCTGCCTGAGGAGGGCCGCCACCGTGAGGAGGGGGAGGCGGCCGCCCGTCACCAGGCTGGGGCCGGGAAGCTCTGCCGCCAGGGCCTGGGCCAGGGGCCGGTCGGCGGCGCCGCTGAGGATGAGAAAGGCGGCGCCATAGCGCCGGCCCAGGCGGGCGCCCAGGTCGGCGAAGTTCTCCCGGGGCCACCACTTATAGCGGTCGGAGCCGCCGGGGTGCAGGGCCAGCAGGAAGTCCGGCCGGCAACCGAAATGCGCCTTGAGAAGCCCGGCGGCCTCCCCCTCCGCCTCGGGGGGCAGATACACCTCCATCCGGCGGCTGGGGGTGTCCGCCCCCAGCAGGCGGACGAAATTGAGGCGGTGCTCGATGGCGTGGCGATGGGGATCGTCTTTGGCCACCGTGGCGCTGTAGGCGAAGGCCAGGGGGCTGTGCGCCGAGCCGATGAGGAAAGGGGCGCCGCTGGCCCAGGCCAGGAGGGTGGCCTCCGGGTCGTTGCCGTGGAGGATGACGGCCAGGTCGTAGCCCTGGTGTCCCAGTTCCCGGGCCAGCCGGTACAGGCGCCAGCCCCGGCCGGGGTAGAGCCACAGGCGGTTCAGGGCCGGATGGTGCCGCACCAGGTCGGCAAAGCGGGGGTGAGCCAGCAGGTCCAGGTGCCAGTGGGGGTAGGTCTCCTGCAGGGCCCGGAAGGCCGGGGTGGAAAAGAGGAGGTCCCCCAGGCCGGTGGCGTTGAGGAGAAGCACCCGGCGCACCCGGGCCGGATCCAGCCCGGTCAGGGGCCGGGGGGGCCGCCTGCGCACCTGCCCTTTCAGATAGGCCTTCGCCCCTTCACGCCACAGTCGGTGCCACACTCCCAGCATGCTCCCCGGGCGGCGCTCACCTGCGCCACGGGTTCTGGTGATCTCTCCAGAGCCACAGCCGCCCCCGCCCTAACCTGACTTCCTTAATTCATACCATCTTACAGGGGCAAAACCGAGGCCAAAATTCCAGGGGTGCAGGAGAAGTCCCAGGGGATTGGGTTCGGAAAATCCCCCACCGGCTTCCTCCCCCCATCTTAACCTGGAAACCCCGGGAAGACGGCCGGAAAACGGGCCGGGCACAGGGATAAATTTCTTGACAGCAGCCCCAGACTTTGTAATATGCTTCACATTGGCATGGTCTATGGCTGGCGCTCCCACCTCAGACACCAAAATTTCAAGGAGGTTGCACGTTTATGGGTAAGATTCCTGCTGATTATTTACCCCCCAAGGAGCTGTGGCCCGAATACACCATACCCCCGGATATCGAGGTCCCGGAGAAACTCAACCTCGCCGATTTCCTGCTGGACCGCCATGTCCGGGAAGGTCGGGGCGACAATGTGGCCATCCTGTTCGGGGATCAGAAGATCACCTACAAAGAGGTTCTGGCTCAGGCCAACAAGTTCGCCAACGTCCTCAAGAGCCTGGGTGTGGAAGAGCAGGACCGGGTGGGGATCCGCATGACCAATGCCCCGGAGGCCGTGATCATCAACTTCGGCATCATGAAGGTGGGAGCCATTCCGGTGCCGGTCTCGCCCCTGTGGGCCAAAGAAGAGATTGCCTTTGTGCTGAACAACGCCGAATTCAAGGCCTTCGCCGTCAGCTTCCCCCTCATGGAGGCGGTGGAAGGCAGCAAACATGAATGGGAATTCCCCACCAAGGTGGTGGTGGTGGGCGGCAACCCGGAGGAGGTGGAGGCCAAGGGCTACGTCTCCTATGCCAAGGCCATGGCCACCGCCTCGGATCAGTTTGAGAATGTCATGCTGAGCAAGGATGACATCGGCGTCATCCTCTACACCTCCGGCACCACCGGCCAGCCCAAGGGCTGCGTGCATTTCGTGCGGGAAGTCTTCATTGAGTCCCAGCTGGTGAACAAATACGTCTGGAAGCTCCAGCCCGGGGACGTCATGGGCGGCTCGGCGCCGGTGTCCTTCGCCGCGGGCTACGGCACCTTCTGCCTCATCCCCTTTGCGGGCGGCGCGGCCATTTCCCTGCTCCCCAAGTTCACCCCGGATGACATGCTGGCCACCATCCAGAAGCACAAGGTGACGGTGGTGACGGGTCTGCCCACCGCCTACCGCAAGCTCCTGGAGATGCCCAATTTCGATCAGTATGACCTGAGCAGCGTGCGCATGTACACCACCGGCGGCGACGCCCTCACCGGCAAGACCCTGTCCCAATGGATGGCCAAGACCGGCAAGCCCATCTGGGAAGGCCTGGGCGGCACCGAGATGCTGCACCTGGTGACCTCCAACGCGGTGGGCGACATCCCCATGGCCGACTCCATCGGCAAGGCCATCCCCGGCTTCCAGATCAAGGTCATCCGGGAGGACGGCACCGAGGCCGGCCCCGGTGAAGTGGGCAGCATGCTCATCAAAGGCCCCACCGGTACCCTGTATTGGAAGCCCTACATCCAGGACAACAAGCTCCTCAAGGCCATGAAGAAGGGCGTCAAGGACGGCTGGAACATGATGGGTGACGCCGTCATCATGGACAAGGACGGCTACATCTTCTTCCAGGCCCGGGAAGACGACATGATCAAGTCTTCGGGCTTCCGCCTCGCCCCCCAGGAGATCGAGGACGCCATCATGCGCCATCCCGCGGTCCGGGATGTGGCGGTGGTGGGCATCCCCGACGAAATCCTGGGCCAGAAGGTGGTGGCCATGGTGGAGCTGGAAAGCGGCCACAGCCCCTCCCAGGAGCTGGCCAGCGACATCATCAAATCCACCATGGACCTCCTGGCCACCTACAAACTGCCCCGGGAGGTGGTCTTCCTGCCCTCCATTCCTCGCACCCCCACCGGGAAGATCATCAAGAAGGACCTCCGGAAGAACTATCCGGAATACACCATGAAGTTCGTGCCCAAAATCAAGTAAACGCCTCACTCTGAGCCTGCGGGGGCGGCCCGGCCGCCCCCGACTCGCGTCCAGGAACGGCCCGGCGATCCCGGCAGGCCGGGACACCCTTGCCCCCGGCGCCGGCCGGGGTTTGTCCTTTTTTTCTTTTGACTTTGCCCGGGGCATTGTTTAAAACTTTAGGCGGCTGAGGAGGAGGACATTGCCGAATCTGGTCGTGGTGGGCACTCAGTGGGGCGATGAGGGCAAGGGCAAGATCGTTGACCTCTTGACCGAACAGGCCCGGATGGTGGTGCGCTTTCAGGGCGGCAACAATGCCGGCCACACCCTGGTGGTGGGCGGCGAGAAGTTCATCTTTCATCTCATTCCCTCCGGCATCCTGCACCCCGGGAAGGTGTGCTGCATCGGCAACGGGGTGGTGCTGGACCCCGAGGTGCTCCTGGGGGAGATGGAGCGCCTCGTCGCCCGGGGCGTGGCCGTGGGGCCGGAGAACCTCCGCATCAGCGAGCGCACCCAGGTGATCATGCCCTATCACCGGCGCCTGGATCAGGCCCGGGAGCGGGCCCGGGGGGACGGCAAGATCGGCACCACCGGCCGGGGCATCGGTCCCTGCTATGAAGACAAGATCGGCCGCCGGGGCATCCGCATGGCGGATCTCCTGGACGAAGCCGGGTTTCGGGCCAAACTGGCGGAGATTCTGCCGGAGAAGAATTTCCTCCTGGAGAAGTTCCTGGGGGATCAGCCCTTCACCCTGGAGGAGATCCTGGAGCCCTATCTGGAGATGGGGCGGCGCCTCCGGCCCCTGGTGACCAATGTCTCGGTGCTCCTGGAGGAGGCCGTCCGCCGGGGGGAGAACATCCTCTTTGAAGGCGCCCAGGGGACCCACCTGGACATCGACCACGGCACTTATCCCTTTGTCACCTCTTCCAACCCGGTGGCCGGCAGCGCCTGCGTGGGCGCGGGCATCGGCCCCCAGCACCTGCACCGGGTGCTGGGCATCGTCAAGGCCTACACCACCCGGGTGGGGGGCGGCCCCTTCCCCACCGAGTGCCGGGATGCCATCGGCGATCACCTGGTGGAATGCGGGGTGGAGTTCGGCTCCACCACCGGCCGCCGGCGGCGCTGCGGCTGGCTGGATATGGTGGTGGTGCGGGAGGCGGTGCGCCTCAACGGCCTCACGGGCCTGGCCATCACCAAACTGGACGTGCTCACCACCCTGGACCCGGTGCGCCTGTGCGTGGCCTACGAGGTGGACGGCCGCCGCCGGGAGACCATGCCCGCCACCCTGGAGGAATTGAGCCGCTGCACCCCCATCTTTGAGGATCTCCCCGGCTGGCGGGAGGATATCCGGGGGGTGCGCCGCTTTGAGGACCTGCCGGCCGCCACCCGGTCGTACCTGAGGCGGGTGGAGGAGCTGGCGGGCGTCCCCCTGCAGATCGTTTCCGTGGGCCCGGCCCGGGACGAGACCATCATGCTGCAAAATCCTTTCGCCTAGAAAAAATTGGGGATATAATGCGCCGAGGGATCCGAGGAGCCAATCATGGGTAAACCGGGCACGGTTAAAGGGGGAAGCGGGCGGCGGCCGCCGCATGCTTCCCTAAATCCCCGATTTTCCTCCCTTCCGCCTTCCTGCCGTCTCCCGTATCCCCTCTTCCTACCCCCCCAGGCACGGAACCCACAGATGGAAGGAGTGCCCCGGATCTGGTATGGCGCGGGACGGCCCCGGAGGGAAAACGGGTATGGAGGGGCGTCTTTACTCCGAAAAAGAGGCGGGTGACCTCGAAGACGGCGGTCAATCGGGGCCGTCTCTGGCGATAGCGATCATCAGTTCTTAAAGGACCCACATCATGCTGGAAATCCGCTTTCACGGACGGGGCGGGCAGGGCGCGGTTACTTCGGTGGAGCTCCTGGCCCTGGCCGCCATTCACGAAGGCAAGTACGCCCAGGGCTTCCCCAGCTTCGGGCCGGAGCGCCGGGGGGCGCCGGTGCTGGCCTTCCTCAGGATCAACGACCGCCCCATCCGGCTGCGCTGCAAGATCGCTCACCCGGATGTGGTCCTCATCCTGGACCCCAGCCTCATCCGCATCCAGAAGCCCGCCGCGGATTTAAAGCCCCAGGGCATCGTGGTCCTCAACAGCCCCAAAAGCCCCTCGGAGATCCGCCGGGAATTCGGCTTCACCCATAAGCTGGCCCTGGTGGACGCCAACACCATCGCCCGGGAGGTCCTGGGGGTGCCCATCACCAATACCACCATGCTGGGGGCCCTGCTGAAGGCCACCGGGGTGGTGCGGCTGGAGTCCCTGGAGGAGCCCCTGAAGGAGCGCTTCGGGCCCCTGGCGGTGAAGAACTTCAACGCCCTGAAAACCGCCTACGAGCGGACCGTGGTAGAGGAGGCGCGGTCGTGATCAAATACACCAAGCCCCTGGAGGAGACCACCTGGCGGGAAATGGAAACCGGCGGTGTCCTCACCATCCCGGGGAGCGCCCGGGAATACCGGGTGGGGGACTGGCGCAGCCAGCACCCGGTATGGACCAAGAGCCGCTGCATCCGCTGCGGGGTGTGCTGGACGGTGTGCCCGGAGCCGGCCATCGTGGAGGAGCCCGGCGGCTATTTCGATATGGACCCCAATTACTGCAAGGGCTGCGGCATCTGCGCCCGGGAGTGCGTCACCGGCTGCATCACCATGGTGCCGGAGGAGGAGTGAGATGAGCGGTCAACCTGCCAGCGCCCGCCGGGTGGGGATGGAGGTCTCCATCGCCGTGTCCTATGCGGTGCAGATGGCCCGGGCCGAGGCCATCGCCGCCTATCCCATCACCCCTCAGACCCATATCGTGGAGCACCTGAGCAGCCTGGTGGCCAACGGCGAGCTGGAGGCGGAATTCATCAACGTGGAATCGGAGCATTCCGCCCTCTCCGCCTGCATCGGCATGTCCGCGGCCGGGGCCCGGACCTACACCGCCACCAGCGCCCAGGGTCTGGCCCTGATGCATGAGATTCTCTTCATCACCAGCGGCATGCGCTTCCCCATCGTCATGACCGTGGCCAACCGGGCCCTGAGCGCGCCGCTGAGCATCTGGAACGACCACTCGGACATCATGGCGGCCCGGGATATCGGCTGGATCCAGGTGTTTGTGAAAAACGGCCAGGAGGCCTACGACCACACCCTCATGGCCTTCAAGATCGCCGAGCACCCCGAGGTGCTCCTCCCCACCATCGTCAACCTGGACGGTTTCATTCTCTCCCATGTGGTGGAGGCCCTGGAATTCCTCAGCCAGGAGGACGTGGACGCCTTCCTGCCGCCCTATCAGCCCAAATATCGCCTGGACCCCAAAAAGCCCGTGACCATGGGCGCCTTCGCCATGCCGGAGATCTACACCGAGGTGAAGTACGCCCATCAGGTGGCCCTGAGCAATTCCTACGGCCACATCCTGAGGGTCTGGGACGAATGGGCCGGGCTCACCGGGCGGCACTACCGGCCGGTGGAGTCCTACCTCACCGAGGACGCCAGGATCCTCTTCCTCACCATGGGGAGCCTCACCGAGGTGGCGGAGGTGGCGGTGGAGGAGATGCGGGCTCAGGGGCTGCCGGTGGGTCTTCTGAGCCTGAGGCTGTGGCGGCCCTTCCCCTTCGACGCCCTCCGGGAGGCCGTGAAGGGCGCCGAGCTCCTCATCGTCTGCGACCGGGCCCTGTCCGCCGGCGGTCCCGGCGGCCCGGTGCACTCGGAGGTGCGCAACTGCCTCTACCCCCTTGAAACCAAACCCGCCACGGTGAACTACATCATCGGCCTGGGCGGCCGGGATGTGCCGCCTAAGGCCTTCCACGACATCCTGGCCCGGGCCCGGCAGGAGGCGGAAAGCGGGCCCACCGGGGAATTCTTCCTCTATGGAGTGCGAGGGTGATGGACAAATTCGGATTCGCCCAGAGCCAGAAATTTGACACCTATGCCTCCCGGCTGCTGCCCCGGGAGGAATACTTCACCTCGGGGCACCGCTCCTGCCAGGGCTGCGGCGAGGCCCTGGCGGTGCGCTGGGTCTGCAAGGCCATCGGCAAGGACGCCATCATCGCCCACGCCACCGGCTGCATGGAGATCGTCTCCAGCGGCATGCCCCAGACCTCCTGGATGCACCCCTGGATCCATGTGGCCTTCGAGAACACCGCGGCGGTGGCCGCCGGCATCGAAACCGGCCTCAAGATCCTGGCCCGCAAAGGCAAGATCCCGGAGCCCCTCCCCGCGGTGGTGGCCATGGGCGGGGACGGCGGCACCTCGGACATCGGGCTGCAGGCCCTCTCCGGCGCCCTGGAGCGGGGGCATAACTTCACCTATGTCTGCTGGGACAACGAAGCCTACATGAACACCGGCATCCAGCGGTCCAGCTCCACCCCCTACGGCGCCATGACCACCACCTCCCCGCCGGGCAAGCGCAGCATCGGCCAGGCCACCTGGAAGAAGAACATGGTGGCCATCGCCGTGGCCCATGGCATTCCGTACGTGGCCACCGCCTCCCCCAGCTATGTCTTCGATCTCTACTTCAAGGTGCGCAAGGCCATCGAAACGCCGGGGCCGGCCTACATCCATGTGCTCAGCGTCTGCCCCACGGGCTGGCGCTCGGCCACGGACCTGAGCGTCCGCCTGGGCCGCCTGGCGGTGGAGACCGGGGTCTTTCCTTTGTATGAGGTGGTGAACGGCCGCTACCGCCTCACGGTGCAGCCCCCCAAGCTGCGGCCGGTGATCGATTACCTGAAGCCCCAGGGCCGTTTCCGGCACCTCAGGAAGCCGGAGCTGGACCTCATCCAGCGGCAGACCCTGGCGGCCTATGAGCTCCTTTTGGCCAAATGCCAGGCTCCGTATCCGGAATTTCCGGTCCTGAGCCACGAAGAAGAGACCATCGCTGAGGGTGCATGAATGGATGCGGCGCGACTGGAAGCCATCCTCTCCCGCTATGAAGGGGAGCCCTACGATCTGATCCCGGTGCTTCAGGAGATCCAGGACAATTACGGCTATCTGCCCAAGGACGAGGTGAAGGAGGTGGCCCGGCGGCTGAATGTGCCGCTCACCCAGATCTACAGTGTGGCCACCTTTTACAAGATGTTCAGCCTCATCCCCAAGGGCAGACACCAGGTCAAGGTCTGCCTGGGCACCACCTGCCACCTGAAGGGCGGCCCCCGCCTGGTGGATTCCCTCTCCAGCCGCCTGGGGGTGGAGGTGGGCTACACCTCCAAGGACGGGCAGTTCTCCCTGGAGACGGTGGGCTGCCTGGGGTCCTGCGCCCAGGCCCCGGTGATGATGGTGGACGACAAATACTTTGCCCGGGTGACCGTGGACAAGGTGCCCAAGATTCTGAAACTCTACCAGTCCTGAGCTGCGGGGGCCGCCCGGGGGCGTTGGGGCCCCGCCTGAGGGAGGGCGGCGAGGCAGTGAAAGAGATCGCTTATGCCCAAGTTTGAATCCATCGATCATTTAAATGAATATCGGCGCCAGCTGCGGGCCCGACGGGACCCCAGCCAGCCCCAGGTGCTGGTGTGCGCCGGCCCGGGCTGCCTGCCTCTGGGAAGCGAAGAGGTGGCCCAGGCCTTCCGGGCCCAGCTGGAGGAGAAGGGCCTGAGCGCCCAGGTGGCCCTGAAAACCAGCGGCTGTCACGGCCTCTGCGCCCGGGGGGTGCGGGTCCTCCTCCGGCCCCAGGAGATCACCTACCAGAAGGTCACCCCGGCGGATGTGCCGGAGATCGTGGAGACCACCCTGGTGGGGGGCGGGGTGGTGGAGCGCCTGCTGCACGAGGAGCCGGAGACCCACGCCCTCTGCCGCCACAAGGGCGACATTCCCTTCTACCGGAGCCAGCAGGCCATTGTGCTGCGCAAGCTGGACGTCATCGATCCGGAGTCCCTGGACGATTACCTGGCCCTGGGGGGCTACCGCAGCCTGCGCAAGGCCTTCTTTGAGATGACCCCGGACGAGGTCATCGAGGCGGTGGAGCGCTCGGGCCTCAGGGGCCGGGGCGGCGGCGGTTTCCCCACCGGCCGCAAATGGCGCATCTGCCGGGACACCGGGGAGCCCATCAAGTTCGTCATCTGCAACGGCGACGAAGGTGACCCCGGGGCCTTCATGGACCGGGCGGTGATGGAAGGCGACCCCCACGCGGTCATCGAGGGCATGATCATCGGGGCCTACGCCATCGGCGCCCGCCGGGGCTACATCTATGTGCGCCATGAATACCCCCTGGCGGTGAAACGCCTGCAGCTGGCCATCCAGCAGGCCCGGGAGGCGGGCTTTTTGGGCAAGAACATCCTGCGCTCCGGGTTTGACTTTGACATCCAGATCAGCCAGGGCTCCGGGGCCTTTGTCTGCGGCGAGGAGACGGCCCTCATCGCCAGCATCGAGGGCCACATCGGCGAGCCCATGCCCCGGCCGCCCTATCCGGCGGTCTCCGGGCTCTTCGGCCAGCCCACCATCATCAACAACGTGGAGACCTGGGCCAACGTGCCGGAGATCATCAATATGGGGCCGGAGTGGTTCGCCGCCATCGGCACCGAAGGGAGCAAAGGCACCAAAATCTTCTCCCTGGTGGGCGCGGTGCACCACTCCGGGCTGGTGGAAGTGCCCATGGGCACGACGCTCAGGCAGATCGTCTTTGATATCGGCGGCGGCATCCCCGGCGGGCGGGCCTTCAAGGCGGTGCAGACCGGCGGCCCCTCCGGCGGCTGCATCCCGGCTGAGTTTCTGGACCTGCCGGTGGATTATGACAGCCTGCAGCAGGTGGGCTCCATCATGGGCTCCGGCGGCCTCATCGTCATGGACGAGACCAGCTGCATGGTGGATGTGGCCCGCTATTTCATCGGCTTCCTCTATGAGGAGTCCTGCGGCAAGTGCACCCCCTGCCGGGAAGGCCTGAAACAGCTCAAGAAGATCTATGAAGACATCACCTACGGCCGGGGGGAGGAGAAGCATCTCACCCTGATGGAGGATCTGTGCGCCGTCATGGCCTCCGCCTCCATCTGCGGGCTGGGCCAGAGCGCGGTGAATCCGGTGCTATCCACCCTGAAGTATTTCCGGCACGAATATGAGGCCCACATCCGGGACAAGAAGTGCCCGGCTCTGGTCTGCCGGCCCCTCCTCAAGTACACCATTGACCCCGAGACCTGCACCGGCTGCCTGGCCTGTGTCAGGGAATGTCCGGTGGGGGCCATCTCCGGTCTGAAAAAGGAGGCCCAGGAGATCGACCAGGAGCTCTGCATCAAGTGCGGCCTGTGCTATGAGGTCTGCCAGTTTGATGCGGTGAGGAGGGAGTAAGGCCATGCCCATGCGCAAACTTGCCGATCAGGTCACCCCCCGGACCATCGAGGAGGTGGGCCTTTATATCAACGACACCTTGGTGCGGGCGGACACCTCCTGGACCATCCTGCGTACCGCCCGGGAGATGGGCATCGACATCCCCACCCTGTGCTATCATCCGGACCTGCCCTCGGAAGGGCACTGCCGGCTGTGCGTGGTGGAGATCGGGGAACCTCCCCGCACCCGTCTGGTGAACGCCTGCACCTACCCGGTGGAGGCCAACCTGAAGGTGCAGACCCACTCCGAGAAGGTCATGCACGCCCGGCGCCTGGTGCTGGAGCTGCTCCTGGCCCGGACCCCCAAGGCCAAAATCATCCGGGACTTGGCCCACGCTCACGGGGTCTATGAGAGCCGCTTCCACACCGAGGACCCGGAGGAGCTGTGCATCCTCTGCGGCCTGTGCGTGCGCACCTGCCGGGAGATCGTGGGGGTCTCCGCCATCAGCATGGCGGGCCGCACCCCCGACAAGCAGGTGGCCACCCCCTTCAAGGAGGCCTCAGAAGCCTGCATCGGCTGCGGCTCCTGCGCCTTCATCTGCCCCACCGGGGTCATCCCCTACACCGAAAAGGACGGCATCCGCACCATCTGGGGCCGGGACTTTGAGCTGGCCGCCTGCCGGGTGTGCGGCAATTACATCGAACCTCTGGCCCAGCTGGAGCATTGGGCCCGGATTACCGGCGATCCGGTGGAGACCTTCCTGGTCTGCCGGGACTGCCGCTGAGCGGACGGCCACGCCGGGGGAAGGGTGAGGGCCCTCCCCCGGTGGCGCCGCCTCTTTCCCCCTTGCCGCTTTTTCCCCCCTCTTTTGATATAATAATTAATATATAAGAGCTGCGGGCGAGGCAGAAGGCCGCCGCCTTCCTTCCGCAGTCACAGTCGGCAGTCCCCGCAGAAAGGCGTAACCGGTCCGGAAGCAGGCATGTCCCGATTCCTTCTCCTGGCTCAAGCATCCCTTTCCCCACGCCGATTTCTGAGCTGAGATCAGCCTGCCAGCCTGCGGTGGCATTCCCACATCCGTGCGGCGGATCGCCGCACCTGACGGAGGCAAGTCCATGCAGAGAGCCCTCTGGTTTTTCCTGTCGTTGATTTTCGGTCTGCTGCTCGTCAACATCACCCTGGATCCCAGCCCCTTTCTGCCCCCGGCCCCGGAGACGGTGGCCGCCGCGCCCCGGGATCCCGCCCTGCCCCTCACCGAGGCGGAGTACAAACGTCTGAAGGCGGCGGTGAGCTCCTTTGACCTGGCCAACGGCCTCACCCGGCAGGATTTTGAGACCATGCCCGAGGGGCGGCACCACGCCTTCTACTTCATGCTGGGGGCGTTTTGGCTGGTCCTGGGTCTGAAGACCCTGGGGAAGCCCCGCCGGCTCGATGACTAACGCGGGGGAGTCCCGGGCGGTCTGAAGGGGAGGGGAGTGGCCTCGTCGGAGAGCTTCCGGGCTGGCACGGGCCTGACGGCCGCCCTCCCCATTTCCTGCTGAAGGAGGCCGGAATGCGCCGCTTCGGACTCGCCCTGGTGGGCGTCGTGTGTCTGACCCTCTGGTGGACCGGATTTCCGGCCCTGGCCGCAGACCTCTCCGGCCGGGTGGAGGCAGTGCCCCCCGGGGGCGTGGGCCCCTGGGTGGTGAGCGGGGTCCCGGTGGAGGTGACCCCGGCCACGAAAATCAAGCTCAAGGGACCCCTGGCCCCGGGCCGGGCGGTGCGCCTCAAGGGCTATTATGCCCCCGACGGCCGCTTTGTGGCCACGGAGATCAAGGCCAAAAAGGCGAAAAAGGGCAAGAAGCACTGGTGAGGAGTTCCCGCTACCGCATCGTTACCTTCGGCTGCAAGGTGAATCAATACGACAGCGCCGCCCTGGCCGCGGTGCTGGAGGCGGCGGGCTGGCGGTCGGTGCTCCCCGGAGAGGCGGCGGGGCTGATTCTGGTGAACACCTGCACCGTCACCGCCCGGGCCGATCAGGAGGCACGCCAGGTCATCCGGCGGCTGGCCCGGGAGCACCCCGGGGCCGCCCTGTGGGTCACCGGCTGCTATGCCCACAGGGCCCCGGCCGACGTGGCGGCCCTCCCCGGCGTCACCGGGGTGTTCGGCAATCCGGAGAAACGCCGCCTGGGGGAGTTCCTCGGTGCCCTGGAGAACGGGCGCCCCGTGATGGAGGCGGGGAGTGTCCCCCCGCCGCTCCCCCGGGAGGGCCTGGTCCCCCGGCGCTTTCCCGGCCACACCCGGGCCTTCCTGATGATCCAGGAGGGCTGCAACCATGGTTGCGCTTACTGCATCGTGCCCGCAGTGCGGGGGGCAAGCCGCAGTCTTCCGGCCGCCGCGGTGATGGCGGCCCTGGCGGAGCTGGCCGGGGCCGGCTTTGAGGAGGTGGTTCTCACCGGCATCGACCTGGGGCAGTACGGCCGGGATCTGACCCCTCCGGACAGCCTGGCCGGGTTGCTCCGGCGCCTGGCCGCGGGCCCGCGCCCCGGGCGTCTGCGCCTGAGCTCGGTGGAACCCCAGGAGGTGACTCCGGAGCTCCTCAGCGCCCTGACGGCAGTGCCGGGGCTCTGCCCCCACTTCCACCTGCCCCTGCAAAGCGGCTCCGCCCGGGTGCTGGCGGCTATGGGCCGGCCGTATCGCCCCGAACAGTTCCGGGAGCTGGCGGCGGAGCTGCTGGCCCGCTTCCCCGAGGCGGCTCTGGGCCTGGATGTGCTGGTGGGTTTTCCGGAGGAGGGCCCGGAGGACCTCGCCGCCACCTACGAGCTGATTGAGTCCCTGCCGGTGGCCTACCTCCACGTGTTTCCCTTTTCGCCCCGGCCCGGAACCCCGGCCGCGGCCCTGCGGCCCCTGCCTGCCCGGGAGGTGCGCCGCCGGGCCGCCTGGCTGAGGGAGCTGGGCCGCCGGAAGAAGGCCGCCTTCTACCAGGCCCAGGTGGGGAAGGCGGGGGAGGTGCTGGTGGAGCGCCCCGCCCGGCCAGGGTGGCTGGTGGGGGTGAGCGGCAATTACCTCCGGGTGCTCCTCCCCGGGCCGCCGGCCTGGATCAACCGGCGCCTGTGGGTGCGATTCCTCCGGGTTCAGGGGGAGCTGCTGGAGGGCGAAGTCCTGGAGACCTGAGGCGACGGGAGAGGGCGGCCCCGGTTCCCGAGGAAGACCGGAGAAAGCGGCGGCCACCCTGAGGCCGACGCGGCGCCGGGTCCATACCTGACGCCCACTAAAAAGCCCCCGGAAAGGGGGCTTTTTTGCGGGGCGGCGCCTCAGGATCAGGCCGGGGCGCCCTGGAAGGCCGGCATGGCCGCCACCGGCCGCCGGACCTCCCGGTTGTGGGTGGCGGGCACCCACAGCCGCCAGGCCTGCCTTTGGGCCATGAGGTGGCGGATGAAGCGCAGGTGAAAGTCGTGGCTGCCCCGGCTCACCTCCACCCGTCCCACCAAGGGGAGCCCCAACAGGGCCAGGTCGCCCACGACATCCAGGATCTTGTGGCGCACGAATTCCTCGGAAAAACGCAACCCCCCGGGATTGAGGACGCCGGTGTCGTCCAGCACCAGGGCGTTGTCCAGGGAGCCGCCCAAGGCCAGGCCCTGGGACTGCAGATACTGGACCTCCTTTAGAAAACCGAAGGTGCGGGCCGGCGCGATCTCCCGGCGGAAAGTTTCAGTGGCCAGGGACACGGAATAGCGCTGCCGCCGGATGAGGGGGTGAGGGAAGTCAATGCTGTAAGTGATGCTGAGGCGCCCCGGACTCACCCGCATCCAGGAGCCGTTGTCCCGCAGCTCCACCGGCCGCTGCACCATGAAGTAGGTCCGGGGCCAGGGCAGGGAGCGCAGGCCGGCCTCCAGGATGAGTTCGGTGAAGGGCAGGGCGCTGCCGTCCAGGATGGGGAGCTCCGGCCCCTCCACCTGCACCAGGGCGTTGTCCACCCCCACGCCATGCAGGGCGGCCAGGAGGTGCTCCACGGTGCTGAAGACCGCCTCGCCTTCCCCCAGGGTGGTGGCCCGGGCGGTGCTCAGCACCCGGCTGTAGTGGGCCGGCACCTGGGGCCGGCCGGGCAGGTCCTCCCGCACGAAGCGGATGCCGGTGTTGGCGGCCGCCGGGAAGACGGTGAGGGTCACCGGCTCTCCACGATGCAGGCCGATGCCGCTGACGGTCACCGGCCGGGCCAAGGTCTTTTGCCAGATCATGTCATTCCCCCCGCTGAAGCCGAGTGCAAGGTCCATACCAGCAGCTCACGGGGCGGTGGGGGGCAACAGGTTGATAATACTCATAATTTAAATTCATTTCTCCAGGACGCAGTTTTGTTCCGCGTCTGTGTGGCATAAATCCCACAACGGTGAATTTTCTGTGGCAGAAATGCCACAAGGAGATCGTGGCCGCCAAAGGGCTGGAGCAGCTCACCTGAGGCCGCGCAAACCCTCTCCCCGCCTCCGTCCGGGCGCGGGGGAGGCGGGCAAGGGGATCTCTACCCCTCCCTGAGGCGGGCACCGGCCCCGGACGGCGTTTCCAGGAAGGCAGAGGCGGCTTGGGCCTGGACTTACCTTCCGGGCCGGCCCCAAGCTCCTTAATCGCCCTCCGGAGCGTAGTCCAGGGCCGCCCACCAGCGGGGTTCCAGGTCGGGGAAGATGCTGTCCCGCTCCCGGCAGAGGGCCAGGAAGTTCCAGTCCTCCTCCGGCAGCTCCCGCTTAGCGGCATAGCGCCGGGTCATGGCCGCCAGGCGTTTGAAGTCGTCGTGGTGCATCACCAGGCGCAGTTCGGCATAGTCCATGGCGCTGACGGTGCTGATGAGGAACTGCCAGTCGGAGGCCTCGAGGAGGAGCAGGGTGCGGCCGCACTGCTTCAGGAGGTCCTGGAGGCGGGGGTCCGGGTCCTGCCAGAAGTTCCGGGCCAAATCCTCCATCTCCGCTTCCGCCGGGTAGATATGCCTCCAGGTCCAGGCGTTCATGTCGTTGAGCCAGATCCAGTGGTAGCCGCCTTCGCCCCAGGAGCCTTCCGGCAGGCTGATGACCGCGCTGGGTTCCACGATCTTCAGGTATTCGGCCCCGGTGACCAGCCGCACCCGGCCCTGGGCGTGGAAGGCGCGGATGACCCGCTCCACCCAGGCGGGGCCTTCGAACCACCAGTGGCCGAAGAGCTCGGTGTCATAGGGCGCCACCACGATCCCCGGCCTGCCGTGGGTGTGGCGGTATTCCTCCAGGATGCCGGTGACCAGGGAGACAAAATGGTCCGCCTGGGCCGCCAGGCGCTCCTCCACCCATTCGGGGTGGTAGGGGCCCTTGTCCGCCAGATCGGCCTTGGCGCTGGTGACCCGCCAGTACCTCAGCCCCCCGGGGAAGCGTTTCTTATGGAAATCCAGGTAGTTGCCGTCGCCGGGGTAGCCCCATTCGCCGCTCCACACCTGCAGCCCGGTCTTGGGGTCCCGGGTGAAGGCGGCCACCGGCCGTTTGGTCTCTGGGGCCGAGCTCACCAGATAGGCCTCATAGGGCGATTTTTCCTGATCCTCGGGGAGCTCCTGGTATTGGGCCGCAAAGCGCTGCCACAGGGCCTCCAGGGCGTGGAAGCGGTCCTTATAGACCCCGATGGCCTTGCCGCCTTTGAGGAGATGGGAGTCGATGAAGAAATAGGACAGGCCGTTTTCCGACAGGAATTCCTCCACCCCCTTGCGCAAGGTGGCCTCGGCGCCGGGCGCGGCCACCGGCGGGGCCCAGCGATAGCGGGGACGATAGGCGCATTCCGGCAGCCAGCAGCCCTGGGGGTCCCGGCCGAAATGGCGGCGGTAGGCGGCCACCCCCTGCTTCACCTGGGCCTGCACCGCGGTGTCCCGGCCCAACAGGGGGAAATACCCGTGGGTGGCGGCGCAGGTGATGACCTCCAGCACCCCGGCATCCATCAGGCGGCGGGGGGCGGCCAGGAGGTCCTCCCCGAATTCCTCCCCGAAGGCCTTCAGGAGGCCGGCGTAATGCTCCTCCCAGAAGCGGGCCACCCGGGCGAAATGCTTTTCTCCCAGCCGGCTGAATTCGGCCTGATCCTGGCGGGCCGCCTGGATCTTGTTCTCCAGATACTCCCGGAATTCCTGCTGGAAGGCGGGCGCGGCCAGCATCTCCGCCAGGATGGGGGTGATACCCAAGGTGACCCCGGTGTGCAGACCATGGGAGCCCAGGCGCTGAAAGACCTGCCATAAGGGGATGTAGGATTCCGCCGCGGCCTCATTGAGCCAGTCCATGCCGTGGGGCCAGCGGCCGTGGCCGATGACGTAGGGGAGATGGGAGTGCAGCACCAAGGTGAAATACCCGAGGGGCTCGGTCATGGGTCCTCCTTAATAACCGCGTGGGCCTGCCGCTTCGGGAGCCCCGAAGCCCGGAGGCGGAGCAGCCGCTGCCCTCCCGTCCCGGGGGAGAGGGCGGCCCCGGGGCCAGGCGGCGCCGGTCTGGGGCCGACGGCCCGCCTCCGGCGTGAGACCGGATGTCCTTTGCCCGGGGGAGAGGGGCCCGGGAGCCTGGCACCCCGTCTTCCCTCCCGGTCCCTCCAAGGGCGAGGGGAACGGGAAAGGCCCTGGGTCCCCCAGCCCTGCCCTCCCCCCATCATACCCCAAATCGGCCGCGGGAGGAAAGGACGGAGTGGGGGGGGCCGGTGCCTCAGACCACATCCGCCTTGAGGAGATTGGTGGTGCCCCGCTGGCCTAAGGGGGTGCCGGCGGTGATGACCACCTTGTCGCCGCTCTTCAACCAGCCGGCCTTGAGGGCCTCCTCCTTCACCACCTGGAACATCTGGTCGGTGTCGGTGAGATTCCGGGCCAGGAGGGGAAAGACCCCCCAGGAAAGGGCCAGACGGCGCCAGGTCTCCTTTCGGGGGGTGACCGCAATGATGGGGGCGGCGGGCCGGAAGCGGCTGATGAGGCGGGCGGTGGTGCCGAAATCGGTGCTGGTGAGGATGGCCGCGGCCTGGAGATTCTGGGCCATCACCGCCGCGGCGTAGCTGATGGCGTCGGAGATGTCCCGGCGGGCAACCTGGGCCCGCTCCCGGAGCCAGGGGGCATGGGGGAAATGGGCCTCGATGGCCCGGCTGATGCGGTCCAGGTAGCGCACCGCCTCCACCGGGAACCGGCCCGCCGCGGTCTCCTCGGAGAGCATCACCGCGTCGGTGCCGTCCAGGATGGCGTTGGCCACGTCGGTGACCTCCGCCCGGCTGGGCCGGGAGTGGTCCACCATGGACAGCAGCATCTGGGTGGCGGTGATGACCGGCTTGCCGGCCCGGTTGGCGGCGGCGATCACCTGTTTTTGGATAATGGGCACCCGCTCCAGGGGGAGCTCGAGCCCCAGGTCGCCCCGGGCCACCATGAGGCCGTCCGCCGCGTCCAGGATCTCCTCCAGATTCTGTACCGCCTCGTGCTTCTCCACCTTGGCGATGAGGGGGATGTCGGCGTCCAGGGTGTCCAAAAGGCGCCGGGCCTCCAGGACATCGGCGGCGGAGCGCACATAAGAAAGGGCGATGAAGTCCACCCCCAGCTCCACCCCGAAGCGGAGGTCCTCCTTGTCCTTGTCGGTGAGGGCCGGGATGGACAGGGTGTGGTGCGGGAAATTGATGCCCGCGTGGGAGCGCAGCACCCCGCCGGCGATCACCCGGCAGGTGAGGGTGTGTCCGGTCTTGTCCTCCACCTTCAGCTCGATGTTGCCGTCCGCCAGGAGCAGGTGGGAGCCCACGGGGCTGTCGGCCACGATCTCGGGGTAGGCGACGCTGACGCAGTCCTTCTGCCCCACCCCGCAGACCGCGGTGAGGGTGAACTTTTGGCCCCGCTCCAGGGTGATCTGGCCCTCGGGGAATTCGCCGATGCGGATCTTGGGGCCGGCCAGGTCCTGGAGGGCGGCCAGGGGGCGGCCCAGATCGGCGGCCAGGCGGCGCACCTCCTTAAGGCGGCGGGCGTGCTCCTCCGGGGTGGCGTGGGAGAAGTTGAGGCGCACCACGTCCACTCCCGCCTGCAACAGATGGGGCAGGATCTTGCCCAGACAGGCCGGGCCCAGGGTGGCAATGATTTTGGTACGTCTCCGGGCCATGGTTCCTCCGAGGCCTGAGGGGTGGGGAATTTCCCCCACCCTCAGGTGAGAAATTCCCCAACTGCCGGTGCCGACCGCCTTTTCCCGGCCGCCACCTGTTCCCCCTATTTTCCCATATCCCGGCAAAAATTTGTGAATTTTTTATTAAAAACCGGGCCGGCCCTTGAAATCACAGAAAGGCATGGTTATTGCATAAAAGCATTGCAAATCATCAAGGGGGAGAGCACTTATGCCGCTTTATGAGTATCAGTGTGTGGATTGTGGAGGCGCGGATCTCCGGGTGGCCGGCCTGGATGATCACACCGCCATCTGTGTGGAGTGCGGCGGGTTGATGCTGCGGCTCGATGAGGACATTTTCCGGCCCTATTTCGAGGAGGAGGCCCCGGCCCCGGCCGCCGGGCTGCACAAGGTCTCCAACAATGGCACCTGAGTTAGGCCACCGGGGTTCCTGAGGAAACGGCGGCGCTCTCCGGCCGCCGTTTCTGTTGGTGGGCAGTACCCCGGGCGACCGGTAGGGGGCGGCCAGGCTGGGCCCGCCTCAAAATGACAACCGGGGGCGCCGGGGACGGTGCCCCCTTTGTCAGGTTGGGAAGGGCACGGGTCAGTTGATCACCCGGCTGGAGGGGCCGGACAGCTCCCCGTCCCGCATAAAGTCCTCCAGAAACTCCTGTACGAGTCGGGCCAGGGCTTCATACAGGGGCTCCCAATCCGTCTCCCTCAGCCCGCTCTGCACCTCGCCCCGGGTCTCCCGGCACCATTTCAGGTGCAGGGAGGGGCCGAAGGGCCCCAGGGAGGTGGGCTGGCCATCCACAAAAAAGACCTCCAGGCTGAAGGGCCGGCTGCCGGCTCCCGCAGGGGAGGGGAGATGGACAATCACCCCGAGGCAGGGCCCGCCCTCCCACTGATCCGCGGCAGGGTGGCGTAAGGACACCCCCGCCAGGGAGAGGCGGAGCTCCGCTTCCGTCCTGAGACGCTCCCGATTGACGGGCGAAGGTTCCCGAGTGGCGGGGGGCGGGGCGATCCAGACCTGCAGCCCGCCGGATCCGGTCGGCCGGAGGCGGGCGGCTCCAGGAGAGGGGCACGGAGACACGTCTCGGGTCTTTTTCACCGGTCAGTCCTTCCGGAGGCTCGTCAACGGGGGCCGCCCGCCGCGCCCTTCTCGCCCCGGGCAGGGCCCCTGGGGCCCATCACGGCTGCGGCCGTCAACCTGCCCCATTATGCGCTTCCCGCGTATCCGGACAATCGGGAGCCGCCTGATTTTCCTCGGGGAAATCCCTGAAAATCGGCTCAGGAAAGATATGAGTCCAGGGCCGGCAGGCGGGGGAAGGCCTTTCCACCCTCCGGCCCCGGGGAGGGGTGTGTCAGGGTTCCAGGGAGGTGAGCCCTTCCCGGATGGCGTACTTGGTGAGCTCGGCGATGCTGTGGATTCCCAGTTTGTGCATGATCTGCTGGCGATGGGTCTCCACGGTCTTGACGCTGATGTGCAACTGTTCGGCAATCTGGCCGGTGGGCTTCCCCTCGGCCATCAGCTGCAGCACCTCCCGTTCCCGGGGGGTGAGCATGGTGAAGGCGGAGGACCGGGGGGCGGACATCCCCTGGACATAGTCCTGGATGACCACGTTGGAGACCCCGGGGCTCAGGTAGGTCTTGTTGGCCATCACCAGCCGGATGGCCGCGGCCAGCTCCTCAAAGGCGCAATCCTTGAGGAGATAACCGGAGGAGCCGGCCTTGAGCATATTGACCACAAAGCGACGGTCGGCATGCATGGAGAGGGCGATGATCTTGGTCTCCGGAAAGGCCGCCAGGACCTGCCGGGTGGCTTCAATGCCGTTCAGATCCGGCATGTTGACATCCATGATGACGACATCGGGCCGCAATTCCTTGACGAGTTGCACCACCTCCCGGCCGTTTTCGGCCTCGGCCACCACCTCCATGTCCGGTTCCTTGGCCAGCAAGGTGGCCAGGCCCTGGCGCACGATCATGTGGTCATCGGCGATGATGATCCTCGTCTTCATGGTTTCCCTCCGTGGAAGTCCCTTCGGGGAGGGGCGCACGGATGCGGACCGTGGTCCCTTCCTGCGGCCGGGAGCTGATCTCGAGGTGTGCGCCCATGTGTCCGAGTCGCTCCCGGATGCTGAAGAGCCCGAAACCTGCCATTGTGCCGCTTTTGCCGAGAACGTCTGCCACATCGAAGCCGATACCGTCATCTTTGATGTCAATCCACAGGTTATTATCTCTTTTGTCAAGGAAAATTTCCACCTTGCGGGCCCGGGAGTGCTTCACCGCATTGGTGAGCAGTTCCTGCAGGATGTGGAAAAGGAGCACCCGGTGCGCCTCCGGCAGCGGCGGCCACGGGGTGCCCCGGTGCACCGTCACCTGGAGGTGGTGGCGCCGCTCCACCTGCTCCGCCAGCCAGGCCACCGCCTCCTCCCAGTCGCCCTCAAAGAGGAGGGGCGGGCTCAGTTTGGAGGTCAAGGCCCGGCTGGCGGCGATGGCCTCCTCCAGAAAGGCCAGGGCCTCCCGCACTTCCTGGTCCCGGCCCTCCCAGGCCAGGGCCTCCTTGAGGGCGGAGAGCCTCATCTTGGCCAAGGCCAGGGGCTGACTCACCTGGTCGTGCAGATCCACCGCCAGGCTGCGGCGCTCCCGCTCCTCGGTCAAGGAGAGCTCCGCCGCCAGGGAGCGCAGCCGCTCCTGGTAAGACTCCAGCGTAGCCTGGGCTTCCTTCTGGGAGGTGATGTCCTCCACCATGCCCACCAGGAGGAGGGGGCCATCAGGGTCCGGGCGCACCGCCGCGGTATGCACCCGGGTCCACAGGAGACGGAAGTCCTTGCGGATGAAGCGGGCCTCCCGCACATATCCCCGGCGGCGTCCCTCCCGGAGCTCCTGAAACAGCCGCCGCCGCTCCGCCACGTCCTCGGGGTGCAGCAGATCCTCGGTGGTGAAGCGGCATAGCTCCTCCTGCGGGTAGCCCAGCATGTTGATCAGGGCGGCGTTGACCTCCAGGCCCTTGCCGTCCAGCTCCATGAGACCGATGCCGATGGGGGCGTTCTCAAAGATGGTGCGGAAGCGGGCCTCGCTCTGTCGTAAAGCTGCCTCCGCCCGGCGGCGGGCGGTGATGTCCCGGGCGATGACCAGGACCGCCGGCCGGCCGTGATAGAGGAGCCGGACCGCGGCGGTCTCCACCTCCACCACGCCGCCGTCCCGGCGCTTAAGCTGAAGCTCCTGGCGGGGGACCTCCCCCGTGCCCTCCAGGACCTGGCGGATGCGCTCCTGAGCCAGCTCCCGGTAAGCCGGCGCCACGACCTCCAGCACCTCCCGGCCTACCAGTTCCTCCGGGGTGTCTGCCCCCAGCATCCGGGCGGCCGCCGGGTTGAGGAAGACGAAGCGGCCGTCCTGATGCAGGGCGATAGCGTCCGGCGACAGCTCCACCAGCCGGCGGTAGCGTGCCTCGCAATCCCGCAGGCGTGCCTCGGCCTGGGAGAGGGTCTCCCGGGCCGCCAGGCTCTCCTGCCGCAGCTGGAGGCATTCCTGCACCGCGGACTGGGACCGGCGGACAAAGAGGAAGGAGAGCCCGGCTCCCATGATGGCCGCGGCGGCCACTGTCAGGGCGTGCACCCCCATAAAAGTCAACTGGGGACAGAAGGCGTGGTTGGCGACTTCCACCAACGAGAGGACAGTCAGGAGAGCCAGGGCCCACAGAAGCGGTTGCAGCCGAAATCCCGGGGAGCAGTACTCCGGCCAGCCCGGCGGTTGCTCCCCTCCTTCCCAGCGTGCGGCCATGGCGCCAGCACCTCCGGCACGTTCTTACATACTGCAGCGGGGTGGGGGCTCATCCGTGAGCGGGACAGGTGCCAGACGCGCCAAGCCAGATCTGGCCGGGTATTGGGCCATATCTGGGCGGGGGCCGGACTCCGGGAAGATCTTCCCGGGGGAATCACCCTCTCCCGGGCCTTTCAGCCCCGGGGTCGCAAGCTGAGAATCGCCCGAGCTGCACTCGGGCAGGACCTGAGGACTCAGCAGAATCATTATCTTAGTGTAACTATGCCATGGCGGACCGCGGCTGTCAACGACCTAATGCGGGGTCTCCCAAGGGCCCCAAAAGCCGGGAGGATTTGGCGCCCCCGGGGGTTTTGTGCTACAGTGGCACCATGGAGACCGTGGCCGACCTGCACCTGCATTCCCGCTATTCCGTGGCCACCGGGCGCCAGGCGGACCTGCCGCATCTGGACCTGTGGGGCCGTTACAAAGGGGTGACGGTGGTGGGCACCGGCGACTGCACCCACCCCCGGTGGCTGGCGGAGCTGACCGAGCAGCTGGAGGAAGTGGCCCCGGGAACCTATGAGCTCAAGCCCCAGGCCGCCCTGCCTCTTGACCTCCATGGTCCCTTCTGGGAGGCGGTGGAGCCGGTGCGTTTCCTTATCACCGGGGAAGTGAGCACCATCTACAAGCAAGGCGGCCGGGTGCGCAAAGTGCACCTTTTGATGGTGCTCTCCGGCCTGGAGGCGGCCCAGCGCCTCTCCCGGCGTCTGGCCCGGATCGGCAATGTGGCCGCGGACGGCCGCCCCATCCTGGGGCTTACGGCCGCCTCCCTCACCGAGCTCACCCTGGAGCAGGACCCCGACGCCCTGGTCATCCCCGCCCATATCTGGACCCCCTGGTTTTCGGTCCTGGGGGCCAAAAGCGGCTTTGACTCCCTGGAAGACTGCTTCGGGGAGACCCTGAGGCATATTTACGCCCTGGAAACGGGCCTGTCCTCGGACCCGGCCATGAACTGGCGGGTGAGCGGCCTGGACCGCTTTGTTCTGGTATCCAATTCCGATGCCCACTCCCCCGAAAAGCTGGGGCGGGAGGCCAACCTTTTCCGCGTGCCTCCCACTTTTGCCGCCCTGGCCCGGGCCATCCGCACCGGGGAGGGTTTTCTCGGCACCCTGGAGTTTTTCCCCGAGGAGGGCAAATACCACCTGGACGGGCATCGCAAGTGCGGCCGGCGGCTCACCCCCCAGGAATCCCGGGCCGCCGGGGGGCGCTGCCCTGAGTGCGGGCAGCCCCTGACCCTGGGGGTGCTCAACCGGGTCCTGGCACTGGCCGACCGGGAGGAGGGCTCCCCGCCCCCCCAGGCCCGTCCCTTCACCTCCCTTATCGGCCTGCCGGAAATTTTGGCTGAGGTTATGGCAGCGGCTCCCGGCAGCAAAAAGGTGCGGCAGGCGTATTTTCAGCTCCTGCAGCGTCTGGGACCCGAATTGGCCATCCTCAGGCACGGGCCCCTGGAGGAGGTGGCCCGGGAAGGGGGCCCCCTCCTGGCGGAGGCCCTGGCCCGGATGCGACGGGGCGAAGTCCGCATTGAACCCGGCTATGACGGGCTGTTTGGGAAGGTGCACCTGTTCACGCCGGAAGAATGGCGCCGTCTGCGAGGGCAGGGGGCTTTCTGGTCGGTGGCGCCGGCGGTGTCGCCGTCCCCGGGGGTCCCGCCGGCAGCCGGGCCCGCAGCCGAGGTGCCTCCGGGATCCCCGGCGGGGCCGCCGCAGCCCCTCCCCGCCCCCGCCGGCCTCAACGCCGCCCAGGAGCGGGCCGTGACCCGGAAGGGGGGCACGGTGGTGGTCCAGGCAGGGCCGGGCACCGGCAAGACCCGGGCCCTGAGCCACCGGGTGGCGCATCTCCTGGCCTCCGGGGCGCCGCCCGGGAGTATCCTGGCCATCACCTTCACCCGCCAGGCGGCGGAGGAGATGGCCCCGCGGGTGGGCCAGCTTCTTCCCGGCCACCCCGGGGTGGGGGAGCTCTCCGTCAGCACCTTCCATGCCCTGGGTCTGCGCCTGCTCAGCGAAGCGGGGCTGGAGCGCCAGGTGGCCGACGAAGCCCTCCGGCGGCAGCTCCTCCAGGAGGTGGCCCGGCGGCATGGCCTGAAGCCCGCCATCCTGGAGCGCCGCTTCTCCCAGGCCAAGAGCCGGCCGGGCTCCCCGGACGGAGAGGGCCCGCAGGTGCCCCCCGAGCTGGGGCCCGCCTTTCGGGACTACGAGGCGGCCTTGGCCGGAGCCGGATTGTACGATTTTGAAGATCTGGTGGCCCGACCGGTGCGCCTGCTGGACAGCGCGCCGGACCTGAGGGCGGCCTGGCAGGGGCGCTGGCGCCACTTTCTGGTGGATGAATTTCAGGACCTCAACGGGGCCCAATATCGCTTCCTCTTGGCCCTGGCCGGAGAGGCCCCGGCGTCGCTTCTGGCTATCGGCGACCCGAACCAGGCCATCTATGGCTTTCGGGGTGCCAGTCCGGAGTTTTTCCGGCGTCTGCCGGCGACGCGGCCCGACGCCCTGGTCATGCATTTTCCCGATACCTACCGGCTGCCTCCGCCCCTGCTGGCCGCCTCCCGGCGGGTCCTGCCGCCCGCGGCCCAAGGCGGGGCCCCGGAGGTGAGTCGGCGGCGGGGGGAAGCCCCCCTTCTGCTGCTGGAAGCCGCCACCCCTCTCGGAGAGGCCCGGGCCGTGGCCGGCGCCATCGAGGCCGTGGTGGGGGGATTTCGCCACCACACCCTGCCGGCGGAGCACCGGCCGGCCGGCGGGGCGGTGGGCTTCGGCGACATCGCGGTGCTCTACCGCCTGCATGCCCAGGGGGAGCTCCTGGCGGAGGAACTCAGCCGGGCGGGCATCCCCTGCCAGCTGGTGCGGGAAGGCATGGGCCCCGACTGGGAGGAGCTGGATCTGGCGGCGGCCCGGGTGAAGCTCCTGAGCCTGCACGCCGCCAAGGGGCTGGAGTTTGACTATGTGTTCCTGACCGGCTGCGAGGACGGGCTGATCCCCCTGAAGCTGGCTCGGGACGACCCGCCGGATCTGGAGGAGGAGCGCCGCCTCTTTTATGTGGGGCTCACCCGGGCCCGGGAGCAGGTGATTCTCACCCGGGCCCGGCGGCGCCGCCTGGCGGGACATCAGGGGCCCACCCGCCTCTCTCCCTGGGTGGCGGCGGTGGCGCCCCAGATATGGCGGCCGGCGGCTCCCCGCGGGCGGGTCCGGCAGCGAAGCCTCTTTCCGCAAGCCGCCGGTCCCCCGGGAGGCCCGCCGGATTGAAGGGAGGCGTGGCGGAGGAATATTGCCCGGGAGGGCCTGAGCAGGTGGCTGAAAATGGTGATTCGGGGAAGGGGACAGGGGTCGCAGGCCCTGCCCCACCCCCAACCCCCTAACTGGGAGGTGGCGGCGCCCACTGGTAAAATCGGCCAGCCTCATCCCACCGGGGAAGGAGGTTTTCAGCAGCCTGTCAGATCAGCGGTCCCCCTCTCCCGCCCGCACCGCCTTATCTCCGGGACACCCGCGGTGGAGGGAAGGGGGCAGGCCGTATCTTTGCCGCCTTCCCGGCGAAAAAACCCCTGGGCAGCGGCCTCAGGCGCACAGATCTCAGATATCCGGGGGCAGAATTTTTTAGCATCAGGGGGCGGGTGGCACTCTATATCTCCGGGAGGGTGAGTCTGGTCGTGCGCGGACGGTTTCTCCAGGCCGGCCCAAGGATGGGCGACGGCGCGGCGGCGGGGGGGCGAACTGCCGCCCCGGGGAGAGGGGTGGCCCTGCCTGAACCGGGCGGCACGCCGAGGCGGGACAAGCCGGCGCCACACCTCCGTCCCGCCCCCTGGCTGGTGTGGCTGTGGCTCTGGCTGGGAGTGGGGGTCGCTCTGCCCCTGACGGCCGGGGCGGCGGTGGCCCCCGCTCCGCCCCTTACCCTGGTGGCCCTGGAAATTCAGGGGGCCAGGATCATCCCGGCGGCCCAGGTGAGGGAGCAGTTGTCCCTGGACCTGCCCTCCCGCTGGCCGTGGAAAAAGCCGCCGCCCTTCCGGCCCGAGGACCTGGAAAACGACCTGGAGCGGCTGAAGATCTTTTACCGCCGCCAGGGTTTTTATCACGCCCGCGTCACCTCCCGGCTCCAGGTGGATGAAAAGGGACGGGTGCGGGCCATCCTCCAGGTGGAGGAGGGCCCCTTTGTCCGGGTGAACCAGATCAAGGTGGAGGTCCGGGAGCCCGGAGCGGACCTGGATTACGCCCAGTTGGCCCGGGAGCACCCCGTCAAGCCCGGGGAGCGGTTCACCGAGCGGGGCTATGACGAGCTCAGGGCCCAGTATGTCACCGCCCTGCAGGACCACGGGCACCCCCGGGGGCAGGTGAAGGGCCGGGTCTATCTGGACGAGCTGGAGAACCGGGCCGACATCCATCTCACCGTGGATCCGGGACCCCGCTGCGTCTTCGGGGAGGTGCAGCTCAAAAAGGACGCCCCCGTCCCGGATTATCTCATTTTGCGGAAACTCACCTTCCGGCCGGGGGAGGCCTTTTCCTTCCGGAAGCTCTATGAGAGCCAGCGCCAGCTCTACGAGACGGACCTCTTCAAAAGCGTCACCCTGACTCCCGCCGAGGTGCCGGAGGCGGCCACAGTCATCCCGGTGGTGGTGGAGGTGCAGCGGGGCAAGCGGGGCACGGTCAAGGTGGGGCTGGGCTACGGCGACGTGGACCTGTTCCGGGCCCGGCTGGCCCTGAGGCTGCGCAACCTGGGGGGGGGCGGCCGCCTTATGGACCTGGAGGGGAAATACTCCATCCGGGAGAGCCGGGTCACCGGGACCTTCACCAACCCCCAGTTTCTCGCCAGCCGGTGGGATGCCGTGGTGCAGGGCGGCTGGGTGGAATGGGACCTCCCCGGCTTCCAGGACCGGGCCTTTTTCACTCAGGCCCGCCTGGAGCGGGATCTCCCCTGGCGGCTGCGCGTTTATGTCGGGCACGGCCTGGAGTTCGCCCGCCCCTTCGGCATCCCCAACGAGACGCTCTTTATCTTGCGGGAAGCCCGGCAGGATCAGCTGTTCACCGCTTCCATGCTCCTGTTCGGGCTCAGGCGGGACACCACGGACCGGAGCCTGGACCCGGAATACGGCCACATCCTCAGCCTGACCCAGGAGCTGGCCCTGGATTTTCTGGGAGGAAACCTCCAGTTCAGCCGCACGGTGGCCGAAGCCCGGGGGTATTACCCCCTGGGGCGCCCGGGGTGGGTGCTGGCCGGCCGGCTGAAGTTCGGGGTCATTGAGCCCCTCCAGGGCACCGGGGAGATCCCCCTGTTTCGGCGCTTCTTTGCGGGGGGCGCCGGCAGCGTCCGGGGCTACCGCTTCAATTACCTGGGACCCCGGAACGAGGCCGGCACCCCCATCGGCGGCGAGGCCATCCTGGAGGGCAATGCGGAGCTGAGGGTGCCTCTGTATAAGGAATTTACGGGCGTGGTCTTCTTTGACTTCGGCAATGTCTATTTCCGCACCCAGGAGGTGGATCCGGGACAGCTGAAGTATGCCGCGGGCGGCGGGGTCCGCTATCGCACGCCCATCGGCCCCGTGGGGCTGGATGTGGGGTTTCCGCTGAACCGGCAGGATCCCCGGCAGGATCCGGCCTTCCGCCTGCTTCTGACCATCGGTCAGCAGTTTTAGGAGACCCCGCAGGGCAGGAGAGCGGGTTTTTCGCGGAGACGGCGGCGCCCCGGGGCTTCCGGGCAGGGCCCGGGGCCGCAAGCCCCCATCTCCCCCTCCCTTGCCTGTCCCCGGCCCGGAGGCCCGGGCCATCGAGGTGCAAATCGGAAAGAGAGTGGGAACGGTAGAGAGGGATATACACCCTCTTGGCGGTGGCGCAATAGGGTAAGGCTCAGAGGGGAGAGGCCATGCGGTGGGTGAAGATCCTGGTCCTGGGCGTGGCGGGGCTGCTGGGGCTGGCGGCCCTGGCCCTGGGGCTGGCCCTGAAAAGTGAAGGTGTGTGGACCTGGGGCGGGCATCGTCTGGTGGCCTTCGCCCAGGAGCGGCTGTATCCCACCCTGACTGTGGCCGAGGTGCGGGGGCACCCCCTCACCGGGCTCACCTTCACCGGCCTCCGCCTCACCGGCCCGGAGGGGGAGATTCTCCGGGCCGAGCGGCTGGAGCTGCGGTTTTCCTTGTGGTCTTTCGTCCGGCTGCGTCCCATCCTCTCCCGGGTGGCGGTGCATCAGCCTTTGGTGCAGCTGTGGTGGGAGCCGGACGGGCAGGTGAATCTGAAACGGGTCCTCAAGCCCCGGCCGCCGCCGCCCTTTCGCTCCTTGGATTTTCCCGGCCTGGAGGTGGTCAGGGGGGAGCTCGCGGTGCGGCGGGAAGGCCGGGTGGAGCGGTTCGGGCCCGTGGACTTCCAGGCCGCGGTGATGATCCTTAACCCCAAACGGCCGGAGCAGAAAATCCTGGTGCGGCGGGCGAGCCTCTCCTGGAGCGGGCCGCCGGGGCGCCTCACCTTGAGCGGCCGCCTGACCCTGCGGCCCGAAGAGCTCCAGCTCCTGGAGGTGGTCCTGAAACTGGACGACGACCTCCTGGTGCAGGGAAGTGGCCGGGGGTGGGGCGGCGACGCTCCCGGCCTCCGCCTGGCCCTGGAGATGGGGCCGGCGGCCCAGGAGAGCCTGCCGCGCCTTCTCCCCGGCTGGCCGGCGGCCTGGCCGCTGGCCGGCAGACTCAACCTGGAGGCAGGTCCGGCGGGAGGACAGCTCACCGGGGAGCTCACCCTGGCCGGCTCCCCCCTGACCCTGGCCGGCCGTCTCAGCCGGGAGGAGGGCGCCTGGACCTATGCCCTGGACCTGGAGGTGCCGGCGCTGCCGGTGGAGTGGCTGCGGCCGTGGCGGCCCCAATGGGTGGCCCGGGTGGCCGACCTGCCGCCGCTGAATCTCCGTCTGGCCGGAAAGGGGACCGGGTTCAGCTGGCCGCCGGACCGGCTGGATTGGGAGCTCACCCTGGGGGCCGTCTCCTGGCGGGGGCTGAAGCTGGCGGCCGCCCGGGGGACTCTTACGGGGGATGCCCGGGAGCAGATCCTCGGCCTCAGCGGTCACGGGAGCTTCGGTCGCCTGAGTGCCACTTTGAAAGGGCCCCTCCTAACCGCCCTGAAAGGGGAGACGGATGTTCAGGTCCAGGACCTGCCACCGGGGCTCCTGGGGCTGGCGGCACCGCCGGACACCCGGGTGAACGGCCGCTTCCGGGGCACCTTCCACCTCCCGGAGGGGGACGTAAGCCGCCTCACCCTGGCGGGGGAGCTGAGGGGCAGCGGTCGCTGGGGGGAGCTGCCGGTGCAGGAGCTCACAGCCCGGCTGGCCTGGGCTCCCCCCCGGCTGGAGATCCGGGAGGCGGCGCTGAAGGCGGCGGGGCTGTGGGCCACCGGACAGGGCGCCTTCAGCCCCCAGGGGCTGGAGGCCCGGGTGCAGGGCCAGCTGCGCGGCTCGATGCCATGGCTCCCGGGCCCCCGCTTTTCCCAGGCCGCCTTTGACCTGGCGCTCCGCGGCCCCCTCTCCGGTCCCCGGGCGGTGCTCACCGCCCAGGTTCAGAACCTGAGCGGGGGCGGGCTGGCGGCCCGGGGCCTCTCTCTCGCCGGCGAGCTGGAAGGATGGCCGCCCGCCGCCGGCCGGCTCGTCCTGACGGCCGCAGGCCTCACCAGCCCCCTGGCGTCCTTTCCCCAGGCCCAGGCAACCCTGCGGGGGGATCAGCACCGCTGGCATCTGGAAGGCAAGGCCTCGGGAGAGGGCAAAAACCAGGTGGAGCTGGCCGGACTGCTGGAAGCCGGCGGCCGGCCCCTGGTCCTGACCCTGAACCGGCTATCCTTCGGCCTGGGGCAGCTCGCCGGCCGGGCCCAAACCCCCGTCAGGCTGGCCTTCCTCCCCGGGGTGCGCCTGGAGCCGGCCGTCTTTCTCGTCAACGGCGGCCGTCTGGAGGCGGAAGGCCATCTCAGCGCGGGCCTGGTGAGCGCCCGCCTGGAAGGTCGGGACCTGCCCGCCGGGTTGGTGGGGCTCAAGGGGGTGCCCCTGAGGGGCAAAATCCAGCTCCGGGCGGGGCTGGGGGGCACCCCGGCCCGGCCCACCCTGACCGCCGCGGCGTCATTGACGGAAGGGGGGTGGGGGAAGCTGGAGGTGAAGCGGGCCACCGCCTCTCTCTCCTACGGCGATGGCATTCTCGGCCTGTCCGGGGCCCTGGAGGAAGCCCGGCGGGGCTCCCGCCTGACCCTGGAGGGGCGCCTGCCTTGGCGGTGGTCCCTGATGCCGTGGGCGGTGGGCCGCGGGGAGGGGGAGCTTAAGGTGGCCCTCACCGGGGAGAAATTCAACCTGGCGGTCCTGCCGGCCCTGACCCGGGAAGTGACGGAGGCTGACCTGCCCCTGGAATTTCAGGCCCTCTGGCAGGGGCCTGCCGCCCGGCCCCGGGTGCGGGGTTTTCTGCGCTGGACGGAAGGGTACCTCACCTTCCGGTTGGGAGGCGCCCGCTACCAGGTGGCCCCGGGCACCGCCCACCTGGAGGGCGATACCCTGACGCTGCCGGAGCTGGTGCTGGTGAGCGACGGCACGGCCCGGATCCGGGGCAGCATCGCCCTGGAGGGCTTCTGGCCGGGACAGTTCCATCTGAGGGGGGAGCTGGCCAACTTCAAGGCCCTCTCCCGGCTGGGGTCTGAAGCCCGGGGGGAGGGCAGCCTGACCCTCACCGGCCCCTGGGAGGCCCTCCAGGTGGCAGGTCGGCTCACGGTCACCCAGGCGCTTTTCCGGCCGCTGTTCTTTGAGACCGGGATCTCCGAAGACATTGTGCTGGTGCGCCAGCGCCAGGCCCCGGAGAACGGGCCGGCGGCGCCCGCCTTTATCCGCCACGCCCGGATGGAAATCACCCTGGACGCGCCGAGAAATATCTGGGTCAAGGACAAGCGGGCCAACCTCGAGCTGGGGGGGAGGCTGCTGGCCTTCAAGGAGCCGGCCGGGCCGGTGCGCCTGCGGGGGGAGATGCGGGTGCTCACCGGCACGGTGGAGGTGCACGGCAAGCCCTTCACCGTCAAGGAAGGCCTCATCCATCTTCCCGGCCGGCCGCCGGAGCTCATCACCGTCAAGGGCCGGGCGGAACATCAGTTGGAAGAGGTGCTCCTCATCCTGGAAATGAGCGGGCCCCTGGCCAAGCCGGAGATCCGTCTGGCCAGCCTGCCTCCCCTTCCCCCGGCGGACCTGCTCTCCTACATGGCCTTCGGGCAGCGGGCCGCCACCCTCACCCGGGAGCAGTACAGCTCCGTGGGCGCCCAGGCCGTGGGGCTCATCGGCGGGCTCACCACCAAGAAGCTGTTGGACTTTCTGGGCAAGGATTTTCCCCTGCTGGGGGACCTCTATTTCACCGGCGGCCCGGAGCGGGTGGGCGTGGGCAAGCCCATCACCCGGGATCTGAGACTCTCCTTTGAGCGGGTGAGCGATCCCTTGACCAGGAGCGCCGCCGAAAACCAGGTGCGGCTGGAGTACCGGGTCAGCCGGCGGCTCAGCGTGGAATCCCAGGTGGGGCGGCGCAATTCAGGCGTGGACGTGTTCTGGAATTTTGACTTTTAGCAGGAGGTGGGAAAACGCCCCTCCCCCAAATCCGGGGGGAGGAGACTGGCCGATTTTACCGGTTCGGCCAACCCACCTCCCATGAATGGGGTGGGGGCAGGGGGGTCGGGGGAGGGCAGGGGTCTGTGACCCCCCGGCCCCTTCCCCGAATAACCGTTGGCAACAACCTGTTCGGCGGCAGACCCGGGCCGGGAGCAGGCCGGCCCGGGCTCAGTGAATCACTGGCGCCAGCGGCGGCCGCCTTGACCGGCCCAGCGGGGCACCCCCTGGGGATCCCTCAGGGTCATTACCTGACCGCCCTTTTTCACCTCCCGGGCGATGAGCACCTTGCCTCCCTGAAAATCCACCCGGGAGCCGGTGATCTCCACTTTATCCCCGGCGGCGAGCTTGACCGCCTGCTGGTCCACAAACCAGCTGGGTCCCAGATGGACGGTGAGAGTCTCCTGTCCGGTTTTCAGGGTGAGGTGCACTCCCTGGGCCCGGCGGCCCCAGGACACCCGGTCCACGCTCGCCACTTCGCCCGTCACGGTCTCCACCGTGGCGGGATTGTAGATGCGGCCATATCCCGGCGCCCCTCCGGGGCCGGGCTGGGCCCAGGCGGCGGTGGCCGGCACAAGCAGGGTCACCATCAGAAGGGGGAGGAACTGTCGCTCCATTCGCATCATTTCGACCTCCTGGGGAATTTCAGGCGGGAGCCGGGGCAGGATGCCCTCCGACGCCGGCCCCTCACCTGGCTGTTTTCAATTTAAACCCCTGTGCCCCGGGAAACCGGCGCGGTGAAATGCCTCCTGCCGCTGGGCCGGGGTGGCCCTGGCTGCCGGGAAGGGCTATATTGAAATAACAAGGGGGGGAATCTTGGCAGGGCGGGAAGAGGGGATGGGAGGGATCCTTCCCCGGCTTCCCCCTATGCCTGGCACCGGACCCACTTGTCCTGTCGGCCAGGGGGGAAGGCGCGCATGATCCAGCCGTCGGCCGTGCCCGTGAACGCCGCCGGACGCTGTTACCATCTGAATTGCGGCCCCGGGGAGGTGGCGCCCTACATCCTCACCGCCGGGGATCCGGCCCGCATCCGGCGGCTGGCCCGCCGGCTGGAGGCCATCCGGGTGCGGCGGGCCAACCGGGAATTTCTCACGCTGACCGGCACCTACCGGGGCATCCCGGTGAGCCTCATGGCCACCGGCATCGGGCCGGACAATACCGCCATCGCGGTGATCGAGGCCAGTGCCTGCGTGGCGCCGGTCACCTTCATCCGCCTGGGGACCTCCGGCGCCCTGCAGGAATTCATCCGCCCCGGGGACCTGGTGGTCACCGCCCGGGCTCTGAGGGATGAGCAGACGAGCGCCTATTATGCCGGCCCGGAAGTGGCGGCCCGGGCCCACCCCCGGGTGGTGGAGGCCCTGACCCAGGCGGCCCGGGAGCTGGGCGTGCCCCATCATGTGGGCCTGACCTGCACCACCGCCGATTTCTACGCCGGTCAGGGGCGGGTGGTGCCGGGGTTCCCCTGCCGGGAGCCGGACAAGGTGGCCCGGCTCCAGGCCCAGGGGGTGCTCAATCTGGAAATGGAGATGTCGGTTTATCTCACCCTGGCCCAGGTCTCCTCCCTGAACCTCAGGGCCGGGGGCGTGTGTACGGTGGTGGCCCACCGGGTGACGGGGCAGGCCCTCTTTGGGGGGCGGCGCCGGAGCCGGGCCGAAGCGCGCCTGGTGGACGTGGGGTTGAGAGCCCTGGAGATCCTGTATCACCGGGATCAGACGGGGGGTGAGGGATAGAGGCTGCGGCCTCCCTGGGGAGCAGGGGAGGGATGCAGCCGGGCACGGATGTTTGGGGTGGCTGACCGATGCTGAAGCTCACCTGGCGCAACGCCCTGAGGCACCCCTTGCGGGCCGCCCTCACCGTGCTGGGCATGGCGGTGGCGGTCCTGGCTTTTTGCCTGCTGCGCACCGTGGTGGCGGCCTGGTATTCCGGGGTGTCCGCCGCCTCCCCCAACCGGCTGGTGACCCGGAACGCCATCTCCCTGGTCTTCCGGCTGCCCATCGCCTATCTCCCCCGCATCCAGGCCCTGCCCGGCATCAAAAACATCACCTATGGCATGTGGTTCGGGGGCATTTACATAGACGAGCGCAATTTTTTCCCCCAGTTTGCGGTGGAACTGCCCCATTATCTGGCCATTTTTCCGGAGTATCTCATCCCCGAGGACCAGAAGACCGCGCTTTTGCGGGACCGGCAGGGGGCCGCGGCCGGTCGCCAGCTGGCCCGCCGCTTCGGCTGGCAGGTGGGGGACGCCATCATCCTCAAGGGTACCATCTATCCCGGGGAATACCGCCTCATCATCCGGGCCATCTACACCGGCCGGGAGCCCACCACCGACGAGGGCCGCCTCCTGTTTCACTGGGATTACCTCAATGAGAACATGAAGAAACTCCTGCCGGAACGGGCCGATCAGGTGGGCTGGTTCATCACCGAGGTGCAGGCCAAGGAGGAGGCTCCCCTGGTGGCCGCCCGCATCGACGCCCTGTTCAAAAACTCCCTGGCGGAGACCTTGACCGAGAGCGAGGCCGCCTTTGCCATGGGCTTCGTCTCCATGACCGAGGCCATCCTCCTGGCGATCCAGGTGGTTTCCTGGCTGGTCATCGGGGTCATCCTGGTGCTTCTGGCCAACACCATGGCCATGAGCGCCCGGGAGCGCCAGGGGGAGTATGCGGTGATGAAGACCCTGGGGTTCAGGCCCCGGCATCTGGCGGGGGTCATCCTGGGGGAATCCCTGCTTTTGGCCTTGGCGGGCGGTCTCCTGGGCCTGTCCCTCACCTTCCCGGGGGTACACCTCTTCAAGGTGAAGCTGGGGCAGTATTTCCGCGTCTTCCCCCTGACCTATGCCACCCTGGGCCTGGGGCTGGGCACCGCCCTGGCGGTGGGGGTGCTGGCGGCCCTGCTGCCGGCCTGGCGGGCGTCCCGGGTGGGGATCGCCGAAGCCCTGCGCAAGGTGGGCTGAGACATGCTCAAGCTCACCTGGCGCAATACCCTGAGGCACCCCTTGCGGGCCGCCCTCACCGTTTTGGGGCTGGCGGTGGCGGTCCTGGCCTTTTGCCTTTTGCGCACGGTGGTGGAGGCCTGGTATGCGGGGGTGGCGGCTTCCTCCCCGGTGCGTCTGGTGACCCGGCATGCCGTCTCCCTCATGTTTCCCTTGCCCCTGTCGCACCTGAACAAGCTGAGGGCCATCCCGGGGGTGAAGGAGGTGGCGTACGCCTACTGGTTTGAAGGGGTATACGTGGACAAAAAGAATTTCTTCGCCCAGTTTGCCGCCTCCCTCCCGGCCTACCTGGAGTGCTACCCGGAATTTGTCCTCCCCCCGGAGCAGAAGCTGGCGCTGTTGCGGGACCGCCGGGGCGCGGTGGCCGGCCGCCGTCTGGCGCAGCGCTTCGGTTGGCGGGTAGGGCAGGTCATCGTCCTCAACGGCACCTATTTCCAGGGGGAGTACCGTTTGGTGCTCCGGGGCATCTACGAGGGCAAATACCCCACCACCGATGAGACGCTCTTCTTTTTCCATTGGGACTATCTCAACGAAACCCTGAAGAAGACCGCGCCCGGCCAGGCGGATCAGGTGGGCTGGTTTCTGGTGCAGGTGGAGCGGCCGGAGCTGGCCGCGGAGGTGGCCCAGAAGATCGACGCCGCCTTCAAAAACTCCCTGGCGGAGACCGTGACGGAGACGGAGGCGGCCTTCAACCTGGGCTTTGTGGAGATGACCAGCGCCATTCTTTTGGCCATCCGGGTGGTGTCCTGGGCGGTCATCGGGGTGATCCTCATCGTGCTGGCCAACACCATGGCCATGAGCGCCCGGGAGCGGCTGGGGGAGTATGCGGTGCTCAAAAGCATGGGCTTTAGGCCCCGGCACCTGAGCCTCATCATCCTGGGGGAGTCGCTCCTGCTGGCCACGGCGGGGGGGATCCTGGGGCTGCTTTTGAGTTTTCCGGCGGTGGGGCTCTTTCCCGACACCGTGACCCAGTATTTTCCGGATCTGAGCGTCAAGCCGCCCACCTTGGCCTTGGGGCTGGCAGTGGCCCTGGGGGTGGGGGTGGTGGCGGCGGTGCTGCCGGCCTGGCGGGCCGCCCGGGTGGTGATCGCCGCGGCCCTGCGCCAGCTGGGGTAGGGCCGGATGTGAAGGGGCCGGGAAGCAGCGGCTTCCGGGTATGAAACCTTGCGATTCGAGAGGAGGGGAGCGTGCGGAAAGCCGGATGGGTGGTGGTGATGCTGGCCGTGGCGGCGGTGCTGGCGACGGGGATGGCCCTCGCCTCTCCGGACCAGGAATTCTTCGGGGTGGTGGAGGCCCGGCCCGCCAAAGGTTATTTCGGGGAGTGGATCATCAGCGGCAAACGGGTGAAGGTCAGCCCCCGGACAGAGTTCGATTTCCGGGGCGGGGAGCCCCAGGTGGGGTCCGTGGTCAAGGTCCAGGGGCGCTGGTCCGAGGAGGTCTTCCTGGCCCGGGAGCTGAAGACCCCCCGGGATGACCGGGGGCGGGGCCGCGGCCGGCGCTGACATGCCGGCGTAACCAGGTCTGAGGGGAAAGCCGGGGGTGGCGCTGCCGCCATCCCCTGGGGAGAAAAGGGGGAGGGCCGGGCTCAGCGGTCCCAAGCCCCCTGTCCCGGGAGCTACCCGGAAGCTCCGAAGCGGCGCCGGGCCATGTCGGCGGCCATGCGCAGAGCGGCGCTGAGACTCCCGGGATGGGCCTGCCCGGTGCCCGCCAGACTGTAGGCGGTGCCGTGATCCACCGAGGTGCGGATGATGGGGAGGCCCAGAGTGACGTTGACCGCGTCCATAAAGTGCAGCAGCTTCAGGGGGATGAGACCCTGGTCATGGTACATGGCGATGACTGCGTCGAACTCCCCCTGGGCGTGGCGCCAGAAGAGGGTGTCCGCGGGAAAGGGGCCGCTCACCGCCACCCCGGCGCCTTTGGCCTCCAGCACCGCGGGGATGATGATCTCCTGCTCCTCCGTGCCGAACAGCCCTCCTTCGCCAGCGTGGGGATTGAGGGCGGCCACCGCCAGGCGGGGCTCCGCCAGGCCGAAGTCCTGGCGCAGGCAGGCCCAGGTGAGGCGCAGCAGGCGCACCAGCCCCTCCTGGCTCAGGCGCTCCGGCACCTCGGCCAGGGCCACGTGGATGGTGGCCAAAACCACCCGGAAGTTTCCCCCGGCCAGCATCATGGCCACCTCCGGGGCGCCGGTCTTCTCCGCCAGCAGCTCCGTGTGTCCGGGGTAAGGGAACCCCGCCAGGTGCATGGCCAGCTTGCTGATGGGTCCGGTGACCAGGCCGTGGGCTACGCCTTCCTGGCAGAGCCGGATGGCGCTGAGAATATAAGAGACCATGGCGGCCCCGGCAGCGGGGGTGGGCAGACCGTAGCGGCAGTCCTCCGGGTCCAGATGGGAGAGGGCCCACAGGTCCAGGGTGCCGGGGAGGTAGCGGCCCTGGCCGGGGTGTTCCACCAGGTGGAGGCTCAGCTCCGGCGCCAGCAGGTCCCGGGCCCGGCGGAGGGCGGTGAGGTCCCCCAATACCAGGGGGCGGCAGGAGTCATAGACCCCGGGGTCTTTGAGGGCCAGGACGATGATCTCCGGGCCCACTCCCACGGGATCGCCCATGGTGAGGGCCAACAGGGGGCGGAAGCTCTCAGGGCTCATGCACGTGGGGGGGCACGGGGAAATCCACCGGTTTCACGCTCACCTCCAGGCGGCCTCCCCGGGCGGTGACCTTCAGGTAGTGGTGGAAATAATGCCGGGGGTTCCGGCCGTGCAGGGCGGTGCCGGCGCCGCCGCTGATGGTGTAGGGCAGGCCCTCCCATTCCCCGGTGAAATAGCCGTGGATATGCCCGGCAAAGACATGATCGGCCCGCCCCTCCTTGAGAACCGTGAGCAGCTCCCGGGCCGCCCCGGCCGGCAGGGCGTGGGGTTTGGACCGCCCCGGCCGGGGGTCGAAGAGGGGCACGTGCAGGAAGACCAGGCGCAGGCGGGCGTCCCGATGGCGGCTCAGCTCGGCGGCCAGCCACTGGCGGCGCGCCGGGCTCAAGCCTGCGGGCTTGGCGTTGTTGATCAGCACAAAGGCATAATCCCCCAGACTGAAGGAGAGGTCGGCCGGGCCGAAGATCTCGCCGAACAGGGACGCCTCGCCCTTCAGCTCATGGTTGCCCGGCACCGTCAGCAGGGGCAGCCCTGAAAGCGCCTTCAGGTCGCGGAAGAACTGCCGATATTCCCACAGGCGGCTCCGGTTGACCAGGTCGCCCAGATGGATGACCAGGGAGACCCCTTCTTCCCGGGCCACCTCCTGAAGGAGCAGAGGGAAGAGGCCGCCGTGGTCCCGGCTGTCCCCCAGCACGACAAAGGTGAGGGGGTTGTGGGTCACTCCCGCCAGCCGCTGGAGGTTGAGGAGGTTGAAATCCCGGGCCGGGAGCTCCTCGGCATGGGCCCGGAAGCCCAAAGGCGCGGCCCAGGCCACGGCGAGGGCCACCAGCAGGGCCGCCCACCGCCACCGGCGGCGCCACCCTGTGGCCGGTCCACACATCGGTCGCACTTTTTTCCTGCCGTTTTGCCTCATCCTGTGCCAGAATAGGGAGGGCCGGGGCCATGTCGCTCCGGCCCGGGGTTCCCGGACGGGGGGAGGCGAAAGGCGTCCCCGTCCGCGGGGCCACAGGCAGGCGGGAATCTGCACCTCTCTTCAGACTATCGCTGGAAAAGGAGCGCTTGTCAATGGCGGCAGGCATGGCGCCTACGGAGCGGCGCCTGGGAATAGTCGGTGCCGGCAACCTGGGGATGGCCTTGGTCCGGGGACTCCTTAAGGCCGGCTGGGTGTCCCCGGAAGGTCTGTGGGTTTCTGATCCGGACCCGGCCCGACGCCGGGAGCTGGAGGCCTTGGGGGTGAGGCCCGCCGGCAGCAATGCCGAGGTCCTGGCGGCCTTAACCATCATCCTGGCGGTGAAGCCCCAGATGGCGGACCGGGTGCTGGCCGAACTTGCCGGGGCCGGTAGCGACCACCTCTTCATCTCCCTGGTGGCGGGCCTCCCCCTGGCCCGGCTGGAGGAGGCCCTCCCTTTCGCCCGGATCATGAGGGCCATGCCCAACACCCCCCTGATGGTGGGGGAGGGCGTCACGGCCTTGGCCCCCGGGAGCCGGGCCACCCCGGAGGATCTGGCCCTGGGTCAGGAGCTCTTCGGGGCCCTGGGCCGGGCCGTGGTGGTGGAGGAGACTCACCTGGAGGCCGTCACCGGCTTAAGCGGCAGCGGCCCCGCCTATGTGGCGGTCTTCATCGAGGCCCTGGCCGACGGCGGGGTGCGCATGGGCCTGCCCCGGGCGTTGGCCCTGGAGCTGGCGGCCCAGACGGTGCGGGGGACCGCCGCTCTGCTCCTCTCCCAGGGGCTCCACCCGGCGGTGCTCAAGGACCAGGTGGCTTCACCCGGGGGCACCACCATCGCCGGGCTGCACGCCCTGGAGCAGGGGGGCTTTCGGGGGGTGGTGATGGACGCGGTGCAGGTCGCCACCTGGCGGGCCCGGGAACTGGCCCGGCGCTGAGGCGGGAGGCGTTTCCCCTCAAGAACCTGGCCGGGTGGTCGATGAGGCGGACGAGGGGGTGAGGCCACCGGCCGAGGGGGCCTGCCTCCCGCGCCCATGACCAGGAGGGGAGCTGAGATGACCAGTGTGGACAAAGCCCCGGTGCCCGCCGAGGAGGAGGTGATTCTCCTCACCCAGGTGGTGGAGGAGCCGCCCACCGAGCCGGTGCTGGAACTCACGGACGGAGAGGGGGATTTTCTGACGCGGCCTTTTTCTCCGGCCCGACCGGAAGCCCTGCCTGCCGGGGCCGAAACCGATGATTCCCTGGCGGACCTCCTGGCGGCTTTAAAGGAGCTGCCCCCGGATTTCGCCGGCCCCGAGGACTCCGCCGCGGACGTGGAGCCCGCCCCGGCGCCGGCCTTCTCCCTGCCGGAGGCGGAGATGGCGGCGGTGGTGCGCCAGGTGGCCGCCGAGATCATCGAGCGCCTGGCCCGGGAAGTGGTGCCGCAGGTGGCGGAACGCCTGGTGGCTCAGGAGATCCGGGCCCTGAAGCAGAGGCTCTGCCGCGAGGACTGATATCCCTGGGACAGTTTTATGATATATAGTGGGAGGGTGCATTGGGGGCCCACCCCGGCTCCGTCCCTCTCCCTGGGACCCTTAGACGGCGGGCCGTGGGCTTGAATCCAGGACTTTTGGGATGTTGACCCCTGACCCGTGAATCCTGGCCCCCGGCCCCCTGGGAGAAGGAATTCGCCGAGGAAGATCACGCATATGGCGGAAGTTCTGGATAAAGTCTATCACCCCCAACACATCGAAGAGAAGTGGTACCGCTATTGGGAGGAGTCCGGTTTTTTCCGGGCCGCGGCGGATGGCCGCAGGCCCCCGTACTGTATCGTCATCCCGCCCCCCAACATCACCGGCTCCCTCCATATGGGGCACGCCCTGAACAACACCCTGCAGGATATTCTCATCCGCTTCAAGCGCATGCAGGGCTATGACGCCCTGTGGATGCCGGGCACCGACCACGCCGGCATCGCCACCCAGAACGTGGTGGAGCGCATGCTGGCCAAGGAGGGGATAGACCGCCACGCCCTGGGCCGGGAGGCCTTTGTGGCCCGGGTGTGGAAATGGAAGGAGGAATCCGGCGGCACCATCATCCGCCAGCTCAAGCGCCTGGGCTGCTCCTGCGACTGGAGCCGGGAGCGCTTCACCATGGACGACGGGCTCTCCCGGGCGGTCCGGGAGGTCTTCGTCCGCCTCTATGAGGAGGGCCTCATCTACCGGGGGGACTACATCATCAACTGGTGCCCCCGCTGCCTCACCGCCCTGGCGGACCTGGAGGTGGAGCACGACCCCCACGAAGGCTACCTGTATTACATCAAGTATCCCCTGGTAGGGCGGGAGGGCTGCCTCACGGTGGCCACCACCCGGCCGGAGACCCTCCTGGGGGACACCGCGGTGGCGGTGCACCCGGAGGACAAGCGCTATCTGGCCTATCACGGCGCCCTGGTGCGCCTGCCGGTTCTGGGCCGCCACATTCCGGTGATCACTGACCCCTATGTCTCCATGGAGTTCGGCACCGGCGCCCTGAAGATCACCCCGGCCCATGACCTCAATGACTTTGAGGTGGCCAGGCGCCACGGCCTGCCCGCCATCCAGGTCATCGACGAGCGGGGCCTGATGACCGACGCCGCCGGCAAATACCGGGGCATGGACCGCTTCGGCTGCCGGGAGAAGATCGTCAAGGAGCTCAAGGCCGACGGCCTCCTGGAGAAGATGGAGCGCTACCATGTGCCGGTGGGCCACTGCTACCGCTGCCGCACCGTGGTGGAGCCCCTCCTGTCCAAGCAGTGGTTCGTGGCGGTGAAATCCCTGGCCGAGCCCGCGGTGGCCGCGGTGCGGGAGGGCCGCATCCGGCTCATTCCCCCCTCCTGGGAGAACAGCTTCTTCGACTGGATGGGCAATATCCGGGATTGGTGCATCTCCCGCCAGATCTGGTGGGGGCACCGCATTCCGGCCTGGACCTGCGCCGACTGCGGGGAGATGACCGTGGCCCGGAAGGACCCCACGGTGTGTGCGCAGTGCGGCGGCACCCGCCTGGAGCAGGAGACGGACGTTCTGGACACCTGGTTCTCCTCGGCCCTGTGGCCCTTCTCCACCCTGGGCTGGCCCGACGACACCCCGGAGCTGCGCCTCTTTTATCCCACCAGCGTCCTGGTCACCGCCTTTGACATCCTGTTTTTCTGGGTGGCCCGCATGATGATGATGGGCCTGCATATCATGAGGGAGGTGCCCTTCCGGGAGGTCTACATCCACGCCCTGGTGCGGGATGCGGAAGGCCAGAAGATGAGCAAGTCCAAGGGGAACATCGTGGATCCCCTGGATCTCATGGAGACCTATGGCACCGACGCCTTCCGCTTCTCCCTGGCGGCCTTCGCGGCCATGGGCCGGGACATCCGCCTCTCCGAGGAGCGCATCCTGGGCTACCGCAATTTCGTCAACAAGGTGTGGAACGCCTGCCGCTTCACCCTGATGAACCTGGAGGGCTATGATGCGGCGGCCGGCCGGGGGGAAGCGCCCCTCAGCACCGTGGAGGCCTGGATCTTAAGCCGCCTGCAGCAGGTCATCCGGGAGGTGACAGACTCCCTGGATACTTACGAATTCGACCGGGCGGCCCATGTGCTCTACCAGTTCATCTGGCACGAATTCTGTGACTGGTACCTGGAGTTCATCAAACCCGATCTGGCCCCCACCGCCTACGGGCAGGTGCGGCGCCGGGCCCAGGGGGTGCTGGTGGAGGTGCTGAGCGCCATCCTGAGATTGCTTCACCCATTCATGCCCTTCATCACCGAAGAGGTGTGGCACAAGCTCCCCGGAGCGGCGGGGAGCATCATGGTGGCCCCCTTCCCGGAGCCGGACCCGGCGTGGGAGAATCCCGCGGCCGAGGCGGAGATCGGCCTGGTAAAGGAGGCCATCGTGGCCATCCGCAACCTCCGGGCCGAGATGAACATCCCGCCCGCCGCCCAAGTGGAGATCCTCTGCTTCAGCCAGGACCCCCAGGGGCTGGAGATCCTGGAGAAGCACCGGCGCAGCCTGATGCAGTTGGCCCGCCTGCAGCGGCTGGAGCTCAACCCGCCCGCCGGCGCGCCGGCTGCGGCGGCCAAGGCGGTCCTGGTCACCCCGGCCAAGGCCGGTGTGGAGCTGGCCATGCCCCTGGCGGATCTCCTGGACTTCACCGAGGAGGAGCGCCGTCTGAGCCGGGAGATGGAAAAGCTGGGGAAAGAGTTGGCTCAGGTGCAGAAAAAGCTGGCCAACGAGGACTTCCTCACCAAGGCCCCGGCGGAGGTGGTGGCCCGGGATCGGGAGCGCCTGGCGGCCCTGAGCGAAAAGCTGGCCAAACTCAGAAGCCATCATCAGCGGCTCCTGGAGCTCCGGGGGAAAGGCTAATTCCGGAGCGGGGGCCGGGGCGAGAGGCCGGAGAGCGGGGGCGGAGGGCAGGGGCCGGCGGATTGCCACCGGGCGCCCGGCCGGGGGCCGGAGCCGGTCAGGGGCAGGGAGAGGGAGGAGAAGGCCACCGCTCCCTCATGGCCCCTTGCCCCCTGGCCCGGGGCCGCCTCATGAATGGCCGCAGTGGTGCACTCCACTTTCATGGGATAAGCACTGGAAACCTCCGGCAACCTGACGGATGAGGATTTCGCCGCGATGGTGTACTCCACTTTCACGGAATGAGCACGCTCCATGAGTGAAATATCCCTCCTCTGCCCCATCGCCCCGGCGGGCCTGTGTCTCTATGAGGCCTGTCCGTATTGGGAGGAGGACCAGGGCGGCTGCACCGCCTGCTTCCAGGAGGCACCCGCCCCTGGACCGCTCCCGGCGGATGCGGCGTCCCCATGTGTCATCCCCTGGCAGGAGGAGAGCGACTGAGGATGTCCCTGGCCGGCCCCGATCCCTTCTTCCCCCGTCTCGCCCCCCAGGTGGAACGCCTCATCGACCTGGCCCTGGAGGAGGATCTCGGCCCCGGGGATGTCACCACCCAGGCCCTCATCCCCCCGGAGCAGGAGGGGGTGGCCCACATCCGGGCCAAGGAGACCCTGGTGGTGGCGGGACTGCCGGTGGCAGCCCGGGTCTTTGCCCGGGTCTCCCCGGCGCTGCGCTTCCTCCCCCGGGTGGCGGAGGGGGAGGAGGTGGGCCCCGGCACGGTGCTGGCGGAGGTGGCCGGCCCTGTGGCCCCCATCCTCACGGCGGAGCGCACCGCCCTCAATTTCCTCATGCGCCTCTCCGGTATTGCCACCTACACCCGGCGGCTGGTGGCTCTCCTCCGGGAGACCCCTGTGGCCCTGGTGGACACCCGCAAGACCACCCCGGGCTGGCGGCTGCTGGAGAAGTACGCCGTGCGCCTGGGGGGCGGGGCCAACCACCGCTTCGGCCTCTTTGACGGGGTGCTCATCAAGAACAACCACCTCACCGCGGTGGGCTCGGTGGCCGAGGCGGTGCGCCGGGCCCGGGCCCGGGTGCACCGGCTCCTCAGGGTGGAGGTGGAGGTGAGCACCCTCACGGAGCTCAAGGAGGCCCTGGAGGCGGGCGCGGACCTCATCCTCCTGGACAATATGGATGAGGACACCCTGGCGGAGGCGGTGCGCCTCACCGCCGGCCGGGCCCTCCTGGAGGCCTCCGGCGGCATGACCCCGGAGCGCCTCCTCCGGGTGGCGGCCACCGGGGTGCATTTCATCTCCATGGGGGCCTTAACCCACAGCGCCCCGGCGGTGGATCTGCACCTGCGCCTCCTGAGGTGACGGCTGGCCCAAAGCGGCGAGGCAGAAATCTCCATGATCCCCATTCCGCCAAGGCACTTTTCCCTTAAGAAAGCGGGGTTCTGGCCCGAAAAGCCGGGAGGGGGCGGGAGGAAAACCGGGCCGTCATCTTCAGATGACGGCGTCGTCGCTCCCGGGGGAGATTCTCCTGTTTGTGGGGGCCGTCGGGGAAACCCCGGGGCCCGCCCGAGGACTCCGGCACCCTTCAGGGCACCGGGCTGCAAGGGGGGATGCCGGGGCAGGGGGGCAGATTTTTTGCCGGCTCCCGGGGGCCGGCGGTCGCTCCCGGGGCTGCCAGGCGTGGGCCGGGCGGCGGCAACGGGGGCGGGCGCCGCAAGTCCTCCGGCCAGGGGCCTCGGAGGCCTGGGGCGCCTTCAGGCCGCGCCGTACCGCCTCGGGCGGCTAAGTTTTCAGGGCCGCCTCTCCCCTCGCCGGCCCCCGACCGGGGGGTGCCGGAGGAAAAATTTTCTCCGGGGCGAAAATATTTTATCGGGGAAGCGAAATACGCTTGACAAGGTTTTGTCTCCGCGCCTAAAATGGGCCCGGATGGAAATGGCCGGCGGGGATGGCCGGCAACCCACGGAAGAAAAGGAGGAAATGGTTCGGCAGTTCGGAAACGGGGGATGTAACCCAAAATTTTTCATTCAAGGGGGATACCTTTCATGAAAAAGAACCTGATGTTCGTGGGGTTGGTGCTGGTGGCCCTGGCCCTCCTGCCCGCTGCGGCCACCGCGGAAATGTACATCGAGGGCTACATCGGCGGCGTCGGCGTGGCCAACGACTCCCTGGGATTTTCGGGAACCGGCTCCGGATCGCAAACTTATAACTTTGGTGATGGTGTAAATATCTTGGGGACCACATACGATAATGTTACGTTGACAACCCAGTCTTTTTGGGGCTTTAACGGCACTATTCCCGGCAGGCTGGACAATCCCTTCTTCACCGGCGGCCTGAAGCTGGGCATCTGGTTTGACCGCACCGGCATCACCGGCGGCTACGCCTGGCCCGACTGGATGAAGTATTTCGGTTTCTATCTGGATATGTCCTACCACAATATCAACTACCGGCCCCAGAACTTCACCGGCAGCTTTGGCATGCTCACTTCCGGCACTTTGACCGGCGAGCCGGTCAGTTTCAATGGTAACGGGTCCACAGCAGAAAGCCTAGCTGATGCGGTGGAAGGAGCCTCTGGGACTTTCCAGAATGCCTTCTCCAGCCGGGGCCGCATGTTTACCCTGGCCTTTATGTTCGCCGCCCGCATGGGCTTCTATCCCGATTCCGAGGTGCCCTTCGGCCGGCTGCAGCCTTACATCGCGGTGGGCCCGGCCCTCTTTGTCAGCAGCCAGTCGCCTGCCTTTGACACCGGCTGGTTTGTCACCGAGGGCGAAATCAGTTTCGAGCGGGATGATTTCGGTCTGGCGCCGGTTTTCAGCGGCCTTTACATCGGTGGCCCTCACAGGTTCCAAATCCTCAACAAGACCAAGTCCTCCGTGGATGTCGGCCTGGCGGTGGATGCCGGTTTCCGCTACTATGCTCTGAAGAACGTCTCCATCGATGTGTTCTTCAAGTATCGCTGGGTGGAACCCTCTTATTCTTTCACTCTCCGCAGCACTGTGACCGACCCGCTGGGAGTTGAATATGTGCGTAATCATTCCTTCAAGATGAACCCCAGCTACCACATGTTCAGCGGCAACATCGGCGTGGCTTATCACTTCTAAGCGGCGCCCTCTGAGGTCTGCCCGGGCGGCCCTGCGGGGCCGCCTTTTTTATGGCCTGAAAGCGCCCGCCTCCGCGCCCGGGGCCTTGTCCGCCGGGGCACCGCCGTGATATGGTGTTAGCCGCGCCCCGCCCCGGGCGGCTCCCCGGGGAGGGCGGAGATCTCAGCTCCCGTGACTTGGCATCCATGTTCGTCCAGCAGCTCATCAACGGCCTCACCACCGGCGCCGCCTACGCCCTCATCGCCCTGGGCTACACCATGATCTACGGCATTTTGGGCCTCATCAACTTCGCCCAGGGCGAGCTCTACATGTGCGGCGCCTTTGTGGCCGTGCTCCTGTTGGCCAGCGGCCAGGTGGGGTTTGTGGGGGCCTTTCTGGCGGGGATGCTGGCCGCGGCGCTCCTGGGAGTGGCCCTGGAGCGGGTGGCCTTCCGGCCCCTGCGGGGCTCCCACCCCCTGGTGCCCCTGCTGAGCGCCATCGGTGCCTCCATCTTCCTCCAGAGCCTGGCCCTCCTCCTCTTCGGCCCCAGTGACCGGCCCTTCCCGGTGCAGTTCGAGTTCCGCACCGTGGAGCTGGCGGGCCTGCCCGTCTCCACCCTCCAGGGCCTCATCCTCCTCACCGCCCTGGGGTTCATGGTGCTGCTGCTGGCGTTTGTCAAGTACACCACCTACGGCAAGGCCATCATCGCCTGCGCCCTGGACCGGGACACCGCCCGCCTCATGGGCATCAATGTGGACCGCATGGTGGCCCTCACCTTTTTCCTGGGCTCGGCCTTAAGTGGCGCCGCGGGCATCCTCATGGCCATCTACTACAACGCCACCTACCCCCGCATGGGGCTCCTGCCGGGGCTCAAGGCCTTCAGCGCCGCCATCCTGGGCGGGGTGGGCAGCATCCCCGGGGCCATCCTGGGGGGCCTTCTTTTGGGGGTGGCGGAAAGCCTGGGCGCCGGGTATCTCTCCAGCGGCTACAAGGACGCGGTGGCCTTCGTGATCCTCATCCTGGTGCTGCTCCTGCGGCCCCAGGGGATCCTGAAGGGCAAAGGCCACTGACGGGAGGAGCATCGTCTCATCGGGCACCCATGACCGCCTACCTCCTCCATCTGGCCATCCTGACGGGCATTCACATCATCCTGGCCGTGAGCCTCAACCTCATCATCGGCTATGCCGGCCAGGTGTCCTTGGGGCACGCCGCCTTCTACGGCATCGGCGCCTATGTCTCGGCCCTTTTGGCCCTGCACCTTGGTCTCCCCTTTCCGGCCTGCATGGCCGCCGCGGGGCTGGCCGCCGGCTTCTGCGGCCTGGGTTTGGGCCTGCCTACGTTGCGCCTCAAGGAGGACTACCTGGCCATCGTCACCCTGGGCTTCGGGGTGATTGTGGACCTCATCCTCCTCAATCTGGAGATCACCGGCGGCCCCGACGGGCTGGTGGGCATCCCGGCGCCCGTGATTTTCGGGCTGAGCTTCCGGCCCCAGCCCCGGTTCCTGGCCCTCACCGTCCTCCTCACCCTGCTGGTCCTGACCCTGGCCGCCGCCCTGGTGCGCTCCTACCACGGCCGGGCCCTGAGGGCCATCCGGGACCACGAAACCACCGCCCAGGTCCTGGGGATCAACACCCCGGCCTACAAGATCGCGGTCTTCACCCTGGCCGCGGCCCTGGCCGGGCTGGCCGGCTCCCTCTATGCCCACTACATCACCTTCATCAACCCGGAATCCTTCGGGCTGCACACCTCCATCCTGGTGCTCTCCATGGTGATCCTGGGGGGGATGGGGTCCCTGGCGGGCTCCGTGGCGGGCGCGGTCATCCTCACCGTGCTGCCGGAGCTCTTCCGGCAGTTCAAGGATTATCAGGACCTGGCCTATGGCGCCCTGCTGGTGACTCTGCTGATTTTCCGCCCCCAGGGCCTGCTGGGGGGAGGCCAACTGAGCCTGAAATTCTTGCGGAAGGGGGAGGAGGGGAGGGGCTGAGGTCATCTTTCCGGGGGGCAGGGAGCCACCGCTTCCTGGCCCTCCCCACCCAGGAGGGCGATGCTCACCTTAAAAAGCGTGCAGGCAGGCTACGGGCGGCTGGTGGTGCTCAAGGGCGTCTCCCTGCACGTGCGCGCCGGCGAAGTGGTGACCCTCATCGGCGGCAACGGCGCCGGCAAAAGCACCCTCCTCAAGGCCGTCTGCGGCCTGGTGCCGGTGCGCCGGGGGGTGGTGGAGTTTGCCGGCCAGGATCTCACCCGGCTGCCGGCGGAGCGCATCGTCAGCCTGGGGCTGGCCCTGGTCCCCGAAGGCCGGCGGGTCTTCGCCTCCCTGAGCGTGGCCGCCAATCTGGAGCTGGGGGCCTTCCACCGCCGGGACCGGCAGCAGGTGCGCCGGGATCTGGAGGAGCTGATGGCCCGCTTCCCCCTCCTCCGGGAGCGGGCCGGTCAGCCCGCGGGGACGCTCTCCGGCGGGGAACAGCAGATCCTGGCCATCGCCCGGGCCCTCATGTCCCGGCCCCGGCTCCTCATGCTGGATGAACCCTCCATGGGGTTGGCGCCCAAGATGCTGGCCCAGGTGTATGAGATTCTGGGGGAGCTGAAGCGGGCCGGCACCACCCTGCTTTTGGTGGAGCAGAACGCCCGGGCCGCCCTGAAGCTGGCGGACCGGGGCTATGTGCTGGAGACCGGCCGCATCATCCTCCAGGGAAGCGCGGCGGAGTTGCAGGAGGACCCGGAGGTGCAGCGGGCCTACCTGGGGAAAGGCTACCGGGAAGTGTGGGAATGAGCCTGCTTTCTGCCGAGTCCCTCACCAAGTCCTTCGGCGGCGTGGTGGCCGTCAATGAGGTGAGCTTTGCCGTTCAGGAAGGGGAGATCCTGGCCCTCATCGGTCCCAACGGCGCCGGCAAGACCACCTGCTTCAACCTCATCAGCGGCCTGCTCCCCCCCACCGCCGGCCGCCTCACCTTCGCCGGCCACGACATCACCCGTCAGCCGCCTTATAGCCGGGCCCGCCTGGGTCTGGCCCGCACCTTCCAGAACATCCAGCTGTTCGGCGGTATGAGTGTGGTGGAAAACGTCCTGGCCGGGATGCACCTGCACCAGGAGGTGGGGCCCCTGGCCGCCCTTTTTCCGGGGAGACGGGTGCGCCGCGCCGAGGCCCGGCAGCGGCAGCGGGCCCGGGAGCTGCTGGAGCTGGTGGGGCTGGCCCACCGGGCGGAGCTCCCCGCCGACACCCTGGCCTACGGTGAGCAGCGCCGCCTGGAGATCGCCCGGGCCCTGGCCCAGGAGCCGCGGCTTCTGCTGCTGGATGAACCCGCGGCGGGCCTCAATCCCCGGGAGACGGAAGACCTCATGGCCCTGTTGGAAAAGCTGGGGGGTCTGGGGATCACCCTCTTTCTCATCGAGCACGACATGACCTTGGTGATGGCCTTGAGCCGGCGCATCCTGGTTCTGGACCAGGGGCGCCTCATCGCCCATGGGAGTCCCCGGGAGATCCGCCAGAACCCCCGGGTCATCGCGGCCTACCTGGGGGAGGAGGCCGGGGCGGGGGGAGAGGGTCGGGGGCTGTAAGTTCCGTGTCCACCGGAGGACGTCATGCCCATCTATGATCGGGAGGCGGAGTGCATGGAGCGGGAGGAGCTGGCGCAGCTGCAGCTGGAGCGCCTGCAGGCCACCCTGCACCGGGTCTACAAGAACGTCAAGTTCTACAAGAAGCGCTTTGACGCCCTGGGATTCCTCCCGGAGGACTGCCAGTCCCTGGAGGACCTGGCCCGGCTGCCCTTCACCACCCGCCATGACCTGGCGGCCAGCTACCCCTATGAGATGTTTGCGGTGCCCTTGCGGGAGGTGGTGCGCATCCACTCCTCCACCGGCAGCCCCGGCAACCCCATCGTCATGGGCTACACCTGCCGGGACCTGCGCACCTGGGCGAAGCTGGCGGCCCGGGTGCTCACCGCCGCCGGGGTGGACCGGGACGACGTGGTCCAGGTGACTTTGGCCTACGGCCTGATGACCAGCGCCTTCGGGCTGCACTATGGGGTGGAGCTTCTGGGCGCCTCCGTCATCCCCACCGGCCCCGGGGGCACCGCCCGCCAGGTCCAGATCATGCGGGACTACCGCACCTCGGTGCTCATCAGCACCCCGGGCTACGCCCTGGTCATTGCCGACGCCCTGGAGGCCCTGGGGGTGGACCCCAAGACCCTGCACCTCAAGGTGGGGCTCATGGCCGGGGAACCCTGGACCGAGGCCCAGCGGGCGGAGATCGAGGCCCGGCTGCTTTTGACCGCCTATGACAACTACGCCCTCTCCGAGGCCATGGGCCCGGGGATGGCCGGGGAGTGCGAGCACCGCCAGGGCATGCACCTGAACGAAGACCATTTCTACCCTGAGGTGGTGGATCCGGCCACCGGCGCGCCTTTGCCCCCCGGGGAGCTGGGGGAGCTGGTGCTCACCACCCTGAGCCGGGAAGCCACCCCCCTCATCCGCTTCCGTACCGGCGACCTCACCCGCCTGGACTTCCGTCCCTGCCCCTGCGGCCGCACCCTGGCCCGCCTCGGCCGCATCGCCGGCCGGGCCGATCAGGTGGTGGTGGTGAAGGGCATCAATATCTTCCCGGAGCGGGTGGGGCAGATTCTGGCCCAGATGGTGGGGGAGGACCCCGTGTACCAGCTGGTCATCGGCCGGGAAGGGGCCCTGGATTACCTGGAGGTGCGCCTGGAGGTGCGGGAGGGGGTCTTCTTTGACAAGATGACGGCCCAGCGGGAGTTCCTGCAGAAGCTCACCACCAAGCTGGCCCAGGGGATCGGGGTGACGCCCCGGGTGAAGCTGGTGGAGCCCCATTCCATCGACCGGCGCCGGGAGACCTCGCCCCTGGTGATTGATTTGCGCCCTTGAGTCTGTTAGCATGGTGGCAAAATCAATCGTGCTGTTAAGGAACAGCCGTGTTGCAGGACCATCTCCTGGCCATCCGGCAAGACCTCAGACGGGGATTATTTTCCACTCAGGCGGCTGTTTCTCAAGGTATTCTCCTCCGCCTGCTTCAGGCCCTCTCCTGGCCCACCTTTGATATTACCGTTCTCTGTCCGGAGTATCCCCTCAACGGCAGGCGGGTGGATTTTGCCCTCTGTCATCCCCCGGGAAGACCCCTGATCTTTATCGAGGTCAAGCCCCCGGGACAGGTTTCTACCGGGGAGCGCCAGCTCTTTGAATACGCCTTTCATCGAGGCGTTCCCATGGTGATTCTGACGGACGGCCAGGAATGGCAGTTTTATCTGCCGGGCGAACCGGGGGACTATGCCGAGCGCCGGGTGTACCGCCTGGATATTGTGGAGCGGGAGGTGGACGAAAGTGTCCGCCGGCTTGAGCGCTACCTCGGATACGCCGCGGTCTGCTCCGGGGAGGCCCTGGCGGCGGCCCGGGCGGATTACCAGGATGTGGCCCGCCAGCGCATCATCCGGGAAACCCTGCCCCAGGCATTTAAAAAGCTCATTGAAGGGGAAGAAGAACTTTTGCTGGAGATCATCGCCGACCAGGTGGAGAATCTCTGCGGGTATAAGCCGGACCTGGACACCGTGGGCAGTTTTTTGAGGGAGCATGTCAGCCTCAGCTCGGGCTCCGAGGCCAGGCCCGCGGTGACCCGCCCGGTGGCGCCGGCCGGGAGTGAGCCGCCGGGGCCCGTCGGCTTCCGCTTCCGGGGCCAATGGTACCCGGCTCAGAGTGCCTGAGGCCCTTTCAGGATGAATTATGGAAGATTTGCACAAGCTCATCGACGAGTTGCCCCCTGATTTACAGCAGGAAGTGGTGGATTTCATCCAGTTTTTGTTGTCGAAAAGGACGGCGAAAAAGGGAAGAAAGCTCCGCCAGGACTGGGGGGGAGGATTGGAGGAATACCGCCGGCAATATAAAACCTTGGAGTTGCAAAAAAAAGCTATGGAATGGCGGGGCGACTAACGCATGTATCTTCTGGATACCAATATCTGGCTGGAGAGATTGCTTAATCAGGATAATTCCCCTCAGGTTGAAAAATTTCTCGACATAGTCCCCTCTGGACTTTTATGGATTACCGATTTCTCTTTGCATTCTATCTCCATCGTACTGTTAAGACTGGGGAAACGTGACGTTCATGCAAGGTTTATTGATGATTTGTTTCTGAACGGCGCAGTGAATCTCATTTGCCTCGATCCGGAAGACTCCCAGCATCTCATTCATAATGCAGAAAAATATGGTCTCGATTTCGATGATGCATACCAGATGACTGCAACAATGAAACACCGGTTAACCCTGATCAGCTTTGATCGTGATTTCGACCGCACCCCCGCAGGTCGGAAGACCCCCACTGATTATCTCTGATGGGCGAATCTCATGCGGCCGTCCTGGGATGAATACTTCATGCTCATCGCCAAGCTGGTGAGCACGAGAAGCACCTGCAACTCCCGGCCCACCGGCGCGGTGCTGGTGAAGGACCGGCAGATCCTGGCCACGGGCTACAACGGCTCCATGCCCGGCGCACCCCACTGCAGTGACGAGGTCCTGCCCGACGGCTCCCCCTACTGCCACCGCCGGGCCCTGGCTGTGGCCGATGTGGACAAATACAACTTCTGCCGGGCCTCCCACGCCGAGGCCAACGCCATCGCCCAGGCCGCCCGCCACGGCATCGCGGTGGCCGGCGCCACCTTGTATGTCACCCTGGAGCCCTGTTTCATCTGCATCAAGCTTCTGGCCACCGCCCGCATTGAGCGGGTCTTCTTTGAAATCCCCTACGACTCCCGGGATGAGGTGCGGGACCGGGCCTGGAAGGCGGCGGTGGCTGAGGCGGGCTTTACCGAATACCGGCAGCTGACGGTCTCGCCGGAGGCCCTGAGCTACATCCTCCCCAGCCTGACGGGCGTCACCTCCCGGCGGCGCCTGCCCGCCACCCCGGCCCTGAGCCCCCCGGGCGCAGTGGCGATGGACTAGGGGAGGGGGCGGGGCCGGGGAAGAGGCTCCCGGAGCCCTCCCAGGGGGGAAGGGATCCGCAGGAGAGCAAGCGTCGCAAGCCCCACCTTGCGGGGGCATGAGTTTCATTATCCGAAGATCCTCGGGGAGAACGGAGCGCCGGGGGAGAGGGCAATTCCGCCTCCCCCCTGGCCCCGGCGGGGGTAAGTCACCGGAGCGATGCCCTGGTTTCCCCTCCGCCACCCAGTACGTCAATGAGCAAAAACGCCGCCAACGGGGCCAAGAAGGTCGTAAACCACAGGAAGGGCAAGGCAGCCGCGGCCCCGGCGCCGGACGCGGCCCCCTCCTGGCCGGAGCGCCTGGGCCGGGAGGTGACGGCCCTGCTCTTAGCCGGTCTGGCCCTCTTCTGGCTTCTGGCCCTCCTCAGCCACCGCCTGGAGGACCCCCAGGGGCTGGCCGCCCTGGGGCGGGTGCCTGGGGTCCACAACTGGATGGGCAAGGCCGGCGCCGCCCTTGCCGCCCTCAGCCTCTGGCTCCTGGGGCTGGGGGCCTTCTGGCTGCCCCTGCTCCTTGCCGGGCTGGCCTTCACCGCCCACCGCCGGGGGCTGGGGGAGCTCTCCCCCCTGCAGGGGCTGGCGGGCTTAGGGGTGATCCTGGCCACGAGCGGCCTCCTGGCCCTGGCCCGGCCCCGCTGGCGCTGGGGGGAAGGCTGGCTCCACACCGGCGGCCGGCTGGGGGATGCCCTGGGCCTCACCCTCGCCGGCTGGCTCAACGGCCCCGGGGCCGCCCTGGCCCTGGTGCTGCTCCTGGTGGTGTGCGCCCGGGTGGCCACCGGCTTCGCCTGGCTGGCGGGGCTTCGGGCTCTTAGGGAGAGGCTGGGCCGGCTCAGGCGGCCGCCGGCGACGGAGCCGGAGGCGCTCTCCCGGCCCCGGCGGCCCCGGGCCCCCCGGGGGGAAGCGCAGGCCCCCACGGTGTCCCCTGCAGGCCCGGAGCCCCGGCTGGTGGTGCCCGTGCCCCCGCCGGTGAGCAGCCCGGCTCCTGCCCCCGGGCGCCGGGGAACCTCGACTTCGGGGACCGGCTCCTTCCAGCTGCCGCCCTTGGACCTCCTCAATCCCGGGGAGCCCTGGGACCGGTCGGTGCACGAAGGCCAGATGCGGGCCCAGGCCGCCAAGCTGGAGGACACCCTGGCCCACTTCGGGGTGGAGGGCCGGGTGGTGGCCATTGTGCCGGGCCCGGTGGTGAGCCGCTTCGAGCTGGAGCCGGCCCCGGGCGTGAAGATCAGCAAAATCACCGGCTTGGCGGACGATCTGGCGTTGGCCCTCAAGGCCATCTCCATCCGCATCGTGGCCCCGGTCCCGGGCAAGGCGGTCATCGGCATCGAGGTGCCCAACCCCAAGCGGCAGGTGGTGGCCCTGCGGGAGATCCTGGCGGATCCCGCCTATCAGAACTCCCCCTCCCGCCTCACCTTGGCCCTGGGGAAGGACATCATGGGGGTGCCGGTGGTCACCGACCTGGCCCGCATGCCCCACCTCCTCATCGCCGGGGCCACCGGCAGCGGCAAGAGCGTGGGGCTCAACGCCATGATCCTCTCCATCCTCTACAAGGCCACCCCTGAGGAGGTGCGCTTCCTCATGGTGGACCCCAAGCGCATCGAGCTCTCCCTCTATGAGGGCATTCCGCACCTGTTGCACCCGGTGGTGGTGAACCCCAAGGAGGCCACCACCGCCCTGCACTGGGCGGTGATGGAGATGGAGCGGCGTTATGGCCTGCTCTCGGATCTGGCGGTGCGCAACATCGACGGCTACAACCAGAAGATCCGGGCCCTGAAGCCGGCCCCCGGGGAGTCGGAGGCGGAGCGGCCCCGGTCCCTGCCCTACATCGTCATCGTCATCGACGAGCTGGCGGACCTGATGCTGGTCTCCTCCCGGGACACGGAGGAGTATCTCATCCGGCTGGCACAAAAAGCCCGGGCCAGCGGCATCCACCTCTTGGTGGCCACCCAGCGGCCCAGTGTGGATGTCATCACCGGCCTCATCAAGGCCAATTTCCCCACCCGCATCTCCTACCAGGTGTCGGCCAAGGCCGACTCCCGGGTGATCCTGGACGCGGTGGGGGCCGAGCGCCTCCTGGGCATGGGGGATCTCCTCTTCATGCCGCCGGGCACCTCCCGCCTGAAGCGCATCCACGGACCCTTTGTGAGCGAGGAGGAGGTCACCCGGGTGGTGGACTTCCTCAAGGCCCAGGCGGCGCCGGACTACGAGGTGGGGCTTCTGGAGCTCAAGGAGCGGGAGGAGGAGGAGGCCGAGGTGGGGGAGCGGGATCCCAAATGGGACGAGGCCGTGGCCCTGGTGGCGGAGACCCGCAACGCCTCCATCTCCATGCTCCAGCGGCGGCTGCGCATCGGCTACAACCGGGCGGCCCGCATCATTGAGCTCATGGAAAAGGAAGGCCTGGTGGGCCCCGCCGACGGCCTCAAACCCCGGGAGGTGTATCTCCCCCGTCGCTGAGGCCCGGCTGGGGGGCGGGCGGCGGGAGCCAGGAAGCCCGGCCACGTCCGCCTCTGCGAGCCCCTCCAGCCCCCAGAGAGTGCGGGCTGCCGCGGGCGGGACTCCCTTCTCCCGACTGCCTGATTCTTTCCCCTATGCCATGGTTAACCTTTGCTGTCGCCCCGGTTGACATATGCCGGCAAATGGGCGATGTTATGGGGCGATGAGTCTGACGTTTTCTGAATGGCAGGAGATCTTCCGGCTCTCCTGGCCGGAGCTGTGGCCGCGGTTGGGAGAGGCCAGCCGCCTGCGGGAGGCCCGCTTCGGCCGGAAGATCAAGCTCTGCGTCATCCTCAACGCCCGGTCGGGCTTGTGCTCCGAGGACTGTGCCTACTGTGCCCAGGCCAGGGGGGCCCGCACCCAGGTGGCGAAATACCCCCTGCTCCCCCGGGACAGGCTCCTGGAGGCGGCGGCCGCAGCCCACGCCCAGGGCGCGGCCCGCTTTTCCATTGTGACCTCCGGCCGGGGGCTCACCTCCCCCCGGGAGCGGCAGGCGCTCCTGGAAGCGGTGGCCGCCATCCGGGAGCAGGTGCCCCTCCGGATCTGCGCCTCTTTGGGGATGGTGGAGCGCCCCTTCCTGGAGGAGCTGAAGGCGGCGGGCTTGAGCCGTTACCACCATAATCTGGAGACCGCGGCGTCCCATTTCCCCCGCATCTGCACCACGCACACCTATCAGGAACGGGTGGCCACCATCGCCGCGGCAAAGGAGGCGGGGCTGGAGGTCTGCGCCGGGGGCATTTTCGGGCTGGGGGAGACGGTGGCCCAGCGCTATGAGCTGGCCTGCGCCCTCAAAGACCTGGGGGTTCAGGCGGTACCGGTCAATTTTCTCCACCCCCTGCCGGGCACCCGGCTGGAGCACCGGCCGCTGCTGTCGCCCCTGGAGGCCCTGACGATCATGGTGGCCCTGCGGCTGATGCTCCCGGAGACCTCCCTCATCATCTGCGGCGGACGCCTCCCCACCCTGCGGTCGCTGGCGCCCCTGGCCTTCGCCGCCGGCGCCGACGGCCTCATGACCGGAGACTATCTCACCACCAAGGGCCGCACCCCGGCGGAGGACCTGGCCATGCTGGCGGACCTGGGCCTGGAGGTGGAAGGAAGGGGCTAAGGGCAGGAAGGGGCCGGGCCACTGCCGGAAGTCCGCCACCGGGGACGGGGCAAAGAGGCGCAGGGAAAAGGGGTCAGCGGCACCTTGCCGTCTCTTCCGGCCCCTATCCCGACCCCGGTAATCGGGGCGGCGGGCTTTGCAGCGGGGGCCGGATTTCCCCGGTCACCCTGAAAACCACTTCCGCCGTCGGCTCACTCAGAGGAAGCCATGGAACTGCCGCATTTACCGAAGCTCAAGGGTGTGTTCATCACCGGCACCGACACCGACGTGGGCAAGACCTGGGTGGCCGCCGGCCTCACCGCGGTGTTGCGGCGCTGGGGGCTGAAAGCGGTGTACTTCAAGCCGGTGCAGAGCGGCTGCCCCGAGGAGGGGGGCCGCCTCATCCCCACCGACGCCCGCCTGGCCCGGGAGGTGGCCGGGCTGGAGGAGCCCCTGGAGCTCCTGACGCCCATCACCCTGAGGCTGCCCCTGGCGCCGGCGGTGGCGGCCTGCCAGGAAGGACGGACGGTGGATCTGGCCCAGGTGGCCGCGGCCCTGGAGGAGCTCACCCGGCGCTATGACCTCTTTGTGGTGGAGGGGGCCGGGGGCCTGTGCGTGCCGGTGGTGAACCTGCGCTTCTGGGTGCTGCACCTGGCGGCCTGGCTGAAACTGCCCCTCATGTTGGTGGCCAAGCCGGGCCTGGGCACCATCAACCACACCGTCCTCACCGTCAGTGCGGCGCACCAGGCCGGGGTGCCGGTGGCGGGCATCGTCCTCAACCGCTATCCGGCCCGGCCCTCCCTGGCGGAGAGCACCAACCCGGAGGTGATCGCCGCCCTGACGGAGCTGCCCATCCTGGGCCGGGTGCCGGAGGTGGGAGACCTGCGCCACCCCGGGGAGCGGGAAATCTTTCTGGCCGCTATGGACGAAGTGGCCCGGCACCTGGCCGACGCCTGTGCCGCCCGGGCCTTCCTGGAATGCATCCTGCTGGAGGAGTGAAGGGGCCTCACATGGAGGGGCAGCAGATACAGGGGCCGGCCACTCCCCTGAGGGAGCTGGCGGAGGAGCTGGCGGACCTGGAGGCCCGGGACTTACGACGACAGCTCACCGAAGTGGAGGAGGTGCTCCCCGGCGGCCGGGTGCGGGTGGGAGGCAAAGTCCTTCTCAATCTCTCCGGCAACGACTACCTGGGGCTGGCCCAGGACCCCCGGCTGGCGGCGGCCGCGGCCGAGGCTGCGGCCCGGTGGGGCACCGGCGCCGGCGCCTCCCGGCTGGTGGCGGGCCACTTCCGGCTGCACCGGGAGGTGGAGGAAAAGCTGGCGGCCTTCAAGGGGACGGAGGCCGCGGTCATCTTCAGCACCGGTTACATGGCCAACCTGGGGGCCATCACCGCCCTGGTGGGGCCGGGGGACACGGTTTTTGGCGATCGCCTCAACCATGCCAGCATCTACGACGGCATCCGGCTGTCCGGCGCCCGGCTGGCCCGCTTTCCGCACCGGGACCTCAACGTCCTGGAAAAGCTCCTCAGGGAGGCCCCGCCCCGGGGCCGGCGCCTCATCATCACCGATTCGGTCTTTTCGGTGGATGGAGACCTGGCGCCCCTAAGGGAGCTGGTGGCCTTAAAGGAGCGCTACGGCGCCTGGTTGATGGTGGATGAGGCCCATGCCACCGGGGTGCTGGGGCCGTGCGGCGCCGGGCTGGCCGAGGCCCTGGGGCTCACGGCCCAGGTGGAGGTGCATATGGGCACCTTCTCCAAGGCGCTGGGGGCGCTGGGGGGTTATGTGGCCGGGGACCGGCGGCTCATCGATTATCTCCACAACCGGGCCCGGTCCTTCATCTACTCCACCGCCCTGCTGCCGCCCGTCCTGGGGGCCATTGACTGTGCTCTGGAGATAGTGGCTAAGGAGCCGGAGCGGCGCCGGCGGCTTCTCGCCGAGGCCGGGGTCTTCCGGCAGGAGCTGACGGCCGCGGGGCTGGACACCCTGGGCAGCGAGACCCAGATCGTGCCGGTGCTGGCCGGGAGCAACCGGGCGGCGTTGGACTTCGCCCAGGCCCTGAGGGAGGCGGGCCTCCTGGCGGTGGCCCTGCGGCCCCCCACGGTGCCCCCGGGACAGGCCCGGGTGCGGTTTTCCCTGTCTGCGGCCCATGCCCCCGAGGCCCTGGCCCAGGCCCGGGGGACCATTATCCGGGTGGGCCGGGAGCTGGGGCTGGCAAAGGCATGAAGACCCTGGCCCTGGTGCATGGCTGGGGGGCCACCGGGGAGTCCTGGAAAGGCCTCCGGGAGAGCCTGGGCGGCTCGTGGCGGGTGGAGGCCCCCACCCTCCCCGAGTGGCGGGCGGAGTGGCTGGCCCAGTGGCTCACCGGCCTGCCTCTCCCCGAGACCCTGGCGGTGGGCTGGTCCTTGGGGGGCATGCTGCTTCTGGAGGCCGTGGCCCGAGCCGGGGTGCGGCCGGCGGCCCTGGTGCTGGTGGGGGTACCGGCGGTCTTTTGTCAGCGGCCGGATTGTCCCTGGGGCCAGCCTCCGGCGGCGGTGCGGGCGATGCGGCGGGCCCTCACTCAGGATCCGGCCCGGGTCCTGGCGGAGTTTGCCCGCCGCTCTCTGGCCCCCGGGGAGGAGGCCTGGCTGGCGGAGGCCCGACGCCTCTTCCCGGCCGGGCAGGCCCCGGCGCACCTGGCCCTGGGACTGGATTACCTCCTCGCCACGGATCTGCGGCTCTGGCTGGGGGAGATATCGCTGCCGGTGACCCTGGTGCAGGGAGAGGAGGATGCCATCGTCAGGCCGGCCCAGGCGGCGCTTCTGAAGGATCATCTTCCCCCGGCCGAACTCCTGCTCCTGCCGGGCGCCGGGCATCTCCCCTTCCTCACCCGGGCCGGGGAGTTTCAGGCGATTCTCGTCGCCAAGCTGAAGGGATGACTCCGATGAGGGAATGGCGCGATAGTAAGGGGTGGAACGGGGTTTCCAGCCCCGCGGGCAGCCTCCCCCCCGACAAGGCGGGCCTGCGGCGGAATTTCCGGCGGCGGGCCGCCACCTATGAGCAGTATGCCCAGGTGCAGCGGGCCATGGCCGGGGAGCTCCTGCGCCTGGCCGCAGCCCCGGCAGGGACGGCGCGCCGCATCCTGGAGGTGGGCTGCGGCACCGGCACCCTCACCCGGGAGCTCAGGCGCCTCAACCCCACGGCCTGGCTGGTGGCGGTGGATCTGGACCCCGAGGTGCTGAGGCGGGCCCGGGCCGCGCTGTCAGGTGACCGGCGCACCTCCTGGCTGGCCATGGACGCCGAGGCTCTCTGCCGGGGGGAGTTCGAGCTCATCATCGCCAACTCGGTTTTCCAGTGGTTCAGTCGGCCCCGGGAGACCCTGGCCCGCTACCACGGGATGCTGGCGTCGGGCGGACTCTTGGCCTTTTCCGCCATGGGCCCGGCCACCTTCCGGGAGCTGGGGCAGGCCTGGCGGGAGGCCGTACTGGCGGGGGAGAGCTCCCCGCCGGTGCCGGTGGCCGCCACCTTTCCGGCAGGCCTTGAGTGGGTGGCGATGCTGCATCAGGCCGGGTTCCGGGAAGTGTGCCTCTCCCGGGAGCTAAAGGTGGTCTCTTATCCGTCGGTGCTGGATTTCCTCAAGGCCGTCCAGGGCACCGGCGCGGTGAGCCCCCGGCCCCGGCCCCTCACGCCGCGGCAGCTCCGGCGGCTGCTCATGGTATATCACAGTCTGTTCGGCAACGGCGTGGTGCCCGCCACCTACGAGCTCCTCTACCTTACTGCCGGGAAATAACCGCACAGAGCGGCGAAATCTGGTAAAGTCAGGTCATCGGGGGAGGCACAGGCCGCCGGGGCGGGCCGGGTTTCCGGAGGCGCCTTTCCCCGTTAAATCCCTGGGAGGGCATTGTGCGGCGACACATTTATCTGCGTCTGCGGCCGATAGAAGAGGCCCGGGAGCTGTTTCTGGCGGCGGTGGACCCGGCTGCCCTGCTGGGGGCGGAGGAGATCCCCACGGTGGCGGCCCGGGGGCGGCTCACCGCCGCGCCCCTGTGGGCCCGGCGCTCCTCGCCCCCCTGCCACCAGGCGGCCATGGACGGCTTTGCCCTGAAGGCGGCGGCCACCTTCGGGGCCACTCCGGAGGCGCCCCGGCTCCTGAAGGTGGGGGTGGAGGCCTTCCCGGTGAATACCGGCCATCCTCTGCCGCCGGGCACCGACGCGGTGGTCATGGTGGAGCAGATCCCGGATCCGGAGACCGACCCCATCGTGGTGGAGGCGCCGGTCTTCCCCTGGCAGAATGTGCGGCGCATCGGCGAGGACCTGGTGGCCGGGGAGATGGTGCTCCCGGAGGGGGTGATCATCACCCCTTGGGCTCAGGGGGCGCTGCTGGCGGCGGGGGTCACCCGGGTTACGGTGCGGCGTCTGCCTCGGGTGGCCATCCTGCCCACCGGCTCAGAGCTGGTGCCCGGGGACTGGGAGGGGGAGCTCCCCCCGGGGCGCCTGCCGGAGTTCAACTCCGTCATGCTGGCGGGCATGGTGACGGAGCTGGGGGGGATCCCGATGGTCCTGCCCCTGGTCCCCGATGATGCCGCCGCCCTTACCCAGGCCCTCAAAGCAGCCCTGGCGGAGGCGGACGTGGTCCTCATCAATGCCGGCTCCTCCGCGGGGAGCGAGGATTACACCTACCAGGCGGTGGCCGCCCTGGGGGAGGTCTTGGTGCACGGGGTCAGCATGATGCCGGGCAAGCCCACCCTCCTGGGGGTGGCGGGGGGCAAACCGGTCATCGGCAATCCCGGCTACCCCGTGTCCGCGGTGCTCTCCTTTGAGCAGTTCGTGGCCCCGCTGCTGGCGCGCCTCACCGGGCGGCCCCATGCCGCCCGCCCCACGGTGACGGTTTTCCCTGCCCAGAATCTCCCCTCCAAGCCCGGGATCACCGAATATATCCGGGTGACTCTGGGCCGGGTGGGGGACAAGGTCATCGCCACGCCCCTCCCCCGGGCTGCCGGGGCCATCACCTCCCTGGTCAAGGCGGACGGGCTCCTCACGGTGCCGGCCTTCAGCGAAGGCCTGGAGGAGGACCGGCCGGTGCCGGCGGAGCTTCTGGTAAGGCCCGAGGAGCTGGAGGGCACCCTGGTGGTCCTGGGAAGCCACGACAATACCCTGGATCTTCTGGCCACCCTGCTGAGGCGCCGGGACCCGCGCCTCAGGCTGGCCTCGGGGCACGTGGGGAGCCAGGGGGGATTGATGGCCCTGCGCCAGGGGCGGGCCCATTTCGGGGGCTGCCACCTCTTTGATCCCGAAACCGGCACCTATAACGTCCCCTACATTCAGCGGCTCCTGCCGGGCCTCCCTCTCAAGCTCATCCACCTGGCCTGGCGGGAGCAGGGCTTGATCGTGGCGCCGGGCAACCCCAAGGGCATCCGCACCGTGGCGGATCTGGCCCGGCCAGGGGTGCGCTTCATCAACCGCCAGCGGGGGGCGGGCACCCGGCTGCTCCTGGATTATCTCCTGAAGGAGGAGGGCCTGAGTCCGGCGGAGATTCACGGCTACGAGCGGGAGGAGTACACCCACATGGCGGTGGCGGTGAATGTCCTCTCCGGTACCGCGGACGCCGGCCTGGGGATCCTGGCCGCGGCCCGGGCCCTGGGCCTGGAGTTCATCCCCCTGAGACCGGAACGCTATGACCTGGTGGTGCCGGAGACCACCTTTGCCGACCCCCGCTTCCAGACCCTCCTGGAGGTTTTGCGCTCCCCCGAGTTCCGGGAGGCCGCCCAGGCCCTGGGGGGCTATGACCTGACGGACTGCGGCAAAATTCTCTGGGAGCAGTGAAGGAGTTATGGCATAGTGGGGAAAGGGCAGGGTTCGTGCTCCGGTCCCCCCGGTGCCGGGAAGGGCGGCCAAGGGGGGGCGCCGCCCCCGGTCCCTCGCCTCCGTATCCCCACCCCGGGGCCCTATGGAACTGTTCCACAAAACCACCCTCATCTGCGGCTGCGGCAACACCCTCCTGGGGGACGACGGCTTCGGGCCCGCGGTGGTGGAGCGGCTGGAGACGGCCTACCGCGACCGTCTGCCCCCCGACGCCGCGGCGCTGGATGTGGGCACCAGCATCCGGGAGCTCCTCTTTGACCTGATCTTAAGCCCGGTCAAGCCCCGGCGCCTCATCATCGTGGACGCGGTGGACCAGCCGGGCCGCCGGCCAGGGGAGATTTTTGAGCTCAGGGTGGAGGACATCCCGGCGGTGAAGGTGCACGATTTCTCCCTGCATCAGTTTCCCACCGTCAACCTGCTGCAGGAGCTGATGGAGCACACCGGGGTGGAGGTGCACCTGGTGGCGGTGCAGATTCAGGAGATCCCCCCGGAGGTGCGGCCGGGGCTGAGCCCGCCGGTGGCCCAGGCGGTGGAGCGGGCCTGTGAGGCGGTCCTGGCCCTCTGCCGGCCGGAGGGCTGAAGGGGGCGTAAATTTTTTGTGCCTTGTGAAGAATTGTGCTACACTTAAACCTGAACGGGTATAGAGGCCGGCCGGGGATGCCGGTCAGGCCTCAGTGAGACATCAAGGGAGGAAGCTTGCCTATGGAGGCGCATGAAATCACCATTGACCGCAAGCGCCGGAAGATCGGGGGCTTGTCCCCGGATCTGGCCGACCGCTGCTTCACCTGCGGCACCTGCAGCGGCGGCTGTCCGGCCACGGGTCTGGTCCCCATCGAAGGCGGGGAGGGGACCTGGGACGCCCGGAAGGCCATCCGGGCCATTGTCTTCGGCATGGAGCAGGAGGTTATCGACTCCAAGTGGCCCTGGGTCTGCACCATCTGTGGCCGCTGTGAATATGCCTGCCCCATGGGCATCAAACTGATGCGTACCTTCCGGGCCTGCCGCACCCTGCGGGACCGGGACAAGGTCCCCGGCCCCATCCACAAGGGCACCGTCATGAACCTGGAAAAGGGCAACAACCTGGGCATCCCCACCGAGGATTTCCTCTACCTCCTGGCCGACATGGGCAAGGAGATGGAGGAGGAGGGCTTCCCGGGTTTTTATGTGCCCGTGGACAAGGAAGGCGCCAATATCATCGTCACCATCAACAGCAAGGAGCCCTTCGGCGAGCCGGACGACATGAAGTTCTGGTGGAAGATCTTTTATGCCGCCAAAGAGGACTGGACCGTGTCGTCGGTGAACTGGGAGGGGGTCAACTGGGGGCTGTTCTCCGGGGATGACGAGGCCTGGAAAGAGCAGTGCCGGCGCATCATCGAAAACGCCCGGCGATTGAAATGCAAAACCATCCTCTACCCGGAATGAGGCCACGCCTACTATGCAACCCGGGTCGGGTTCAAGAATTGGTTCCCTGAGGCCTTCGAAGAGTTCCGCTGCATCAGCGTCATGGATCTCCTCGAAGAATATATCACCACCGGTCGCATCACATTGGACACCACCCGTGTCCACGAAACCGTCACCGTCCATGACCCCTGCAACTACGTGCGCAAGTCCCAGATGGCTCTGGGCGATCACATGGGGGACAAGACCCGCTGGATCGTCAAGCAGTGCATCAACCCGGAGCTCTACCGGGAGATGTGCGATGATCCGCTGAACAACTTCTGCTGCGGGGCCGGTGGCGGCGCCTGGGCCATGCCCTACACCGAGGAGCGCCTGGCCTACGGCCGGGTCAAGGCCGATCAGATCCGGGCCACCGGCGCCGAGCTGGTCATCGCGCCCTGCCACAACTGCCGGGACCAGATCCTGAAGGGCCTGGGCAAGGAGCACGCCGAAGGCCGCATGGACATGGGCAATTACAAGGAAACCATGTACCTCTGGGAGCTGGTGGCCCACTGCCTCATCGTCGAACCCTGGAGCGAGGAGGAGATCGAAGCGGCCCACGCCGCCCGGGACGCCCAGTTTGAACGGTTGGGCATCGTCATGGAAGAAGAAGAGTAACGGGCAACTTCCTCCCCCACCTGAGGCCGCCCCCTGGGGCGGCCTTTTTTTATGGCCATCAGCACACAGCCGGGGATTCAGGCGACCGGGCGCCGGGAAAAGAGGGGAGGGGCTGAAGACCCCGGCCCCTCCCCCCGCAATGCCCAAAGGGATGGGAGAGGAGCCGGAGGGAAGGGCGGAGGGCTTCCGGCCCCCCGCCCCTCCCCTGACAGACTCTGGCTACCGCTTGGCGGCGGCCTTCCGGGTGACCAGGCTCATGAAGTCGGAATCCACCCTGTAGCCCAAAGCCTGGGCCTGTTTCAGGTTCTCGGCGGCTTCGTGGAAGTTCTCCAGGGTATAGTACACCAGGGCCCGGTTCTTGTAGGCTTCGGCCAGCCGGGGGTTGAGGGTGAGGGCCTGGTTGTGATCGGCCAGGGCCTGGGCGTTCTGGCCCTTGGCAAAGTAGGCCCGGCCCCTGAGATCATAGAGCACCGCATCCTGGGGATGGGCCTTGAGCCCCTCATTGAAGACCTGGATGGCCTGGTCGAATTTGCCGGCGTTGCACAGTTCCATGCCCTGCTGGACATACGACGAGGCCGCCGGCCCGGCCGCCTGGGCGACGGTCAGGGCCAGACAGAGTGCGGCCACCAGCGGGATAAGGCGGGTCATACCTGGACCTCCTGTCAGATACGGCAGGCCCGGCCTGCCGGGATGGGCCGGCGGCTCACACCGAGCACTGCCGGCATTCTTCGCTGAACTCCGGGGACACTGCCACCCCCTGGGGCGGCAGGCTCAGGACCTGCTCCGGCCGGGAGCCATAGCGGTAGACGGTGATGCCCTTCAGACCCAGGCGGTGGGCCAGCCGGAAGGCATGGGCCACCTCCGCCCGGGTGGCCTCCGGCGCCAGATTGATGGTCTTGCTCACCGCATTCTCTACATGGCGCTGGAAGGCCGCCTGCATCTGCACCTGATAGTCGATGCTCACCTCGAAGGTGGTGGGGAAAAGACGGCGCAGCTCCTCCGGCAGCTCCGGGAGATCCCGGATACGGCCGCTGGCCAGCACCCGGGGCAGCCATTCCTCCTCCCTCAGGCCGCACTCCCTGAGCTTTTTGAGAAAGAGGGGATGGATCTCGGTGAATTCCTCCCCTTCCAGGGCCCGGCGGCGGTAGGCCAGGGCGAAGAGGGGCTCGATGCCGCTGCTCACTCCGGCGATGAGGCTGATGGTGCCGGTGGGCGCGATGGTGGTCACGGTGGCGTTGCGCCGGGGCGGCCGCCCCTCCTTGTGGTAGCGGCTGCGGTAAAAGTTGGGGAAGGGCCCCCGCTCCCGGGCCAGGGCCTCGGTGGCGGCCACCGCCCGGGCCTCGATGCGGCTCATGATTTGTTCCGCCAGCTCCAGGGCCTGGGGGGAATCGTAGGGGATCCCCAGCTGGATGAAGAGGTCCGCCAGCCCCATCACCCCCAGCCCCACCTTGCGGTTGGCCCGGGTGATGGCGGTGATCTGGGGCAGCGGATAGTGGCTCTGGTCGATGACATCATCCAGGAAGGTGATGGCCATCTCCGTGAGGCGGTCCAGCTCCTCCCAGTCAAACCCCCCGTGTGTCACCAAGGCCGCCAGATTGATGGAGCCCAGGTTGCAGGATTCATAGGGCAACAGGGGCTGTTCGCCGCAGGGGTTGGTGGCCTCCAGGCGGCCCAGCTCCGGGGTGGGGTTGGCCCGTTCGATGGCATCCAGGAAGATGAGCCCCGGATCCCCGGTTTTCAGGGCGTAGTCGCAGATGAGGTCGAAGACCTCCCGGGCCGGCAGGCGCCGGACCTCCAGGCCGGTGCGGGGGTTGATGAGGGGGTAGTCCTCTCTTGTCTCCACCCGGGCTATGAACTCGTCCGTCACCGCCACCGAGAGGTTGAAGTTGCGGAAGGCCCCGGGCTCCGCCTTGGCCCGGATGAACTCCAGGATGTCCGGGTGATCCACCCGCAGAATCCCCATGTTGGCCCCCCGGCGCCGGCCCCCCTGCTTCACCACTTCGGTGGTGACATCGAAGATGCGCATAAAGCCCACCGGCCCGGAGGCCACCCGGCCGGTGCTGCGCACCTGGTCGCCCTTGGGCCGCAGATGCGTGAAGGTGAAACCGGTGCCGCCCCCGGTCTGGTGGATGAGGGCCATGGCCTTCACCGCCTCCATGATGCTGGTCATGTCGTCTTCCACCGGGATGACGAAGCAGGCGGCCAGCTGTCCCAGGGGCAGGTCGGCGTTCATCAGGGTGGGGGTGTTGGGGAGGAACTTCAGGGAGGCCATGGCGGCAAAGAACTCCTCGGCCCGCCGGGCCACGGCGCTCATGCCGCCGTAGCGGGCCTCCGCCGCCGCCACCCCCCGGGCCACCCGCCGGAACATCTCCTCCGGGGTCTCCACCACCCGGCCGTCGGGATCCCGGCGCAGGTAGCGCTCCTCCAGCACCCGCCGGGCTATGGGCCGAAACTCCATGGTCTCTCTCCGTGTGGCATGGTCAGGCTTTTGCGTCCCGCTCCCCATGAGATGGAGGGCATGGGGCGGCCGGGAGCTTGCAGGCGCCCCAGGACGGCCTTACTCAAGGATCCCCCACTTTTTGGCCCGCTCCTTGTAGGGGGGCGGAAACTCCGGCGCGAAATTCTGATACACCGTGATGGGGTAGCGGGCCCCGATCTTTTTGGCGGCTTCGGTGAGGCCGGTGAGGATGCCGTCCAGCATCCGGGCGGGAAAGCTCACCACCAGCTCGTCGTCCTGGGTCATGGAGAAGGTGCGGTCCCCCTGGCCGGGGATGGTGATGAGGACCCGGTCCTGGCGGTAAGGCCCGATGAGATAGGAGGCGCACTCCACCTTGCCGCCGAAGTCCCCGGCCACCCGCTGTCCCAGGGCGAAGGTGGCGGCCTGGGCCAGCCGCATGATCTGGGCCGGATTGCCGAAGAGGACCACCACCTGGGGGTCCACGGCCAGGCGCTCCAGGGGGCAGAAATACAGGGCCCCCACCTCCCGGGGCCGGAAGCGGGGCAGGGCCTCCACCTCCTTCAGGGCCGGCCCCAGCTCCGGATGGAAGCCCACCTCACAGAAGAGCTGGGCCAGCTCCAGGGCCGGGTCGGTGGAGGGGGTGAAGCCGAAAGCCAGCATCCCCGGGACGCACAGGAGGTCGTCCGGGGTGAGACCCACCGGCCAGCCGTACACCCGGGCCATGGTCACCCCCTGGCAGATGGTCACCTTCTTGCCGAAGACCTGGGAGGGCCGCCGGGTCTTCTCCGGCAGGGCCGCCGGATCCGGGAAAAAGGTCACCCCAAAGGGCTCGGTCCGGAGGCGCAGAGCCTGTTTCAATTGCGTCGCGGCGGTCTGGTAATCCATGGGTGTCCTCCATCACCGTGCCGAGCTGAGGCACATGGTATCAGAAATTGCCCCGGGGGGCCAGTCGCCGCAAAGGGGAGCCGGAAGGGGGAGATACCCCCCCTGGCCACCGCGGCCCAGGTGGGATAAGATGGGCATAGGCCGAATCACTTGGGGGAGGGGTGCCAGGGCCCGCCCCTCCCTGAACCCGTGATGAGGTGAGGTCGTGTTCTGGCTGCCCTTTCTCAGCCGCCCGCCGCGCTTTGACTGGCTCCAGGTGGAGATCACCACCGCCTGCACCGCGGCCTGCATCTACTGCCCCCGCACGGTCTTCCGGGAGGCCTGGCCGGAGCTGTCCCTGGACCGGGAGACCTTTGCCCGCCTGGCGCCCATCTTTCCCGGGGCGCGCTACGTGCATCTCCAGGGCTGGGGCGAACCTTTCCTGCACCCGGATTTCTTCCTTTTCCTGCGGGAAGCCAAAAAAGCGGGCTGCCAGGTGGGGGCCACCACCAACGGCATGCTGGCCACCGAGGCGGTCCTGGAGCGCTGCGTGGCCGAGGGCCTGGATGTCCTGGCCTTTTCGCTGGCGGGCACGGATCCCGGCCAGGATGAGATCCGCCGGGGCACCCGCCTGGAGCAGGTGCTGGAGGCCCTGAAGACCCTGGCGCGCCTCAAGGCGGCCCGGGGGGCCTCCACCCCCCGGGTGCATGTGGCCTATATGCTCCTTGCCTCCCGCCTTGGGGACCTGGCCCGGCTGCCCCGGCTCCTGTCCGGCCTGGGGGTGGCCCAGGTGGTCATCAGCACCCTGGACTTTGTGGCCGCCCCGGAGCTGGCCCCGGAAGTGGTGGAGGACTCCCCGGTCCTGGCCGCCACCCTGGCCCGCCTCCGCCGGGAGGCCGGGGCCCGGGGCCTGGAGGTGCACGACCGCTGGTCTGCGCCCCCAGGCCGGGTGGGGCCATGCTCCGAAAACCCCCTCCGGGCCCTGGTGGTGGCGGCGGACGGGGCGGTGTCGCCGTGCGTCTTCGCCGCCCTGCCCCCAGGGGGCGGCGGGGGAGGCCCGGTCGCCCACCGCCTCAGCTTCGGGAACCTCCGGGAGCAGGACCTGATGGCCATCTGGGACTCCCCCGCCTACCGGGAATTCCGCCGCGCTCTCAGCGCCGGCTCCCCCCCGCCGGTCTGCCGGTCCTGCCGCAAGCGCTCCCACCCATGACGCAGGGGAAGATTTTCCGTTGTCTTTTTCGCCAGATGATGAAAAATAGAGTATATACATACCAAATTACTGGGAAAGCGGCAGCCGGCAGGACCTCGGGCGGCTGCGGTCCCGCCTGAGGGAGAGCGCCAATGAAAGGAGGGTCTCGCATGGCATATGTGGTGGAGAGATTGAAGAAGGTGCTGGGATTGGGTTTTGCGGCCAGCGAGCAGGGCGTCATCGAGGCCGTGGAAGCCCAGGCCAAGGCCCTGGCGGAGCTTAAAGCCGAGCTGGGGCTGCCTCCGGACGCCCCCCTCTCCCAGGTGAAGGAGGAGCTCCGCAAGCTGAAGGCCGAGCATGAAGAGCTCATGGGCCTCAAGGGGGAGTGGGAGGCCCGGGAGAAGGCCGAGCTGGAGATGTCCCAGTGGCAGGCCCTCTACAAGTCCGAGGACTGGCTGGGGGTCTGGATCGGTTTGAGTATTATTGCCGTCTTTTTGATTCTCTACTCCGGCTTCGGTATGGTTCCCAAGGCCCCCGGCTTCCGCTGGACCACGGACGGGGAATTCCGGTCGGTGGTGGCCACCCTGTCCCCGGCCATTGACCGGCTGGCCAGGGAAGCCGGCGACAAAGGGGAAGCGGCCCTGGCGGAGCAGGCCCAGGCCTTGAGCGCCGCCATTGCCGGCCAGAACCGCAAGGCCATCGGCGCCGCGGCCAAAAAGCTGGAGGAGGCGGGCAAAAAGGCCAAGGACAAGGACCTCAAAGACCGGGCCGGCAAATATGCCTCCGAGATCAGCCGCCAAGCCGGGGCGCTTTTGGATAAAGTCCTCTCCGCGGAAAACCTGCTTCTCTCCTTCTATATCTTCCTGACCATCCTGTTCATCGGCATGATCGGCATGTCCCTCATGGGCCAGCCGGTGGGATACTTCATCACCGGTTTCCCCGTCGTTTTTGTCATTTCCTGGCTGGCCCTGTTTCTGGCGGGGAATTACACCATCCATGAATACGGCCTGGAGTATGTGCTCTTCTGCCTCCTCATCGGCCTCTTTGTGAGCAACGTCATCGGGGTGCCCGCCTGGATGATGCCCGCGGTGAGAACGGAGTTTTACATCAAGTCCGGGCTGGTGATTCTGGGCGCCCGGGTGCTCTTCGGCGTCATCATGAAGGCCGGTTTCCTGGGCATGATCCAGTCGCTGCTGGTGGTGAGCGTGGTCTGGTACGGCTGCTGGTGGCTGTGCAAGCGCCTGGAGATTGACGACGAGTTCGCCGCCATGCTCTCCAGTGCGGTGTCCATCTGCGGGGTGTCCGCGGCCATCGCCACCGCCGGCGCGGTGAAGGGCGATCCCAAGAAGCTCTCCTATGTCACCTCCATCGTGCTGGTGTGCGCCGTGCCCATGATGGTGCTCATGCCCATCATCAGCAAGGCCTTCGGCATCCCCGACGCGGTGGCCGGCGCCTGGCTGGGGGGCACCCTGGACACCTCGGGCTCGGTGGTGGCGGCGGGGGCCCTGATCAGCGACCTGGCCATGAAGGTGGGCGTCACCGTGAAGATGAGCCAGAACGTGCTCATCGGCGTGGCCGCCTTCATCCTCTCGGTGGTCTGGACCCTCAAGGGCACCAAGGAGGGGGAGAAGCCCAGCCTGATGGAGATCTGGTACCGCTTCCCCAAGTTCGTCCTGGGCTTTCTGGCCTCCTCCCTCCTGTTCTCCTTTATCCTGAGCGAGGCCACCATCAAGGCCATCGGCAAGCCCCTGCAGAGCATCGAGGTGTGGTGGTTCGCTTTGGCCTTCACCAGCATCGGTCTGGAGACCCGGTTCATGGACCTGGCGGCTCTGGGCGGCGGCCGGCCGGCGCTGGCCTTTATTGTAGCCCAGAGCTTCAATATCATCTGGACCCTGATCCTGGCGTATCTCCTGTTCGGCGGCATCATCTTCCCGGCGCCGAAGTTCTGAGGAGGGGGAAAAAGGGGATGCGGGGAAAGGGGGCCAGGGGGAACAGTCTGCCCCTCCCCCTTCCCCGAGCCCACATCTGGGCTTCGCCAGACCGGCAGAATCGGCCAGCCTCACCTCCCGGATGTCGAGGAGGGGTGTTTTTCGGTAGCCCCCGGGGCGGCCCCGGGCTCCCCTGACACCCGGCCTTGGCTTCCGGCCCCCTCCGTGGGGAAAGGCCTTCCCCGGAAGGCCGGTGATCCTCGCCCCGCCCCCTCCGGAGGGGGCGGCTGCGAACCGGAGGAGGGCCGAGCCGCCCTGAACGTGGCGAGGCCGCGTCTTCTGGGATATATTCAACGCATGTGAATGAGGGCGGGGCCAGCGGGGTCAAGCCTCCGGTCCCGCCTCTTTGATGGAGTGCGACATGGACTGGGCCGCCTGGGGGCTGGACAAGCTGGACTGGAAGTTCTTTTTCGGTATCATCAACATCATCATCATCGATCTCATCCTGGCCGGGGACAACGCGGTGATCATCGCCATGGCGGTGCGCTCCCTGCCCCGGCGGCAGCGGCGCTGGGGTATCATCCTGGGGGCGGGCGCGGCGGTGCTCCTCCGGGTGGTCCTCACCTTTTTTGTGGCCCAGCTCCTGGAGATCCAGTTCCTCAAGCTGGTGGGCGGGGTGCTCATCGCCTGGATCGCGGTGAAGCTCTTCGTGGAGGGCGCGCCGGAGCAGACGGACAAGGAGGCCAAGACCCTCCTGCAGGCCATGTGGCTCATCATCGTGGCGGACATCACCATGAGCACGGACAACGTCCTGGCGGTGGCCGGCGCCTCCCACGGCAATCCCTTCCTGCTGCTCTTCGGTTTGGCCCTGTCCATCCCCTTTGTGGTCTTTACCAGCAACCTCCTGTCCATGCTCATGGACCGCTATCCCATCATCATTCTCATAGGGGCCGCGGTGCTGGGCCGGGTGGCCGGGGAGATGATCTTCACTGACCCCTTCGTGGCCAAACTCCTGGCCATGCCCAAGTGGTTCACCTATCTCATGGAGGCGGTGCTGGCGGTGGCGGTGATCCTGGTGGGCAAGCTCTGGATCCGCTGGACCTTCCGCCGGGCCGCCGCCCGGGAGGCCGCCCTGGCCGCGGAGAGCCTGGGACTGAAAAATCCGGAGGAGGAATAAGGATGGCCATCCTCACCATCTCCCGGGAATACGGCAGCGGGGGCCGGGATATCGGCCGGCGGGTGGCGTCCCGCCTGGGCTATGAATTCGTGGACAAGGAGCGCCTCTTCCGGGATCTGGACGCCAAGGGGGCCCGCTGGGGGCGGGTGGCCCGGGAGGTGGACGAGGTCTGTCCCACCCTGTGGGAGCGCCACGACTGGCAATACCGGGGGTATGTGGCGCAACTGGAGGCCCTCATCCTGGAGTACGCCGCCGCCGACCGGGTGGTCATCATCGGCCGGGGCGGCTTTGTGCTCCTCAAAGAGGTGCCCCATGCCCTGAGGGTGCGCCTTATCGCCCCCCTGGAAGTGCGCCTGGAGACCATCATGGTGCGGGAGAGTCTCTCCCGGGAGGCCGCAGAGCGCCTCATCGCCCAGGTGGACAATGAGCGGGCCTGTTACCTCAAGGCCACCTACGGGGTGGACTGGACCGCGGATGAGCACTACGATCTGGTGTTAAACACCGGCCACCTGAGCTATGATGAGGTGGTGGACCTCCTGGTGCGGGAGCTGGAGGCCCGGGAGGCCCTGGCCACGCCGGAGGCCAAGGCCCATCTCGCCGATCTGGCCCTGGCCGCCCGGCTCAAGGCCCGCATCGCCACCGACCCGAGGGTGCTGATCCCTACCCTGGAGGTGCGCCTGGAGGGCTCCACCCCGGTGGTCTCCGGGATCATTCACACCCCCAGGGAGGAGCAGCTCGTCCGGGAGATGGCCCGGGAAGTCGTGGGCGCGCGGCCGGTGCGCTTTGAGCTGCACCATCGCCTCTGAGGCCGGCGGGCCCGGACCGGGCGGGGAGGAGAAGCATGACCGGAGTGGTGACCAAATCCGGGAAGTCTGAAGCCCCCGCCTACCATGCCTGGTCCCCTCAGGAAGTCCGGCAGGCCCTGGGCTGCGGCCCTGAGGGCTTGAGTGAGGCGGAGGCGGCCCTGCGGCTGGAGCGCGACGGTCCCAACGAGCTGGCCGCCGCCCCCGGGGTTTCTCCGCTGCGCCTCTTCCTGAGGCAGTTCGGCAATCTCCTCATCCTCATCCTCCTCGTTGCCACGGGCATCTCCTATGTCCTGGGGGAGCATCTGGATGCCGCGGTCATCCTGGCCATTGTTCTGGCCTGCGCCGTTTTGGGCTTTGTGCAGGAATACCGGGCGGAGCGGGCCGCGGCGGCCCTGGCCCGGCTGGCCGCGCCCACCGCGGTGGTTCTCCGGGACGGTCAGGAGCAGGTGATCCCGGCCCGGGAGGTGGTGGCGGGGGACCTTCTCCTCCTCAGCGCCGGCGACCGGGTGGCGGCCGACGGCCGGCTGCTCGCCGCAGCCCATCTCCAGGCGGACGAATCCCTGCTGACCGGGGAGTCCCTGCCGGTGGACAAGAAGGTGGAGCCGGTGCCGGCCCCAACCCCGGTGGCCGAACGGCACTGCCTGGTCTATGCCGGGACGGTGATCGTGTCCGGCCGGGGGCAGGCGGTGGTCACCGCCACCGGCCCGGGCACCGAGTTCGGTCGCATCGCCCGGATGCTGGAGGAGGTGCCCCACGAGTCCACGCCCCTGGAGCGGCGCCTGGCGGGCCTCGCCCGGGTGCTGGCCGCCATCTGTCTCGGCATCGCCCTCCTGGCGGTGGGTCTGGGGCTCGCCCGGGGGGAGGACTTCTGGCGCATGTTGCTCTGGGGCCTCAGCCTGGCGGTGGCGGCGGTGCCCGAGGCTCTGCCGGCGGTGGTCACCGGCGCCTTGGCCATCGGCACCACCCGCATGGCCCGGCAGCGGGCCATCGTGCGGCGCCTGCCGGCGGTGGAGACCATGGGCTGCACCACGGTGATCTGCACCGACAAGACCGGCACCCTCACCAAAAATGAGATGACGGTGCGGGCTCTGTTCGTCGACCACCTGGAGGTGGAGGTCACCGGCAGTGGCTATGAGCCAAAGGGGGATTTCCGGACCCGGGATCTGACCCCGGTGAGCCCCGCCCACCCGGTGCTCCACCTGGCGGGGCGCATCGCAATGTTGTGCAATGATGCCGTGCTGAGCCAGGAAAACGGCGCCTGGCGGGTGCGGGGGGATCCCACCGAAGGGGCGCTTTTGGTCCTGGGCCGCAAGCTGGGCCTGGCGGAAGAGCGCCTGCGCCAGGAATATCCCCGGGTGGCGGAGATCCCGTTCACCGCCGAACGCCGTCGCATGAGCACCGTGCATGACACCCCCCGGGGGCGGGTGATGTATCTCAAGGGCGCGCCGGAAAGCCTGCTGCCCCAATGCCGCCGGCTGTTCACCAGCCAGGGGGAAAAGCCCCTGGCGGCGGTGGGTCGCCAGGTCATTGCCCGGCAGGCGGCGGACATGGCGGGCCGGGCCCTGCGGGTCCTGGGGCTGGCCTACCGGCAGCTGCCGGAGCTGTCCGAAGTCACCCCGGCCCAGGAGGAGGAGGACCTGGTGTGGGTGGGGCTGGTGGGCATGATCGACCCCCCCCGGCCGGAGGCGAGGGCGGCGGTGCGCCGCTGCCGGCGGGCGGGCATCCGGGTCTATATGGTCACCGGGGATCACGCCGCCACCGCCCAGGCGGTGGCCCGGGAGGTGGGGCTGGTGAAGCAGGGCCAGGACTCCGTCCTCACCGGTCGGGACCTCTCCCGCCTCAGCGACGCGGAGCTGGGCCGGCGCCTTGCGGATACCCGCATCTTTGCCCGGGTCTCCCCGGAGCACAAGCTCAGGCTGGTGGATCTCCTCAAGGCCCGGGGCGAGGTGGTGGCCATGACCGGGGACGGGGTGAATGACGCCCCGGCCCTCAAGCGGGCCGACATCGGCGTGGCCATGGGCCTCACCGGCGCCGAGGTCACCAAAGAGACCGCGGCCATGATCCTGGCGGACGACAACTTCGCCACCCTGGTGGCCGCGGTGGAGGAGGGCCGGGCCATCTTCGACAACATCCGGAAATATCTCATCTACCTTTTGAGCTGCAACTTCGCGGAAATCCTGGTGCTCACCGGGGCCTTGCTGTTCGGCCTGCCCTTGCCCCTGGTGGCCTTGCAGATCCTCTGGGTGAATCTCACCACTGATGGACTCCCGGCCCTGGCCCTGGGGGTGGATCCCAAGGCCCCGGATGTCATGCGCCGGCCGCCCCGCTCCCCCCGGGAAGGGGTCTTCACCCGGGCCGTCATCGCCCTGATCCTGGTGATCTCAGGCTATCTGACCCTCACCCTGATCCCGTTGTTTGCCTATTACTGGCTCACCGACCCCCGGGGCCTGGGGGAGCCCCGGCAGGTGCTGGCGCTGGCCCAGACCATGGTCTTTGCCGCCCTCATCCTGGCGGAGATGGTGAACGCCTTCAATTGCCGCTCCGATCACCTCTCCCTTCTCACCGTCGGCTTCTGGCGCAACCGCTGGCTGGTGGCCGCAGTGGCCGTCTCCCTGGCCCTGATGCTGGCCGTGATCCACTGGCCGCCCCTGGCGCGGCTCTTTCATGTCGTGCCGTTGACCCTCCGGGACTGGCTGCCGGTTCTGGCGGTGGCGCTCGGACTCTTCCCAGTGGTGGAGGCCGCCAAATGGTGCCTGCGTCGCGCCGGCACGGGGAGGGCAGCCTGAGGCGTGCCCCGGGGGATTATTCCCACGGATTATCGCCGGGGGCGAGCCCGTCACGGAGGGGGTCAGAGGATGGGCAAGCCTGCCCTTTCAGGCAACCCCTCACCCCGGCGCGGGGCGGGGAAGGGCGCCCATCAGGTTGTTCAAAGACACCCCTTTCCCGAAATCCGGTGGGACAAGGCTGGCCGAATTTGCCAGGGGAGGGCAGGGCTCGGTCCCTCCCCCGAATAACCTTTTCCACCACCTGCCACAGGAGGGGGAGCCAGGCTCCCGGCCCCTTAACTGCGGTAGCTGGCGTTGATGCGGACGTAGTCTTCGGTGAGGTCGCAGGTGTCGCAGTGGGCCCGGGCCTCCCCGGCGTTCAGGTTCAGGGTGATGGTGACCGGCCCCGCTAGGATGGCCGAACGGGCCTTCTCTTCCGCCTTCTCCCCCAGCCCCACGCCCTGGCGCACCACCGGGATCTCCCCGAAGGTGATGTCCACCCGGTCCGGGTTGAACCGGGCGCCGGAGCGGCCCAGGGCGGCCATGAGGCGGCCCCAGTTGACATCCGGCCCGGCCATGGCGGTCTTCACCAGGGGCGAGGTGGCGATGGTGGCCGCGGCCCGCTTGGCCTGCGCCGGGGTGGCGGCGCCGGTGACCAGGATGCGGAAGCGGTGCCGCACGCCTTCGCCGTCGGCCACGATCTGGCGGGCCAGCTCCGCCAGGACCTCGGTGAGGGCGGCAGCCAAAGCGGCGGCGCCGGGCTCGCCGGGATCGGTGAGGGTGGGGCTGCCGGCCCGGCCGCTGGCCAGGAACAGGGCGGTGTCATTGGTGGAGGTGTCCCCGTCGATGCTGATGCAGTTCAGGGTCTGATCCACCGCCTGCCGGAGGAGGCGGTGCAGCACCGGGGCGGACACCGCCGCGTCGGTGAACAGGAAAGCCAGCAGGGTGGCCATGTCCGGGTGGATCATGCCGGCGCCCTTGGCAATGCCCCCCAGGATGACCCGGTGGCCGGCCAGCTTCAGGGAGGTGTGGGCGCTTTTGGGGCGGGTGTCCGTGGTCATGATGGCCCGGGCCGCCTCCTCGAACCCGTCCGGCCTGAGGTGCGCCACCAGGAGCGGTACGCCCAGGGTGATCTTCTCCACCGGCAGGGGCTGGCCGATGACCCCGGTGGAGGCGGGGAGCACCAGATTCGGGGCCACCCGGAGCTCCCGGGCCACCGCCTGGGTGGTCTCCCGGGCGGCCTTCAGCCCCGCCGTCCCGGTGCAGGCGTTGGCGTTGCCGCTGTTCACCAGGATGGCCTGGGCCAGGCCGTGCTTCAGGCGGCGCCGGCACAGGAGCACGGGCGCGGCCTTCACCCGGTTGCGGGTGAAGACCCCGGCCGCCGTTGCGGGCCGGTCCGCCACGATAAGGGCCAGATCCAGGCCGCCGTGCTTTTTGATGCCCGCCGCGGTGGCAGCGGCGCGAAATCCGGGAATGAGCATCTCGGTCTCCCGGGGGAGGCGTCAGACCACCCCCTGTTGATCCCCGCCGGAGTGTTACCCCCAGACCCGGGGCTGGGCGCCCTCACTCCGGCGCTTCGGCCAGCAGGGCCTCCCTCAAGGCCTCCCGCACCAGGGAGGGTTCATCCTCCTCCAGGGTGGCGGTGATGTAGGCCAGGGCAAACCGCAGCAGGGCCTCCTCCTGGTCCGCCAGGGGCGCCAGGGCCTCCGCCGGAAAGCCATACACCATGGGGAAAGCGGAGGTCAGGACAAAGGCCCGGAAGTTGTCCAGGTCATAGGCGGCCAGGTAAAAGAGGTCCTGCTGGTCCGGGGTCGCCGGGCCGCTCAAGGCCCGGGTGAGGAGGAGGGACACCCAGGCCCGGCGCCGGGGGTCCTCCGGATCAAAGCCCTGGGCGGCCATCCAGTCGGCCACGCTCCACTCGCTGTCGGCGGCCAGGCCCTGGCAATAGGGGGGCTGCCGCAGATATAGCTGATCCCGGGGGCCTTCCGGAGTGAGCACACTGCCCTGGGCCAGCGGGAAGAGGCGGCAGGCGTCGGGCCGGGCCTCATAGACCCGGCAGCCGGTGTCAGTAACAAAGGGGCAGCCGGTGTCCTGGCCCCGGGGCGGCCGCAGGAAGACCAGGGGCAGGCCGGAGCCCGCCTCCGTCTCCCTTACGGTGTAGCGCCGCAGGAACTCGGTGGAGCTCACCTGCAAAAACCGCTTCAGCCGCAATACATCGCCGGGATTCAGCACGATGACCCCCGCCTGACAGCAGCGGTTGAAGCAGGGCACCCCCGGGCCGCAGATGAAGGTGAAACGGCTGTCCCTCGTCAGGCAGGGGTTCTCATCCATCTGAAACAGGGTGAGCATCGCCGGTCTTCCTCCACGGCGGGGTCAGACGGCCCCCTTCTGTTTGAGCTTTTCCCATTCATCCTTGAGGCTGACGGTGCGATTGAAGACCAGCCGTCCCGGCCGGCAGTCCCGGGGGTCGGCGCAGAAATACCCCAGCCGCTCAAACTGGAAGCGGCTTCCCGGCGCGGCCTGCCCCAACGAGGGCTCCACCCGGCAGTCCGTCAGGGTCACCAGGGAGTGGGGGTTGAGATCGTCCAGGAAATTCCCGCTGGCCGCCCCGGGTTCCGGCACGGTGAAGAGCCGGTCGTAGAGACGCACCTCCGCCGGCAGGGCGTGGGCCGCCGAGACCCAGTGCAGGGTGGCCTTCACCTTGCGGCCGTCCGGGGCATAGCCGCCTTTGGTCTGGGGGTCGTAGGTGCAGTGCACCTCCTCGATCTCCCCGGTGTCCGGGTTTTTCACCACCTCCACACATTTAATGAAATAAGCGTAGCGCAGGCGCACTTCCCGGCCCGGGGCCAGGCGGTAGAACCTGGGGGGCGGCTCCTCCAGGAAATCCTCCCGCTCAATGTAGAGCTCCCGGGAGAAGGGCACCGGCCGGGTGCCCTGGGCGGGGTCCTCCGGATTGTTCACCGCCTGCACCTCCTCCACCTGCCCCTCGGGGTAGTTGAGGAGGACCACCTTGAGGGGGCGCAGCACCGCCATCACCCGGGGGGCGGTCAGGTTGAGGACCTCCCGGATGCAGTATTCGAAGAGGGCCATATCCACCAGATTGTTGCGTTTCCCCACCCCGATGAGGTCGCAGAACTTGCGGATGGCCTCGGGCGGCACCCCCCGGCGGCGCAAACCCGCCAGGGTGGGCAGGCGGGGGTCGTCCCAGCCGGAGACATAGCCCCCCTCCACCAGCCGGATGAGCCGGCGCTTGGAGAGCACGGTGTAGCTGAGATTGAGGCGGGCGAATTCATACTGGCGGGGGCGGCAGGGCACCGGCAGATTATCCAGCACCCAGTCATACAGGGGCCGGTGGTCCTCAAACTCCAGGGTGCAGATGGAATGGGTCACCCCCTCCAGGGCGTCGGAGAGGGGGTGGGCGTAATCATACATGGGATAGATGCACCAGCGGTTGCCGGTGCGATGGTGTTCGGCATGCAGGATGCGATAGAGCACCGGGTCCCGCAGGTTGAGGTTGCCGGAGGCCATGTCGATCTTGGCCCGCAGCACATGGGCGCCGTCGGGGAACTCCCCGGCCCGCATGCGCCGGAAGAGGTCCAGGTTTTCGGCCACCGAGCGGCGGCGGTAGGGGCTCTCCCTCCCCGGCTCGGTAAGGGTGCCCCGGTACTCCCGGATCTCCTCGGCGCTCAAGGAGCAGACATAGGCCAGGCCCTTTTCAATGAGCATCTCGGCATAGTCGTACATCTGCTGGAAGTAGTCCGAGGCGAAATACAGCCGCTCCCCCCAGTCAAACCCCAGCCAGCGCACATCCTCCAGGATGGCGTCCACGTACTCCTGCTCCTCCTTGGTGGGGTTGGTGTCGTCGAAGCGCAGGTTGCACAGCCCGCCGAACTCCTGGGCGATGCCGAAGTTGAGGCAGATGCTCTTGGCATGGCCGATGTGCAGGTAGCCGTTGGGTTCGGGAGGAAAGCGGGTGTGCACCCGACCGCCGTGCTTGCCGGTTTTCAGGTCCTCCTCAATGATGGCCTGAATGAAGTTGGTGGATTTTTCGCTGCTCATGATGGTCTCCTTTGCAGTTTTCTTACTCCGAAATTATTTTTGCTGCGCACAAGTACCACTTGTTTCACGAGTTTTTTATCAGGAAAAAACAGTTTCCTTAACTATACTATATTAGCAATTATAAACCCGTTTGGCCAGGCCTTAAACCCGCCCCGCCGGTTCTCCACCCGGTCCCCGGGCCAGGGAGGCCAGCACACCCAGGACGCAGGTGCAGGCGAAGATGGCGAAGGCCAGGCGCAGGCTGGAAAGCAGCGGCCCGGCCAGAGCGGCGGAAAGGCGGGCGTGGCCGATAAAGATGTCGATGAGCAAAGTGGCCACGGCCATGCTCACCGCCTGACCGGTGAGGCGCATGGTGCCCAGCATGGAGGAGGCGATACCGTAAAAGCGCCGATCCACCGCTCCCATCACGGCATTGCTGTTGGGGGAAGAAAACAGGGCAAAACCCGTGCCCAGCAGCACCAGATTGGCCATCACCAGCGGCGTAGCAGTGGCCGGGTTGAGAAAGGCAAAAAGCAAAAGGCCAAGCGCTGTCAGACCCATACCCAGGGAGGCCAGCAGCCGCGGTGCCACCCGGTCGGACAACCGTCCGGCATAGGGCGACAAAAGAGCCATCATCACGGGCTGGCAGAGCAGAATGAAGCCAGCAGTTCGCGAATCAAAACCCCGGATGACCTGCAGGTACAGCGAGAGCAGGAAAGATACCGCAAAGGTGGCGCTGTAGTTGATCAGCGCCGCCAGATTGGAAAAGGCAAAAACGCGGTTTTTCAGCAAAAGCTGCATCTGCAGTACAGGATGGGCGGTTTTCACCTCCTGGCGGACAAAAAGCACCAGCAGCACCGCCCCGACCAGCAGGCTGTAACGGGCCTGGGGCGCTGTTTTCAGGGCGGAAAAACCGTACATGAACAAAAGCATGCCGGCCACATAAAGGACCGCCCCGGCCCAGTCGTAGAGTTCATTCTCTACCCCCCGCCATTCCTGCCGCACCTTGCCGAAAATAATAACCGCCGCCACCAGGGCCAGCAGAGCAGTGAAATAAAACACCGACCGCCAGCCCAGCTGGTAGTTCAAAAAACCGCCCAGCACCGGCCCCAGGGACAGGCCCACATAAACCGTGGAAACCGTCAGGCCCAGCACCCGGCCCCGCTGCTGGGGCGGGTAAACCGAGGTGAGCATGGCCATGCC